>NZ_AYXG01000089.1 GCF_000564855.1 Actinokineospora spheciospongiae
CCAACGGCATCCCGGCCGGTGGCCTGTTCACCGGCGCCGAGGGCGTCAAGACCCAGGAGCAGGCCGACCTCTGGGGCGGCCGGGCGGGCGTGGCCTACGACGGCTGCTACCACCAGCGGTGCGACAACCTCGGCAACGTGGACCGCACCGCCCTGGACCGCAACTCCGACGCGATCGCCTGGGTGACCGCGTCCTACGCGATCAGCACCGAGGACGTCAACGGCGTCCCGCCGCGCGCGGCCCGCGCCAAGGCGGTCAAGGCGGCCCAAACCAAGTCGGCTCAGACCAAGTCGGCCCGTGCCGCGGCCCCGACCCACGACGACCACGAGGTCGTCAGCTAGTCCGCACCGCGACGCACAGGAGCCCCCGCGACCACCGGTCGCGGGGGCTCCTGCTTTGCCCGGTTCCGGGTCGTCAGCCCAGGTTGCGGGCGGCGAAGGTGTCGCAACTGGTCGGGTTGCCGGTCTGGTAGCCGGTGCTGAACCACTTCTCCCGCTGGGCTGAGGAGCCGTGCGAGAACTGGCTCTCGTCGACCCGGCCGCCACCGAGGTTCTTCTGGATGTAGTCGTCGCCGATGCGCGCGGCCACGTCCAGGGCGCGGTTGATGTCGTCCTGGGTGATGGACTTGATCAGCGGCTGGCCGCTGGAGGTGGGCACCGTGGTGGCGTGGTTGGCCCACACGCCCGCGTAGCAGTCGGCCTGCAGCTCCAGCCGCACCCCGTCGGAGGTGGGACCGGTGCCCTCGCGGACCTTCGCCGAGGTGCCCAGCAGGTTCTGCACGTGGTGGCCGTACTCGTGGGCCAGCACGTAGGCCTCGGCGAACGTGCCGCCCTGGGCGCCGAACCGGGTCTCCAGCTCCTTGAAGAACGCCAGGTCGATGTACACCTCGGAGTCGGCGGGGCAGTAGAACGGGCCCACGTCGGAGGTGGCGCTGCCGCAGCCGGTGCGCACGCCGCCGGTGAAGAAGTTGGTGGTCGCGAGCTGGTACCGCGACCCGGACCTGGCGAACTGGTCGGTCCAGTAGCCCTGGATGGAGTTGATGACCGCGACCAGCGCGCAGTCCTCCTTGGCGTTCGCGTCGGCGCCGGTCCGGCACTCCTGGGACAGGTCCGCGCTGCTCACCGACTGCCCGGACTGCACGTCGTCGAGGCCCAGCGGTGAACCGCCGGAACCCGCGGGCAGGCCGCCGAGCTGCGAGAGCACGAAGTAGAGGATCGCGCCGATGATGCCGACCCCACCGCCGCCCAGCGCGACCCGGCCGCCGATGCCGCCGCCACCGGAACCGCGCGTGTCCTGCACCTGCGACGTGTCGAGGGCTACGTCGTCGTTGAACTCCACTGGCCACCCCGTGTCGTCGAGTCGTCGCGCCCACGATAAGGCAGCGCGCTGCCCGAGCGCAGATGGAGTGCTGCGGGTGGAGCAGTACGGGTGGGGGAACGCCCGGTGCCGGGTCGGTGGCACGGCACCGGGCGTCTCCCCGTCCTCCGTAGTGGTCCGACGCCGCGCCGGGCCGGCGGTGGAGCCCCCGCGGCCGAGCCGGGAGAGGTCGCCGAGGCGGAGCTCAACAGCGTCGTGGTGCGGATCGGGTGCGTCCCGCGCACCCGGGCACCGTCGATGTCCGACGGGGGATCACTGCCCTCGACCACGTCCGTCCCGATGCGATCGGCACGGCCGCGGGGGCGCAGTCCGCGGACCACCACTGCGGGTACTTCGCACGATCACCGCATCACCTACCCCTTCCCGGAGGGCGCGGTGTGCCGGACACATCGGACTGCTGTGTCCCGGAACCGGGCCTGCCGTCTGCACTCAATGCTGCGCCCCGGACCACGCCGCGGGCAAGTCCACGAACCGGTGACCGTCCTCAACGGAGGATCACGCTTCTCCTGTGCGGCAGGGGAAATGGGGCGGCCCGCACCCCACTGTGGGGTGCGGGCCGCTCGGTGCGCTGCTCGGCGTCACATGCGCGGTTTCCGGTCGCGCACGGTCACGGGACGACCGTGACCCGGGTCGGCGCGGGCGGCGCGATCCCCGGGTTGGCGCTCAGGTAGGCCGCCAGCGCGTCCAGGTCGATCGGACCACCGACGAGGTCGGTGCCGTTGACCAGTTCGGTGAACCCGTCCCCGCCCGCGGCGAGGAAGTTGTTCACCGACACCCGGTACGGGGCGGCCGGGTCGACCGGCACCCCCGCCACGGTGATGGCCGAGACCCGGTTGCCCTGGGTCCCCGACTGCGACCACGTGTAGTGCAGCGAGTCCGAGACCTGCAGGAAGCGGGTGACCACCGTGCCGTCGGGCCTCGGCTGCCACTGCTGCTCCAGCACGGCCTTGAGCTGCGCGCCGGAGAGCGTGATGGTCTGCATGATGTTGGCGAACGGCTGCACCGCGAACGCCTCGCCGTAGGTCACCACGCCGTCGCCCTCACCCGCGGGTGAGGAGGCGTAGGTCAGGTCGGTGCGGATGCCACCGGGGTTGGTCATGGCGATCACGGCGTTGTTGCCGCTGGTCGCCGCGAGCTGCGCGTCCGCGATCACGTCGCCGAGCGGGGTCTCCCCGGACGGCGCGGCGGCCCGGACCAGGTCGGCGGTGATGGTGCCGATCTGCCGGTTGGCGATCGGGGCCGACTTGGTGGTGGCCTCCTCGACCAGCGCCTGCGCCGCCGGGTCCGGGGCGACGGTGCGGGTCACGATCTCGTTGTGCGCGACGGTCGCCGTCCGCACCACGTCCTTGGTCCTCTTGTCGATCTTGAGGTCGACCACCGAGAGCAGCCGCCCGAACGAGGCGCCCTGGATCAGCGTGCGCGGCTTGCCCGCCGGGTCGGTCACCACGCAGTTGTACTGCTGGTGGCTGTGCCCGGTGAAGAACACGTCGAGCGAGGGCGACGCGGCGGTGGCGATGGCCCGCGCCGGACCGGGCAGCGTGCGGCAGTCGTCCGGGCCCGAACCGGCCTCGGTGTTGTCGCCCTGGTGCATCAGCACCACCTGCGTCTTGACCCCCACCTTGTCCAGCAGCTTCGAGGTCGAGTTGAGCGCCTGGACCTCGTCACCGAACCTGAGGCCCTCGACCCCGCTCGGCACGACCAGCGACGGCAGGTCCTCCAGCGTCACCCCGATGATCGCCACCGGCACGCCCTCGACGGACTTCACGGTGAAGGGCAGCAGCGCCGGGAAACCGTTGTCGAAGGTGACGTTCGCCCCCAGGTACGGGAACTTCGACCCGGTGAAGGTCGGGCGGAACTGGCAGCCGTCGGTCGGGTGGCACCCGCCGAACTGCATCCGCAGCAGCTCCCGGTAGCCCTCGTCGAACTCGTGGTTGCCGACCACGTTGGCCTGCACCCCGATCAGGTTCAGGAACGCCACGGTCGGCTCGTCGTGGAACAGCGCCGAGTTCAGCGGCGAGGCCCCGATGTTGTCCCCGGTCGTGAGCAGCAGCGAGTTCTTCACCTCACCGCGCAACCGCTTGGCGTGCGTGGCCAGGTACGCGGCCCCACCCGCGTCCACCGCCGTGCCGTCCGGCAGGGTGACCCGCCCGGACGACCCGGCGGGTGGCGTCAGGTTGCCGTGCAGGTCGTTGAAGGAGATCAACCGCAGGTCTGCCGTCCTGGCAGGCGCGGGTGTCGCCTCGGCGGCCGTCGCCCCGAGCACCCCGGCGGCGAGGGTGGCCGCCGCGAACGCCGCCAAGCGGGTCGCCAGTCGAGTGGAAACCGTCATCAGTCCTCCGTCCGGGCGCCCGCATCACCCGATCGAGCGCAAGGTGCTGGAGTCTGCCCGGTCAACATGGCGAAGACCAGACCCGGCAGGTGAACGCCGTAACCTGGACGCGTGACAACAGTGCGGACCGAACCCCGGTGGCTCCTCCCGGACGAGATGCGGGCCTGGCGGGCGTACGTCATCGGCAGCGAACTGCTGCGCCAGCAGCTCAACCGCGAGCTGCAGGACAAGCACGGACTGGCCCTCCCGGACTACGAGGTGCTGGTCCGACTGTCCGAATGCGAGAACGGGCAGATGCGCATGAGCCAACTCGCCGGCCAGGTCGCCTCCTCCAAGAGCAGGCTGTCCCACCAGATCTCCCGCCTGGAGAAGGCAGCCCTCGTCCGCCGCGTCGACTGCGCCGAGGACGCCCGCGGCGTGGTCGCCGAAATCACCCCCCGAGGCCAGGAAGCCCTCACCGCCGCCGCCCCCACCCACGTCGAAGGCGTCCGCGCCCACCTCGTCGACCTGATGACCCCCGAGGAGCAGGAGGTCATCGCCGCGGTCTTCGAGCGCGTGATCGCCCACCTCGACACCACCTGACCCGCCGGGTCTACCCTGAGCGGGCCGGGAGGCGTGGCAGAGCGGCCGAATGCATCCGCCTTGAAAGCGGAAGACGGGCAACCGTCCGGGGGTTCAAATCCCTCCGCCTCCGCAGGTCAGAGGGGGTGTCGACTGTTCCTTGTGGATGGTTGACACCCCCTTCGTGTAGCAACGGGTGTAGCAACGCGCCCATAACCGCAGGTCAGCGCCCCATCTCGTCGGACAGCCTGCGCAGCGCCTCCCGCTTGTCATCCAGGGTCACCGAGGCGTAGATGGTCATGGTCACGTGGATGTCGGCGTGCCCCACGATGTCGCGCACCACGTGCGGCGGCACCCCGAGCTTGAGCAGCAGCGTCACGCACGAGTGCCGCAGGTCGTGGAACCGCACGTCACCGAGGCCCGCCCGCTGCCGCATCGGGTGCCACTGCGACCGCAGGTTGGACGGGTCCAGCGGCCCGCCGGTAGGAGTGCAGAAGACCAGGTCAAGGCCCTCCCAATGCGCTGCGGCCTCCCGCTCGTCATCCTGCCGGTCCCAGTGCTCCAACAACGCCTCCCGACACACCGCGATGAGCGGGCTGACCCGTTTGGAGGACTCCGTCTTGGGTCCGAGGAACACCAGCTCAGAGCCCACGCGCTGGAGCGTGTTCCGCACCCTGAGCGTGGGGGAGTAGTCCTCCGCGCAGTCCTCGCAGAACCTCTCCCGATGATCCGCGCACAGGCGCTCCCAGCCGTCCCAGTCGATATCCGACCAGCGCAGCCCCAGCAGTTCGCCCCGCCGCAGGCCCATGAAGACGGCCAGCACGTACAGCGCCTCCAGTCGGTCCCCCTCAGCGGCTTTGAGCAGCGCTTTCGCCTGCTCGAACGTCAGACCCCGGTTGACGTCGTACTTCGGCACCGAGACCTTGACCAGCTTCGCCACGTTCCGCGCGATCAACTCCTCCCGCATCGCCTGTTGCAGGGCGTTCCGCAGGACAGCGTGCACCTGCTGCACAGTCCGCTTCGACGGGAACTGCTCGCAGCACTTTCCGACCGAACAGCACTTGCGCTGACTCTTCGGCCGCTTCGCGTCGAGGTTGTCCACGCAACACCGACAGCGATTCCGCAGCTTCGTCATGAAAACGCGCACGTCCGACGCGGAAAGCCGATCCAGTTTCTTTGACCCCAGGCTCGGAATCAGGTGCCGGTTGACCACTCCCCGATAACCCTCGACCGTCCGGGGCTGGAGTTCCCCGTCAACCGTGGACAACCAGTACCGCAGGAAGTCCTCGACCGTCCAACTGTCCGCCGCAACCGGAATCCCCGCGTCCGACGACGCGATCTTCTTCCGCAGGCGCTCCCACGCCAATTCCGAAGTCGTCGCCGACACCACCACCCGCTTGCGATGACCAGAGGTCGTCAGCACGAAGGCCGCACCGACCCACAGCCCGTCCGCCCGCTGGTAGACAGACCCCTCCCCGTTCGACCGCTGCCGCCGCGCCATTACGCCGCCTCATCCATCAGCCGATCCAGGTAGCTGTCAATGGCCCGCGCGGGCACCCTCCGACTACCCCCGATCTTCACCGAAGCCAACTCTCCCGTCCGCATCAAGTCGAACACCTTCGACCTCCCGATTTGCATGATCCGGGCGACTTCTTCGACCCGGTACAGCTTTCGATCCATCTCCCCACCCCCTTTATTGATCAAGCCGCTTGCTGAGTTGCCGAAAGATTCGATCCACCGTCGCCGGGTGGCGGCTGAGCGGCGAGCAAGGCGCGTTCGTACTCGGCCCGCCAGGTGATCCGTTCGGAAATCGCGTGCATGAGCAGGTGCGCCCGTGGTGGCGCGTTCTGGTCGCCGGGAGCGAGCTTGCGCCAGACAAGGCGCGAAGCGTCCTCCGGCGGCTTGCTGATGCCGACCGCCGCAAGCATCCGGTGCACGAAGGTCTTCCGGTCGGCCTTGTGCTCAGCGAGGGTCTTGCCGGACCACTTCCGCGACACCAGCACCCGCCGCCCGGGAAGCCCCAGGGTGCTGCGCCGGTGAGCCCGCCCCCGGCAGTGCCCCGGGGTGGTCTTCGACGAGGCACCGACCGGTTGGACCCCGTAGAGCAGCCAGACCGCGCACCGGGGCGAACACGGCGTGCGCTCCAACTCCGCGTGCAGCCGGTTGTGGTGGGCCTGCTGAGCGTCGGTGGTGGCCTCCACGACCTCCCCGGTGGACTTCGTGAGGTACTTCGTCAGATACCCGATGTGCCGCCCGGCCTCTTCCGAGCCGCCCAGGATGCCCTTGGAGTGCACCTGCCTGCCGAAGGTCGCCACATGGGCAGGCGCCTCCACCTGGTCCACCGCATCCGCCCAGGTGAGCAGGGCAGCGCGGGTGTCCGGGTCGACAAATCCCCTGCCGTCGTGGTCCCACACCGGCAGCCGGTAACCCCCGTACACCGGCTCGTCGTGCGGCGGCCACCACACCTGCAAGTACGTCGCCGCCGTCACCTGGCGGATCACCTCGTGCGGGATCGACCCCCGCAACGCCGCGTGCAGGTGCGGGGCGGTCCGCTTCTGCGGCTCGACCGTGGCGAAGTACTGCACGTCCCAACCGACAGCACGCCGGAGGTTCTGCCACCACCGATCGACCAGGGAGGCGAAGTGCACCGCATCCCGCGCGGCCCGCCGGTAGTCATAGGCGCCCGGGTTGACCGGAGACCCGTCACCCCGGACCGGACCGTAGGAATCACAGGTCAAGGTGACGAACATCGACGGCCGATAGCCCCCGGCGTACTCCCGCCCGAGCGTGCGCCGAGCCACCTTGAGCCGAGGCAGGTCCGGCGCGTCCTGCCGCCGCTTGGTCGACCGCTTCGGAGCCCGCTTGCCCGGATCGTCCGGGTTGGGCAGCCTGCCCCGGACCCCCATCGCGTGCAGCTCGTTATCGACCACCCGGATTTCGTCCCGCAGCTCGTCCGCGTGCCCTGCTTCCCCCGTCTCGACCGACTCCCGGTAAGCGGCGACCAGATCGGCGCGGTACTCGACCACGGCCCGCTGATCAGAGGTCGGCTTGCCCCGCTGATCGACCGGTTCGGCGTCGAGGTGCCAACCCTCCCTGCACTGGACCATCCGCAACGCCTTGGCCTTCTTCGCACACGGAGCGCACACCGACTCCACAGTGGAGCCACACGGGACGCCGACGTACCGCACAGCCCCGGTACCGGAGTCGGTGACCTCCATAGTGAACGGCCGCACACACACCCCGTGCCGCTCCGCCGCCGCGACGATGACGTCCGCCGCCAACGGCCCACGCAGCTTGACCACGGTCGCGTCCTGCTCGCTCATGCTGCCTCACCACCCCTGACCTCCCGATCGGGGAACGGCACGATCGCGGCCGACGTCCCGGTCACGAAGTGCCGCAGCTCCACCAGATCACTGTCAGTCGGGTAGAACGCCCGAGCCCGCACGGGTTCACGGCGCCCGTCCTCCTTGACCCACGCCACGCCCGGCGTGTGCTCGCTGATGTCGTGCGCATTGGCACCACGAGCCCGCACACCGTCGCCCAACACCATGTCGACCTGCACCGCCTCATCCAGCCGCAGAGCGGTGCGAGTGGTGAACAGGTTCCTGAACGGCACGATCTCCTTGCGCGGGTCCTGAACCAGCCCGAGCACCCCGAACCCAGGCGCCCGCCCCTGCGAGGTGATCGTCTGCAACGCCCCCTGCGCCCGCTCCCGCAACTTCCGATCCGGCTGGTAGGCGATCAGGTCGGCCAACTCGTCGACCACCAACAGCGTGAACGGCTCATCCGTCTCCGGCGACCACCACCGACGCACACCCCGATACCGCCCAGCCCGCTCCCGCACGTCCTCAGCGAGCCCTTCCAGCACCTCAACCGCGTCAGGCCCGTTGTCGAACACCAACCGGTCGAACAGCTCCGGGGCCTGCCCCAGTTCCATCCCACCCTTGGGATCAATCCCCACCAGCCGCACACCACCACTGCGAAGCAACGGGGCAATGCCCCACAGGGTCGACCACAGCACCGACCCCTTCCCCGCCCCCTGCACCCCGACGACCAGGTGTTGCCCGCCCAGGAGCTTGAGCCGCCACGGCTTGCCGCTCTCGGTACGCCCGATGGTCACCCGACGCAGATCCACTACGGCGTCCTCAACCAACGCCGGAACCCGCAGCACAGTCGCCAGCGGATCAGAACGCACCAGGTCCAACGCCAACGCCCCAGGCCGGGTCACCCGCACCCGACACGACCGCGCACCGAACGCGTGCGCCAACCCCGAGGCCCGCACCTCCCACTGCTCCGGGGCCTGACCCTTGACCATCCGCACGTGCACGGTGTCCCGCCACCAGTCCGACCGGGTCCGCCGCAGCGTCGGCAGGTACTCCCGCCCCCGCACCTTCCCGTCCAGCGAGGCCAGCCGCATGACCGTCCGCCACTGCGGCGCGTACACCGACGCCCGCCGAACCCCCGTCCGCACCCACCGGACTCGGGTGTGGAAGCCGTCGGAGTCCCGCCACCACCACACCGCCGACCCCACACCCACAACGAGGGCCAGGCCGCCGAGCACCCACCCGTTCACCGAGTACACCCACACCCCGACCAGCCCCAGAGCGACCGTGGTCGGGTAGTACCAAGCCACCCGCACCACCTTGGCCACGACCCACGCCGCGACGACCACCAAGGCGATCGGGGACAGGACGAGCTTGACCCCACCGGGCAGCAGGGTCCACCACGGCAGCCGAGGCCGGGCCACCTCCAACGGAGCGGGATCGACCCACTTGTCACGTCGAGTCATCGCCGACCCCCGAAAAGACGAACCGTTTCGGGGTGCGGACGGGCGCCAGGGCTTGACCAGGTCCCGTGGTGATCTTCTAAGGTTGCCATTGTCTGCTCCTGCGAGTGGACAGGCACAGAAGCGGAGGCCGCCAAACCCAACCGCTTCTGTGCCCCTTTTCCATTACGCCCCAACAAAGGGCATGGGCCATCGCCACGTCACCGAGACGCGGTCACCTCTGTCTGATGTGGACTTTCCGGGTCAGTGCTCCCGCAACCAATTCCGCCACTCGGATGACGGCGTGGCCACGGAGTCGAGGTAGTCCAACACCTTCCGGTAGGCGCGCACGTCCCCCGGGTTGTCCAACAAGGTGGTCACCCCGTGGTGGTCCAGGCGGACGTACCGGGTGGCGTTGCGCAGCCGTACCACCTCGAACGGTTCCAGTCCGTGTACGCCGGTGATCTGACCGGGCAGGAACCGCAAGCGCACGTGTTCACTCCCGGCCAGGGTGCCCAGGTAGGCGAACTGCTCCGCCCGCTGGTGCGCCGGAAGCGCCGAAGGCATGGTGACCGCCTGCCGGGTCAGATACACAGTGGTGTGCTGCCCCGCCTCCCACGGCCGCCGATCCTCCAGCCTCGTGAGCCGCCCGGTGAGCAGGCAGTGGTAACCGGAGGTGCGCAACCTCGCCGGCAGCACCCACGGCGCCACCACCACCGATTCCCGGGTCATCGCGTGCAGGCAGGCCAACACCTCATCCCGGTGCTGGACCTCTCCGGCCCCGGTGACGCTGGTGACCCACAACCGGCGAACCCGGTCCCGGGTCTCCCCTCCCCACCCGAACGCGGCCCCGAACGCCCCCAGCTCGTATTCGGAGATGTCGCGTTTGCCCATCATGCACCGGTTGACCGTGGCCGAGGACATCCCGGTCAACTCCGCCAGCGACCGACACGTGTACCCGAACCGTGCCGCCTCATCGCGCACCACCGACGCCAACGCCAACCGCGCCACCGACACAAACGACAACGGCACTGCGGCACCCTCGCTTTCACGCATGACGAGCAACCCGAGCCACCCCCTTGCCCCGGTCCAGTTCCGCCTGCGCCGCCTGGGCGTGCTCCCGCTCCCGGGTGGCCCAGTACAGCGCCTCGTGGTGATGGAACCGGTCCGTCTCCGCCACCGCCGCATAGATCCGCGCCGACTCCCGGAAAAACGCCACCCGCTCCACGGCCGGAGCCGAATCCACCGGCCGCCGAGGCTCCAGGTACGCGTGTGCCTGCTGCAACGTGCGGATGGACTCCGGCGACCGGGTGGGCTTCGACCGCCGTGTCATCGTGGCCCCCGAATCCGCCGAGACCGTGACGCCCGGATCTGTGAGACCCGAGCCGACCAGTCCGACGCCTGGTTCTCGAACGCCTGTGCCGATGCCTCGACCGCCGCCAACGACCACCACGTGCCCCCGCAGTGCGCGGCGATTTCACGCCAAGCGGTCGCCACCTCCGCCGAGGTCTCCGCCATTGCCCGAGCCGCTTCCGGGTCTCCCGGGGGAGCCGACGCGACCATCGCCGAGGCGTGCCCGTACCTGCGGTACGCGTCCTCCCACCTGTTCACCACCTCCACCGGAACGCCACCCACAGCACCGGACCCGGGAACCGGCAAGGCGAACTCGGCCCCGGCTGGCTCGGAAGTCGCCACGATCACGCCGCCTTCTCCGACTCACCAGCACCCCGAGACGGCCGCGACCCCGCGCCCGACCCCGCCGCGCGAAACCCCGTCGCCCGGAACACGTACGCCTGGTACTTGAACTCACCGTTCCCCGCCACCCGGGGCTCAGCGGTCAGCCCGTCCAGCTCCACCGGCCGCAACCCCGGCAACACCTCCGCCGTGGTCGGCACCGGCTGAACGTCAGCGAGCAACACCAGGTCGAACGAGGCCCGCTTGGAGTTGACCTCGGACGGGTCGGTCACGGTGGCCTTCCACTGCCGCTTACCCGTCACCTCGTCCACCTTCTGCCGCACCGGCCGCCCCGCCGACCGGTCCTCCCGCGACTGGTACTCGGTGTCCGGCGCCACCTCCCCCATCAGCACCAAACCCTGCGGAAACGCCTCCCCGAACGCGACGGGGAACCTGTGCCCTCTGGGAATCGCCATGATCGAACCTCCCTGACCCAGGCGACCGCAGTTTCGGCCGCTGATACCAGATTCGGCCCAAATCTGTCTGCTCCAGAGGCCAGCTAGGTACACCTTGGAGCTTCCTGGTCTGCGAAAATCCACTCTAAGTACACTCTCGGTGCTACCGTCGTCTCTCTGACCGACACGGGGGACCAAATGCCAGACACCGAGATCGCACTCAAAGTCCTGCTCAGGCAGCGCCACCTACAGGGCCACCAAGCCTTCTGCCGAGAGTACGACCGCGTGGCGAAACGCATCGAGCCGCACATGATCGGCAAGCACCCAGGCCGCGCCCAATTCTACAAGTGGCTCTCCGGCAGACTCCTCGGCCTACCCTACGCCGACCACTGCCGCATCCTCGAAGCCATGTTCCCCAACTGGACCGCCGACAGGCTGTTCGCCCCCCACTCCGGCCACCTCGACTACGTCCCCGACAGCATTCCCACCCCACAGACCCCCGAACCCCGCCCCACCTCAGACACCGTGGTCGAAGCCCAACCGCCCACCAAGGCCGGAACCGAGAAGACCGCCCGCCCCATCGGCCTGCGTCCCCACATCGCCACCGCCTTCACTGCGGACCACGTCACCATCGACTTCGCAGGCTTCTCCGGCGAAACCCTCCATGGAGCCATGCAAGAACCCCTTGACCAAATCCGCTCCGGTGAGCTACGCCCTCAATCTATTGCCGTCCGCATCCTGGTCCCAGACACCACAGCCCCCATGACCATCCCCTGCCGAGCCGAAGATCGCGCCGACTCACCAGAGTTCAGAGCCCGAGCACACAGCATCATGCGCCGTCACCTCGGAGCCATCACCGACTCCTTCGCCGAGCTCCATTCCCTCGGTCTGGTCGAGAAATCCGAAGCAATCGTCAAGGTCCACCACGCCGCCCCACTGTTCAAGCTATACATCCTCAACAACACCGAAGCCTTCTTCGGTTTCTACCCCGTCGTCCCTCACACCATCGACCTAGAAGGCACCCCAACCCCGATGTACGACCTCATGGGTAAAGACGCACTACTCTTCCAACACTCAGTCACAACCAGTCAATACGTCACCCAAGCTCGCATCTGGTTCGACAGCATGTGGACCACCCTCGCCGACGAGTACGCCCTATGATTGCGCGCCACGATTGGCCAGATTTTCTGACACGGATTAGTCACGCCAAATTGGTACTGCTCGATTTCGACGGGCCAGTTTGCTCGGTATTCTCTGGTTTATCAGCCAGTGAAGTTGCTACGCGCTTACGAGAGTTCGTACTCCGATCCGGCTCACCAGGGGGTTCGTGCGTTAACAGTGTGGACCCATTCGAGATTCTTTCGTACGCCGTATCTGATGCTGCGGTGGATGCGGCGGCGGTTGAAGGCGAACTGGCTAGGCTTGAACAGCTAGCAGTTGTCTCGGCCGAGGAAACATTTGGCGTGCGCGAATTTATCTCTGAATGGAAGCTCCAAGGAATTCCGTTCGCAATAGTTAGCAACAATAGCACTAAAGCGATTCGTAAATATATCAACGCCCACAACTTGACGGATTCGATCTCGCTAATAGCGGGCCGTACGCCGGAGTGTGCTGACAGATTGAAGCCTGACCCGCACCTCATTGAGGAAGCTCTGAACGAAATGAATTGCAATCCCCAAGAAGCGGTGTTCATTGGAGATTCTATTTCCGACATGATTGCTGGGTGGCGGGCAGGGGTGGTGCGCGTAGCGTTCGCCAACAAAACCGGAAAGGATGCTACGCTCGGACCTCTATCTGATCTTGTAATTGAAAGATTCGGAAATTAGGTAGATTTTATAGTAATCCGGTGCTAAAGTTCAGGCAGATTTTCCGCTTTGTGTCGACGGGGAAAATCGGTCGATAAGGGTAGAAATTTCATTCAAAGTACTTGGCCCTGGTTCGCCTGCTTGCTTGACCCGCGAGTTGACAAACAATTTCTTTCCGAATTCGTGGCGCAGATCATTTTGGTTTGCGGCCGAGAGGGGGGCGATGAAGGCATCGAACGTCATCAGTAGCGCGTTATATTCGGCTGCCCATTCTGCTTCTAATCGGTGCTTGGAAGATTCCCTTCCCAGATAGGCGCCTAGAATGCCAAAAGGAAGAATCCCGACGACATGCAGCAAGACCGTTGCTATGCTCGGACTGGAACTATTGCTGCGCAGAAGAGTTGCAATCGCAAGTAACCCGATTGCAACTAGAATAAATGCTGCTGCCAGTCGAAGTCGATTAGCAGTGCTGCGTTCTCTAGTTTCGATAGCTTGAAAATGGCGCCCTAGAATTACATCGCCAACTTCCCCCGCAGCTGTTCTGACCTTTTCTGCAATACGTACCACTTCTGTTGCCGTATTGTTCGCCTCTTCTATTTTTTGATACGAAGCCAACTTTGATTTAAATCGTTGAACCTCTTGATCGAAGCTATCGATGGTGCTTGCGTCAAGCGAATCCATCTCTTCGATTAGGGATATTTCGTAGATACCTACGATGACTTCGAATGCTCTCGAAGATTCATGGAATGCTTGTACAACGCTGAGTTCCTCGGCCGTATCTTCGGCGGCCAATCTTTGTAATGCCGCGATAACCTTCTCGCACGCACTAATAATTACGTCCAAATTCGAAGAAAACTCAAGACTTCGCTTGAGGGAGATATTAAGAACAAAACTTTTGCCAAAGTCGGACTCGAAATCATTATAGAATCCTATGAAGTCGCGCGTTTGTCCAATTATTTGAAGAACTCTGTGTGGAACCCTTCCGTCGTTATCGGGCTTATTTATAATCTTTTGGCTACCACGAACCAGTCGCTCCATTTGTGTAATCTTGTTACTGATCTCGTTGCTAGCTACACTATTCATTGAAAGAGGCATGGCTACCCTTTGCTGAAGTTGACTCTATAGAATCAAGGCCGCGCCGCCTGCGCGGCGCGGCGCCGTGGGCCTGCTCGGCTTGGCACCGCTGTTCTCATCCATCGCGCCACGGCGCGGCCTCCCGCTTCGCTCACGGCCGCGCGGGCGCGCGGCGCGGCCCTCGTGCTCGCTGGGTGCGCCACGCCGCCCAGGCGGCACGGGGTGCCGAGCAGAGTACGCCGGGGGACCGACAGACCGCGTCAGTCAGCGTCGTGTCCTCTTCGGCCCGAGCTGCTTGGTACCAGGGGCACCGCTGCCCCTGGACCCCTGCGAGCCCGCAGCACGTTCCGCGCCATACTCGGCGTAGCACAACGCCCCCGTAGGCGCGGAACGCACTACGGGGGCGGTGCTCATGAGGTGTAGCAACCGGTGTAGCAACGGGCTCGGACTGGCTCGGACGGCCTCACCCGCCTGACCTGCGAGAATGGACTATCTCGGACCGGCAAAACCCCCAAAAGAGGGCCTTGAAAGCGGAAGACGGGCAACCGTCCGGGGGTTCAAATCCCTCCGCCTCCGCTCCCTGACCGATGGGAACGCCGTCGCCCGTGACATCGGGTGACGGCGTCCCGTCGGGTTGAGGCCGGATCACCCGGTCAAGGTTTTGTTCACTCCCAGACGAACAACTCGCGAGCATCCGTTGCCAACGGCGGGTGCCACTCGCACTTCGCCGAGATCCCCTGCTGTTCGTAGAAGGCAACAAGGTTGTTGCACTCGTAGACGTGGTAGGTCCCGTGGGAGACCCACGTCGCCAGGGCGGACATCTCGCCGGTCGCCCGCGTGTCGCCTGTTTCGGTTGCCGCGTAGGCGGTTCCGCCTGCGACGCCGAACATCGCGAGTGCGGCGATGGTCACCGAGACGGCCTTCTTCGCCATTCTTGTCGTTGTCATTGCGCTTTGCTCCCCAGATGATGCGAATTGTTGTTCCGGGGCATCGGACACCGGGTTTGACAAATGGTGTTCGATGTATTTCCCCGACTCGAACCTAACAGAGCCCGCCGGTGTCACTGCTGAGGCACAGAGGTGAAAAATCATTCCGGGACACTCACGGACAGTCATGGTTCTGGCCCATCGGAGTGGAGTGCCGCATGGGGCGCGGGAGCTGCCCCACTTGTCGTGGCACGCACTGTGCCGCCCGTGGTACGTGCCGCAGCCTGGGTGGAGTGCGACGGAGGGGTGACGAGGCCGCTGGTGAGGATGCCTGGCACCCCTTCGGTGCCGCCCGAGGGCGCCGATGGCCTTGAGGACGTCGTTGTCGATGTCGCCGAGGACGGTTCCGGTGCCGCCGAGGGTGTTCACCGTGCCCACCGGTCATGGTGACCAGGTCGTTGTTCGCGGTTCCGGTGAGGATTTGCCCGCCGGGGACGCCCGTCGTGCAGGTGGTGGTGTCACCGGAGCTGTTGGAGGCCCGGGCGCAGCCGACCGGGTCGGCCAGCGCCTTGGCGGGCAGGGCCTCGGCGAACCCGACCGCCGTGCCCGATCCGATCAGGCCACGACCGATTCGACGAGCTGCACCGCGTGGATCAGGTGTCGAGGCCCCAGGACAGGCCCATCCGGTACGCCGCGCACACGTTCACGTCGAGGATGTAGGCGCCCGCCGTTCCGCACTGGCCGGTTCCCGTGCCCGGGTCGACCGGTTGGCCGTGACCCATGCCGGTGATGGTGTGCGTTTCGACCACCGTCCGCCCGCTGGTGTCGCGGTAGCCCGCGTGCGGGAACCCGCCGACCGCGTCGGTGAACGACGGGGTGGGCGGGATGCCGTGCAGGGCGGTCCACTGGTCCACGATCTCCTGCTGGTTCAGCGGTGCCACCGTGTGGTCCGCCGTGCCGTGCCACACGCTGACCGTCGGCCACGGGCCCGGGTGCGCCGGTACCTTGGCCGCCCACTGGGCCGGGGTGAGGTCCTTGCCCGGGTTCATGCAGGAGAACGCGTCGACCACAGAGGTTGCGCAGCCGAATGGCAGGCCTGCGACGATGCCGCCGCCCGCGAACAGGTCCGGGTAGGTGGCCAGCACCACCGAGGTCATCGCGCCGCCGCCGGACAGGCCGGTGGCGTACGCCGTGCCCGCGCCGTCCGCCTTGGCGCGGCGGACCATCTGGGCGATGGACTCCGCTTCGCCCCGGCCGCGGGTGGTGTCGGTGGGCTGGAACCAGTTGAAGCACCGGTTGAGGTTGTTGGCCTGCTGCTGTTCCGGCAGCACCACGGTGAACTTCCACCGGTCCGCCAGGTGGACCCAGCCCGTGCCGGTCCCGTAGGCGGCGGCGGTCTGGGTGCAGCCGTGCATCGCGACCACCACCGGCCGCCCGGCGGGGAGGCCGTCGGGTTGGTAGCGGTACATCTTGAGGGCGCCCGGGTTGGTCCCGAAACCCGTGACCTGGCTGATCGCCGCCGCTGCGCGGGCGGGTGTCGTCCCCACGAGCAAGCCTGCCAGCAGGGCGAGCACGATCGACACTGACCGCATTCCGGCCACCTTCCGTCGTGGTACCGATCGCTCGACGGTAGGTGCGGGTGCGGGGGTGGCCCATGGTGGCGCGCTCCACATTCGGTTCGGGCTTTGTGTGGTCGCGGCGCATGTCAGTCGTCCGCCCGGCCGGAATCCCTTCTGCCGCAGCGGAACTCCCACCTGTCCCGCGCGCCTCGGGTGACCTCGCCAGCCGGTGCGACCTCGGCTAGCCGACCGGTGTTCTGGAGGTGACGACGTCCAACAGGTGGTGGGGGATTCGCGACTCCGCCGCCAGCAGGTCGGGGGGGAGGAGTTCGACGGCGCGGGGCAGCAGGGAGGGCTGCTCCACCGACAGCACCGTGCCCGGCTCGCGCCTGCGCCAGCCCCGGGTGGAGATGGTCGTCATCGCGTTGCGGTAGGTGACGTCGCGCATGGTGCCGAGTTGGCGGGCGCGGTAGAGGAGCGCTTGGAGGCTGACGCCCCAGGTTTCCTTGAGCTTGGCGAGGCGGGGCCAGTCGGCGCGGGTGGGGAGGAGGTCGGCGATCTGGGCGCGGGGCATCAGGAACTCGGCGGCGAAGCGGTTGGCCTGGTTCTCGACGATGTTGTTGCCCGGTTCCTCGTCGGTGTGCATGACCAGGTGGCCGAGTTCGTGGGCGACGTCGAAGCGCTGGCGGTAGTAGTCGTCCTTGGCCGGGTTGAGCAGGACCAGGGGGCGGTCCGCGCGGGAGACCGAGTAGGCGTCGACCGAGGCGGACTGCGGTGGGGTGAACACGACCAGGACGCCGTTGTTCTCCGCCGCGCGCACGGTGTGCGGGATGGGGCCCTCCGGCAGGCCCCACTCGGCGCGCAGCTCGGCGGCGGCGCGTTCGGGGGTGTCGTCGGCGCAGTCCGCGCCGACCGGGCGGACCGGGAGGCGGACCGGGGGGAAGTCGACGTGGCGCTCCAGCACCCGGCTGACCTCGGCCACGACCTGCACGTACGCCTCGGCCTGGTCGCGGGCGAGCTGGGTGGTGGAGCGCAGCGAGCGGAAGTGCGCCGTCGCCGGGGCGTGCGGGCTGCCGTCGGGCAGGAAGAAGGACGGGCTGACGCTCAGCGCCATGGCCAGCTTGGCCACCGTGGCGGCCGAGGGCTTCTTGCCGCCGGACTCGTAGAAGCTGATCGCCGCCGGGGTCAGCTCGACGGCGGCGGCGAGCGCGTTCTTGCGCAACCCGGCCAGCCGCCTGCCCATCGTCAGCCGTGACCCGTCGAACAACGCGGCGACATCGGCAAGGTTCCCGCTCGTCATTCCCCTGTTCCCGCGACCCGCTTGAGCTGGACCTCGGCGTCGGACACCCCCTGCGGTACCGCTCGGGTGCCGACGACCGGCCGAACCATACCGCTGCCGGGTTCGAGCGGCGCGGGCTCCAGCCGCACCCGCCAGGTCCACGGCCTGCCGCCGCCCTCGGTGGTGTGCGGCCTGCCCAGGTGGACCTCCGAGGAGGTCGCGTCGGAGTTGATGGCGTGCGCGACGAACAGCACCGAGTCGTCGATGTCGTCCTCGGTCAGCGAGAACAGCGAGATCTGGTCGGCCGACGGGCGCCGCCCGGCCGCGCGCTGCTTGGTGGGGGTCTTGGACTGCCAGGAGATCCGGTCGACGCCCTCGAACGGGAAGGAGGTGATCAGCCAGCTCCACCGGTCGAACCGCCAGCCCGGCGAGCTGTGGTCGTCGGCCCGCTCCACCAGCCCCGGCCGCAGCGACGGCATGGTGTCCAGCTCACCGGAGAGCAGCCCGGCGCCGAGCACGTCGCGCCCGACCCGCTCCTCGTCCGGCGCCACGGAGAAGTCGCCGCAGTGGAAGACCCGGTCGAGCCGGTTGCAGAACAGCTTGTGCGCGGTCAGCCCCAACCACACCTGGTCGTGGCCGGTGGTCGGGTCGTAGTCCAGCGCGGTTCGCCGCGCCGCCGCCGACCACGCCCAACCGATCGCTTCGACGACCCCGGCCCGGCCCAGCGCGGCCAGTGCCGCGTCCTGCTCGCTCATGGTTCGGAATACTACCGATCGCAGTATTCGGCGCGCGAAACTTAACCCGGCGTGTCGGCGGATCACCGCATCGGGTGGCAGGGCGACAGGCGCCCGACTCGCGGGGTTCGAGCGGGAGGGGGCCTCCCGCAAAGCGTTCGCGTGGTCGGTGGTGCCCGGGAACACTGCCTCCCATGGACATCGAACTGGTCACCGTCGACGAGGCGGACAAGTCCGTGCTGGCGAACTTGGTCCAGTTCTACCAGTACGACTTCTCCGAGATCCGCGACCTCGCCCTGACCCGGCACGGCACGTTCACCTACCGCTACCTCGACCCCTACTTCACCGAGGTGGGCCGGGAAGCCGACTTCATCACCGTCGACGGCCGACTGGCAGGCTTCGCGCTGACCCGGGGGGACGTCGACGACGACGGGTCGTGGAACGTCGCCGAGTTCTTCGTCGCCCGCGGCCACCGCCGCCGGGGCGTGGCGCGGGAATCCGCCCGGCGCCTGTTCGCCCGGCGCCCCGGGTTGTGGACGCTGTCGGTCGACCACAACAACCGACCGGCCGCGGCCCTGTGGCGCTCCGTCATCGGCGCGGTCGCCGTGGGGCCGGTCGCCGAAACCGACCGGTACCCACCCGATGCGGCGGTCGCGGGCACGCGGTTCCGCTTCCGGGTGGCCGACGCGGGCGAGCGGCCACCGCGGCCTGTGGACACCGAACCCGCGGGGTGAGCCCGAACGATTCGAGCAGCGCGGCCCCGGCGCGCGGGTTCGGCAGCGCCTGCTCGACCGGTCGCCACCGCGTCGGTCAGGCGGATTCGCAGCCGATGCCGTCGCGGTCCGGGTCGAAGCGGTGCCGGTCGGGGTGGCGGACCGGGAAGTCGCGGTCGGGGACGTCGGCGCAGTCCAGGCGCGGTGCGGCGATGGACAGGCACAGCGTCGGGTACGCCGGGTCGCACAGCCGGGGGTGGCTGGTGGTCGCGGTCGTCGGCGGCGGCGCGGTGGTCGGCACGGGCGGCGGGACGGAGGTCGTGGTGGTCTCGGCGGTCGTGCGGGTGGCGGGCTGCGGTTCGATGGTCCTCGCCGTGGTGCGGGTCGTTGGGCGGGCCGGAACGGTCACCGTCCTGACCGAGGTCACCGTGGACGTCGAGGTGCTGGGAGTGGTGGTGGCGGGCGCCGGGGCGGAGCCGGGTGCCGTGGCCGCGGTCTCCGAGTCCGGTCGCTGGCTGAGGAGGCCGCCGGTCGCGGCCACGGAGAGGGCCACGGCCACCAGGGGCCAGGTCGGCAGGGAACGGATCTTGCGCACGTGTGTTCCTATCCGAATCCGGCCCGGGTTGGTTACCGGCCGGGACCCGATCGTGACGAAACGGGGCAGCGCAGGCGGCCCGGGCGGACCGCCTGCGCTGTTCCCCCAGGCCGGGCCCCAGGACCTCCCCGCCCCGGAACCCGAGCTGGACGCTCCTGTCAGGACAGTTCCCGTCCCCGCGTCTCGGGCAGGCCGAACAGGGCGAAGAACGCGAGCACGTAACCGAGCGCGGCGTACCCCATCGCCGCGCCGATGCCGAGCGGGCCCGCGATGTACCCGATGACCGCCGGGAGCAGCCCGCCGACGCCGCGGCCGAGGTTGTAGGTGAAACCGGGGCCGATCCCGCGCACTGGGCCCGGGTACAGCTCGGCCAGGTAGGCGCCGAACCCGCTGAAGATCGCCGAGTAGCCGAAGCCGAGCGGGAAACCCAGGTACATCACCCAGGTGTTCGCGCTCGGCGGGAGCTGCGTGTACAGGAGGATCAGGACGGCGTTGGTCACGGCGAACAGCCGGATCGTCGGCTTGCGGCCCAGCCGGTCGTTGAACCAACCGCCGCACAGGTAACCGATGAACGCCCCGGAGATGAGGAAAGCCAGGTAGCCACCCGTGCCGACGACGGTGAGACCGCGCTGCTTGCTCAGGAACGTGGGGAGCCAAGTCGCAAGGGTGTAGTAGCCGCCCTGGACACCGGTCGTCACCAGCGACATGAACACGGTGGTGCGCAACAGGTCGCCGCGGAAGAGGTCGCGGAGGGAACCGCGGGCCCGGGTGGATTCCGTGTGGATCGGCGCGTCCTCCGTGCCGCGGCGCAGGTAGAACACGAGCAGGGCGGGCAGCGCGCCGGTCAGGAAGAGCACCCGCCAGGCGACGCCCTCGTCGAGGAAGCTGAACAGGGCGGTCTGCGCGAGCACCGCCAGGCCCCAGCCCACCGCCCAGGAACTCTGCACCACCGACGCCACCCGGCCGCGGTGGCGCGCGGAGGTGTACTCGGCGATGAGGATCGCGCCGGTCGCCCACTCGCCGCCGAACCCGATCCCCTGCAGGGAGCGGAAGATCAGGAGCAGTTCGTAGTTCGGCGCGAGCCCGCACAGCATCGTGAACACGGCGAAGGTCAGCACCGTGAGCGTCAGCGTGCGGACCCGGCCGATCCGGTCGGCCAGGACCCCCGCGATCACCCCTCCGAGCGCGGAGAACACCAGCGTGGCCGTGCTGAGCAGCCCACCCTGGAACGTGCTGAGCCCGAAGGCCACCGTGATGGCGGGCAGGGCCAGCGGCAGCACCTGGTAGTCGTAGGAGTCGAGGCCGTAGCCCAGGAAGGCGCCGGTGAAGGCGCGACGACCCTTGGCCGGGAGTTCCCGGTACCAGGCCATCCGTTCGCGCGTGCTGGTTGCGCCCATGACCCACCTCGTTCACGCGGTGCCGCTCGGTTGGTCGACCCAGTCTGTTGGATTGTTCTACGATCTGACAATAGGGCATTTTCGGTTTAACCTGGATGGGCTACTACGAGGGCGTGGAGGCGGCGTTGGCGGCGGACATCGTCGAACGGCTGGGGGAGCTGGTCAGGGACCGGCGGTGGGAACGCAGCAGCGCCGCTGAGATCGCCGCCGCCGCGCTCCGCGACCTGATCATGGAAGGCGCGCTGCCCCCGGGGACCCGCGTCTCCGAGGAGGTGTTCACGGCACCCCTGGAGGTCTCCCGCAACACCCTCCGCGAGGCGTTCCGCCTGCTCACCCACGAGAAGCTCCTCGAGCACAAGCTCAACCGGGGCGTCTTCGTCCGCACCCTGGCCACCGCGGACGTCGTCGACCTGTTCCTGGTCCGCCGCGTGGTCGAGTGCGCCTCCCTGCACCTGGCCGACGAGGCGGGGACCGCCCGCATGCTGGCCGCCGTCGAGTCCGGCGAAGCCGCCGCCGGGGAAGGCCGCTGGGTCGACGTCGGCACCGCCAACATCCGCTTCCATCAGGCCATCGCCGCCCTGTCCGGCAGCCCCCGCCTCGACGAGCTTATGCGCCAGGTCGCCGCCGAACTCCGCCTCGCCTTCCACGAGATGGGCGACCCGCGCGCCTTCCACGAGGACTACCTGCGCCGCAACCGCGAGATCGTCGACCACCTGGTCGCGGGCGAGGTGACCGCCGCCCAGGAACTCCTCACCACCTACCTGCGCGCCTCCGAGGCGGAAATGCTCGCGGCGTTCGCCGCCCGGGAGCGCGGTGAGATCCCCGCCTCCAAACCGGGTGCCTGAGCGCGCCCCGGCCTAGGGTTTCCCCGTGCGGATGATGGGATGTCACCGATGACGTTCTGGGAGTCAGTGCTCGTCCTGCTCGCAGGCGTCTTCGCGGGCGGGATCAACGTCGTGGTCGGCTCCGGGACGCTGGTGACCTTCCCGGTCCTGCTCGCCGTCGGCTACCCGCCGATCGTCGCGAACGTGTCGAACACCCTCGGGCTCATCCCCGGATCGATCACCGGCGCCATCGGCTACCGCGCTGAACTGGCCGACCAGGGGGACCGCCTGCTCCGGTTCGGCGCCGCCTCGCTCCTCGGCGGTGTGCTGGGCGCGGTCCTGCTGCTCAAGCTGCCCGCGGCCGCGTTCGAGGGGATCGTCCCGGCCCTGATCGTCGTCGCCCTGGTCCTGGTGGTCCTGCAACCGCGCCTGTCCCGGGCCCTGGCCGCCCGCCGAACCACCACCGCCCCCGCCCACGGCGGCCCGCTGCTGTGGTTCGGCGTGTTCCTGACCGGTGTGTACGGCGGCTACTTCGGCGCAGCGCAGGGCATCATCCTGCTGGGACTCATGGGCATCCTGATGACCGAATCCCTGCAACGCCTCAACGCGGTGAAGAACGTGCTGGCCGCACTGGTGAACGCGGTCTCCGGGATCATCTTCGTCGTGGTGGCCGACGTGGCGTGGCTCCCGGTGCTCCTGATCGCCGTCGGCTCCACGGTGGGCGGTTTCATCGGGGCGAAGGTGGGCCGCAGGCTGTCGCCGACGCTGCTGCGCGGGATCATCGTGGTGGTCGGTCTCGCCGCCATCGCCAAGATCGTCCTCGGCTGACCCCGCCTGCCGCTGTTCTTCCCCTCGCCCGTCCGGGTTCGGAGTTGTGCACAGGCAAGATCCACATCAGCCTCGCGCGGCCCCTCCGCCGGTGGAATGGCCTCGGGTCTGTCCTCGAAGTCGGTGTGGTTGGTCTGGTTTGACCTTGGTTCGTGGTGCGCGGGCATGAGTTGACCGATGAGCAGTGGCAGGTCGTGGCACCGTTGTTGCCGGTTCTGGCGGTGGTCGCGCGACGGCACCTTGACCATGCCGGTCAACCGGGTGCGGGTGATCGCCGAGAGGGTGCTGGCGGACAAGGGCCACTCCTCCAGGGCGATCCGCGCCTGGCTGCGGGACCGGCGCATCCCGGCCACGATCCCGAACGCCGCGACCAACAAGCCGGACGCCGACGGCGCGCCCGAGCCGGTGGACGCCCACCGGTCTTCGACCCGGTCGCCTACCGATGCCGCAACACCGTCGAACGGTGTTTCAACCGACCCAGGCAGTTCCGGGCCCTCGCCACCCGCTACGACAAGACCGCCCTGTCCTTCCAGGCCATGATCGACCTGGCTACCCTCGCCCTCTGACTTCGAGGACACTCCCTCGGGGTCGCCCCCAGGGAGTGGTGGGGGATGGTCTGGTGGGGTTGCGCGCGAGCGAGATCGATTTCGGTTCCGGTGGGGACCGTCAGTTCCGGGGGAAGGTGCGGGCGGCTTCCAGGAACAGGTCGTTCTCCTCCGGGGTGCTGATGGTGACCCGGGCGCCGTCGCCAGGGAAGGCGCGGACGACGAGCTTGTGCTCCATGCAGTGCTCGTTGAAGGCCTGGGTGCGGTCGGCCAGCGGGAGCCAGACGAAGTTGGCCTGGGTCGGGGGTACGTCGTAGCCCAGGGCCAGGAGTTCGGTGCGGACCCGGGTGCGCTCGGCGACGATGTCGCGGCAGCGGGCCAGCAGCTCGTCCTCGGCGCGCAGCGACGCCAGGGCCGCCGCCTGGGCCAGGGCGTTCACGCCGAAGGGGACGAACACCTTGCGGACCACCTCGATCACCGCGGGCGGGGCCACCAGGTAGCCGACGCGCAGGCCCGCCAGGCCGTACGCCTTGGAGAAGGTGCGCAGGACCGCCACGTTGTCCCGACCCGCCGCCCACGCGGCCTTGGCCAGCTCCACGCCGTCCGGGACGGACTCGTCGTCGACGAACTCGCGGTAGGCCTCGTCGATCACCACGAGGGCGTCGGCGGGGGCCGCGGCGATGAAGCGGTCCAGCTCCGCCGCGGTGAGGGCGGTGCCGGTGGGGTTGTTGGGGGTGCAGACGAAGACGAGGCGGGTGCGCGGGGTGATCGCGGCGACCATCGCGTCGACGTCCAGGGCGTGGCCGGGGGTCAGCGGGACGCGGACCTGCTGGGCGCCCACCACCTGGGTGATGATCGGGTACGCCTCGAACGAGCGCCACGGGAACACGACCTCGTCCTCGGCCGTGCAGGTGGCCTGGATGAGCTGCTGGCACAGGGTGACCGAGCCGCAGCCGACCGAGACGTGCGACCCGGGGACGTCGAGCCGCGCCGACAGGGCCGCCACCAGCTCCGCCGCCCCGCTGTCGGGGTAGCGGTTGACCTGGCCCGCGGCCTCGGCGATGGCGGCGACGACGCTGGGCAGCGGGCCCAGGGACACCTCGTTGCTGGCCAGCTTGACCGCCCCGGGCACGCTGCGCCCCGGCACGTACCCCGGGATCGAGGCAAGGTCGGCGCGGGTTCGCACGGTCATCGGGGCTCCTCGTCGAGTCGGCTGCAGCGGCAACCTATCCCGCTCTGCGCGCGTACGGCAGCACCGGCCGTCCGCCGTGGGCGAAAATTGTGCGGAGCGGACGAACCCACCGACGGGTGATCACGCGTCCGGGTGAGCGGCCGATCACGTTGACGGGCGTTCACCCCGCCGTGGTTGGGTGTGTCATGGCCCAGACCCGCACAGAGGAAATCCGGCTCGCCGACGACCGCGCCCTGCGGTTGACCTGCGCCGAGCCCGACGGGGTGGTGCGCGGCGGTCTGGTCGTGCTGCCCGAGGCGCGCGGGGTGACCGACGCGGTGCGCGGCATGGTGGCCGGGCTGGCCGCCGAGGGGTGGCTGGTCGCGGTACCGCACCTGCACGACGGCGACGACCACGAACTCGACCACGACACCGCCCGCGACTCCCTCAGCGCCCTGTCCGGCGACTCGGTCCTGGCCGCCGCCGACGGCGCCTTCTCCTGGCTGACCGGGCACGGCGTCACCACCGACCGGACCGGCGTGATCGGCTTCGAACTCGGCGGCGCGGCCGCCCTGGTGGTGGCCGCTCGGCGCGACGTCGGCGCCGCCGTCACGGTTGCGGGCGGCGGTATCCTCGAGCCGCTCTCCGACGGGCTGCCCGCGCTCGTCGAGGTCGCGGGCGAGCTGCGCTGCCCGTGGCTGGGGCTCTACCGCGAGGAGGGCGACGACATCACCGCCGAACAGGTCGAGAAGCTGCGCGACGCCGCGGGCACGGCCCCGGTCGCCACGGACGTGGTCCGGTTCGCCTTCCACTCCACGTACGAGGCGTGGCAGCGCGCCCTGAACTGGTTCGACGCGCACCTGCGCTGATGGTGGCGACCCTCACCGAGGTCGAGTTCGACCTCACCTGGGAGGCCCTGGGCCTCGGCGAACGCCCGTACCCGATCGACGTGCCCAGCTTCGGCACCACCACCGCCGAGCGCGAGGAACTGCGGATCGGCGTGATCGGCAGCCTCACCGCGAAGAACCTGCACGACGGCCGCGAACTCGACCGCGAGCTGGAGGACCACCTGGTCCTGCTGGCGCGCAACGACTTCAGCCTCGACGGCCTGCTGTCGGTGGGGGTGCCGCTGCGGGTGCTCGGCGTCGGCCAGGGCAGCCGGTCGGCGCTGGCGGTCCAGGCGGGCGGCGAGGTCCGGGTCGGCGCGGCGGGCCCCGGCGGGGTCGTGGCGGAGGTCGCCGGGATGCTGCCGGAGGTCCCCGCGGGCCCCGGCAACCCGGTCACCCTGCCCAAGCGGGTCTTCCACGACGCGATCGACGCCTACGCCGCCGGTGGCTTCGCCAACCTGGAGCACGCCCTCAACCGCGGCGGGGTGAGCGGCCGCGACCTGCGCACGGTCACCACCCTGGTGGAGAGCGCCCGCTCCGGCGGCGGCCAGGTCGCGGCGAACGCGGTCGACCGCGTGGGCAGGCGCACCCGCACGCCGGTGCTCAACTGGTTCGACACCTCGGCGGGCCGGTACCTGGTGCTGACCTCGCCGCAGCCGGACGGCTCGGACTGGCTGACCATCGGCCCGGTCGACCCCCAGCGCCTGGCGGGCCGCATCCGCGACCTGGTCGACGGCGTCCGGGCCTGATCCCCGGACGCCGCCGCGGCCTCACACCGCCAGTTCGACCCGGAGTTCCGGCTCGGTCTTCGCCACGACCTCGTCGACCGCCACCCCCGGCGCGCACTCGCGCAGCACCAGGCCGTCGGGGGTCACGTCGATCACCGCCAGGTCGGTGATGATCCGCTGCGCCACCCGCAGGCCGGTCAGCGGCAGCGAGCACTCGTCGACGACCTTGAACGAGCCGTCGCGGGCGGTGTGCTCCATCAGCACGATGACCCGCTTGGCGCCGTGCACCAGGTCCATCGCCCCGCCCATGCCCTTGACCATCTTGCCCGGGATCATCCAGTTCGCGATGTCCCCGGCCCGCGACACCTGCATGGCCCCCAGGATCGCGGCGTCGACCTTGCCGCCGCGGATCATGCCGAACGACAGCGCCGAGTCGAAGAACGAGGCGCCCCGGCGGACGGTGACCGTCTCCTTGCCCGCGTTGATCAGGTCCGGTTCCTCGGTCCCGGCCACCGGGTAGGCGCCGACGCCGAGGATGCCGTTCTCCGACTGGAGCACGATCTCGACGTCGTCGGGCACGTAGTTCGGCACCAGCGTCGGCAGGCCGATGCCGAGGTTGACGTAGGAGCCGTCGGACAGCTCCGCGGCCGCCCGCGCGGCCATCTCTTCCCTGGTCAGCGCCATCTCAGGCCTCCCTCGTGGTCCGGCGCTCGATGCGCTTGTCGGCGGCCTGCTCCGGCGTCAGCGCCAGCACCCGCTGCACGAAGATCCCGGGCAGGTGCACGTCGTCCGGGGCGATCTCGCCGGGGGCCACCAGCTCCTCCACCTCGGCGATGCCCACCCGGCCCGCCATGGCGCACAGCGGGTTGAAGTTGCGCGCCGAGTCGCGGAACACCAGGTTCCCGTGCCGGTCGCCCTTCCAGGCCCGCACCAGGCCGAAGTCGCAGGTGATGGCCTCCTCCAGCACGTGGTCCACGCCGCCGAACGCGCGCACCTCCTTGGCGGGGGAGGACACGGCCACGGTGCCGTCCGCGGCGTAGCGCCACGGCACCCCGCCGTCGGCGACCTGGGTGCCGACCCCGGTGCGGGTGTAGAACGCCGGGATGCCCGACCCGCCCGCCCGCAGCCGCTCCGCCAGCGTGCCCTGCGGGGTCAGCTCCACCTCCAGCTCACCGGCCAGGTACTGCCGGGCGAACTCCTTGTTCTCGCCGACGTAGGAACTGGTCATCCGGGCGATCCGCCGCTCCCGCAGCAGCAGCCCCAACCCCCAGTCGTCGACGCCGCAGTTGTTCGACACGACCGACAGACCGGTCACGCCCTTCGCCAGCAGCGCCCCGATCAGCACGCTGGGGATGCCGCAGAGCCCGAACCCGCCGACGGCGAGCGTCGCGTTGTGCGCGACGTCCTCGACCGCCTCGGCCGCGCTGTGGACCACTTTGTCCATGTGTGCCCCTCCTTCTGGGTGTGGCAAGCGCGACTCTAATGCGGCGACCCGGCCCGCGGAGTGTTCGCCGAAGCCACAGGACCGGGGTCCGGCATGGGCGTGGACACTGTTGCCGTGGTTGACGAGGCGAGCGGCCGCCGGTGGCTGCCCAGCGGTGAGACGACGGTACGGCTGCTGACGTGGTCGGCCCGGTTGGTGGGGCTGCTGGCCGTGCTGTCGGTGCTCCTGCCCGCCGGTGGCCGCAGGCCGCTGCGCGCCGCCGTGGGCCGCTGGCTCGACCTGCCGGAGGGCGCGGGCATCGCCGCCGGGACCGTGGTGCTGGCCAGCGGTGTGCTGCTGTGGCTGCTGGCGAACGCCCTGCGCAGGCGCAAGCGGCGGGCCTGGCAGGTGGCCGTGGTGGTCACCGCGGCCATCGCCGTGGCCCACCTGGCCTGGCGCCACGGCATCGGCTCCGGGGTCACCGCGCTCGGCCTGTGCGTCGCCCTGCTCGCCACCCGCAAGCACTTCACCGCGGGCGTCGACCCGGTCTACGGCAAGTGGCGGGCCGTCCGCGTCGCCGTGGAACTGCTCGTCGCCGGGTTCCTGGCGGTCTTCGTCATGCTGCGCGGCGCCCCCGCCCGCCTCACCGGCGACGCCGACCTGACCGACACGGGGGCGCACTCGCTGCTCGCGCTCATCGGCGTCAGCGGCCCGGTCCACCCGGTGGCCTGGCTGGACGACCTCACCGCCGCCACCGGCCTGGTCTTCGGCGTCGGCGCGGTCCTGCTCGGCGCCTACTACCTGCTGCGCTCCGCCGAACCCAAACCCGGCCTCGCCCCCGACGACGAGACCGCCCTGCGCGCCCTGCTGGCCAAGCGCGGCCGCGACGACTCCCTCGGCTACTTCGCCCTGCGCCGCGACAAGTCCGTCGTGTTCTCCCCCACCGGCAAGTCAGCGGTCCCCTTCCGGGTCCTCGCGGGCGTGGCCCTCGCCTCCGGCGACCCGCTCGGCGACATCGAGGCCTGGCCCGGCGCCATCGAGCGCTTCCTCGCCGAGTGCCGCGCCCACGCCTGGACCCCCGCCGCCATCGGCTGCTCCGAAAGAGGGGCCACGGTCTGGACCCGCTACGACCTCGACGCCATCGAACTCGGCGACGAGGCCATCGTCGACGTCCCCACCTTCAGCCTCGACGGCCGAGCCATGCGCGGCGTCCGCCAGGCGGTCGCCAAGCTCAAGCGCGCGGGCTACGAGGTCACCGTCCGCCGCAGCGCCGACATCCCCGAAGACGAGCGCGAAGCCCTGGCCACCCTGGCGGAGAAGTGGCGCGGCACCGAAACCGAACGCGGCTTCTCCATGGCCCTCTCCCGCGTCTGCGACCAGGAAGACCCCGACTGCGTCCTGGTCACCGCCACCCGGCAGGGCGAGGTCACAGGCCTCCTCCAATTCGTCCCCTGGGGCCCCAACGGCCTCTCCCTCGACCTCATGCGCCGAGACCGGTCAGTCGGCGACAACGGCCTCAACGAACTGATGATCACCGACCTGCTCACCTCCTGCCGAGCCCTGGGCATCGACCGCGTCTCCCTCAACTTCGCCGTCTTCCGAGCCGCCCTCGAACGCGGCGGCCGCATCGGCGCGGGCCCGGTGGCCCGCCTCTGGGCCCGCGCCCTCAAACTCGGCTCCCGCTGGTGGCAGATCGAGACCCTCTACAAGTTCAACGCCAAGTTCTCCCCCGACTGGGCCCCCCGCTTCCTCGTCTTCCCCGCCGTCCGCGACCTCCCCCGCGTTGCACTGGCCGCCATGGAGGCCGAGGGCTTCGGAGGCCGCCCACCTGCGCTTTTGCGCGCCCTGAACCGTTAAGAGGGGGGCGTTTTGCCACCCGCGGGAGGACCTGTGTAGTCTCTTCTCTCGAGCGGCCTGGGGCCCCGGGAGGCTTCGCCTAGTCTGGTCTATGGCGCCGCACTGCTAATGCGGTTGGGGTTAACTGCCCCTCCCGGGTTCAAATCCCGGAGCCTCCGCTGTACACCTGGTCCGCTGGGTGACAACTGAACACGCACCCGTAGCTCAACGGATAGAGCATCTGACTACGGATCAGAAGGTTAGGGGTTCGAATCCCTTCGGGTGCACCAGCAGAACCGCAGTGAGACCACCGTCGAGCTGCGGTTCTCGCTTTCCCGGGCATCGCTCCTGTGGCTGTGGTCACGTCTTGGGTGTCCGCGCGTCCTTCGTTGCGACACCACGGTCGCTGTCGCCTCGGTTGCAGTGGGTGGGGGCAGGTCGCTCGTCGTCTTCGGTGTGGTGTGGCTGGGGTCGCGGCGACCGTTGGTGTGAAGCGGCGAACCAGGTTGCCATGTCACCCTATCGGTGGTGTTCTGGTTACAAAGTCACATGAAGAATCGTCAGCGGTTCGTTGTTCACCATGTTGAGGGGGATGTGTGAAGCGGCTCATCGCTTTTTCCTGTGCTGTTCTGGTCGCGGGTGGGATTGCGGTCACCGCCGGGCCCGCTGTCGCGGCCGAGGGTCGACGTGTCGACGTGGGTGTTCTGGGTGCCGGGGAGATTGCCGAATGCATCGCGGCGGGGTCGACCGTGCCCAACGATGCGATTGTCGATCAATTGCCGGTGAGTCGTCCGGATACTCCGCAGACGGACTTCCAACTGGAGTGCGGTCCGCCCGAAATCGCCGGAGCCCGGCACATCCACGCCGGTCACCCGATCAACAGTGTGTTGTCGTTCCAGGCGTGCTACCAGGCCGCACTGCTGCGCGGGCAGAAGATTCCGCAGCAGTACTCGAGCCTGTACTCGTACCAGACGCCCGGCGGGCCGATCGTCGAAGTCGCGACCGATGACTTCTCCCCGTACATCCTGACGGCCTACACGAAGGGGCCGAACAGTGCGGACTGGGAGAACTGCGCTGCGCACGTGTGATCGGGTCCTGATTTGAAGTTGTTCCTGTGATACTCGTATTGCCGTTGCTGTTACGCTGACAAGATGGGTGACCTCACAGTCTTCCCCCACTTGTCCGAAACGCAGGCCGGAAAGCTGGAGAGCGAACTGGCGGTGCGCTTGGCGGAATCCGACGAAGTCAACCGGTCACCGGCGCTGGTCTGGCTGAGGAATGACCGACTCAACGGGGGTGCCCAGCTCCAAGGAATTGTGTTGGGGTCACCCGATCTGGTGGATGAGATCGCGCGGCACCATCTCCCGAGTCTGTTTCCGGACATCCTGGCGCATCGAGCGGTCCGGCACCTGTTGCCGGACTCGCTCGATGCGACCAGGCCGCTGAACACCGGGGCGAACCACCCCCCGCGCGGCTGGCGGCCGGTGCCCGCCATCGGCTTGGCGGCTGAGTGGGCCCGCGCGATGTACGACGGCAGCTTCGGCACGGACCCGCGGGAATCGACTGCCGCCGACCGCGACCACCGGGCGCTCGCCGCCCTTGCCCAGGCGAACGATCTGTACCGAACGCTGTTCGGGGAGAGGTATTCGAGCGTTTCCTGCCTGTCGAGCCCCGACCCGTGGGCTCCGTGGTTCCGAGGGCTTTTCAACACGACCTGGGCCGCCTACGCCGGTCATAGCCGGACGTTGTGGATGCTGACCCTGACCGACATGGATTGACCGGTGTCCTGCCCGGGGCAACCTCCTCCGGGGAGAACATCCGCTCGATCACGCTCGTCACCTCGTTCCGTGTTGTTGTCGGGGTCGGGGGGAACCGTTGTCAGCTGAGGACCACCAGGTCTTCGGGGTTGTCGGTGGGGAGGGTGGGTTCGGCGGTGACGGTGATGGAGGTGGAAAGCAGGTCGGTGTTGTTCGGAGTGGTCAGGAATGCCGTGTCGGCGGCGTCGCGGCCGGTGGCTATGCGGAGGAGGGATTGGCGGGGGGCCAGGTGGGTGGCGTCGAAGACGTGCCAGCGGTCGCCGATGGCTGCTTCGAAGACGGCGTGGAAGTCCATGGGGGAGAGGCCGGGGGCGTAGACGGAGACGAAGCGGGCGGGGACGTCGACGGCTCGGCACAGGGCCACGCACAGGTGGGCGTAGTCGCGGCAGACGCCTTGGGTGAGCAGGAGGGTGTCGACCGCGTCGTCGGTCGGGGCGCTTGAACCGCCTACATAGGACAGGTGTTGGGCGACGTGGGTGACTATGGCTCGGACTTTTTCCGCGTTGTCGGTTTGGGTGCCGATGATGCGGGTGGCGTAGCCGCCGAGGCGGTCGGAGGGGCAGTATCGGCTCGGGCGCAGGTATTCGATCCGCTCGGCCTCGGTGACGGCGGCCAGCTCGACCTCGGCCACGCCGGTGCCGTACCGGTGTGCCGCCCGGTAGCGCAGGGTCAGGTCGCCGGGGGTCGCGTCGACCACGTGCAGGCGGGTGCCCTGCGGCATCGCCACCACTCGTGGCGGACCCGGCGCGCCTTCGACCAGCAGCTCCTCGTCCCCGGGCGGTCCGGCGGCGGCCACCGACACGGTGACCGGGCCCGACTGCGTCAGGCGCAGCCGTAATTCCACGTCGATTCGGCAGATTTCCAGCATTCCTCCATCATCGGACAGCAGGCACCTTCCCACCTAGACGCCGCCGCCGTGCGTTGCTGCTGACGTGCTGCGGCGGAGGGTGGGGGGCAATGGGGTGCCGTTGGTGGGTGGCCGGTGCGGTGGGGTGCACCGGCCGGAAAGCTGCTGTGGTGGGCGAGAAGTGTTGTAGCGGAGGGAAAGCGGTGGCGGTGGGTGGAGAAGTGGTGGTGCGGGTCAGGTGTCGTCCACGGCGGGGATGGCGTCTCGGCCCACCAGGGTTGCTGTGGTTTCGGTGAGGAGGCGGCCGCTGACGTCCGGGTCGCAGGTGAGGCGGGGGAGGCGGGCTCGGATGGCGGCGGGACTGCGTTGGTGGGTGGTGGCCAGGGATCGGATGACTTCGGTGGCGGAATCCGTTGGTGGGTGGGACAGCCAGGCCTCGCGGAGGGCCGTGTCCTCGTCGGGGGTCCAGCGCTGGTTGGCGTTGCCGACCGTGCTGCGGCGGGGGCGGCGGGTCTCGAAGCCCGCGATCGCGGTGAGGGACTGGTGCAGGAGGCGGGCGGACTCGGTGGCGCCGCCCGGGGGGAGGGTGAGGGTGCCCTCGGCGACCCTGGTGCCCGACTCGTCCTCGCCGGTGAGGTCGATGGCGAGGGCGCCTTCGGTGTCGGCGTTGACGGTCAGGGTGTAGGTGATGTTCCGGGCGGTGCTGGTGTACTCCAGGGTGAATGCCATGGGGGAGAAGGTAGGGCGGTTCGCGGGATCGCGCGAAAAGTTGTCCACAGGGTCTTGACAGGGGCCGGGGGCGGCGGTCAGGGGTCCCGGCGGTGGCGGCCGACCTCGTGCGGTTCGTCGTCGGTGTTCAACGGGACCGGGGGGCGCTCGCGCTCCTCGCGGAGGATGGTGTCGAGGGTGTGGTTCGCGCGGCGCAGCCGCCAGACCAGGAACACCACGACCGCCGTCGCGGCCAGGAGCCACAGTGCTGTCGTCACCCTGCTCACCGCCTCAGCCGTTACTCACCGGTCCCGTCTGGTACCCCCCAGGTTCCCATTTCATTCACAGGGGCGCACCCGTTCGGCGGCATTTGTTTCCTCCTGGGGACGGATTCCGCCCGTATGGGTGAACTTGATTTACACGCTGTGTATCAGGTGGATCGGACCATGGTTTCGCGGGCGGGCAGCCAGGCCAGCACCGCCGCCACGACCAGGAAGCCGGAGGCGGCGAACGCCAACCGGTAGGAGAAGGCGTCGACGAGCAGGCCCGCCACGACCGGGCCGAGGATGGCGCCCACGTCGGCGGCCATCTGGAAGGTGGCGAGGACCTGTCCGCCGCGGGCGCCGGTGCCGATGACGTCCGCCACGGCGGCTTGCTGCGGGGGCGTCAGCACGCCCGTCCCCAGGCCCGCGACCACCGTGGCCAGCAGGAACTCCGGGACGGTGGTGGTGTACCCCAGCCACACCATCGCGCCCCCGGACACCACGAGCCCGATCAGCACGAGCGGTTTGCGCCCCCACCGGTCCGACAGCCGACCGGACACCACCAGCATCACCACGTTGCCCGCCGCGAACACCGACAGGGCGGTGCCCGCGAACGCGCCGTCGCGCTCCAGCACCTCGACGATGAACAGGGGCATCAGCGACACCCGCACGCCGAACACCGCCCAGCCGTTGGCGAAGCTGGACACGAGGGCCGCCCGGTAGCCGCTCACGCGCAGAGCGGCGCGCAGCGGGAACGTCGGGCCCCGGTCGTCGCCGTGGGCGACCAGGGTGGACCGGCGGAGCAGGAGCCACACGAACGCGATGGCCACCAGCAGCGAGACCGCGTAGACGAGGAACGGGGCGCGCACCGAGATGGTGATCAGGCTGCCGCCGACCAGCGGGCCCGCCACGTTGCCGAGCAGGAAGCTGGTGCCCCACAGCCCTGAGGCCCGGCCGCGCAGGGTGGGTGGGGTGAGGTGGATCAGCAGGCCGACGCCGGAGACGGTGAACATGGTGGAGCCGGTGCCGCCGAGCGCGCGGAAGACGAGCAGGTGCCAGTACTCGGTGGCGAACGCGCAGGCGCCGGTGGAGACGGCGACGATCAGCAGGCCCCACAGGTACACCCGGCGCTCGCCCAGCCGGGTCACCAGGCGTCCGCCGACCGGGGCGAAGGCCAGCCGGGCGACGGCGAACGCGCTGATCACCACTGAGGCCGCCGTGACGCTCACGTCGAAGCCGCGCGCGAACGTGGGCAGGGCGGGCGCGACCAGGCCGAACCCGATGGCGATGACGAAGTTGGCGACGACCAGGACCCACACCTCGCGGGGCAGGGTCCGCGCCGCCGCGGTCGCCGGTGCCGCGCTCACGCTTCCCACCCTCCAACCCTCGGCCGGGGAAACTATATGCCCCGATCGGCCCGTGGACTGTCACGACGGGTGTGGTTGGGGGTACCTGGCAGGAGTCATCCCCCGAATGAAGGAACCCCACGATGTCGGAACCTGTCGAGACCATCGAGGTCATCTCCGTGCTCGCCAAGCTGGCCGAGGCCGAGCGGGACGCCCGTGAGCTGTCCACGGACGAGTCCTACCGCGCGGGCCAGGCCGCGGGGTTGGAGCTGGCCCAGCGCATCGTGCGCGAGCTGGCCGGGCTGCCGGTCGAAGCCGACTCCAGCCGGGTCTGAGCGGCTCTGGCCGTCCGGGGCGGGCGTCCCCCGAAGCCCGCCCCGGGCCGGTCAGCCGACGTCGCGCCTGCGGAAGGCGGCGAGCCCGGCGGCAGCGGTGAACACCCCGATCGCGGTCAGCCACACCAGCGGTGCCGCCGACACCGCCGGACCCGGGACCTTGGGCACGTGGGTGAACGGCGAGACGTCGAGCACGGCCTGGCCCGCGTTCAGCGCGGGCCCGAACAGCCCGATGCCGACGACGACCCCGACCACGGCCCAGGACCCCGCTGCGGAGAGGGTCGGCAGCAGCCCGAACAGCAGCGCGGCCACCCCGGCGACGACCCACACCGCGGGCAGTTGCGCGATCGCCCCACCCACCGCGTGCCCGAGCTGGGTGCCGAGGTCCCCGGCGCGCAGGCCGTGCGCGAGCCCGGCGCCGAGCCCGGCGACGGTGAGCAGCAGCGCCGACCCGAGCAGTGCGAACACCAGGTGCGCGCCCATCCAGGCGGTCCGGCCGACCCCGGCCGCGAGCACCGGTTCGGCGCGCCCGCCGGTCTCCTCGGTGCGCAGCCGCAGCGCGACCAGGACGGCGTAGACCGCGACGACCATGCCGAACACGCTGCCGATCAACGCCAGGTAGGTGTCGACGATGCCCTGCGCGCCGCCCATCCGCTCGAAGATCCCGCGCACCTGCTCGCTGTCGCCGACCAGGCCGCCGATGCCGTCGGCGATGGAGCCGAAGACGGCGCCGATGACCGCCATGGCCACGGTCCAGCCGATCAGCGCGCCGCGCTGCAACCGCCAGGCCAGGCCGAGCGGTCCGCGCAGCGAGGGGGGCGCGGTCGGCGGTCCGGGCCGCATGGGCAGCAGGCCCGCGCCCAGGTCGCGGCGGGGGAGCAGCAGGTACCCGCCGGTGCCCACGACCACCGCCGCGACCAGCGGGATGAACAGCACCCACGGCCGTTCCCCGGCGAACGGTCGGGCCAGTTGCGTCCAGGACAGCGGTGAGAGCCAGGACAGCCAGGACGCACCCGGGCTGGAGTCGCCGACCGCGCGGAGCAGGAACGCCACGCCGAGGACCCCGCCCGCCAGCCCGTTGGCCGACCGCGAGTACTCGGTGAGCTGCGCGGTCACCGCGGCGACGGCGGTGAACGCCAGCCCGGCGCCCGCCATGCCCGCGCCGAAGGTGAGCGAGCCCGCCGCGGGCAGCCCGGCGCCGATCAGGGTGACCGCCTGCACCGCGCCGACCACCGCGCTGGTGCCCGCCGCGACGGCGACCGCCGCGGTCAGCGCCGCGTACCGCCCGACCACCGCGGACCCGAGCAGCTCCAGCCGCCCGCTGTCCTCCTCGGCGCGGGTGTGCCGGGTGACGGTGAAGGCGGCCACCAGGCCCAGGAACAGGGCGAGGAACACGCCGTAGCGCCAGGCGGTGAACCCGCCGGGCGTGGTCAGGTCGAACGCCTTGCCGTAGATCACCGCGATGGACGGGTTGTCGCCGCTGCTCGCGTTGAGCGTCGTGCGGGAGGCGGCGTCGGGGTACAGGCCCTCGTACGTCGATACGGTGCCCACCGGGAGGAACCCGAGCAGCAGCACCCAGAGGGGGAGCAGGACCCGGTCGCGGCGCAGGGCCAGCCGGATCAGCGCGCCGGTCCCGGTCATCGGCCGGATTCCTGGTAGTGGCGGAGGAACAGCTCCTCCAGGGTCGGCGGTTGGCTGGTCAGCGACTTCACCCCGGCCGCGGTCAGCGCGCGCAGCGCCCGGTCGAGGTCGGAGGTGTCGACGTCGAAGCGGACCCGGTTGCCCTCGGCCTTGAGGTCGTGCACGCCGGGCAGCTCGCCGATGCCGTCCGGCGGGCCGCTGAGGTCGGCGGTGATGCTGGTGCGGGTCAGGTGGCGCAGGTCGGCGAGCGTGCCGGTCTCCACCGCGCGGCCCGCGCGGATGATGCTGACGCGGTCGCAGAGGGTTTCCACCTCGGCGAGGATGTGGCTGGAGAGCAGCACGGTGCGGCCGCGGTCGCGCTCCTCGGCGACGCACCGCTGGAACACCGACTCCATCAGCGGGTCGAGCCCGGAAGTGGGTTCGTCGAGGACGAGCAGGTCGACGTCGGAGGCCAGGGCGGCGACGAGGGCGACCTTCTGCCGGTTGCCCTTGGAGTAGGTGCGGCCCTTCTTGCGCGGGTCGAGGTCGAAGCGGTCCAGCAGCTCGTCGCGGCGGCGCCGGTCGAGGCCGCCGCGGAGCCTGCCGAGCAGGTCGATGACCTCGCCGCCGGAGAGGTTGGGCCAGAGCGAGACGTCGCCGGGGACGTAGGCGAGCCTGCGGTGCAGCTCGGTGGCGTCGCGCCACGGGTCGCCGCCGAGCAGGGTGACCTCACCCGCGTCCGCGCGCAGCAGGCCCAGCAGCACCCTGATGGTGGTCGACTTCCCGGAGCCGTTGGGGCCCAGGAAGCCGTGCACCTCCCCCGTTCGCACCGACAGGTCGAGACCGTCGAGCGCGCGGGTCCGGCCGAACGACTTGACCAGGCCGGACACCGAAATTGCCGTTGTCATGTTTCACAACGTACTCGGTTTTCACAACTTTGTGAACGTTTTGAAGGGGATAAGGTAGGCTGATGGGGTGAGCGAAGACGCGGTGGCCCGGTTCGTCGAGCGCCTCGCCCTGCTGATGGCCGAGGCGGGCATGGCGCGGATGCCCGCGCGCGTGTTCGGCCGCCTCCTGGTGACCGACTCCGGGCGGCTGACGGCACCGGAACTCGCCGCCGCCCTGCAGGTCAGCCCGGCGGCGATCTCCGGCGCGGTGCGCTACCTCGACCAGGTCGGACTGGTCACCAAGGGGCGGGTGCCGGGGGAGCGGCGCGACCACTACCAGGTCGGCGACGGGGCCTGGGTGGAGGCGATCGTCAACCGGGACAAGCTGCTGGTGACCTGGGCGTCGACGATGGCCGAAGGGGTCGGGGTGCTCGGCCCGGGGACCCCGGCGGGTGAGCGGATGGCGCAGTCGGCCCGGTTCTTCGACTTCCTGCAGCGGGAGATGGTGGACCTGATCGACCGGTGGCGGGCCGAGGAGGCCGCGCGGTCGTGATCAGCTCGCGGTCTGCTCGCCGCACGGTCGCGCGGTCCAGCGGGCTGACCGTGATCCACGACCTGCCGTCCGGTTCGGACCCGATGACCGCTTGGTGGCGGCTGTCGTCGGCGCGGTCGAACCAGCGGGTGGCGGCGCGTGCTGACGCCGGCATGGCCGTCCGCCTCCTGGCGGAGCAGGACGGTGTGGCCGTCGCGCCGGGCGGCTTCACACTTCGGCGCGGGTGGCGCCTGCAGTGAGCTGCACCCCCGACCACGACTGTCGGCGAGGACACGTGCCCCGACTCCCCCGGGACGAGCGGGCCGCCCAGACCCGCGCCGACCTGCTGACCGCCGCGGCCCGCGTGTTCGCCCGGCGTGGCTACGCGGGTGCCACCCCGGGGGTCAGCCGCCAGGACAGGTGCTGTCGCCGCCGCTGTGCTCCTGGCACACACCGGGGCCTGCCGGGTCGAACGCGGGCCCCGGGGTGGACGGGCGGCTGCCGAGCCACACCAGCAGGACGGCGACGAGGAAGGTCGTGAAGAACCCGGCGAACCCGCTGCGGCGCAACCGCACGGCCAGCACCAGGCCCGCCGCCGAACCGCCGACGCCGACCCAGAAGGCGGTGAGCAGCCACCCCCTGCCCTTCTCCCACTCCGTGGGTTCGCCGCCGAACAGGTGGATCGACTCGCCCACGCCCAGCAGCGCCAACCAGGGCACACCGATGAGGACGCCGGTGGTGAGCAACGCCAGCAGCAGGTGCGGCCACACCGGCTCGGTTTCCACTTCACCCATCCGACCAGTCTGACCGAGCGGTGCCCTCGCCAGGACCCGTTCCGGACAACGGAAGCGGCCGGTGTTCTCGAAGCTTCGAGAACACCGGCCGCTTCCGTGGGACCTCAGACGAGCGCGGGTTCCCTGGTCTCCTGGTCCAGCAGCGGCGGGGTGCTGGGGGCGTTCAGGACCTCGTCGTCCAGCAGGTCCTCCGAGCGGGCCACCAGGACCGGGACGGTGATCTGGCCCGCGACGTTGGTGGCGGTGCGGATCATGTCCAGGATCGGGTCGATGCCGAAGACGATCGCCACGCCGGTCGCCACGACCTCCGGGGGGAGGCCGATGGTGCTCAGGGTCAGCGTCAGCATGGTGAACCAGCCGGTCGTGCCCGCCGTGGCGAACGCGCCGAACACGGCCACGGCGACGATGCCCGCGTACTGCCAGAAGCTCAGCGAGACCCCGAACAGGTTGGCGATGAAGATGGTGCCGATCGCCGGGTAGAGGGCGGCGCACCCGTCCATCTTCGTGGTGGTGCCCAGCGGGACGGCGAAACCGGCGTAACCGGGTTCCACACCCAGGTTGACGGCCGTCTGCCTGCTCAGCGGCAGCGTCGCGCCGGAGGAGCGGGAGACGAAGGCGAACTGCAACGCGGTCCAGGCCTTGCCGAAGAACTTCACCGGGCTCACCCGGCCGACGGTGCGCAGCAGGATCGGGTAGACCACGAACAGGACCAGGAGCGCGGCCACGTACACCGCCGCGATGAGCGAGAGCAGCGGCTTGACGAACTGGTTGCCGTAGGTGGCGAAGGCGGTGCCGATCAGGCCCAGGACGCCGAGCGGGGCGAGGCGGATGATCCAGCCCAGCAGCTTCTGGATGATGTCGAACGCCGAGCGGTTGAACGCGACGAACGGGGCGGCCTTCTCGCCCAGGGTGTAGGTGGCGATGCCGACCAGGACGGCCACGAACACCACCTGCAGGATCTCGCCCTCGGTGAAGGCCGAGAAGATGTTGCTCGGGACCAGGCCGTTGAGCACGGTCAGCCAGTCGCCCTGCGCGCGGTCGGCCAACTTCTCCACGGTGGCCGCGCTCGGTTCGACGTCGACCCCCTTGCCCGCGCCGCTGATCAGGCCGACGGCGATGCCGATCAGCACCGCGATCAGCGAGGTGATGCCGAACCACAGCAGCGTCTTGCCGCCGAGCCGGGCGGCGGTGCGCGGGCCGCCGAGGCCGCGCAGGCTGTTGATGCCGACCACGATCGAGGTGAAGACCAGCGGGATGACGGTGAACTGCAACAGGCTGGTGAACACGTCACCGATGGTCTTCAGCGCGGTCGTCAGCCAGGCGGTGTCGGTCTGCTTGGCGACGAAGCCGAGGACCGCGCCGAGCACGAGGCCCGCGAGGACCGCCAGGCCGAAGTACAGGCTGCGCCGGGAGCCGGATCGCGGCTCCCGGGTCGCCGCCGTGGGCACGTCTGTGGACATGGGTGCTCCCAGGGGAGGGGTGACAGGGGTGAGGTGGGCTGGTCTGATTCAGCGCGGACAGGGCTCAGCGCGGACAGAGCGAGCTGGCCTGCCGCCGCAGATCGACGTGCAGGCGCTCGGTCAGCGCGGTCCCCGGGGAAGTCCTCATCACCGTGAGCCAACCAGTTGCCCGGTGAATTACTTCCGCCGAGCGGCCGAGACTGTTGTCACTCCCACCAAGTGGAACACCGCAGGTCGCCGAATTCCGCGACTGGGCGCGGCGAACTCAGCGCACGAATCCGTCAGGCGGAAGTCGCCTGGGGTCCCCCGGCAGCGAGGGCACTCGTCACACCGGGTCGGCTCGCCACTCGAGGTCTTCCGGGAGGGCATCGTGACGCTGCAGGACTTCGGGATCGGCGTGGCGGGCGAACCACTCCACTCGACCATGTGATCCGCGTCGAACGCCGATCGCTGTGGCGTGGTTGCGGCCATCAGCGCCTGCTGTGGTCAACTCCTCTTCCAGGTGCACTTCCACGAGCGACAGGGCATCCATTTCCGAAGGGGTCGCGCCCGGAGTGCGGTTCATCGCATCCAGGTACTCCGTGAGCAGGTCAGTGGGCAGGCTCAACCGTGGTCGCAGGGCAAGCGCGCTGTCGCGGTATGCGGTGACGACGTAGTTGCCCGGTTTATGTCCTTCTTGGACAGTGAAGCCGCGAGCCCTGAGGTGGTCGACCAATACCACCCCAGGGCTGTTGCGCGAGTTTTCCACACCCTCAGACTAGCACTGGGCGGACGCCGGGTAAGCGGTGATGATGTCGCTGGTGTTCGCGCCCTTGAACACGGAGATCTGCTTGACGATCTGTGTGCGCACCACTTGGCCGTTGCTCGTGTTGATCAGGTAGATGAGCCGCGATCGACAATCCTTGCCGCCGCCCGCGTCTCCCCAGGCATCCGGGTCCTTGGCGATGGAATCCATCGAGAGGTCTGCGATGTCACGCCAGTTCTGGTTGGTGCCCGCCGCCATCCGTTCGAAATCGCCCAGGTGCCGCCACAGGATGTGCCGATAGCCCCAGCTGGGTGTGCTGCTGTGCAGTGGCCCCCCGCAGCGCAGGGTCCACAACCTTCGAGAGGTGCCGCTGAAGGTTCGCACCACCTTATTCTCTTCGGTGCTGTTGCCGCAGGCCCCCCACGGCGGAGCGGCCAGCGTTCCCGCTGGACCGGGCACGCCCGTCGGCTCGTTCGCCCAGACGAGATCGGACTCGGCGGTCGAGGTCGACGAGGCCAGGACGGGGACGAGCGGTGCGGCCACCGCCGGACTCGTCATCCCCAGAGTGGCGGCCGCTGTCGCCAATGCGGCGATCAGGGCGCGTTGTACTGAAAACATTGATCTCTCCCCAGGATCGGCCCCCTGGGTATTTCGGGGGTCTTCACCGATTCAATCACAAGAGTCGCTGTGTGCCAATCCTGTGTGCGGGTGAGGGATCTCGCTTGTCATCACCGGAATGCCATGTATCCAGCGGAGTCGTCACATTCTGTCGACAGCGTTTAGCATGTCGTCGGGAAAACCTCTTGGCGGGGCGAATCGAATAACGACATCATTGCTATCGCGGTTTTTTCTCATGTTGTCTTCGGGCGACATCGGTCAACAGCGCATTGCTTGTGACCGAAGCCCCTGTCGCCAGGGCGGCACGCGAAGTTCAGCGTGGTGAACAAGCGAGGTGAGATCGTCGCATTGCATTCCCTGTGCGTACGGACTGCGACCGAGTGCACCGCGTCGGGCGTCTGCACCCCGCTGCCCGCAGTGCCGGGCGCGATCACCTCCGAGGTGACGCCACAGCGACGCGGGCGTGGTCGTGAAGCGGGTCAGGTGCGCGCGAGTCCGTCTGGACCCGCGACGCTCACCGTGGCCCGGCACGACGCTGGTCTCGGTCGCGTTGATCGACGCGACCATCCCGCGCTGCCCCTGCACCACCGCCACCGACCCCCGTCCCGGGTGGTCGGACCCCTCCGGTAAGCTCTTCTGCGGAGGATTCGCATAGTGGCCTAGTGCGCACGATTGGAAATCGTGTTGGGTGTTAAAACCCTCGGGGGTTCAAATCCCCCATCCTCCGCCAGCGCGATCCGGACGCCGGTCACCCCCTCGGGGTGACCGGCGTCCCGGCTTTTCAGCTTGCCACGCGGGGGCGGGGTGGGGTGAGGTCGGCGAGGGTGGCGGCGGCCTGGCCCGCGCTCCAGCCCGAGGTGTCGCTGATGGTGGAGCGGCGGACGCGGATGCCGGGGAACATGGCGGCGAACTTGATGTCGACTGCCTGCTGGCGGCGGCCGAGGACGGGGACCAGGCGGGTGTCGCCGGAGGTGGCCTCGGTGGTGGCGGTGGTGAGGCGGGTGCGGATGCGGTGGGCGTAGCCGGTGAGGAAGGCGTGCCGGAAGGCGCGGGTGCGGGCCGGGGTGCGCTTCATCGCCTGGGTGGCCTGGACCTGCAACGAGGTGGACAGGACGGTGGAGATCTCCAGGTCGGTGTGGTTGCCGACCAGGGCGACGCAGCCGAGTTGGGCGTAGAACACGGCGCGGCAGCGGTTGGCGGTGGCCACCGCGTCGACCAGTTGGGCCTTGGGGCCCTGGTAGGGGCCGGTGAGCCAGATGCGGTGGGCGGAGGCGTCCTGGGGGCGGTCGTCGTGCTCCAGGACGGCCTGTTCGAAGGCGTGGCGGGCCATGAGTTCCTGGGCCTTGGTGGACAGGGCCTCCGCCTCGTCGGGGTACGGGGTGGACTCGGCCTTGGCCAGGAGGGCGCGGACGCGGGCCAGGACGCGGCGGTCGACGCCGTGCGCGCCCGGGGTGGTGGTCGTGGGGGTGCCGGGGGCGGGGATGAGGTGCGGGAGCTGCGGCAGGACCATCAGGGCGGCCAGCAGTTCCACGGCCAGGGCCAGGGAGTGCTCGGTGAACTCCGGGGCCGGGCGGTCGGCGACCCCGAGGTCGAGGAGCTGGGTGCGCCAGGTGGGGTGCAGCTCGCGGGTGGCGTAGCGCTCGCCCTCGTGCGCGATGGCGTCCAGGAGCAGGCCGCGGACGGGCTTGGGGGCGACCGCGGCGACGTCGGCGGGCAGCCAGCCGCGGCCCCACAGCAGCTCCAGGGAGTGGGCGAGGGCCATCATCGCGGCGGCGCCCGCGGTGGGCAGGCCGCGGGCGGCCACGTCGCGCACATACGTCGGGACCGGGCGGCGGTCGCCGCCTGCGAGGACGACGGCGGCCTCGGTCAGCCGGGCCGCCAGCACCGCCACCGAGCTCCGGGTCTCTCGATCATATGTTCGCATGGGGGACATGGTGCACCCTCGGTACGACAAAAGCCGTTCAACCCGGGGTTTTCCCTGGTGAACGGCTTGTCCGGGCGTGTCCCCGGTGGGGCCGCGGTGCGGCCCCACCGGTGCGGCGGCTACTCCGGGTCGTCCTCGGCGGCGTGGTCGGCCCGCCCCGGGTTCGGGTCCCGGGCGAGGTCGATCAGCGGGTGGCGCTCGGCGCCCTCCTTGGCCGCGTGCCTGCCGGTCGACTCCCCGGCGCCGTTCTCCGCGGTCGTGTCCTCGGTCGTCACGACATCCCCTTCTCGTCTCCCCTTTTGACAGGGAGCGACATTACCCCTGGTGGGACCGGGTCCACTCGGTGAGAGCGTCCGGTGTGGTCGGCAGCGCGGCCGAGAGCACCTCGGCGCCGCCCGGGGTCACCACCAGGTCGTCCTCGATGCGGACGCCGATGCCGCGCAGTTCCGGCGGGACGGTGAGGTCGTTGGGGTGGAAGTACAGCCCGGGTTCCACGGTGAGTGCCATCCCGACCTCCAACCTGCCCTCGTTGTACGCCGACTCCCGCGCGTTGGCGCAGTCGTGGACGTCGAGGCCCAGCAGGTGCCCGATGCCGCAGCAGATGTAGCGGCGGTGGTGCTGCCCGTCGGCCTCCAGCGACTTGTCGACGGAGGCCGGGAGCAGCCCCCAGTCGTGCAGGCCCTCGGCGAGGACGCGCATGGCCGCGGTGTGGAAGGCGCTGTAGTCGTTGCCGGGGCGCACCTCGGCGATGGCGGCCAGGTGGGCCTCGTGCACGAGGTCGTAGACCTGGCGCTGCGGGCGGCTGAACTCCCCGGAGACGGGGAAGGTGCGGGTGACGTCGGCGGTGTAGAGGGTGTTCACCTCCACCCCGGCGTCGAGCAGCAGGAGGCCGTCCTCGGGGACGGGGCCGTCGCAGCGGGTCCAGTGCAGGATCGGCGCGTGCGGCCCGGCGGCGACGATGGAGGTGTAGCCGGGGCCGTTGCCCTCGGTGCGCGCCCGGCGGTCGAAGGTCCCCTGGAGCCAGCGTTCGCCGCCGCGGCGGACGGCGGTGGGCAGTTCGCGGGCGACGTCGGCGAACCCGAGGACCGTGGCGTCGACGGCCTCGCGCAACTGGTTGATCTCCCAGTCGTCCTTGACGCGGCGCAGTTCGGAGAGGACGGTGCGCAGGTGGGCGCTGTGCTCGCCCACCTGCGCGTCGAGGAACGGGTCGACGCCCTTGGCGGCGAGGACGCCGGGCAGTTGCCCGCGCAGCGACCGCGGCAGCTCCTCCAGGGGGCGGCAGGCGATGCCCAGCGCCTCCGCCCAGTCGGCGAGGCGGGGGACGGCGCCGATCCACAGTTCACCGTCGCGGGAGCTGGCGAAGAAGTCGGCCTCGCCGGGGCCCGCGGGCTCGCGCAGGTGCAGCACGGCGTCGTGCCCGCCCTCGTGCGGGACCATGACCAGCACGGCGCCCTCGGCGTGGCAGCCGGTGAGCCAGGCGAAGTCGCTGTCGGGCCGGAAGGTGTAGTCGGAGTCGTTGGCCCGGACCGGCGCGTGGCCGGACGCGACGGCGATGCGCGCGCCGGGGAAGGCGGCGGAGAGCCTCGCCCGGTGGGCGGCGGCGGCCTCGGCCGCGCCGGGAACGGTGGTGACCCGGCGGTCGGCCTGCCCCCAGTCGTCGCGCACGAAGTCGCGGAAACCTTGCGCTTGCACCAGCTTCGACGGGTCGCGCCGAGCAGGGCGGTCGATCATCCTGGCACCCCTTCACTTCCGATGTGGTGCCAGCTTAGGTCCGCGGTGCCCCGCGCGGGGGCAGGACTCGGCTGCCGTGACCGGGGTGTCCCGGCGTCGCGGGGCTCACCCGTTCGGCCAGGGGATGCTGGTCGGGTGGAAGCGCACGACCTGGGGGTCGTGGTCGCTGGCCTGGTCGGCGAACTCGGCGTTGATGTGGACGACGTCGTAGTCCGGCTTGAGGATGAACGGGCTGGTGAGGATGTGGTCCAGCACCTGGGAGTTGCCCTCGAAGACGTAGCTGTACCGCTCGTTCACCGGGAGGGTGTCGATGAGCGTGCGCAGCGCCCTGCCGTCGGTGAGGCGGGCCAGCGCGGGGGAGAACTGGTAGTCGTTGAAGTCGCCCAGTGCCACCACGTTCGCCAGCGGGTCGACGGCCAGGATCTTCTTGGCGAAGTCGTTCACCAGGGCGGCCTGGGCGGTGCGCTGGGTTTCCGAGCTGCGCACGGGCGGCTGGTTGCGGCCGCTCAGCGGTTGGTCGCCGCCCTTGGAGTTGAAGTGGTTGGCGATGACGAACACCGGCCGGCCGCGGAAGGAGAACTCCCCGACCAGCGGCTTGCGGCTGGAGTTCCAGGCCGGGTCGGCGGGGGCGATGCGGCCGGGGGACACCGACAGCCTGGCCTGGAGCGGGAACCTGCCCTTCACGACCTCGACCGGTGTCGTGGCCGTGCCGCTCGGTCGGTCCACGAAGGACACCCGGGCCGGGTTGAACAGGAACGCCACCCGGATGTTGCCGCCCGGCTGGCCGCCGTCCGCGCCGTCGACCGGGTCGATGAGGCGCCACTGGTAGCGGGGTCCGCCCGCGGCGGCGATGGCGTCGGTGAACCGGGTGAGGGTCTGGTCGGCGGCGACCACGCCGTCGTCGGCGGGACCGGTGTTGTCCTGGATCTCCTCCAGCGACAGGACATCCGGGGCGGCCAGGTTGGTGACCACGACCGACGCCAGGCGGTCGAACTTGGCCTGGGTGTCCACAGGGGACAGGTTTTCCACGTTGTAGGTGGCGATGGCGAGTTCGCCGGTTCTCTTGGCGCGGGTCACCTCGGGCTTGAGCCCGTTGGACTCCAGCTCGCCCAGCTCGGTCGCCTGGATGACGTACCCGCCGAAGCTGCTGAAGTCGACCGGCCCCGCCGTGGTGCCGGACAGCACGTCACCGACATTGCCCTGCGGGAACGGGCGCTGGGCGAACGGGATCAGCGACTGCACCTGCACGCGACCGCTGTTGGGCTGGTCGTAGCCGGTGTAGACCGTGCCGCCGCGCGCTGAGCGGTTCTGGGTGGGCTTGGTGGTCACCCAGATCTCGTTGTAGTCGGAGGTCGGCGACACGAACCGCGCGTCGTCGACCCGGACGCGCATCCCCTCGCGGGACTCCCAGAAGTCCAGCGCGAACGCGGCCGGGTCGAGGGTCAGCGGCTCGATGCTGCCGCCCGGGCTCGGCGCGTACGCGGTGGGCACGGTGTCCGGCCCGAGGACCTCGGCGGCGGGCAGCGGGTTGCCGCTCGACGCGACGGTCCAGGTGGCTCCGGTCAGCTCGGTGGTGGACTGCTGCACCGAGGCGGTGGGCGAGGCGTCGGGGTAGTACTCGTCGACGGTGCCGGTCACCGACACCGCGTCGCCCACGGCCACCGCCGGGGTGGTGGAGCCGGTGAAGGCGAACAGGCCCTCGCTGGTGGCGGGGTCGGCGTCGGGGGCGGTGTCCTGGAACCAGAAGCCCCGCGCGGAGCCGAACGCGCGGACAGCGGTGACGACACCCGTGACGCCCGTGACCCTCTTGCCGTCGAACGGCGACAGGCGCGTGGTGCCCTGGACCTCGTGGATGCGCGCGACGACGGGCGGCGGTCCGCCGTCACCGGGGGTCTCGCCCTTGGAGTTGGTGGGCGACGGTGCGCCGGTGGGGAAGTCGGTGGCGTTGTCGTCGGTGTCGGTCAGCGCGGCGCGGGCGGCCGAGGTGGTGTTGGACAGGTTCGCCGTGGGGGCGGTCTCGAACACCTTGGCGGCGCTGCCGTAGCCGACGAGGTCGCGGACCCGGGGGTCGGCGCCGCAGTCGGTGGGGGTCTTGCAGGTCAGCGCGGTGGTGCTGTTGACCAGGGCGACGATCCCGGCGGTGCCGGACAGCGGGATGGCGCCGGTGGCGTCCGGGGCGGGGAGTTCGACGGTGCCGCCCGCGCCCTTGGCCTCGGCGACCAGGTAGCGACCGCCCGCGGGCAGGGCGCCGATCAGCGGGGTGACCTGCCAGGAACCGGTGGCGCCGCTCGAGAGGTACTGCACGCTCCAGCCGTCGAGGGGGACGGCTGCCGCGCCCGCGTTGGCGAGTTCGACGAAGTCGCTGGTCAGGGTGGCGCCGGAGTTGCCGCCGCCGCCGTAGACCTCGGCGATCAGGGCGTCGGGGCTCGGCGCGGCGGTGGCGGTCGGGGCGGCCACGGTGGTGACCAGCCCGACCGACACCGCGGCCACACCGAGTCGCGCCAGCGGGCGGCGGGCGGTTGAACTCACGAGGGGTCCTTCCTCCGGGAACGTGCCCGCATCCTCGCCCGGATGAGTGAAAGGGGAAAGACCAACGTGGGAAGGACTGAGTAATTCTGCTACCGGAGGTGATGTTCGGACCCCGATCGGGCGTGTGCGATACCGGCGAAAGGCGCAACACACCCTCGGGTTCGGCGGGGGTCACCCGACCGGGCTCACTCCTCGCCGGAGAACCGCTCCCACGCCGACTGCCGCGTCATCCCCAGCGCCGCCCCGACCTGAGCCCAGGTCGCCCCGGCCGACCGCGCCTTGCGCACCCAGACGCCGAGGTTCTCCTCCACCTGCGCGCCCGCCGCGGCCACCGGGCCCAGGGTGGCGAGCACTTGTTCGAGCGGCATCTCCACCTCCCACGGAAGGACGGCCCCGTGCGTGGCGGGCGCGCCCGCGATGATCTCCGCCGCCAGGGCCACGCAGCCGTCGCAGATGAAGATGCCCGGCCCGGCGACGACCTTGTCCACCTCGTCGTGCGACCGGCGGCAGAACGAGCAGCGAACGGGCATCGACAGCTCCTGGACCGCACTCATGGAACCCCTCCTCGTGTCAGGCTCGACCTTACAAGCGTCAGGATCTGCCTGACAAGGGAACGAGGGGTGGAAACGGCGGAAGCCGGGTCTCCGTAGAGACCCGGCTTCCGGTGCTGCTGGCGGTGGCGGTGGGATTTGAACCCACGGACGGGGTGAACCGTCACGCGCTTTCGAGGCGCGCTCCTTCGGCCGCTCGGACACGCCACCGCGGAGGACAATACACAGCGGCCCCCGAACGCCACGAACCCGCCCCCTGTCGGGTGGGGGCGGGTTCGTGGGTGGGGCAGCACCGGGGATGCTCCGGTCGGGAACGCTCACGCGCGAGGGCTGCGCTCACCCCGGGGGGTGATTGCGTTCCCGGCCGGGATCAACCCGGGTCAGGACCGGCTCAACCCCTGCCGCTGAGCCTGTCCTGGGCGTCGTGGACGGCGCCTGCTGCCTTGTCCCGCAGGTCGTGACCGGACTCCTTGACCTGACCGGTGACCTGGTCCTTCTTGCCGGAGTTCTCCAGATCCCTGTTGTCGGTGGCCTGCCCGAGCTTCTCCTTGACCTCGCCGACGACCTGCTCGGCCTTGTCCTTGGCCTTGTCGAAAATGCTCATGGCTTCCTCCTCTTCCCGCGAGGGCTTCGTGCCCCTCGCACAAGGGGGGTTGCCGGGATTCGGCCCGCTTTCACATCATTGTGACCGGCGTCACTTGTTTCGGCGGTCGGCGAAGAACTCTGCCAGGAGCGCCGCGCACTCGCGTTCCAGCAGGCCACCGACCACTTCCGGGCGGTGGGTGAGGCGCCGGTCGCGGACCACGTCCCACAGCGAACCGACCGCGCCGGTCTTCGGTTCCCAGGCGCCGAACACGACCCGGGACACCCGCGCGAGCACCGCGGCGCCCGCGCACATCGTGCACGGCTCCAGGGTCACCGCCAGGGTGCAGCCGGACAGCCGCCAGCCGTCGCCCCAGGCCGCCGCGGCGGCGCGCAGGGCCAGCACCTCCGCGTGGGCGGTCGGGTCGCCGAGGGCCTCGCGGGCGTTGCGGGCGGCGGCCAGCGCGGTGCCGTCGGGGGCGAAGACCACCGCGCCGATCGGGACGTCGCCGGACGCGCGAGCACCCCGCGCCGCCGCGAGAGCGGCGCGGACCAGGTCCTCGTCGCCGGTCACTACTTCAGGACGGCGTCGAGGACCTTGCTGAACTCGGCGTCGAAGCCGATCCGCTGGGCGATCATGCTGAGCTGCTCGTCCGGGTACAGGTCGATCTCGTCGACGATCACCTGCAGCTCCGGGGCGGGCAGGCCCAGGTCGGCCAGGATGTCCAGCGACCCCTCCGGCCAGACCTCGTCCTCGTCCTCCGGCGGGTCGACCCGCAGCTCCTCCAGCGCGTCCGCGGCGATGTCGTAGTCCAGCGCGGCGGCCGCGTCCGACAGCAGCAGCGACACCCCGCCCGGCCCCGGCCGCAGCAGCAGGAAGAACTCGTCGTCGATCGCCAGCAGCCCGAACACGGCCCCGGTCGACCTGATCTTGCGCAGCTCGCCCACCGCCGCGTCCAGCTCGCCGAGCGCGGACGAATCCATCGGATCGCACCGCCATTTGCCGTCCTCCCGGACGACCGCAACACCGAAGCCCGGTACCGGCTCCTGATCCGACATGTGCACACCGTATTCGGCTCGGTGGTCACCCGGAAGAAGCAGTCCCTCCAAGAGCGGGTCGGTGCCACTATCGACAGCATGACGGATACCCGGTTCGCCGGTCTGCTGGAAGCCGCGCACGCCCTGCAACCCAGGACGGTGGCGCTGCGCCGGGCCCTGCACCGCCACCCCGAGCAGGGCCTGGCCGTGCCCGCCACCCAGGCCGCCGTGCTGAGCGCCCTCGACGGCCTCGACCTGCGGGTCCACACCGGTTCGGCGCTCGGTTCGGTGGTGGCGGTGCTCGACGGCGACGAGCCGGGACCGGCCGTGCTGCTGCGCGGCGACATGGACGCGCTGCCGCTGCGGGAGGAGACCGGGCTGCCGTTCAGCTCCACCGTGCCGGGCTCGATGCACGCCTGCGGGCACGACACGCACGTGGCGATGCTCGCATCGGCGGCCCGGCTGCTGCACGAGCGGCGGTCGCGGCTGCGCGGGTCGGTGGTGTTCATGTTCCAGCCGGGCGAGGAGGGCCACCACGGCGCCCGCCACATGCTCGAGGAGGGGCTGCTGGACGTGGCGCCGGTGGAGCGGGCGTTCGCCATCCACATCACCTCGAAGGAGAGCAGCGGCGTCCTGCGGTGCAGGCGCGGGCCGATCATGGCCGCCGCGGACGCGTTCCGGGTGGTGGTCACCGGTCGGGGCGGCCACGCCTCCGCGCCCGCCGACGCCCTGGACCCGGTGCCCGCCGCGGCGGCCATGGTCGGCGCGTTGCAGACCGTGCTGACCCGGCGGATCAGCGTCTTCGAGCCGACGGTCGTGACGATCGCCCGGATCACCGCGGGCACGACGAACAACATCATCCCGGAGACCGCGGAGCTGGAGGGCACGCTGCGCACCCTGTCGGAGTCGGCGCGGAGCACGATGCTGGCGGAGATCCCGAAGGTCTGCGCGCACGTCGCCGAGGCCCACGGCTGCACCGCGGAGGTCTTCGTCGACCGGGGCTACCCGGTCACCGTCAACGACGACGCCGTGGCCGACCGGGTCACCGCGTTGGGGGCGCAGGTCCTGGGTCCCCGGAACTCCACCGTCATGCCGAACGCGCTGATGGGCGCTGAAGACTTCTCCTACGTCCTGCGCGAGGTCCCCGGCGCGATGGCGTTCCTCGGCGCCTGCCCGCCGGGGCAGGACCCGGCCGAGGCGCCGCCGAACCACTCGAACCGGGTCCAGTTCGACGAGGCGGCGCTGCCGAACGGGGTCAGCGCCTACGCCGCGTTCGCGCTGGACGCGCTGGGCTGATCGGGTGTGCCGGGCCGATCGTCCACTCGCACCAGTAGGTTTGCGCCATGCGTTCGGTGTGTGTGATCGGGTTGGGGCTCATCGGCGGATCGGTGCTGCGCGCGGTGTCGGCGGCGGGCCGGGAGGCGTGGGGCGCCACCGGCTCCGCGCTCGACGCCGAGGCGGCCAGGGCCGAGGGCCACGCGGTGGAGCTGTCGGTGGAGGAAGCGCTGCGCCGGGCCGCGGCGGCGGACGCGCTGGTGGTGCTGGCGGTGCCGCTGCCCGCCCTGGACGGGGTGCTGCGCAAGGTCGGGGAACTCGCGCCCGGGTGCCTGCTGACCGACGTCGTCAGCGTGAAGGCGCCGGTCGCGGACGCGGTGGCCAGGTACGCGCCGTCCGCCCGGTTCGTCGGCGGGCACCCGATGGCGGGCCGGTCGGTGTCGGGGTGGTCCGCCGGGTCGGCGCGGCTGTTCCAGGACGCCGCCTGGGTCGTCGTGGCCGACGAGGACACCGACCCGGCGGTGTGGCGGGAGGTCGCCGAGCTGGCGCTGGACTGCGGGGCCCACGTCGTGCCCACCACGACCTCCGAGCACGACGCGGCGGTCGCCAGGATCTCGCACCTGCCGCACGTGCTCGCCGCCGTGCTGGCCTCCTGCGGGGCCGACGGCGGGCCGCTGGCGCTGGCGCTGGCGGCCGGGTCGTTCGGGGACGGGACGCGGGTCGCCGCCACCCGGCCGGAGCTGGTGCTGGCGATGTGCGAGGGGAACCGGCCCGCGCTGCTGGCGGCGGTGGACGACGCGCTGGGCAAGCTGGGGGCGGCGCGCGGGGCGCTGGCGTCGACCGGCGCGCTGCGGGCCACGGTGACCGCCGGGCACGCGGGGCGGGCGGCGCTGGAGGCGCAGCGGGCCGCGGGCCGGGTGCACCTGGTGGTGGACCTGGCCGGGGAGGACGCGTTGGAGGAGCTGCGCGGTCTGGGCACCCAGGGCGGGCGGATCACCGGGTTCGAGGGCACCGCGGTCAAGGCGGAGCTGCCGGTCCTGGCGGAGTAGTGCCCGTGTCCGCGCAGCCATTGTGACCGAGGACTCACCCGCCGTAGGTTGAGGCGGTGGAGCCGGACGACTTACCCGAGCGGGTGGCCGTGCGCCTGCCGCGGCTGGGTCGGCGGCTGGCGGTGATCGCCGCCGGGCTGGTGGTGGTCGGCGGCGCGGTCGTGGTGTTGCGGACGCCCCCGGAGCCCGGCGGTGCCGCGCCGAAGCCGCTCCCCGCCCCGCAGACGGTGGTGAAGGAGTTCGCCGGGGAAGGCGTCGTGGTGCCCGTGGTGGGGGTGCGGCCCGCGGCGCCCGCGGACGTGGCCGTGTCGGCGGACGCCGGGCGGGTGGCGCTGCGGTGGGCGCCGGTGGCCGGTGCGGCCGGGTACGACGTGCGGTGGGGGCAGGGTGGCGGCGGCACCGTCGACAGCAGTGCCCTGATCGCCCAGCCCGCGGTGCAGTTGAACGCGTTGACCGACGACACCCCCTACGACGTCCAGATCCGCTCGGTGGACTCCCACGGTCAGCGCTCCGAGCCCAAAGCCCTTGTCGTCCGGTCCGAGAAGCCCGTCGCGGAACCCGACTGGTCCTATGTGGATGGATTCGACTCGCGCGTCGTGCCCGACCCGGTCGGGTGGCGGCTGTCGAGCACCACCGACTGCGGGCGGGCCACCCGGGGCGAGGGAACCGACGGCAGGCGGCTGGTCGTCAGCGCCCAGTGCGGGACGGAACCCCTTGCGCTGCGGGCGAAGGCGCCGTTCCGGTTGTGGGAAGGCGCTGAGCCGGGACGGTTCGTCGTGGACACCGACCAGCCGGGGCAGGACGGCGAACTGCTGATCGACCTCGTGCCCGGCCCCGCCGACCTGGTCGACGGCTCGCCGAACGGGACCCCGCCGCCCGCCGAACCGGGGAGGGCGCAGGACGACGGGTCGCTGCCACCGGGGACCGTGCGGGTGCGGGTGGTTGGGAAGCCCACCGGCGGCAGCGTGCAGGTGCTGGTCGCCCCCGGAACACCCCGGACGGGGGTCGTGGTGTCGACAACCCCGTTGGGAACACCGGAGATCGGGCTGACTTCGCGCTGGGAAGTCGTGTTCGGCGCGGACGCGGTCCGCGTGCTCCGCGACGGCGTGGTGGTGGGCGGTGGGGACGTCGTGCCCGCGTGGCGGGAGGCGACAGCGCTGCTCGGGTTCGTCGGCGGCGGCAACGGACTCCACGCGGGGGTGGACCTGGTGGGGTTCGTGGGCGCACCGACGGGGCCACCGGTGCTGGTGGTGCCCCCGGTCGTCGACGGCGGCCGGGTGGTGGTGGCACCGGAAACCGCCGCGACCACCACGAACACCGGCAAGCCGGTCAAGGGGAACCGGGGCGGGCAGATCCGGCTGACGCTGGTGCCGCAGGACTCCGGGGCGGATGTGTACCAGGTCGAGGTGGCCGGGCAGCGGTACCCGGCCCGCCCCGCCGTCGACGGGCAACCCCAGGCCAGGGGCGTGCGCTACCCGATCGTCGCGGACGTGCCGCCGGAAGCGTTGACGGTGGACTCGAGCGGCAGGCTGTCGGTGCGGGCGGTCGGGCCGGTGCGGCGCGGGGTGGCCGCCACGCGGGTGATCAGCGCCGGCGTCGACCTGATCGCTGAGCCAGGGGCGGTGTCACCTGCGGCCGGTAGCGGTACCGACGCTCCATTGCCCCGGACCCGGCCCGCGCTGCCGCGAGCCACCACGCGGTTCCTGGACTCGGCGGGGAACCCGTTGGCCGAAGGCGCGGGGTTGCCCCGGGGGCGGCTCGTGCTGGAGATCGGGACGGACGGGCAGGCGAGCCAGCGGGCGGGTGGGCGGTTGGCGGGGGTCGCCGGGGTCGAGGTGCGGCTGGACGGGGAGCGGATCGCAGCGATCCCGACGGTGGTGGACGGGCCGGGGGCCGGTGGGACGTGGCGGCTGGCGCTGCCGACGAGCGGGCTCGCCACGGGGAAGCACACCGTCGAGGTGAAGGTGGTGGGTGTTTCCGCGGACGCCGCGTTCGCCGTCACCTACGCGCCGTTCGAGCTGGCGGCCTAGGCTGGCGCGCAGGTCAGACGCGGCGGGCCACGCCGGGGTGGTCCACGACGATGCCCTCCGGGTCGACCGCGATGTCCGTGCCGGAATCACCCCTGGCGACGTTGACGACCGCGCCCCGATCGGTGATCTCCACCGTGCGGTAGGTCTGGGTGACCAGGGAGACGGCCAGGTCGGGCATGGAGACGCAGACGACCGGGATCTCGAACTCGCCCGCCGCGCGGTGCACGCCCAGCCTGCGGATCGGCAGCGAGGTGAAGGTGACCGCGCCCGCGACGTCCACGGTGACCGCGCCCTGGAACTCGTCGCGCTCGGACTCCGTGCCGTGGTCGACCAACCAGACGCCGTCCTCGGTGCGGCTCAGGGAGATCTGCCGCTCCTGCGCCGCCGTGGTCGTGCGCAGCAGGAGGCGGCCCGCGGCCTCGCCCTTGTCGATCGAGGCCTCGAAGGAGGCGCTGAACGCCTCCCGGCCGGACTCGGGGTCGGCGGCGGCGATGAGGCGACCGGAGGCGCGCAGGCGGGTGTCGCCGACCAGCAGCCGGACCGACTCCAGCGTGGTCGGCGGGCCACCCTGCCAGGTGATCACCGCCGGTTTGCGCGCGGGCGGGCGGACCCCACCGTCGGGTGGGGTCCGGTCCGCCGCGTCGCGCGTCGTCACGCCTGGTCGCCGTGGGTCTGCGGCTTGTCCGGGATGAGGTCTTGGAGCTTGTCCACGACCTGGTCGACCTGCTGCTCGTGGCCGAACTTGCCCTTGACGAACTCGCCCGCCTTCTCGACGCCGTCCTCGATCTTGTCCCCGTGCTGTTCGAGCAGGCCCTCGGCCTTGTTCTTGAGCTCGTTGAAGTCGATGCCCACTGGATGTGCCTCCGCACTGGTCTCACGGCCGGACCCTGACGAAGGGTAACGGACCGACTGTGTTCTTCCCACTCCCGAACGGCACCCAATCTACCTACCGCGCGGAACCGCGCGAGCGGGCCCGGCGACGGCGACCGGTCAGGGTGAACAACCGCCGCGGACCGCGTTCGACCAGCTCAGGACCGCGCAGCGTGCCCTGCACGGCCACCAGTTCGGCCACCACGCGCTCCAGCCGCCCGGTGTCGGGCAGCGGGTCGCGGCGCGGCGACCGACCACCCCGGACCGCGGCCGCCGCCTCGCGCACGGCGGCGGCCAGGCACGCGATGTCGGCCGCCGGGACCGGGGAGGCGCCGCGCTCGATGGCCACCGCCAACCCGGTCACCGCGTCGGCCAGCCGCTCCAGGCCGATGATCACCGGCCACCACGCCGCGGCCGCCCGACCGGCCGCCGACGGCTCCACGATCGACTGCTGGAAGGCCGTGCGCAGGTCCGACAGCGCCCGGTACACGCTCCGGCGCAGGGTCGAGCGCTCCCGCCGCGACAGCGCCTCCTCGACGTACTCGGCCACCACGTCCAGGGTCGCGGCCAGGTCCTCGCCGACCCGGGGCCGCCTGCTGCCCGGCCAGAGCAGGTAGCCGAAGACGAGGACGATCGCGCAGCCGAGCACGGTGTCGAGCAGCCGGGCGCCCACCAGGCCCCAGTTGCCCGCGTTGGCCAGGTCGAGCTGCACGATCACCAGCGGCGTCACGAACGTGCTGAACATCCCGTAGTTGCGCACCTGCCCGATCGGCAGCGCCGCCGCGACGGCCACCACCAGCAGCACCAGCCCCCAGCCGGGCGGGTCCAGGGCCAGCACGCCCGCGCCGAGCAGCACCCCGACCGCGGTGCCGACGCCGCGCAGCACCGCCCGGCCGAACACCGACCCGAAGTCCGGTTTGAGCACGATCGCCACCGTCAGCACCACCCAGAACGAGTGCTCCAGCGGCAGCAGCCGACCGGCCAGCACCGCCAGGCCCACGCACAGCATCAGGCGCAGCACCAGCAGCCAGGTCACCCGACCGGTGACCACCCGGTCGAGCCAGCCGCGCAGGCGCTCGCCCGGGGTCAGCCGCTCCTCGGCCGGGCGGGCGTCGTGCGCGGTGTCGTCCCGGCGGAACTCCACGACCGCGAGCAGGCCGGTGTGCAGCAGCTCGAACTCCCGCGAGTCCCCCGGCGGCTCGGGCGGCTCGGCGAGGGGTTCCCGCCTGCGGATGTTGTCGGCCGACTCGTGCAGGTAGGAGATGAACTCCTGGGGAACCTTCCTCTTCGCGTTGACCAGCGCCACCGACGCCTCGATGGCCGGGGTGGTCTCGGTGAGCAGGACGAACAGGCGGCGGTAGGCGCGGTCCCGGCCCGCCAGGTGCGAGCGGGCGTCCAACAGCGCGTCGTAGGCGCTGTTGAGCGACTGGGTCAGCACCCGGCGGGCCGGGCGGGCCGCGGCCGTGCCGGAGGCGGCCAGCACCGCCGCGAGGTCGTCGTAGACCTGGGCCACCGCCCGCCGCTCCACCGCCGCCCCGCGCACCGGCCACGCCGCCAGCGCCAGCACCAGGGCGTACGCCACGCCGACCGCGAAGCAGGCCGCCGCCAGCCGGGGGTCCGCCGCCTGCCCGGTGCCCAGGGTGGTGAACACCAGCAACTGCAACCCGATCAGGGACGCGGTGCTGCCGGTGGCGCTGATCAGCGCGGACACCCCGGCGACGACCACCAGCACCACCGGGACCAGCACCGGGTGCCCGCCGGTGAGCGAGCCGGTGGTGTATCCGACCAGGCCCGCGACCCCGGCGCCGACCGTGCGCTGCGCCCGGTACCGGTACGGGCCGTCCGCGTCGGCGAAGGTCACGCACAGCGCGCCGATGGAGACCAGCACGCCCAGGTCGATTCGGCCGAGCAGCATCCCCAGGCCGATCGGCCCGGCCAGCGCCAGTGCCGCCCGGATCGACCGCTTCCACGGCAGCGGCACCGGCTTCTGGCTCAGTAGCTGCCGCAGCCAGTGCGGGGCCTGGAGGTCGGGGGTGCTCACCGGCCCGACGGTAATACGCGAGGAGCCCCCGACCGGATCGACCGGTCGGGGGCTCCACGGAGGAGTCGCGCGGTTACGCGGCCTTGCGGCGGCGCTGGTGGATCAGCGCACCGGCGCCCGCACCGACCAGGCCCAGGCCGATCAGGGCCGGGACGAGGATCGAGGCACCGGTGTCGGCCAGGTCGGCGCCCGGGCTGCCCTGCGGGACCGGGGTGGCCGAGGGGGCGCCCGCCGCCACGGTGGTCGTCACCGGGGTGGTCGAGACCGGGGGAACGCCCCAGGTGGCCTTGGCGGTCGCGGTCAGCGGCTTGGTCTCCGAGGAGGCCACGATCAGCGACTGGACCGGGTTCTTGTCGTAGCCCTCGCCGACGAACAGGCGGCCGGTCTCCACGGCGGGGGAGTCGGCGGTCAGCTCGAAGGAGCCGGAACCGGGGGTCGCGCCCGCCGGGACCTTGAAGAACAGCTCGGTGTCGTTGCCGACGACGGCCTTGTCGGCGACCTTGCCCTCGGCGGTGGTCAGCTCGACGCCCTCGGGCAGGTCGGCCTTGAAGCCGGTGACGGTGCCGTTGGTGGTGACCTTGAACGGGCCGACCTGACCGCCGATGGAACCCTCCTGGGTGTCCGGGCTGATCTTCAGGTCGCCGATGACCTGCTCGGCGATGCCGGTGTTCTTGTCGCCGACGAGGTAGTCGTACAGCGCCAGGACGTCCTTCGCGCTGCCCGGGTCGTACTCGTCGTCGTTGACGTCGATCGGCTGGTCGCGGTCGAGGTCCACGCCGTCGGAGAAGTGCCAGATGGCGGTCTGGGTGGCGGAGACGGCCTCGTTCTGGGCCAGGCCGTCGTCGAAGTTCAGCGGGAGCTTGCCCAGCGACTCCAGCGAGGTGCCGGGGAAGCCGTGGTGCAGGACCCAGTTGATCTTGTCGCGGTTCTTGTGGAACGGCGAGTCGGCGACCGGGTACTTGTCCCAGCCGCTCTCGACCATGTCGACGTCCTTCGAGGCGTCGACGGTGATCTCGACGCAGTAGACGCGCAGCGTCGAGCCGTCGGCCAGTTCGAAGTCGCGCAGCAGGGGGATGCCCTGGGCGTCCTTGTTGTTCTTCAGGTTCACGATCAGGCCCGGGGCGTTGCCGTCCTGCAACCTGCCGCGCGCCGTGTCGGCGGCTGCGGGGAGTGCGGCGACGGACGCCGTGACAGCGGCGACGGCCATGACGGCCCCCGCACGCGCGAGGGTGAAGCGCTTGCCCATGAGTCTCCTTCTAGCGAACCCGATGTCCATTCCCGCCGCGGCACGTCCCCCGAGCAGGCCGCCACTGATCGACACCAAGATCCACTCACTCGAAAGGGAATGGGGTCGCCGCTCAGCGTGGACGGACTCTACTGAGTGGGGTTTGTCAGGTCGAGGTTGGGTTCACTTTCCCCTGATGAAAGTAAAAGATCGTTATCTTTCCACCGCTGCGTGACCGCGCGGAAAACCGCGAGAACGGCCGGTCGGGCGGCGGTCGGGCGGCTATGGTCGGCCCGGTGACGCAGTGGCGGGAAGACGGGCAGCCGCGCGGGTGGGAGCACCCCGGGGGGCACCCGGGCCACGCGCCGGTTCCACCGGGCGTGGGTGGGTTCGGCGGTCCACCACCCCCGTCGCGGCCGTCCCGGTCACCCGCTGTGCTGGGCGTCATCTCGATCGTGGTCATTGTCGCGGCTGTGGTGACGATCATCCTGGTGAACCGGTCATCGGACCCGGTCGCCGGACCGCAGACCAGCAGCGCACCGCCCGCCACCACGACCGGGAACCCGGCGCCGAGCAGCAGCCGATCCGCGCCCACCACCCGCGCCGAGCCGACGACGACCGCACCCGGCGACGGCGGGACCACTGTGGACAATGCGGCCGCCCGGCTCGCCTACCGGGTGCCCGCCGGTTGGCGAGCCGACGAATCGAGCACGGTGGAGGTGCTGGGCGTCGAGTTCTCCGGCAGCGCCACGACAGGCCCCTACAACTGCGGGGGCGCCGATTACTCGCGTGCGTTCGCGGTGAGCGCGGCGGTGCAGAACTCGAACAAGCAGACCGTCGACCCGGCCAAGGCGGCGAACTCGTTCGTCACCGCATTCGCCGAGGAGTTCTACCCGCAAGGGATGGTGGTGGGCGCGCCCGCTGTCGAAACAGGACAACTGGGCGGGAAGAAGTCGGTGACGCTCACGGCGGACGTCGGCACCAAGCCGACCAAACCCGACTGCGAGGCGAGCGGCGCCGCCATCTCCGTCCTCGCCGTCGACCTGGACAACGCCACCGCCGACCACCCGAGCGGCGTGGCGCTGCTGGTGGTCGTGCGCGACCGCGCGGGCGGCCCGACCGACCCGGCGCCGGTGCCGGACCCGGTCGCGGCGGGCATCCTCGCCAGCGCGGAGGTCGACTAGCGCTGCGCGTCCACCACGCGCAACAGCCCTGTGGACAACTCGATCCACACATCCCGACTCTGCCCTAACCTCAACGGACCGATCACGGACCTGGGGGTTGCGACATGACCACACCCGCTCTCGCCGACGAGCTGCTCGAACTCCAGTTCAACGCCGAACCGCTCGGCGCCACCCTGCTGGGCCTGCCCGGCCACGACCACGAGCTGGCCGACCCGAGCGAGGCGGCCGCCGCCGAGCTGCGCGCCGCCGCCCTGGCCATCGCCGAGCGGGCCGACGCCCTGGTCGAGGCGGGCGACGACCCGATCACCGCCAAGGTGGTCGCCCAGCAGGCGCGGGCGGTGGTGGACCGGGTGGACGCGCGGGTGGTCGAGTACACGATCACCGACCTGTTCGTCGGCCCGGCGTCGGCGCTGCTGACGTACCTGCCGATGCTGCCGCTGCCGGACACCGCCCGGGTCGAGGGGTTCCTGGCCCGGTTGCGGGCGGTGCCCGGGCACCTCGCCGCGGTCGCCGAGCGGCACCGCGCCGGGGTGGCGGCCGGTCGGGTGCCGGTGCGCAGGCTCGTCGACGCGGCTGTCGCGCACCTGGACCGCTGCCTGGCCGTCGAGGTCGAGTCCGACCCGCTGCTGGCGCAGCCGATCGAGGACACCGGGCTCGCGGCCGAGCGGGTGCGGCTGGTGGCCGAGGTGGTCCGACCCGCCCTGGCGGCCTACCGGCGGGTGCTGGTCGACGAGATCGCCGAGCACGGCCGCCCGGACGAGCGGCCGGGGCTGTGCGCCCTACCGGGCGGCGCGGAGCTGTACGCGGCCCTGTCGCGGGTGCACACCACGACCTCGCTCACACCGGACGAGCTGCACCGGACCGGGTTGGACGTCATCGCCGGGCTCCGCGCCGAGTACGCCGAGCTGGGCTCGCGCGTCTTCGGCACCACCGACCAGGCCGAGGTCTTCCGGCGGCTCGGCGAGGACCCCGACCTGCGCTGGCGCGACGGCGAGGAGATGCTCGCCGCCGCCAGGGCCGCGGTGGCCAGGGCAGAGGAAGCCGCGCCGCGCTGGTTCGGCAGGCTCCCCGGGCAGCGGTGCCAGGTGCGGGCGGTGCCCGAGGCGGAGGCCCCCGGCGCCCCTTTCGCCTACTACCTGCAGCCGTCCCTCGACGGGCTGCGGCCGGGCGTCTACTTCGCCAACACCGACCGCCCCACCGAGCGGCAGCGGTTCACCGCCGAGGTCACCGCCTTCCACGAGGCCGTGCCGGGGCACCACTTCCAGCAGACGATCGCCATCGAGCTGTCCGAGCTGCCGCTGCTGCGCCGCCTGGCCGACGTCAACGCCTACATCGAGGGCTGGGGCCTCTACACCGAGCGCCTCGCCGAGGAGATGGGCCTCTACTCCGACGACGTCGCCCGCCTCGGGATGGTCGCCATGGACTCCATGCGCGCGGGCCGCCTCGTCGTCGACACCGGGCTGCACGCCAAGGGGTGGAGCCGCGCCCAGGCCATCGCCTACCTGCGCGAGAACACCCCGCTGTCGACCGTCGAGGTCGAGAACGAGGTCGACCGCTACATCGCCTACCCGGGACAGGCCCTGTCCTACATGGTCGGCCGCCTGGAGATCCAGCGCGTCCGCGCCGCGGCCGAGGCCCGCCTGGGCGACCGCTTCGACATCCGCGCCTTCCACGACCTCGTCCTGGGCAGCGGCCAGCTACCGCTGACGGTGCTGGACGAGGTGGTCTCCGCCTGGGCGGGCTGACCCCGCGCGGCACCCCGCCCGCCTCGGGGTCTGGGGGCGCGTAAGCCCACGCAGGGGAGGGTTGGGGTGGTGGGTGGGGGAGGACCGACGCAGGGTGGGAGGGGGCAGGCACAGCGCGGTGGCCGGCGCAGGATGCGCACGGCTGGCGGGCTGACGGGCTGACGAACTGACGGACTGGCGGGCTGGGAGGGGGCGGCGGGCTCAGGTGGAACTGGGCGGGAGCGAGGGGCGTCCGATGGGGGCTGGGACCCGAGAACTCGGAAGGTCTGGTCGTGCGATTCCAGGTGCTGGGGCCGTTGCGCGTGGACGACGGCGGTGTGGCCGTGGGGCTTGGCGGGACCAAGCAGCGAGTGTTGCTCGCGCACCTGCTGCTGAACGCCGGACGGGTGGTCCGGGCCGCTGCGCTGGTGGACGCGCTGTGGGGGGACGAGCCGCCGACCTCGGCCGGGGCGAACCTCCAGACCTACGTGTGGCGGCTGCGGCGGGAGGTGGCACCGGAGGCGCTCGTGCGCAGCGGGGACGGGTACGCGCTGCGGGTGCCGGAGGAGTCCGTCGACGCCTTCCTGTTCCGGCGGGAGTGCGCGCGGGCGCGGACCGAGCGCGACCCGGTGGTGGCGCTGGAGCTGTTCGAGGGGGCTGAGGCGCTCTGGCGGGGGGAACCGCTGGCGGACCTGCCCGCCGTCCCCGCCTGGGAGGCGGAGCTGAGCGCGCTGTGCGAGGCGCGGTTGGCCGCCACCGAGGACCGGTTGGCGCTGGAGTTGCGGCTGGGGCACCACGGGCGGGTGGCCGAGGAGCTGGCACCGCTGCTCGACGAGCACCCGTACCGGGAACGGTTGTGGCAGCACCACCTGGACGCCCTCGCGGCCTCCGGGCGGCGGGCGGACGCGCTGGCGGCCTACCGGTCGGCGCGGGAGCGGTTCGTCAACGAGCTGGGGGTGGAGCCGGGACCGGGCCTGCGGGCGGCACAGGCACGAATCCTCCACGGCAGCGGCCACCCCGCTCCCGGCAGCCACCCCGCTCCCGGCAGCCACCCCGCTCCCGGTGGCCATCTCACTGGCGGCGGCCACCCCGCTCCCGGCAGCCATCCCACTGGCGGCGGCCACCCCGCTTCCGTTGGCCACCCCGCTCCCAGTGGTTACGCCGATCCCGTTGGCCACCCCGCTCCCGTTGGCTATCCCGCTTCCGGCGGTCACCTCGCTCCCGGCGGTCACCTCGCTCCCGGCGGTCACCTCGCTCCTGGTGGTTACGCCGATCCCGTTGACCACTCCGCTCGCGGTGGTCACGCCGATCCCGGTGGCTACGCCGATCCTGACGGTCACCCCGCTCGCGGCGGCCACGTCGATCTTGGCAGCCACGCTGATCCTGGCGATCATCCCGCTTGCGGCGGCCACGGCGCTCACCGTGATCACCATGCTCGCGGCGGCCGCACCGCTTGCGGCGACCACGGCGGTCCCGGCGGGCAGCACGTGCCGATCCGGCAGCTACCGCCGGACCTGCCCGACTTCACCGGGCGGGAGGAAGCGACGGCCGAACTCCTGCGGTCCCTGGCTCCCCGGCCCGGGCAGTACGCGGCGCCGGTCGCCGTGGTGTCCGGGCCGCCGGGGACGGGGAAGTCGGCGTTGGCCGTGCACGTGGCGCACCGGTTGCGCGAGGAGTACCCGGAGCAGTTCTACGCCGACCTCGGGGCCACCGGTGGGCGGGCGCCCGAGGCCGTGCTGACCGACTTCCTGCACGCGCTGGGGGTGTTCGGGGCCGGGCTGCCCGAGGGGGTCGCGGCGCGGGCCGCGCTGCTGCGGTCGCGGCTGGTGGGGCGGCGGGTGCTGGTCCTGCTCGACGGTGCCACCGGTGCCGCGCAGGTCCGGCCGCTGCTGCCCGCCGACGGCGGGTGCGCGGTCCTGGTCACCGCCCGCTCGCGGCTGCCGGAGCTGGTGGGGGCGCACTCGGTGGAGCTGACCGAGTTCGCCCGCGCGGAGAGCGTGCGGCTGCTCGCGGGCATCGCGGGCGCCGACCGGGTGCGGGCCGAACCGGGACCGGCGGCGGACGTCGCCGAGTTCTGCGGGCACCTGCCGTTGGCCATCCGGATCGCGGGCACCCGGTTGGCCGGGCGGCGGGGGTGGACCGTGGGGGTGCTGCGCGACCGGTTGGCCGACGAGTCGCGGCGGTTGGGCGAACTGCGGGTGGGCGACCTGGCGGTCCGGACCGGGTTCGAGCTGAGCGTGCGGCAGTTGCCGGAGGCGGGGGTGCGCGCGTTCGGGCGGTTGGCCCTGCTGCCGGGGCGGGAGTTCCCGGCCTGGGCCGTGGACGCGCTGCTCGGGTCCCCCGCACCCGACGTGCTGGACGGGTTGCTCGACGCGCACCTGGTCGCGGCGGCGGGCCCCGGGTTGGACGGGCAGCCGCGGTACCGGTTGCCCGACCTCCTGCACTGCTACGCCGGGGAAGTCGTCGACGCCGAGGCGGCCGGGGAGCGCTCGGCCGCGTTCGCCCGGTCGATTTCGGCTTTGTTGTCCCTGGCCAAGCGCGCCGCCCGGGGATTGCCCACGTCGTTCGGAGCGGTGCTCGGGGAAGCGGTGGGGTGGACGCTGGACCCGGCGGACGAGGCGACCGCGGTGGCGAAGCCGTTGGAGTGGTTCGGCACCCACCGGCACGTGCTGGTCCGCGCCGTCGAGTCGGCCGCCGCCGCGGGGGAGGCCGAACTCGCCTGGCAACTGGCCGCCGCGTCGGTCCCCTTCCACGACCTGCGCGGCCACTACGACGACTGGCACACCGCCCACCAGCACGCCCTGAACGCGGTGCGCGCAGCGGAAAACCCCCGGGGGGAAGCAGTCCTGCTGCGCGGCCTGGGCCAGGTGCACCTCTACCGCGACGAGTACTCAGCCGCCGCACGGAGCCTGACCCGGTCCGCAGAGCTGTTCGCCACCCTGGAAGACCACCGCGGCGAAGCGTCCGCCGTGGCAGGCCTCGGCACCCTCGCCCGAGTCGGGAACCGCCCGGACAAGGCACTGCCGCACTACCGGCGGGCACTGCGGGGATTCCGGGCGGTCAACGACCTCGGCGGCGTGGCCCAGACGCTGGGCTCGCTCGGTTCGGCGTACCGCGCCCTGGGAGTGCTGGACGCCGCCGCGGTCCGCCTGGCCGCCGCCCTCGACGCCGCCCGCCACCTCGGGGACGCGCACCGAGAGGCCAAGGTGCGCACCGAACTGGCCGCCCTGCACCGGGACAACCACGATTTCCCCGCCGCCGAGGGAGAACTGCTCACCGCACTGTCCACCCTGGAGGAACTGCGCGACGAGCGCTGCACCGCCTACGCCGTGTTGGGCCTCGGACGCACGCTCCTCGGCGCCGGAGAACCCGCCCGGGCCCGCGGGCTCGGGGAACGGGCGGTGCGGGTGTTCCGGGAAACCGGCAACCGGCGCGGGGAAGCCGAGGCACTGGTATTGCTCGCCCGCTGCCGCCGCCCGCCCCGGACACTGCCGGGGCGGGCGTACGGGCGCGCGGTCTAGTGACGATCATGTGCGAGCCTGCCTGGGCTGTGGGGCCTCTTTACAGCCCCGCTCGGTCACACCGGGCGCATGATCGGCGTAGGTGCCCCGCCCGAGCAGATCCACTCACCCGGGCACCACCGACAAACGACCGGGCTTTTCAGGCGCGGACACGGCCGAGCAGATCCACCCACCCTGGCGTTCGCGTAGCCAGTCGCCGGTTCGCGGGGGCAGGCCTAGTTGCTGTTGCCCGGCTTCCAGCCCAGGTAGTTGGCGAAGTAGCCCTGGCGGACGTGGCCGATGCGGCCGTTGACGCTGGTTGCCCAGACGCCGCCGTTGCCGTCGGCGAGGCCGACGTGGCCGTACTGGGAGATGTTCCAGAAGACGAACGCGCCGCGCGGCGGGGTGGCGCCGCCGGTGTGCCGGGCGCCGTCGCCGGAGTTCCAGTGCGCGATCGCGCTGGCGTGGTGGGTGGTGCGGTTCCAGGCAAGGCGGACCGCGCGCTCGCAGTAGCCGTCCTGCTCGGTGCTGCCCTCGCGGTTGCGGAACCAGCCGATGGCGCCCTCGACCGTCTGCAGCGCGCTGAAGTCGGCGTCCGTCCCGGCGGGCAGCACCGCCGACGGGTCGGCGACGTCGGCGGCGGTGACCTGGCTGTACAGCTCCGCGCCGTGCACCTGCGCGGGTGCGGCCGACGCGGTCCCGACCGTGCTCACCGCGATGGCGGCGGCGGCTCCGACGGCCCCGACCAGCTTGACCAGCTTCATGGCAGCTCCTCCCGACTGATGGCTCGGCGGAGCCGGTGCAGGCCGACCCGCCGGTGTCGCCACCAGGCTGGGTCGGCCCGCTACACGGGCACTACAACCGCAGGTCAGGACTTCGCGAAGATCTGCGGCTCGGCGATGCGGACCTGCTCGCCCCGCGCCGCGAAGCCGTTGGCCCACAGCGAGTTGACCCGGCTGCGCTCGGTGGCGTTGGGGTAGGAGTTGGTGCAGCTCGGGCCGGGGCCACCGCCGGACATCAGCTCCGAGCAGGGGCCGGAGTAGTGGTCCGGCAGGCCCAGGACGTGCCCGGTCTCGTGGGTGATCACCCGGATCACGTCGTACTGGCGGACCTGGGCGTAGTCGATGAAGACGTAGCCGCGGCCGTGCCCGTCGGTGCTGGCGTAGGAGCCCCGGGAGTCGTTGCCCTCGTAGAAGGCGAAGTTCCCGCCGGAGGAGACCTGCTGCAGGCGGACATTGGTCACCGAGGTGTTCCAGTGCGAGATCGAGGTGCTGATCTGCGACCGGAACGAGGGGGCGCCGGAGACCGTGTAGGTGACGGTGACCGCGGCGGTGCCGAAGTCGCCCTCGGTGGTGGCGCTGGCCTGGGCGGCGGTCATCGGGGCGATGGTCGCCGCCAGGGCCAGGGCGGCGGCGGCGAAGGACTTGCGGATCATGCGAACTCCTCGGTGCAGGGGGACGAGGTTCACCGTGTCCGCCTGACCGTAGGAGGTCGTGTCATCCCTTCACCAGACCATTGAGCAGTGGTTATTTACCAACCGAAGTGGACGATTGACCCGGCCCGGGGTGTGCTGCTTGCCCGCGGGCGGCCGGGTCAGGCCTCCTCGCCGACGAGGACGGCCTCGGCGGGCACCGTGCGCGGGTCGCGGCCGGTGCGGCCCAGGGTGAGGACGCCCGCGGCGACCACGCACAGCGCGGCGGCGACCAGGAACGGCGCCCGCGGCCAGTCGAACCAGGCCGCGACGTGGCCGACCAGGGTCGCGGCCACCGCGCCGCCGAGCCAGCGGCAGAAGTTGTAGCCCGCGCTGGCAACCCCGCGCGGCGCCCCGCTCGAACTCATCGCGGTGCCGGTGAACAGGGTGTTCAGCAGGCCGGACGCCACCCCGCTGACGATCACCGCGACGACCAGCACGGCTTTGCTGTCGATCACCATGGCCGCCATCAGCGCCGCGTACCCGAGCACGGCGGCGGTGGTGGCCGCGCGCTCGCCGAGCCGGGCGGCGAGCTTCGGCGCCAGCACCACCCCGGACACGGCCACGCCCAGGCCCCAGCCGAAGAAGATCAGTCCGATCGGGACGGCCCCGAAGCCCAGCACGAACGGCGACCAGGCCAGCACCACGAAGAACGCGGCGGTGTAGAGCGCCGACCCGATCGAGGTCAGCAGCAGCCCGCGGTGGCGCAGTGCGCGCAGCGGGTCAAGCAACCGCACCGGGTCGCGCTCCTCGTGCCGGTCAGGGGCCAGTCGGGTCGCGCAGAGGACCAGGGCGACGACCATCAGCACGGCGGTCCCGGCGAACGGGGCGCGCCACGACCAGGAGCCGAGCAGCGCGCCCAGCAGCGGGCCGGTCGACAGGCCCAGGCCCAGCGCGGCCTCGTAGAGCACGATGGCGCCCTGCTGCCCGCCGGACGCCGCGCCCACGATGACCGACAGCGCGGTGGCGATGAACAGGGCGTTCCCCAGCCCCCACACCGCGCGCAGCGCGACCAGCTCGGTGATCGATCCGGCCAGCGCGCAGGCCAGGGTGGCCGCCACGATCAGGCCCAGACCGGCGACCAGGGTGCGCTTGGCGCCGAACCGCGCCGCGCAGGCGCCGGTGATCAGCATGGCCACCACCTGCACGCCCAGGTAGGACGAGAACAGCAGGGTGACCTGTGAGGGGCTGGCGTGCAGGCCCTCGGCGATGGACAGCAGGATCGGGTCGACCAACCCGATGCCCATGAACGCGATCACCGCGGCGAACGCGGTGACCCAGACGACCCTCGGCTGTCGTCGCAGGGATTCGGACAGCGCCATGCGGTCTCATCGCCTCCCGGATCGGCTCCCGGGGCACGGCCGTCCCGGGATTTCGCTTAGCAATGCTACCCAATAAAGGTTAGGACGGCTAAGTAACTTGCCTCACCCGGGGGGTGCGTGGTGCTCCGCGCGCAACTCGCTACACTTGCCCACGGACCCCGTGCGGTGTTCACCCTGCGAACCTCCCCAGGGCCGGAAGGCAGCAAGGATAAGCGGGCTCTGACAGGTGCACGGGGTCCCCTTTCGTCCCGGGGTCAGGCCAGGGCCTTGAGCCCCACGACCTCCGCCACCCGCTCGTAGCTGCGGATTCGCTCGGCGTGGTCGAAGACGCTGGTGGTGATCATCAGCTCGTCCACCCCGGTCGCCGCCAGCAGGTCCTCGATGCCCCGGCGCACCGTCTCCGGCCCCCCGACCACCTGGTCGGCCAGCCGCTGCTCGATGAACAGCCGGTCGACGTCGGTGTACTCGTACGCCGCGGCCTCCTCCGGCGACGGCAGCAGACCCGGGTCGCCCTTGCGCAGCTTGAGGAACTGCAGCAGGGCGGGCTTGGCCAGCTCCCGGGCGGTCTCGTCGTCCTCGGCGCACAGCACGTTCGCCGCGATCATCGCGTACGGCTCGTCCAGCACGGCCGACGGGCGGAACCGGTCGCGGTAGAGGGCCAGGGCCGGGATGGTGTTCTCCGAGCTGAAGTGGTGCGCGAAGGCGAACGGCAGCCCCAGGTGGCCCGCGACCTGGGCGCTGTAGCCGGAGGAACCCAGCAGCCACATCGCGGGCTGGTTGCCCAGCGCGGGCACGGCGGTCACCCCGCGCGAGTCGCGGCCGGTGAAGTAGTCCGCCAGCTCGGTGAGCTGCTGCGGGAAGTCGTCCACCGACAGCGCCCCCTCCTGCCGCCGCAGCGCCCGGGCGGTCACCTGGTCGGTGCCCGGCGCCCGGCCGATCCCCAGGTCGACCCGGCCCGGGTGGAACGCCTCCAACATGCCGAACTGCTCGGCCACGACCAGCGGGGCGTGGTTGGGCAGCATCACACCGCCACTGCCGACCCGGATGCTCTCGGTGGCCATGGCGACGTGCGCGAGCAGCACGGCGGGCGCGGAGCTGGCGATGCCCGGCATGTTGTGGTGCTCGGCCACCCAGTAGCGGTGGTACCCCAACCGCTCGGTCGCCCTGGCCAGGTCGAGGCTGTTGCGCAGCGCGGTGGTCTCGGAGGAACCACTGGCCACCGGTGCGAGGTCGAGTACGGAGAAGGGGATCGTCACCCAGGGGACAACACCGGGCGGCCCACCCGGATTCCCCTCGCCACCCTGTGTCGATCCCCACCCGCCACCCCTGTGGCAATCCCCGCCCGCGACCCCTATGCCGATCCCCACCCGCGCCGGTCAGGCCCCCATCGTGATCATGACCGGCCCCGGTAGTGTCGCGTCGTGGCGCTCGCCCTCTACCGCAAGTACCGTCCCGCGACCTTCGCCGAGGTCGTGGGGCAGGAACACGTCACCGTCCCGCTGCGCACCGCGCTGGCCGCGGGCCGGGTCAACCACGCCTACCTCTTCTCCGGACCGCGCGGCTGCGGCAAGACCTCCAGCGCGCGCATCCTCGCCCGCTCGCTCAACTGCGAGCAGGGGCCGACCGACGAGCCGTGCGGGGTGTGCAACTCCTGCGTGCAGCTCGCCCCGAACGGGCCGGGCAGCGTCGACGTCACCGAACTGGACGCCGCCTCCCACGGTGGTGTCGACGACGCCCGCGAGCTGCGCGACCGGGCCTTCTACGCCCCCGCCGGGTCGCGCTACCGGGTGTTCATCGTCGACGAGGCGCACATGGTCACCACGCAGGGCTTCAACGCCCTGCTGAAGATCGTGGAGGAGCCGCCGGAGCACCTGGTCTTCATCTTCGCGACCACCGAACCGGAAAAGGTCCTCGCCACAATCCGCTCGCGGACGCACCACTACCCGTTCCGGCTGATCCCGCCCGGCGCCATGCGCGACCTGCTGGAGCGCAACTGCGCCGCCGAGGGCGCCGTCATCGAGCCCGCCGTGTTCCCGCTGGTCATCCGCGCGGGCGGCGGTTCGGCCCGGGACACGCAGTCGGTGCTCGACCAACTGCTGGCGGGCGCCGGACCGGAGGGGGTCACCTACGAGCGCGCGGTCTCCCTGCTCGGGGTCACCGACTCGGCGCTGATCGACGACATGGTCGACGGCCTCGCCGCCAATGACGCCGCCGCCGTCTACGCCACGGTCGACCGGCTGGTCGAAGCAGGCCACGACCCACGGCGGTTCGCCTCGGACCTGCTCGACCGGCTGCGCGACCTGGTCCTGCTGCGCGCGGTCCCGGAGGCGGGCGCGCGCGGCCTGGTGAACGCCCCCGCCGACGAACTCGACTCGATGACCCGCCAGGCCGCCCAGCTCGGCCCCGGCACGCTGTCACGCTACGCCGAGATCGTGCACACCGGACTGGTGGAGATGCGCGGCGCCACGGCGCCCCGCCTGCTGCTGGAACTGCTGTGCGCGCGGATGCTGCTGCCCGGCGCGGTCCCCACCGACGCCGCCGCCGACTCGGCGGTCATCCAGCGCCTGGAGGCGATGGAACGGCGGATCGCCAACGCCCCCGCCGCGCAGCCCACCACCCCCGCGCCGCGCGCCGCCGCCCCGGAACCGGCCCGCCAGGAGCCCGCGCGGGCCGCCGCCCCGGAAGCCCCCCGCTCCGAACCCGCCCGCCCGGAGCCCGCGCGGACCGCCGCCCCGGAGGCCGCGCGCCCCGAGCCCGCCCGGGCGGAGGCCCCGCGCAAGAACGCCGACGGCTCGCAGTACGTCCGCCCTTCGCAGCGCGCCGCCGCGCAACCCACCCCCCAGCCGGAACGGACCACCCCGGAGCGCCCGACCCCCGAGCGGCCCGCGCCGCAGCGGCACGCAGCGCCCGAGCCCGCCCCGACCGGGTCCGCCCCGACCGGGTCCGCCCAGGCGCCCGCCGCCGCCCCCGGCGGTCTCGACGCCGCCGCCGTGCGCCGGGTGTGGTCGGAGTTGCTGGCCACCATCCGCAACACCAGCAAGCGCACGGCCGCACTGCTCGCCACCGCCACGGTCCAGGCCGTCGAGGGCGACACCCTGGTCATCGCCCACGCCGCCGCGCCCCTGGCCCGGCTGCTGGCCGAGACCAGCAACACCGACGCCATCGCCCAGGCCCTGGTCACCCTGTTCGGCGGCACCTGGAAGGTCCGCTGCATCCACGCCGACCCCAGCTCAGCCCCCGACACCGGCGCCGCCCAACCCAGGACCCAGCCCAAGGCCACCCCGGAACGCACCTTCGAACCCCCGCGCCGGTCGTCCCGCCCCGTCGAGCAGCTCCCCCCCGAGCCCCCCGCCGAGGACGTCCCCCCGCCCCCCGAGCCGGAGGACGAAGAGGAGATGCTGGCCCAGGCCGCGCACAAGCCCGACCCGGACGCCCCCCGGCAGGACCCCGAGGCGGCGATGCTGAAGCTGCTGGCCGAAAAGCTCGGCGCCCGCCCGGTGGAGGGCTAGAGCCTGGCCTCAAAGCCAGCCAGCCCCCACGAACCGCCGGCCCGGCTACGGAAACGCCCGGGTGGGTGGATGTGCTTGCCCAGCCAACCACCCCACAAACCACCAGCCCAGCCACGGAAATACCCGGGTGGGCGGATGTGCTCGGCCAGCCAGCCACCCCACAAACCGCCAGCCCGACTATGGAAAAGCGCGGTTGGGTGGATGTGCTGCTCGGCCAGCCGACCGCCCCCGAAACCGCCGGCCCGGCGAGCGAATGCCCGGGTGGGCGGATGTGCCTGGCCAACCGACCACCCCCGCAACCGGCGGCCCGACCAAGCAACTGCCCGGGTG
>NZ_AYXG01000090.1 GCF_000564855.1 Actinokineospora spheciospongiae
GCGCATGATCGCTGTAGGGGCCCCGCCCAAGCAGATCCACCCACCCGGGCACCACAGCGAAAACATCGCCTGATCGAGTGAAGCCCGCACGGCTCAGTGCGCGGCGATGGCCGCCGTCACCGCCCTGGTCAGCGCCACCAGGTCGGCTGAGGCCAGCTCGATCTCCAGCCCGCGCCGCCCGCCCGAGCAGAACACGGTCGGGAACGCCAGCGCCGAGGTGTCGAGCACCGTACGTAGCTGCTTCTTCTGCCCCAGCGGCGAGATCCCGCCCGCCACGTACCCGGTCGAGCGCTCGGCGGCGGCCACCTCGGCCATCCGCGCCTTCTTCCCGCCGACCGCCGCCGCCAGCGCCTTGAGGTCGAGCTGGGTGTCCACCGGCACGATCCCGACCACCAGCGCCCCGTCGACGTCGGCCAGCAGCGTCTTGAACACCCGCGACGGCTCGACGCCCATCGCCTCGGCCGCCTCGGACCCGTAGGACTCCGCCCTCGGGTCGTGCTCGTAGCTGTGCACCTGGTGGGTGATCCCGCGCTTGGCCAGCAGCGCGGTCGCCGGGGTTCCTCGTCCTGCCACGGGCGGCACCCTAGCGCGGAATGCGCGCGGCCCCGGCAGCGTTGTGAAAGGCGTGCAGACCGAGCTGATCAGGCAGAGCAGGAGGCCGAGTTCACGCTCCGGGCCGGGCAGGCGCGACGACAGCCGAGTAAGCTCGGTGCAGCCGTATGCGCACCTGAGCACGGGAGCGCGAGCCGCCGAAGGGAGTGCGGTGCCCCGCACCGAGACCCAGCCCCACACCGAGACACCCGCCCAGCGGGCGGAGCGGTTCGAGCGCGACGCCATGCCGCTGCTCGACCAGCTCTACTCCGCCGCCCTGCGGATGACGCGCAACCCGGCCGACGCCGAGGACCTGGTGCAGGAGACCTACCTCAAGGCCTACGCGGCCTTCGAGTCGTTCTCCGCGGGCACCAACCTCAAGGCGTGGCTGTACCGCATCCTCACCAACACCTACATCAACGGCTACCGCAAGCGGCAGCGCCAACCGTTGCAGTCGCCGACCGACGAGATCACCGACTGGCAGCTCGCCAAGGCCGAGAACCACACCTCCAGCGGGCTGCGCTCCGCCGAGGTCGAGGCGATGGACCTGCTGCCGGACGACGACGTGAAGCAGGCGTTGCAGCAGTTGCCCGAGGAGTTCCGGCTGGCGGTCTACCTCGCCGACGTCGAGGGCTTCGCCTACAAGGAGATCGCCGACATCATGGGCACGCCCATCGGCACCGTCATGTCCCGCCTGCACCGTGGCCGCCGCCAGTTGCGCGACCTGCTCGCCGGGGTGGCCAGGGAACGCGGGTTCGTGCGCTCCGGGGAGGTGGCCGGGTCGTGAACTGCGGCGGAGAGCACGAGACGAACTGCTCCGAGGTGCTGGCCGACGTCTGGGTCTTCCTCGACCGCGAGTGCGGCAGCGACAAGCGCGACCTGCTGGCCAAGCACCTCGAGGAGTGCAGGCCCTGCCTGGAGCAGTACGGCGTGGAGGAGCACCTCAAGGTCCTGCTGGCCCGCAAGTGCGGCGGCGACCAGGCGCCGGACGAGTTCCGCGCCCGGCTGCGCGCCTCGATCCGGCAGTCGGTGATCGACCACGGCGGGTCGGTCACGGTCACCAGGACCACCACGGTCGAGACGACGACCACGGTCGAGACCACCACCGAGGACTGAACCCCCGGACGTGCGAAGGCCCCCGGCGCGGTTGCGCCTGGGGCCTTCGTCCGTCTGAGGCGACCGCTCAGGCGTTGGGGCGCTTACCGTGGTTCGCGCCACCCTTCTTGCGGTCGCGACGCTTGCGGGCGCGCTTCGACATGGGTGCCTCCTTGACTCGGGATTGACGCGGGACGCCGGCAGCCGCCGGTTCCCACGCCGCTGGCCACGATTTTGCCATGCCGCTCATCCCCGCCCCGGCTGGGCCGGTCGTGCGACGACGTGCGCGACCACCCGACCGGTCGGCGGGGCCCGTCGCCGGGGTGATGACGGTCGTCGCACCCGGGGGACAGCGCGCGGTGGCGGGTGGCACCGTGGTCGTCCTGGAGCCAGTCCCACCGAAACCCCCGCGGAGTCGCGTGTCCACGCTCTCTGACCTGCTCGCCGAGCACACCGGCCTCTCCGGTGGCGCCGTCGACCACCTGCAACTGGTCGTCGCCGAGTGGCAACTGCTGTCCGACCTGTCCTTCGCCGACTTCCTGCTCTGGGTCAAGGTGACCGAGGAGCCCGACGGCGCCGCCGCGGCGGACCCCGAGGCCGGGGACCGCTACATCTGCGTTGCCCAGGCGCGGCCCACCACCGCCCCGACCGCCCACCCGGAGGACGTGGTGGGCAGCCACACCGACGCCAGGGAGAACCCGCAGTTGCGCCGCGCCGCCGCCGAGCGCCGCATCTGCCGCGAGGAGGACCCGCGCTGGTACCTGGGGGTGCCGGTGCGCCGCGAGGCGGTGCCGGTCAGCTTCGGCGGCGAGGTCGTGGGCATCCTGTCCCGGGAGACCAACCTCGCCGTGCCCCGGGTGCCCAGCGGCCTGGAGATCGCCTACCTGGGCATCGCGGGCGACCTGTGCCACATGGTCGGCGACGGCACCTTCCCCACCGCGGAACCCTCCCCGGACGTGCACACCAGCCCCCGCGTCGGCGACGGCCTGATCCGGCTCGACACCAGCGGCGCGGTCGTGTTCGCCAGCCCCAACGCGCTGTCGGCCTACCACCGGATGGGCCACGCCGCCGACCTGGTCGGGGTGCGGCTGGCCCCGCTGACCCGGTCGCTGATCGCCGACCCGTTCGACGCCACCGAGGTCGCCCAGCGCATCCTGATGGCCCTCGACGGGCAGCCCAGCATGCGCACCGAGGCGGAGTCGCGGCGCGGGGCGGCGGTGCTGTTCCGGGCGCTGCCGCTGCGCCCCGGCGGCAAGCCCGCGGGCGCGCTGGTCCTCTGCCGCGACGTCACCGAGGTGCGCAGGCGCGACCGGGCGCTGATGTCCAAGGACGCCACGATCCGCGAGATCCACCACCGGGTGAAGAACAACCTGCAGACCGTCGCCGCCCTGCTGCGCCTGCAGTCGCGGCGGACGAACTCGCCGGAGGCCAAGGAGGCGCTGGCCGAGTCGGTCCGCCGGGTCGCCGCGATCGCCATGGTGCACGAGACCCTGTCCACCTCGGTGGACGAGCGGGTGGACCTCGACGAGCTGATCGACAAGGTCATCCCGGTCATCGGGGACGTGGCCGCGGCCGAGAGCCACGTGAAGGTCCGCAAGAGCGGCCAGTTCGGCGTGGTCGCCGCCGAGACCGCCACCCCGCTGGTCATGATCCTGACCGAGCTGATCCAGAACGCGGTGGAGCACGCCTACCCGGCCGGGCACTCCGGCGAGGTGGTCGTGACCGCCACCCGCTCGGCCCGCTGGCTGGACGTGGTGGTCGCCGACGACGGCAAGGGCCTGCCGCGCGGCTTCTCCCTGGAGCGGGCGAACGGGCTCGGCCTGCAGATCGTGCGCACGCTGATGGAATCGGAGCTGCGGGGCACGCTGTCGCTGAGCCGCCGGGACCGCGCGGGCACCGAGGCGGTGCTGCGCGTTCCCCTTTCCCACCGCCGCTAGGGATCGCATTAGGGGATCGGGGCGGTTAGGGGCTTTCCCCGATTCGGGGAAAGAACCGGTAAAAGGCAAGAAGGTCGATCACCGATTTCTCGGTGATCGACCTTCTACGCGTTTGTGTTGTGCGGAAGCTCAGGCGTTGCTGCGTGCCCGGGTACGAGCGTTGCGGCGCTTCAGCGCACGACGCTCGTCCTCACTCATTCCGCCCCAAACGCCAGCGTCCTGGCCGCTCTCGAGTGCCCAGGACAGGCAGTTGGAGGCGACGGGGCAGCGGTGGCAAACGGCCTTCGCCTCGGAGACCTGCAGGACCGCGGGACCACTCGTCCCCACGGGGAAGAACAGTTCGGGGTCCTCGTCACGGCAGGCCGCGCGGTGGCGCCAGTCCATTTCTACTTGCTCCTCGCTCAAGGCGCGCAATGGCGTGCCTCTAGTCGTCATCCGGTCGTCGGGGTGCTTGTGAATGGTTTCACGAACTCAGCGGATGTCAAGGGTTGTTCTGACCCCGGTGAGTGAACTCACCCGAAAGATCCACGTCAGCGCCCTGTGACGACCGAGGGCAACGATTTGATCACGGCCGTAACACGGCCGTGGACCCCCGGTCGGGGCGTCTGGCAACGGTGAGCATCTGCAGTTGTGGATCTGCGTACGCCTAAGGACCTACCCCGGCCCCCGGAGCCTCAAACAACGACTGTCAACGCGTCCGGAACAGCGGTGAAAACCACTCGCTTCCGCTCCCCGAGCAGGTCCCCGTCGCACTGCAACCGCACCGGCTCCGCCGAGGTGACCACGACCCCGGGGATGTCGTCGCGGCGCACCAGGCGCTTGCCGTGCTGCTTGTCGGCAGTGCTCAACGCCCGCCGGAACGCGCCCAGCACCGTCGGCACGCTCAGCGACCGCAGCGCGAACAACCCCAACCCGCCCTCGAAGGTGCAGCCGGGGTTGAGCCGGATCGGGCGGCTGTTGAAGTAGGTCCACGGGTCGGTGTTCGACACGAACGCCAGCCGCAGCCCCTCGATCGGCGCCTCACCGGGGATCTCCAGGGTGAGGGCGGGCCGATCCCGGCCGGGGCGTACGTACCTGGCCAGCGCCGAACGCGCGTAGAGCGAGGTGGTGGCCTTCTTCCCGCGCTTGCGGGCGACCCGCTCGACCACGTCGGCGTCCCAGCCCATGCCCGCGTTGAAGGTGAACCACCGGTGCGCGCCGCCGTCGCCGTCCGCCTCGACCCGGCCCAGCCCGACCCGCCGCGTCCGCTCCCGCGCCAGAGCGCGGAGCAGCACGTGCGTCGCCTCCACCGGGTTGCGCGGCAGCCCCAGGGCGCGCGCGAACACGTTGGCGGAACCGCCGGGGACCACGCCCAGCATCGGGGTGCCCGACCGGGGACCGGCGGCCAGCAGGCCGTTGACGACCTCGTTGACCGTCCCGTCACCGCCGTGCGCGACCACCAGGTGCGCGCCGTCGACGGCGGCCTGCGCGGCGGCGGCCTGCGCGTGGCCCCGGTAGTCGGTCTCCACCACGTCGAGCTTCACCGCGCTGGCCAGCGCGCTCGCCAGCACGTCCCGGCCCGCCGGGGTGGTGGCGGTGGCCTTCGGGTTCACCACGAGAACTGCTCGCATTGCCGCAGGGTAAGCCGGCATCCGCACCGCCCCGGACCTCACCCGCCACCACAGGGTGAATCCACTCCCGAACCGGTGTCAGCCGCCCGGGTCGACCGTGACGCTCAGCAGGCACCACTTCACTCATCCGTGACCGAGTCCGACGCTCCTTCCACTGCGGCGCCTCCCGGTCCGACGAGTGCACCCAGACGACCGTCTGCTCATCGCTCCGCGAGGTGTGACACCCCTGATCTTGCCTGGCGCGCTCGCCCGGCACGACCGGCCGTCCGAGTGGCATACGATCGGCGGTGCACACGCACCGTCACGTGCGCCCCCGACCGACCCGCCCCCCGACCCCCCCGAGGCCCCTGTGCGACTGACCTCCACGGCCCCCCGCACCGTCCTCGGCGCGGGCGCCTTGATCGGCCTGCAAGCCCTCGTGGCCCTGGGCTTCACCGTCTTCCTGGTGTTCCAGGCCTTCGGCGGGGACACCTCGTTCAACACCGGGACGGTGCTCGGCGAAGCGGCCTACTTCGCCGTCCTCACCGCGGGCGTCGCCGCGTGCTCGGCGGGCCTGCTGCTGGGGAAGACCTGGTCGCGCAGCCCGTCGATCGTGCTCCAGGTGCTCCTGGCCGGGGCCGCCTGGTACGCCCTGGGCCCGTCCGGGCGCCCCGACATCGGCATCCCGGTCGGTCTCGGCTGCCTGGTCACCCTGGTCCTGCTGTTCCACCCCGCCACCACGGCCTGGGCCGAGGGCCTCGGGGACGAGTAGTGCTCCGAACGGGTGGGGGCGCGTCCACAATGGCCGCGCCTTGACCGCGTCGGGAAAATTTCCGACCAGCGCCCCCGGGTGCGCCCGACCGGGCGGTCAGCCCCGGGTGCCCCCGCCCAGGGCGGTCAAGGCACCGTCGGTCAGCCGGTTCACGGTCCACCCGTCCATCGGCACCGCCCCGATCGACCGGTAGAACCCGATGGCGGGCTCGTTCCAGTTCAGCACCGCCCACTCCAGCCGCTGGTACCCGCGGGCCACGCACTCCTCGGCCAACGCGGTCAGCAGCGCCTTGCCCAGCCCGCCACCGCGCTCGGTCGGCCGCACGTAGAGGTCTTCGAGGTAGATCCCGTGCGTCCCGCGCCACGTGGAGAAGTTCAGGAACCACAGCGCGCACCCGACCACCTCCCCACCCACCTCGGCGACGTGCCCGAACAACGCGGGCGACCCGCCGAACAGCGTGGCCCGAAGCTGCTCGGCGGTCAGGTGGCACTCGTGGGACGCCCGCTCGTACTCGGCCAGCTCGTGCACCAACCCCACCACCGCGTCCACATCGGACTCGACCACCCGGCGAACCCTGCTGTCGGTCATCGCTTCCTCACTCCGAAGGGATGTTCATGCGCTTGATCTGCGGAACCCCGCGCTCATCGCCGAGCACCACGATCCCCGCCGCGTCAAGTCCGAAGTGGACGCCATAGGTCGACGGCTGCCCGATCCAGGTGGCCACCAGAACCCGGCTGAAGTGCCCGTGCCCCACCAACACCACATCGCTGTCCAGCCTGCGGACCCGGTCCACCAGCCGCACCGCCCGGTCGGTCACCTGCTCGGCGGTCTCCCCGTTCGGGCAGGGGTGCGTCCACACCGTCCACCCCGGCACCGTCTCCCGGATCTCGGGCGTGGTCAGCCCCTCGTAGTCGCCGTAGTCCCACTCGGCCAGCTCTTCGGTGGTCTCGTCCACGACCAACCCGGCCAGCGCGGCCGTCCGAACCGCCCGCTGTCGAGGGCTGGTGATGACCACGGCAGGCCGCTCACCGCGCAGTCCCGCCAACACCGTCCCGGCCCGCCGCGCCCGCGCCTCCCCCTCCCCGGTCAGCGGGATGTCGGTGCGCCCGGTGTGCTTGCCGGTCTCGGACCACTCGGTCTGCCCGTGCCGGAGCAGATAGACGGTGTTGCTCATGCGCTGATCCTAAGCCCCTTGTCGGTTGTGCTACCGGTGAGTAACTTGGTTTCCCGTGACCGCCACCACGACCTACCGCGCCTGGCAGGCCCTCGCGGGCAAACCCCTCGGCCCCCGCCTCTTCTCCGCCGCGGCCGTGCTCCGCGTCCCCTACTTCCGCACCATCCTGCCCACGGTGGTCGACATGCGCCCCGGCCGCGCCGAGGTCCGCGCGCCCAAGTGGTGGGGCGTGCACAACCACATCGGCACCTTCCACGCCATCGCCGTGTGCAACATGGCCGAGCTGGCCATGGGGATGCTCGCCGAGGCCACCGTCCCCACCACCCACCGCTGGATTCCCAAGGGCATGGTGGTCGCCTACACGGCCAAGGCCACCACCAGCCTCACCGCCGTGGCCACCGCCGAGGTCCCGGAGTTCGGCCCGACCCCGTTCGACCTCCCCGTCCCGATCTCCATCCGCGACCGCGCGGACCAGGAGGTCGCCACAGCCACCATCACCATCCGCGTCTCCCCGACCAGGTGACTCCGCCGCACCCCTCTTCCTTGATCCGGATGGCAAGAACATCACCCGCCGCGAGCAGGAGGAAGAAGACCCGCCCGGCCACCTGGTCGCCCTGACCCGGATCAACCTGCAAGCTGTCACACGCCCTGGGACCGCCTCACCCCCGAGGCCCGCCTCAACCTCCGCACCCGCACCTACGACGAGCCGGTCCGCTTCAACATCATCGTGATCGACGACCACATGCGCGTCGTGCAGCCCCACCTCCCCAACTTCCGCGCCTTGAAGCCTCGACGCCTGTCCTCAAGCGCCAGCCCATTCCCCGGCGGCCTGCGCCTGACCGAAAGGCTCAGCAGGAACGTCGAACGCGTCCGCGTGTTCGGTTCGGCCGCGGTGGACCTCGCGTGGGTGAGCGCGGGGATCACCGATGCGGTGATCATGCTCGTCAACAAGTCGTGGGACACGGCCGCGGGTGTGCTCATCGCAGCCGAGGCGGGAACGACAAACGGCGCTGACCAGCGAAAGGATATCCGCTGGTCAGCGCCGTTTCAGACGCTCTGGCTCACGCCTTCTTGGTCTCCCAGAAGACCTTGTCGATCTCGCCGATCAGGTCGAGGAGGGCCTGGCCGGTGGCCGGGTCCATCGAACCCTTGGTGCCGGTGGCGCCCGCGGCCTTGGTGGCGCGGTTGAACAGGTCGTGAAGATCCGGGTACTTCTCGAAGTGCGGGGGCTTGAAGTAGTCGGTCCACAGGACCCACAGGTGGTGCTTGACGAGTTCGCTGCGCTGCTCCGCGATCAGGATGGCGCGGGTGCGGAACTCGGGGTCCTCGTTGTCCTGGTACTTCTGCTGGATGGCCTTGACGGACTCGGCCTCGATGCGGGCCTGCGCCGGGTCGTACACACCGCACGGGAGGTCGCAGTGCGCGGTTGCCTCCAGGCGAGGGGTGAGAAAGCGCGACACCAGTCGCATGGTTCCTCCATGGAAAAACGGGGATGCTCCGACGAAATCGACCCTACTCCGGGGGGCGCGGGGTGGCAGGTGGAGGTGGTCGGAGATGATCGCCACGGGGGGACGGGAGCGGCCGGGGGGAGGTGCGGCGTGGACGCGGTGATGGGGTGGTACCCGCTGCGCCGGGTGCGGGTCCGCGGGCCCTCGATGGCCCCGACGCTGGGGGACGGGGACACCGTGGTGGCGGTGCGCAAGAACCCCCGGCCGGGTGACGTGGTGCTGGTGACCTGGGACGACCGGCCCGGGCAGTTGTCGGTGAAGCGGGCGGTGCGGCCCGACGGCGGCGGGTGGCACGTCGAGGGGGACAACCCGCGCGGGTCCACCGACTCCCGGGGGTTGGGTCCCGCCCGGGTGCACGCCGTGGTCCTCTGGCGGCTGGCGCCCGCGCCCCGGCGGCTCGGGCGGTCGCGGCCCTGACGGCGGACCGCGCCGGGCCCGGGCAAGCGGCTTGGGTGAGGCTCGGCGGGCGTGGGCCACACCGGGCCTGTGCGCCGCGCCGGGACCCGGGCGGCAGCCTGGGCGGGTCTCGGCCGCACCGGGCCACACTGGACCCGCGGGTCACACCGGACCCGCGGGTCACGCCGAAGCCGGGGTGGTCGGCTCGGACGGGGCTCGGCAGGCACGGGCCACACCGGACCCGAGGCCATGCCGGGGTCCGGGCGGCGGCTTGGACGGGGCTCGACGGCACGGGCCACACCGGACCCGCGGGCCACGCCGGGGCTCGGCCGAGGGCGCGGAACCCTGCGGACCGCGCGACGGATCAGGCGGTGGCGGTCCTGAGCTTCTCGTAGTGGGCCACGCAGTCGGCGTACCGGGGGAGCAGGCCGGTGGCCAGGGCCTCCGCCAGCGACGGTGCCGCCTCGTCCTTTTCGGACAGGACCGCGGGCAGGCCCGGTTCCCACGGCAGCGCCAGGTCCGGGTCGAGGGGGTTGATGCCGTGTTCGGCGCCGGGGTTGTAGCCGGTGGAGCACAGGTAGGAGATCACCGTGTCGTCCTCGAGGGCGACGAAGCCGTGGCCGACGCCCTCGGGGACGTAGACCGCGCGGAAGTCGACCGGGTCGAGGCGGACCGCGTCCCACTGGCCGAAGGTGGGCGAGCCGACCCGCAGGTCCACCACGAAGTCGAGCAGCGCGCCCTGCGGGCAGTACACGTACTTGGCCTGGCCGGGCGGCACGTCGGCGAAGTGCAGGCCGCGGATGGCGCCCTTGCGGGACTGGCTGTGGTTGCTCTGCGCCACCACCAGCGGGTGCCCGGCCGCCTTGGTGAACGCCTCGCCCTGGAACGGTGACACGAACACGCCGCGGGTGTCCGGGAATGTCCGGGGGGTGAACTCGAAGGCGTCGGGAACGTTCAGCTCGCGTACCTGCATGGGGTGATCCTAGAGAGCCGGTCCGGCCCGCGGCGCGCAAGAGGGGCTTGACGGCGGGCAGAGACGTGCCTCACGCACCCGTTGCGCCATTCGGCTGTCACACGGGGAAAACACCAGGTACATCTGTGCTCGATCAACAAAACCGGACGGACGTCTTGCGAAAGCGGGTCTGACCTGCGGACAAAGGTCGCCCCGATGTGACCCCCGCCGCAGACACCGCCGAAAGGGAGCTGCCAGACTGGCCGGACCGCAGCGTCCGCGGCCGTCGCCCCCGCACCCCCGGGGCGGTGACCGAACCCCCGCCGGGGCAACGGCCGCGGCCCACCGCGACGGACCGTACGAACCGTCGCGGCCACGCCGTCGCCGTCCCGACGACCGCTCCGTGCTTCCGCGCGCGTCGAGCGCAGTGCGATCCAGGAGGGACGCCATGACCGCTTTGAACGAGATTGAGGCAAGTGTGAGCGACGACGTGACGGCGGGGCCGATCACCGACGAGGAGATCTTCACCGCGCACGAGGGCGGCAAGCTCGGCATCGAGGTGACCAAGCCGCTGGCCGACCCGCGCGCCCTCGCCATCGCCTACACCCCGGGGGTGGCCAAGGTCAGCCTGGCGATCGCCCAGGACAAGGCGCTGGCCAAGCGCTACACCTGGACCTCGCGGCTGGTGGCGGTCGTCTCCGACGGCACCGCGGTGCTCGGCCTCGGCGACATCGGCGCGGCGGCCTCGCTGCCGGTCATGGAGGGCAAGGCGGCGCTGTTCAAGACCTTCGGCGGCCTGGACTCGATCCCGCTGGTGCTCGACACCACGAACGTCGACGAGATCATCGAGACCCTGGTGCGGCTGCGGCCCTCCTTCGGCGCGGTCAACCTGGAGGACATCTCCGCCCCGCGCTGCTTCGAGCTGGAGGAGCGGCTGATCCAGGCACTGGACTGCCCGGTCATGCACGACGACCAGCACGGCACCGCGATCGTGCTGCTGGCCGCCCTGCGCGGGGCCAACAAGGTGCTGTCGAAGGACATCGCCGACCAGCGCGTGGTCATCGCGGGCGCCGGTGCCGCGGGCGTGGCCTGCGCGAAGATCCTCATCGCCGCCGGGGTCGGTGACGTGACCCTGCTGGACTCCCGGGGCATCGTCTTCCCCGGCCGCGACGGGCTCAACCCGATCAAGGAGCGGATGGCCGAGGTCACCAACAACGCCAACCTGCGCGGCGGCGCCGCCGAGGCCATGCGCGGCGCGGACGTGTTCGTCGGCCTGTCCGCGGGCACCGTGCCCGAGGAGGTCGTGGCCTCCATGGCGCCGGACTCCATCGTCTTCGCCCTGTCGAACCCGGACCCGGAGATCCACCCCGAGGTGGCGCGGCGGCACGCGGCGATCGTCGCCACCGGCCGCAGCGACTTCCCGAACCAGATCAACAACGTGCTGGCCTTCCCCGGAATCTTCCGCGGCGCGCTGGACGCGGGCGCCCGCCGGATCACCGAGCGGATGAAGCTGGCCGCGGCCGACGCGATCGCCGCCGTCGCCGAGGACGACCTGGGCCCGGACCGGATCGTCCCCAGCGCCCTGGACCCGCGGGTGGCCCCCGAGGTGGCCGCGGCGGTCGCTCGGGCGGCGAAGGAGGACGGGGTAGCCTGACCCACAGCGGGATGCTCGGCAGCGGTGCCCCACCCGCGCACACGAGGGGTGGAGGTTGCGCCGTGGCCGAGCATGTCGTGCGGGCCGACCCCCACGCCCGCGCACCCGGCACCCCTGCCACCCCCGACACCCCCGGCGCCGGACCCGTACCGGGTCCGGCGCGCGGTCGATCCGCGGCCCCCGGCCTGGTAGAACCGGGCGTGGCCAACTTCGACGACGACCCGGCCGCCGAGCGCGCCGTGCTGCTGGAGGCCCAGCGGATCGCGCGCATGGGCAGCTGGACCGTCGAGGCCGCCACGGGCCGCGCCTACCTCTCCGCCGGGCTGCGCGGCCTCTGCGGGCTCCCCGCCGACGGCACGGTCGAGGACCTGGTTGCCCTGGTGCACCAGGAGGACCTGGCGGTGCTGGGCGAGTTCCGCGACCGGCTGTGGGCGCAGCGCAGCCCGGAAACCCTCGACCTCGACGTCCGCGACGTGACCGGGGAGCGGTCCTACCTGGTGCGCGCCCGCGCCGAGTTCGACGCCTCCGGCGCCCTGGTGACCGTGCACGGCACCGTGCAGGACGTCACCAAGATCCGCGCCCTGGAGCGCCAGCTCAGCCAGGACGGGCGGCTGTTCCGCGAAACCCAGCGGGTGGCCAGGATGGGCACCTGGGAGTGGGACACCGCGACCGGCGACTGCGTGTGGTCCTCCATGCTCTACGACCTGGCGGGCATCGCCCCCGGCACCGCGATCACCTACTCGGACTACCTCAGGATCGTGCACCCGGACGACCGGGGCTGGGTCGACCAGCGCTGGCAGGAACTGGCGAGCGCGCGCAGGCCGGTGGAGTGCGAGCACCGGGTGGTGCGCCCCGACGGCAAGCGGCGGGTGTTCCGGGTGCGCGGCGAGGCCGCCGACCCCGACCGCGGCGTCATGATCGGCACCTGCCAGGACGTCACCGAGCAGCGCTCCACCGAGACCAGGATGCAGCGCTCCAGCAAGCGGTTCACCGATCTGGTGGCCATCACCCCGGTCGGCATCGCGCTGTTCGACGACGCCGAGCGGCTGGTCGACGCCAACGACGCGCTGTGCTCGCTGCTGGGCATGGACCTGGAGCGGCTGCGCGGCACCACCGCCGAGCAGCTCACCCACCCCGACGACCGGGAGTCCCGGCGCGGCCGCGACACCCCGGCCTTCCACAGCGGGCAGCGGGTCCTCAGCACCGCCGCGGGCAAACCGGTCTACTGCGAGCTGAACGCCACCGTGTCGGTCACCGACGACGGCAGGCGCTTCTGGCTGGTGGTCTTCGCCGACGTCACCGACCGCCGCCGCACCGCCGAGCGCCTGCGCCACCAGGCCACCCACGACGAGCTGACCGGCCTGCCCGGCCGCGCCGCGGTCAAGGAACTGCTCGCCACCCTGCTCGGCGGCCGCGACTACCAGCGCATCGCCCTGCTGTTCTGCGACGTCGACAACTTCAAGCGGGTCAACGACTCCCTCGGCCACGACGTCGGCGACGAGCTGATCACCGCCCTGGCCCGCCGCCTGGAGCGCGGGCTGCCGCCGAGCTGCACGGTGGCCAGGATGTCCGGCGACGAGTACGTCGTCATCTGCTCCGACGTGGACGAGGCGGGCGGGGTGGAGGTGCTGGCCAACCAGGTGGCGAGCCTGCTGCGCACGGCGGTGCCGGTGCGCGGGCAACTGCTGCGGGTGTCGGCGTCGATCGGCGCGGCGGTGCCCACCGGCCCGGAGACCAGCGGCGCCGACCTCCTGCGCTACGCCGACGCGGCCATGTTCGCCGCCAAGGCCCGCGGCACCGGCCGGGTCTCGATGGCCTCGGACGCGCTGATCGCCTCGGCCAACAGCCAGATGCTGCTGGAGGGCCAACTGCGCGAGGCCATCGCCAACGACCAACTGGTCCTGCACTACCAGCCGGTCGTCGGCCCGGACGGCACGGTCCTGTCCGCCGAGGCCCTGGTCCGCTGGCCGCACCCGGAGCGCGGCCTGCTCATGCCCGGTGAGTTCCTCCCGGTCGCCGAGCAGGGCGACCTGCAGGGCGAACTCGACCGCTGGGTGCTGCGCACCGCGTTCACCGAGGCCGCCGAGTGGCCCCAGCTCTGCGGCGGCGTCCTCACCGGCGGCGTGGCCATCGCGGTCAACCTCGCGGGCCTGGTCCCCGGCGACCCGGACTTCGTCGACATCGTCACCTCCTGCGTCGCGGCCACCGGCATCAGTTGGGACCGGGTCATCCTGGAACTGGTGGAGACCAGCCTCATCGACCTGCCCTCCCGCAGCCGCGAGGCCATGGCCGAACTGGTGGAGCGCGGCGTCCGCTTCGCCGTCGACGACTTCGGCACCGGCTACTCGTCGCTGGCCCGGCTCAAGGAACTCCCGGCGCAGATCATCAAGATCGACCGCCGGTTCGTCTCCGGGGTCGCCACCGACGCCTCCGACTTCGCCGTCGCCCGCGCCCTGGTCGACATGGCCAGGGCCATGGGCCGCAGTTGCGTCGCCGAGGGCGTGGAGAACGCCACCCAGTTCCACGTCCTGCGCGGAGTCGGCGTCGACGCCTACCAGGGCTGGCTGATGTCGAGACCCATCCCGGCCAGGGAATTCCGGGAACTCCTCAAGCTCGGCCCCGTCCACATCCCCAGCGGCGCCTAACCCGCCGCCGCCAGCACTCCCCGCAGCCGCTCCAGCGGCAGGTCGATCAGCCGGGCGTCCAGGTCCGCCTCATCCGGGACGAGGGCGGCGACCCGCTCCCTGGCCTCCCGCTTGGTCAGCCCCGGCGTGGCGCGGATCAGCGCCTCGCGCCAGACGTTCCCCAGCTTGCCGTGCGCCCGCTCCAGCAGGGCCTTCACCACGCCCGGGGTGTCGACCGGATCAGCAGTGACCACGGCGTGCTTGCCGTCGGGGGTGCTGCGGTGGAAGGTCAGCCGGAACTTGGCCGCCAACAGGTCCTTCAACGCGTTCTGCCCCCGGGCGTCGACGATGTCCGGGTGGTTGTTCGGCACCAGGGCGCCCACCCGCACCGACGGGGCGGCGACCAGCGTGCGGGCCAGCCACGGGCCGGGGTCGGCGGCGAGGTCGTAGGCGAGCAGACCCCCGGAGCGGACCGGTTCGGCCCACCCGGGGCCGAGCAGCGCGGGCTGACCGGCCGCGTCGGCCCGGGTCAGGCGGAGCAGGGCGGCGACGGCGTCCGGGTCGGTGCCGCCGGACTCCAGGGACTGGGGCCCGTGCGTGTAGATGCCGATGCCCGACTCGGCCAGGCGCGGGGAACGGGCGGTCGGTTGCAGCACGTAGAGGTCACTCGCGCTGCCCACGGCCTGAGCGCCCCGGTAGCGGTTGAAGCCCGGCAGCACCGCCTCGAACACCAACCCCAACCGCAGGACCTCCTGCTGCGTCTTGAGCCCCAGGGTCGGGTTGCGGGAGCTGTAGCCGTAGGCCACGACCACCCGGCCGTCCGGGTCCCGCAGGCCCTCGACGCCGCGGGCGAGGAACAGGCGCATCCCCTCCGGGGTGTACGGGGGGTCGGTGAAGACCAGGTCCGCCGAGCCGACGGCCAGCGGCGGCAGGCCGAAGCGGAAGTCGGCGTGCAGGCAGCGCACGTCCAGGCCCCGGTCGCGCGCCACACCGTCCACGTAGGACAGCAACCGGTCGTCCAGGTCGACCACCGTCGCCCGCAGGCCCGGGCGCAGCGTGCAGGCGGCGAGCGCGGTCAGGTCGTGGTCGCCGACGCAGAGCAGGTGCGCCCCGTCGAGCCAGTAGGTGTCGTCGAGCCAGCGGGCCCGGCGCAGCACCGTCTCCGCGTCGGCCTGCACGTGGTCGAGGGCGCGCAGCGGGGCGGGCACACCCGCCAGGTACTCCTCGACCGCCGCCGCCACCGCGCCCGGGTCGGCCGGGGGGAGGGTCGCCAGGTCGCGCAACCGCCCGGCCGCCGACCCCACCGCCCGCCACGCCGCGCCGTCGCGCTCGACGAGGTCGCCGCAGGCGGCCAGCAGCTCCTCCACCGTGCGCCGGGGCTGCGCGGAGGCGCGCACCAGCTCCTCCAGCGGCGTCCAGCCCCCGGCGAGGGTGCCCAGGAGGTCGCGCAGCGGGCGGGCGTGCGCACCGCGGGTGTCCAGGAAGGTCGTCAGCGAATCGGCCACAACCGCGAGAGCCTACGGAAGGTGGCGCACCCGGTTGACCCGGATGGGAGATTCCCGGCACAGACTCGCCGGTCACATCCTGGAACACCCTGCCCACCCGGCGCCGTCGGACTAGGGTTTTCGAATCCACGGCCGGCAAGGAGCCGTTTCGAACGAGGGGCCCGAGTGATCGAGTTCCAGTCCGTGACCAAGCGCTACCCCGACGGCACGGTGGCGGTGGACGCGCTGGACCTGGCCATCGAGGACGGCGGGATCACCGTCCTCGTCGGCCCGTCCGGCTGCGGCAAGACCACCTCACTGCGCATGATCAACCGCATGGTCGACCCGTCCGAGGGCACCGTCCTCATCGACGGGCGCGACGTCCGCGCGCAGTCGCCGTCCGCGCTGCGCCGCGGCATCGGCTACGTCATCCAGAACGCGGGCCTGTTCCCGCACCGCACCGTGCTCGACAACGTGGCCACCGTCCCGGTGCTCACCGGCACCGGCAAGGCCGCCGCGCGCAAGCGGGCCGCGGAGCTGCTGGAGACGGTGGGCCTGCCCGCCGCCTTCGCCAAGCGCTACCCGGCGCAGCTCTCCGGCGGCCAGCAGCAGCGCGTCGGCGTGGCCCGCGCGCTCGCCGCCGACCCGCCGGTGCTGCTGATGGACGAACCGTTCAGCGCCGTCGACCCGATCGTCCGCGACGACCTGCAGGAAGAACTGCTGCGCCTGCAATCCGAGCTGGGCAAGACCATCGTCTTCGTCACCCACGACATCGACGAGGCGATCAAGCTCGGCGACAAGGTGGCGGTGCTGCGCGTCGGCGGGCGGCTGGCCCAGTTCGACACCCCCTCGGCGCTGCTGGCCAACCCGGTGGACGACTTCGTCGCCTCCTTCGTCGGCCGCGACCGCGGCTACCGCGCCCTGGGCTTCCTGCCCGGCCACGGCGTCCCGGTCGGCCCCGTGTCGAGCGTCCCGGTCGGCACGGCGGTCGACACCGCCCGGGGTCAGCTCACCGACGGCTGGGCGGTCGTCGTCGACGACGCGAAGCGCCCGCTGGGCTGGGTCTCCGCCGACCTGCTGTCGTCCTCGGGCGACGCGGTGAGCGCGGAGAACCTGATCTCCGGCGGCTCCCTCTACAGCGTCGACGCCGAATCCGGCGGCACCTCCGGTTCGCTGCGCAACGCCCTCGACGCCGCGCTCAGCTCCCCGTCCGGCGTCGGCATCGCCGTCGACAGCGGCGGCGCCGTGGTCGGCGGGATCACCGCCGACACCGTCATCGCCGCGCTGGCCGAGGCCCGGCGCTCGGGCGAGGTCCCCACGTGAACTGGTTGCTGAACAACCTCGACGGGCTGGGCCCGATCATCCTCACCCACCTGTGGCTGGCGCTCGTGCCGGTCGTGGTGGGCACCCTGGTCTCGATGCCCCTGGGCTGGGCGTCGAGCCGGTGGCCGGTGGCCAGGGCGATCCTGGTCCCGCTGTCCAGCCTGCTCTACACGATCCCGTCGCTCGCCCTGTTCGTGATCATGCCGCTGGTCCTCGGCACGCAGAGCCTCGAGCCGATCAACGTGCAGGTGGCGCTGACGCTCTACACCGTGGCCCTGCTCGTGCGGTCGATCACCGACGCGCTCTCCGCCGTCCCCGAGTCGGTCACCACCGCCGCCACCGCCATGGGCTACCGCCCGATCGGCCGGTTCTTCGCCGTCGAACTGCCGCTGGCCGTGCCGGTGCTGATCGCGGGCATCCGGGTCGCGGCGGTGTCCAACATGGGCCTGGTCGCCATCGGGCAGCTCATCGGCGTCACCAGCCTCGGCCTCCTGCTGCTGCAGGGCTCGCAGACCTCACCGCCGAACTTCGACCAGATCATCGTGGGCATCGTGATCATCGTGCTGCTCGCGCTGGTCGTCGACGGCCTGCTCGCGCTGCTGGGCAGGCGCCTCACCCCGTGGGCGCGGGTCGGCCCCAAGGCGGGGGCGGCCACGTGAGCATCTTCCAGCAGATCGTCGACTGGCTCACCGACCCCGCCCACTGGCGGACCACCTACGGCGCCGCGGGCATCCCGCAGCGCGTCCTGGAACACCTGGGCTACACCGCGCTGGCCGTGCTCGCCTCCGCGGTCGTCGCGATCCCGCTCGGCGCCTGGATCGGCCACACCGGCAAGGGCGGCACGCTCGTCGTCGGCATCGTCAACTCCTTCCGCGCGCTGCCCGAACTGGGCCTGGTCATCCTGCTCGTGCTGTGGTTCGGCATCCTCAACGCCGTTCCCGCGCTGACCATCGCCCTGGTGGTGCTGGGCATCCCGGTGCTGCTCGCGGGCACCTACGCGGGCATCCGCAACGTCGACCGAGCGGTGGTCGACGCGGCCCGCGGCATGGGGATGCGCGAGTGGGAGATCCTGCTCAAGGTCGAGCTGCCCAACGCGCTGCCGCTGATGTTCGGCGCGCTGCGAGCGGCGACCCTGCAGATCATCGCCACGGTCAGCATCGCCGCCCAGGTCTCCCTCGGCGGCCTCGGCCGGTACGTGATCGACGGCTTCTCCAACCGCGAGTTCGACCAGATGGCCTCCGGCGCGATCCTGATCGCCGCCCTGGCCATCGCCGTGGAACTGGTGCTCACCGGCGTGCAGTGGCTGGTGGTGTCCCCGGGACTGCGCAAGTCCGGCGCGCGCAAGGCGCGCGCCACCAGCAGAATCCACCAGATGGCGGTCAAGTCCGCATCGGAAAGCACATGAGGAGCCCCCGATGAAGCGCGTTCTCACCGCGGCGGCGGCGGCCACCGCCGCGCTGCTCACCCTGACGGCCTGCGGCGGGTCCGGTGACCCGCTCGCGGGCGGCTCCAGCGGCGCGGGCACCCCCGCGCCCACGGACACCATCGCCGTCGGCTCGGCCAACTTCCCCGAGAGCACCCTGATCGCCGAGATCTACGCGGGCGCCCTGGAGGCCAAGGGCGTCAAGGTCACCCGGACGCTGAACATCGGCAGCCGCGAGACCTACTACCCGGGCCTGCAGGACGGCTCGATCGACCTGATCCCCGAGTACACCGGCGTGCTGCTCACCCACGTCAAGAAGGACGCCACCGCGTCCAAGGCCGACGAGGTCTACACCGCCCTGCAGGCGGCGCTGCCCGACACCCTGACCGTCCTGGACAAGTCGGCGGCCGAGGACAAGGACGCGGTGGTCGTCACCAAGGCCTTCGCCACCGAGAAGAACCTCAAGACCATCGGCGACCTGGCCAAGACCGGCCCGGTCACCTTCGGCGGCCCGCCGGAGTTCCAGAAGCGCGCCGACGGCATCCCCGGCCTCGCCGACAAGTACAAGCTGGAACTCAAGGAGTACAAGTCCCTCGACGTCGGCGGCCCGCTGACGGTCGACGCCCTCAAGTCCGGCGCGGTCCAGGCGGCCGACCTGTTCACCACCGACCCGGCGATCACCACCAACGACTTCGTCGCCCTGGAGGACCCGGAGGCCAACTTCGCCGCCCAGAACGTGGTCCCGCTGATCAACAAGAGCAAGGCCAGCGACCTGGTCAAGTCCACGCTCAACGCCGTCTCGGCGAAGCTGACCACCGACATCCTCATCGAGCTCAACGGCAAGCTCGCCGCACCGAGCAAGCCCAACGCGGCCGTCGTGGCCAAGGAGTGGCTCGCCACCGCAGGCATCTGACCCACCGCGCCCCACCGAGGCCCGCCCCCGACCCGGGGGCGGGCCTCGGCCTTTCCCGGTCCAAGACCGAGCCTCACCCGCCGCCCGCCCGGCGATCAGCCACACCGAACCCCACCGGCGCAGCGGGCCAACCAGCCACCCCGAGAACCGCCGGCCCGGCGAGCGACTGCCTGGGTGGATGGATGTGTTTGGCCAGCCGACCGCCCCGAGAACCGCTGGCCTGACGAGCCAACTGCCCCAGTGGGTGGAGGTGTTTGCCCAGCCGACCACCCCGAAAACCGCCAGCCCGGCGAGCCAACTGCCCCAGTGGGTGGAGGCGCTTGCCCAGCCGACCACCCCGGGAACCGCCGGCCTGGCTGCGCGACTGCCCGGGTGGGTGGATGTGTTTGGCCGGGGGTGGCGATCATG
>NZ_AYXG01000091.1 GCF_000564855.1 Actinokineospora spheciospongiae
AGAACGCCGACCAGTCGACGGGAACGCCGTACGCGTGCAGGGTGGCCACCGCCGTGACGGCCGCTGATTCCTCGTCCCGGTCGCGGCGCAGCGCGGGCACGGCGGTCGCCTCGACGGCGTCCTGGATCATCGCCGTCAGGGTGCCGTCGGGGCCCAGTTCGAGGAAGGTGCGGACACCGGAGTCGATCATCGCCTGCACGCCGTCGGCGAAGCGCACGGTTTCCCGCACGTGCCGGACCCAGTACCGGGGGTTCGTCGGATCGCCGGAGATGAGGTCGATGGTCGGTTCGTGGAACTCGACGCCCGCGATCGCCGCCGCGAAGTCCTCCAGCATGGGGTCCATCAGCGGCGAGTGGAACGCGTGCGAGACCGGCAGCCGCTTGTGCTTCCAACCCCGTTCCCCCGCCGCGCGCGCCACCTGCTCGACCGCCTCGGCCGCACCCGCGACCACCACCGAGGCGGCGTCGTTCACGGCCGCCAGGGACACGGCGTCCGACAGCAGTTCGGCGACCTCGGCTTCACTCGCGGCCACCGCGAGCATGGCGCCGCCTTCGGGCAGGGCGTCCATGAGGCTCGCCCGGGCGCGCACCAGCGTGCACGCGTCCGCCAGGGAGAACACGCCCGCCACGTGCGCGGCCACGACCTCGCCCAGCGAGTGGCCTGTCACGACCTCGGGCTTGACGCCCCAGGACTCCACCAGCCGGTACAGCGCCACTTCGAGCGCGAACAACGCGGGCTGCGACCACCCGGTTCGGTTCAGGGCCGCCGCGTCCTCACCCCACACCACCTCGCGGACGTCCTCGCCCAGTTCGGCGATCACCTCGTCGAACGCTTCGGCGAACACCGGGAACCGGGCGTGCAGCTCCCGCCCCATGCCCAACCGCTGCGAACCCTGGCCCGTGAACACGATGCCCAACCGGCCGTCACCGGCCACCGCCTCGGTGACGGTGGTCAGCAGTTCCTCCCGGGTGCGGCCGACGAGGACCGCGCGGTGCTCGAACGCCGACCGGGTGGTGGCCAGGGAGAAGCCCACGTCCAGCGGGCGGCCCCCGGTGTCGGCGAGCCGGGACACCTGCTCGCGCACGGCCGCCGCGGTCTTGCCGGACACCAGCCAGGGCACCACGACCTCGGCGGGCTCCGGCTCAGCCGCATCGGGCGCGGGCACGGGCAGTTCCAGGATGGTGTGGGCGTTGGTGCCGGAGATGCCGAACGACGACACCGCCGCGCGCCGCGGACGGTCGGTCGACGGCCAGGCCGTGTTCTCGGTGACCAGGTCCACCGCGCCCGCCGACCAGTCCACGTGCGTGGACGGCTCGTCCACGTGCAGCGTCCTGGGCACCACACCGTGCCGCATCGCCTGCACCACCTTGATCACACCCGCCACCCCGGCCGCCGCCTGGGCGTGGCCGATGTTGGACTTGATCGACCCGAGCAACAGCGGGGTCTCCCGGTCGCGGCCGTAGGTCGCCAACAGCGCTTGGGCCTCGATCGGGTCACCCAGTGTCGTACCGGTTCCGTGGCCCTCCACCACGTCCACGTCGTGCGGGGACAACCCGGCGCCCGCGAGGGCCTGCCGGATCACCCGTTGCTGGGACGGGCCGTTGGGAGCGGTGAGGCCGTTCGACGCGCCGTCCTGGTTCACCGCAGAGCCCCGCACCACGGCCAAGACCTCGTGCCCGTTGCGGACGGCGTCGGACAGCCGCTCGACCACCAGCACCCCGACGCCCTCGGACCAGCCCGCGCCGTCTGCGGCCTCGGCGTAGGACTTGCACCGGCCGTCCACGGACATGCCGCGCTGCCGGGCGAACTCGATGAACAACGCGGGTGTGGACAGCACGGTGACGCCACCGGCGACGGCCAGGTCGCAGTCGCCGGAGCGCAGCGCTTGAACCGCCCAGTGCAGTGCCACCAGCGACGACGAGCACGCCGTGTCCACCGTGACCGCCGGGCCCTCCAGCCCCAGCGCGTAGGCGACGCGGCCGGAGGCGACGCTCGCGGAGCTGCCGTTGCCCCGGAACCCCTCGAACTCCGCGCCGGGCAGCAGTTCCGCGTAGTCGCTGTGCATGACCCCGGCGAAGACCCCGGTGCGGCTGCCCCGCAGCGACACCGGGTCGATGCCCGCCCGCTCGAACGCCTCCCAGGACGTCTCCAGCAGCAGGCGCTGCTGGGCGTCGGTGGCCAGCGCCTCGCGCGGGCTCATCCCGAAGAACTCCGCGTCGAACCCACCCGCGTCATGCAGGAAGCTGCCGGAGCGGGTGTAGGTCGTGCCCGGGTGGGCGGGGTCGGGGTCGTAGAGCGCGTCGAGGTCCCAGCCGCGGTCGTCGGGGAAGCCGCCGACCGCGTCCACGCCGTCGGCGACCAGCCGCCATAGGTCCTCCGGGGAGGACACGCCGCCCGGGTAGCGGCAGGCCATGCCCACGATCACCACCGGGTCGTCGGTCACCGGCGGCAGCGCGCCCAGCGGGACCGCCACGTCGGGGTCGGCCCCGAGCAGTTCGCCCAGCAGGTACCGGGCGACCGCCGCCGAGGTCGGGTGGTCGAACACCAGGGTCGCGGGCAGCCGCAGCCCGGTCGTCTCGGCCAGCGCGTTGCGCAGCTTGACGGCGGTCAGCGAGTCCAGGCCCAGTTCCTTGAACGCGCGCTCCGCGGGCACCGAGGCGCCGTCCGGGTGGCCGAGCACGGCGGCCACCCGGTCCCGCACCAGGGTCACCACCAGGTCGGTGCGGGCCTGCTCGGGCAGGGCGAGCAGGCGCCGCACGAGGCCGCCGTCCTCGCCCGCGCGGGCGACGCCGCGCCTGCTCCGCGGGCGGACCAGTGCGCTCAGCAGGGCCGCCAGGTCCCCGCCGCCCGCCGCCAGGGTGGCGAGGTCGAGCCGGGCGGGCACGGCCAGGGTGTGCCCGATCGCCGCGTCGAACAGGGCCAGGCCCTCGTCGGTGCGCAGCGGCAGCACCCCGGTGCGGTTGATCTGCTCCAGGTCGCCGTGGGACAGCGCCCCGGTCATGCCCTCCCCCGGCTGCCACAGGCCCCAGGCCAGCGAGGTCGCGGGCAGGCCGAGGGCGCGGCGGTGCGCGGCGAGGGCGTCGAGGAAGGCGTTGCCCGCCGCGTAATTGCCCTGGCCCGCCGAGCCGAACACCGACGCGGCCGAGGAGAACAGCACGAAGTGCTCCACCTCGCCCACCAGCTCGTGCAGGTGCCAGGCCGCGTCCACCTTGGGCCGCAGCACGCGGTCGACCGCGTCCGGGGTGAGCGAGGTGATCAGGGCGTCGTCGAGCACGCCCGCGGTGTGCACGACGCCGGTCAGCGGGTGCTCGGCGCCGACGGAGGCGACCACGGCCGCCAGCGCGGCGCGGTCGGTGACGTCGCAGGCCACCACCCGCGCGGTCGCACCCCGTTCCGCCAGCCCGGCGACGAGGTCGGCGGCACCGGCCGCGTCGGGGCCGCGGCGGCTGAGCAGCAGCAGGTGCCGGACGCCGTGCTCGACCACGAGGTGTTCGGCCAGGGCGCGGCCGAGGTCGCCGGTGCCCCCGGTGATCAGGACCGTCCCGTCGGGGTTCCAGGGCGCGGCGGGCGCGGGCTCGGCCCGGACCAGCCGGGCGGCGAACGCCTGCCCGTCGCGCACCACGACCTGGTGCTCGCCGGTGACGACGGGGTCGCCGTCGCCCTCGACGTCCACGAGCCGGAAGCGGCCGGGGTTCTCGGTCTGGGCGGAGCGGACCAGGCCCCAGGCGGCGGCCGCCGCCGGGTCGGCGCCGCTGAGGGCGCCGCGGGTGACGAACACCAGCGGGGCGTCGGCCTCCCGCACCCGCGCCAGGGCCTCGGTCACCAGCCGGTGCGCCGAGGCGACCACGTCGGTGCCGCCCACCAGCGGCACGATCTGCGCGTCGGCGGGGTCCACGGGCGCGGCGGGGGTCGTCCACTCGACCCGGAACAGCGAATCGGTGCGGGCGGTGCCGAGCTGTTCGGCGGTCACGGCGCGCAGGTGCAGCGCGCCGACGGAGGCGACGGGTTGACCGGTGCCGTCGGCGACGGCCAGTTCCACCCCCGCCTCGACCGACCCGCGCAGGCGGACCCGCGCGGTGGTGGCCCCGGTGGCGTGCAGCGACACGCCGTTCCAGACGAACGGCAGCAGTTGCACGCCCTCTTCGACCCCGGGCAGGAACGCGATGGCGTGCAGGGCGGCGTCCAGGAGCGCGGGGTGCAGGCCGAAGGCGGCCGCGTCGCGCACCTGCTCGGGCAGCGCGACCTCGGCGTACACGTCGTCGCCGAGCCGCCAGGCCGCGGTCAGGCCCTGGAACACCGGGCCGTAGCCGCGCACGTCGTAGAAGCCGTCCAGGTCGAGCGCGGTCGCCCCGGTGGGCGGCCAGGGCGCGGCGGGCAGCGGGTCGACCTCGGCGACCGCCGGGGTGAGCACGCCGGTGGCGTGGCGCACCCAGGGCGCCTCGGGGGTTCGCGTGTCGCGGGAGTACACCCCGATGTCCGCGCGGCCTCGCTCGTCCGGCGCGGCGACCCTGACCTGCACCGCCACCGCGCCGTTGTCGGGCAGCAGCAGCGGCGCCGAGATGGCCAGTTCGTCGAGGTGCCCGAGACCGGCCTCGTCGCCCGCGCGCAGGGCCAGCTCCACGAACCCGGTGCCGGGGAACAGGACCCGGCCCAGGGCGGTGTGGTCGGCCAGCCAGGGCTGCGCCCGCGGCGACAGCCTGCCGGTGAGCACCAGGCCGTCCCCCTCGGACAGGTCGACGGTGGCGCCGAGCAGCGGGTGCTCGACGCCGACCAGGCCCGCACCGGTCACGTCGCCGGTCGTCGCAGGGGTCTGCGGCCAGTAGTGGTGCCGCTGGAAGGCGTAGGTGGGCAGGTCCACGCGCCCGCCCTCGGGCAGCAGTGACGCCCAGTCCACCGGGTGGCCGTGCGACCACAACCGGCCCAGCGCCAGGTGCAGCGCGTCCACGCCGCCGTTGTCGCGCCGGGTGGAACCGGTCGCGACGACCTCGACGCCCACGGCGTCGGCGGTGGCCTCCACCGCGCCGGTCAGCACCGGGTGCGGGCCGACCTCCAGGAAAGTGGTGTGCCCCTGCGCCAGCAGCGCGCGGACCTCCCGCTCGAACTGCACCGTCTCGCGCAGGCTGCGGTACCAGTAGTCGGCGTCGGCGAGACCGGGACGTCCACTGGCCACAGTGGACGGGAAAGGCACCTCGGGTTCGCGTGGGCGCACAGGGGCCAGCACGTCCAGCAGTTGTTCCCGCAGTGCCTCGACCTCGGCCGAGTGCGACCCGTAGTCCACCGCGATCCGCCGCACCCACACGCCTTCGGCCTCGGCGCGGGCCACGAACGCGTCCAGCTCCGGCGCCGCACCGGCCACCACGACCGACCCGGGACCGTTGACCGCGGCGATCTGACCACCGAGTTCGACGACCCGCTCGGGGGTGGCCGCGACCGAGGCCATCCCGCCCGTGCCCGCCAGCACGCCCGCGATCAGCGCGCTGCGCGCCGCGACCACGAGAGCACCGTCCTCGGTCGACAGGGCGCCGGACACCACCGCGGCGGCGATCTCGCCCTGCGAGTGGCCCACCACCGCCGACGGCTCGATGCCCCACGACCGCCACAGACCGGCCAGCGACACCATCACCGCCCACAGCGCGGGCTGCACCACCTCCACCCGGGTCAGGGCCTCGTCGTCATCCAGGACCTCCATCAGGTCCCAATCGACGTGCGGTGCCAGCGCGACGGCGCACCGCTGGAGCAGTTCGGTGAACACCGGCGACGAGGCGGCCAGTTCCCGCCCCATGCCGACCCACTGGCCGCCCTGGCCGGGGAACACGAACACCGGTCCCCGCGCGGACGACCCGGCCGGGGAGGTCGAGCCGGTCACCGCGCCGTCGTGGTCGGAGCCTGCCGCGACCGCGGCCAATGCGCGCCGCAACGCCTCGGCGTCCCGGCCGGTCACCACGGCCCGGTGCTCGAACACCGCCCGGGTGCGGATCAACGCCGACGCCACGTCGACCGCGGGGGCGTCCACCGCCGCCAGCCGCTCGGCCTGGGCCCGCAGCGCCTGCGGCGTGCGGGCCGAGAACACCCACGGCACGACCGCCGACCGGTCGGGCTGCGCCACCTCGACCGGTTCGGTCGGGCTCTCCAGGATCACGTGCGCGTTGGTGCCGCTGATCCCGAACGAGGAGATCCCGGCTCGGCGCGGCCGGTCGACCTCGGGCCACGCCGTAGTCTCGGTGGCCAGTTCGACGCTGCCCGCCGTCCAGTCCACGTGCGTGGACGGCTGATCCACGTGCAGCGTCCTGGGCACCACACCGTGCCGCATCGCCTGCACCACCTTG
>NZ_AYXG01000092.1 GCF_000564855.1 Actinokineospora spheciospongiae
CTGGAAGCGCTGGTCCGCGTTGTCGCCGGGCTGGCCGTTCGCCTGGAACGCGGGGGCGAAACGGTTGTCCTGACCCGGGTTCTGGTCGGTCTCCGGCCGGAAGTGCTCATCGGCGGTGAACGCGGGCTGGAAGCGGTCTTCCCGCGCGGCGGTCTGGTCGGGTTCGCCCGCGTGGAACCGGTCGTCCGGGGTTCCGCCCGGCCGCTGGTCCTCGCCGGGCTGGAAAGCGGCCGCGGGCTGGAAGCGGTTGTCCTGCGGCGGGGCCTGGTCCGCGTTGCCCGGGGCGCCCGCCGAGAACCGGCCGCCTTCGTCGTCGCCGGTGCGGAACGCGGCGGGTTGGAAGCGGTCGCCCTGGGACTGGTCCTGGTCCACGTTGCCGGGGGTGCCTGCCGAGAACCGGTCGTCTCCGGCACCGGGCTGGAAGGCGGGCTGGAAGCGGTCGTCCTGCGGCGAGGACCGGTCCGGGTCGCCGGGGGCGCCTGCCGAGAAGTGGCCGTTCCGGTCGTCGCCGGGCTGGAAGGCGGGTTGGAAGCGGTCGTCCTGCGGCGAGGACTGGTCCGCGTTGCCGGGGGCACCGGTCGAGAACCGGTCGTCGCCGGGCTGGAACCGGTCGTCCTGCGACGGGGCCTGGTCCGCGTTGCCGGGGGGCGAGAAGTGCCCGTCGTCGCCCGGCTGGAAGTGGTCGTCCTGGGCGGGGGGCTGGTCGGCGCCGGGCCGGAACCCGCCCGCCTGGAAGCGGTCGTCGTCCTGGTCGTCGTCGGTGCTGAACGCCACGGCGTGGCGGGAGCGGTCGTCCTGGGCGGGGGTCTGCTCGATGCCCGCGTGGAACTCCTCCGACCGCCCGCGGTCCGGCTGGAACCCGGCGTCGGGCTCGAACCCGCGGTCGCCGTCCCGGTCGTCCCGGGGCTGGTCGGCGCCGGACCGGAACCCGGCCGGTCGGTCGCGGCCGTCGCCCGGTTCGTCGGTGTGGAACGCCGCGTGGTCACCACCGGGGTGGGAGTCACCCGACCGGTGGCGTTCGTTCCCCGGGCCGTCGGTGTGGAAGCCGTTCGACTGGTCGCGGTCGCCGCCCGGGTGGAACGCGGTGGCGTGGTCGGGCATCGACTCGGCCGCGGTCTCGGGCTGGAAATCACCCGATCGGGTGGTCTGGTCACCCTGCTGGAACGCCTCCGCGGACTCTGCCCGGCCGCCTGCGGTGAAGCGGTCCTCCCGTGCGCCGGACCCGTCCTGCCCGGTGTCGAACCGGGACCCCTCGGGCCGGTCGTCCGCCTGGGAGTGGTTCCCCCCGGGGGCGTCCGCGTACTGCTCGACCGGCTGGAACCGCTCCGGCTGCTCGCCGCCGTGCCTGCCGCCGGTCTCCTCCTCGGCCTCCTCGCGCCGCGCGCGCCTGCCCTCGGACGGGCGGCTCGGCTCGAACAGCCCGCCCCCCGGCTCCTCCCAGCGGCCCGCCGCACCCGGCAGCCCACCCGGGCTGTCCGACTCGACCCGCTCCGCGGCGTCCTGCGACCCCGGCAGCCCGCCGCCCGACCAGGGCTGCGGCTCCTCGGTCGCGGGCGCCCGGTCCCACGGTGCGGGCCCGGCACCCACGGAGGCGTTGGCGAACGCGTCGAACGGGGTGGGGTTGGCCGACCCGCCGAACGGCACCGGCTCACCGGATCGCGACCGCCCCGCGGGCGCCTCGTCCGCGCTGTCGAACCGCGCGCTCTCGGCGGGCTCGTCGAACCGGGAGCGCCCCGCGGGCGCCTCGTCCCGATCGGCGTCGAACCGCGTGTCCTCGGCGGGTTCGTCGAAGCGGGAGCGCCCCACGGGCGCCTCGTGCCGCTCGGCCTCGTCGGGCGCGTCGAACCGCGTGTTCTCGGCGGGTTCGTCGAACCGGGAGTGCCCCGCCGACGTCTCGTGCTGGTCGGGCGCGTCGAACCGCGTGTTCTCCGCGGGTTCGTCGAAGCGGGACTGCCTCGCGGGCGCCTCGTGCCGGTCGGCTTCGCCCGCGGCGTCGAACCGGGCGTTCTCGGCGGGCTCGTCGAACCGGGGCTGCGCCGGTGCCTCGTCCCGGTCCGCCTCGCCGGGCGCGTCGAACCGAGGGGCTTCCCCGTCCGCACCGAACCGCGCGCCCTCGGCCGCAGCGTCCGGCCGCGAACCCCCGGCAGCCTCGCCGGGCGCGTCGAACCGCGCGCCCTCGGGCCGCGGGTCCTCAGCGGGCCGGGCGGGCGCGGCGGGCGGCGCCTCGCCGACCGGCGCCTCCGCCTTGGTCGCGTTCACCGGCCCCGGCGCACCGCCTGCCCCGGGGCGCACCGGCGGTCGGGGCGGGCGGACCGGGCCCCGGGTCAGGAACCCGGCGACCGCGCCCAGCGCCTGCTCGGGCACCTCGGGCACGGTGAACTCCGCGCGCCTGGCCTGTTCGACCAGTTCCGGCTCGGGCGGCACGCCGTGGTTGCGCAGGTAGAAGTTGACCGCGGCGGGCCAGACCCAGGCGCCGTCGGTGTGGAAGGCGACCGGGACGGTCTGGCGGCCCTCCTCGTCGAGCAGGTCGGTGTCGAAGCCGCGGGCGGGCAGCGGCAGCGGCGCGCCGTCGAGGTAGCGCAGCAGGGCCTCGCGGTCGGCCTCGTCGACCGGCGGCCGGTTGACCGACGGGCGCCCGTCCGGGCCGGGGGCGTCGAAGATGCGGGCGACCCGGAACGGCGGCTTGAGCGCGGCCATCCGCCGGACCAGCCACTCCGGCACGTTCTCCTCGTCGCGGGGGAAGGTGCGCAGGTCGTCGGCGTAGGCGGGGGGCGGCGGCGGGGTGAGCCACTGCGGTTCGTCGCGGTCGTACTCGAGGTTGTAGGCCGAGGGCTGGTCGAGCTGGTAGCGGGCGTTGTACCAGGTGCCGCGGCCCTCGCGGTACATCCCGGCGCGCAGCCTGCCGAAGAGCGCGGCCGTGTCCTGGGCGACCTGGAGCGGCTCCACGGTCTCGTCCTGGAACGTCACCCGCGCGGCCGTCTCGGTGTACCGGCCCAGGGCGCGGTACTCGACCCCGATGGACTTCCAGTTCTCGGGCGCCGCCCGCAGCAACGCCAGCCCGATCTGCTTGACCAGGGCGTCCTGTTCGGTCGGGTTCAGCTGCGTCGGTTGTGCCACGGTGACATCTTCTCCTGCCGGTTCGCACTCGGCATACGGTGGGATCTGGCCTCGGGTGCGTGCCTGCGACGATGACGCAGGGTGAGGGGGCGCTCCGGGTAAGCGCGGATCACGGGTCGGTTACGGCCTCGACGGTATCCCGAAACCGGGCCGCCCCGCTTCCCCCGCGCGCCCGGTCCACACTCCTGTGACAAGCGCCGCACGCAGCTCACCTGACCGAGTGACAAGGTCCCCGTTTGTGTCACCGTCTCATCTGTGCCAGCCTTTGCGCTCATGTCCGACGGCGACCTCGCCCCCCACCTGTCCCGGCTCGGCCTGCCCGACGACGAGATCCGCGGCTACGCGTACCTGCTGCGCACCGGCCCCTCGACCGTCGAGCAGATCGCCGAGGGGATGGCCGAGCCGGACGACCGCGTGCGCGCCGCCGTCCGCACCCTGCTCGACGCGGGCCTGGTCGGCCCCGGCGGCGACGACGGCAGCGTGATCACCCCGGTCCCGCCCGCGTCCGGCCTGCAGATCCTCAGCCGCCGCCGGGAGTCGGAGCTGGAGCAGGCCAGGGTGGCCACGCTCAACGCCTACGACACCTTCCGCCGCGCCATCTCCCCGCAGCGCACCGACGACCTGATCGAGGTCGTCACCGGCACCGCCATCGCCCAGCGCATCCAGCAGATGGAGCTGAGCGCGCGCACCGAGATCCGCAGGCTCGACTCGCCGCCCTACTTCACCGAGGGGCACGTCAACAACGCCGAGCTGGAGCAACTGGGCCGCGGCGAGGTCACCTACCGGGTCGTCTACGCCCGCGCCTCCATCGAGGACCCCGGCCGCTACGCGCAGAACATCCAGCCGTGCGTGGCCGCGGGCGAGCAGGCCAGGGTGCTGCCGGAGGTCCCGGTGAAGCTGACCATCGTCGACCAGCAGTTCGCCACGGTGTCGCTGCCGGTCGCCGAGGCCGACGTGAACCGGCAGTTGCTGGTGGTGCGGCCGAGCAGCCTGCTCTCCGCGCTGATCGGGCTGTTCGAGGCGTCCTGGCGGCTGGCGGTGCCGCTGCACGCCGGGGCCCGCGCGTCCTCGCCGGTGCAGCCGATCGAGCAGCGCCTGCTGGGACTGCTCGCCGCGGGCGCCAACGACGATTCCATCGCCAGGCAGCTCGGGGTCAGCCGCCGCACCGTGTTCCGGCACCTGCAGCGCCTGATGGACCACGCGGGCGCCACCTCCCGCTTCCAGCTCGCCGTGCACGCCGTGCGCCACCGGTGGATCTGACCCGCCGCGCCACCGCGCTCGGCTGCGCCGCGGCGGCGGTCGGCGGGGTCGCGCTGGCCGTGCAGAGCCGGGTCAACGGGGAACTGGGGCGCGCACTCGGCGACGGGGTCGCCGCGGCGCTGGTGTCCTTCCTCGGCGGCCTGCTGATCCTCGCCGCGGCCGTCGTCGCCACCGCGTCGGGCCGGGCCGCGGCGGGCCGGTTCCGGGTGGCCGTCCGCGGTGGGCGGCTGCGGGTGTGGCAGTGCCTCGGCGGTGCCGCGGGCGCGTCGTTCGTGGCCGCGCAGGGCACGACCGCGGCCGGGCTGGGGATCGCGGTGTTCACCGTGGCCACGGTCGCCGGGCAGGTGGTGAGCAGCCTGTTCGTCGACCGGGCGGGCTTCGGGCCGGGGGAGCCCCGGCGGATCACCGCGCCCAGGGCGGTGGGCGCGGGGCTGACCGTGGTGGCCGTGCTGGTCTCGGTGTCGGACCGCTTCGGCTCACCGGGGGAGCTGTGGCCGGCCCTGCTGCCCGCCCTCGCCGGGGCCGCGCTGAGCTGGGCGCAGGCGGCGAACGGGCTGGTCAGGCACGAGTCGGGCAGCGTGGTGCTGGCGACACTGGTCAACTTCTCCGTCGGCGCGTGCGCGCTGGTCCTGGTGGGCGTCGTCGACGTGGCGCTGCGCGGGTTGCCGAACCCGCCGCCGGGCCAGTGGCACCTCTACACCGGCGGCGCGCTGGGCGTGGTCGCTCTGTCCACATCGGTCTACGCGGTGCGCGCGATCGGGGTGCTGGTGCTCGGGTTGTGCGCGGTGGCCGGTCAGCTCGTCGGCGCGGTGCTGCTGGACGTGTCCGCGGGCGGGATCGCCGCGGGCACGGTCGCGGGCGTGGCGCTCACCCTGGTCGCCGCCGGGGTGGCCGCCGTGCCGGGCGGGCGCGCGCGGGTGAGAGGATGATCTCGTGAGCGGAGCCCCTCAGCGCGGCGGCAAACACCCCGCCCTCATCCACCTGCCGTTCGGGTTGGTGCTGGCGGTCGTGCTGGTCGGCCTGGTCCGGATCGTCATGTACGCGTGGCGCGAGGGGACCGTCTGGATCGGACTGGCCCTGCTGCTCGCCGCGGGCCTGCGGGTGCTGCTGCGCGACGAGCAGGCCGGGCTGATCGCGGTGCGCAGCCGGGTGATCGACGCCTTCCTCTACGGCGGGTTCGGGACGATGGTGATCGCGGTGGCGATGACCATCGAGGGCGGCCCGCTCACCCGCTGAGCGACCCGGCCACCTTCTCGATCAGCGCCGCCGACTCCCGCTCGTCCAGCGCGGCGCTCAGCAGCTCCACCACCGCCCGGTCGTAGTGCTTGACCTCCGCCGGGTCCTCCAGGTACACCGCCGCCGTGCGGCTCTCCAGCAGCACCACCGCGCGGCCCCGGTCGAACTGCAACCGCTGGAACGGCCCGGCCAGCGCCGGGTGCCCGTGCTCCAGGGCGGGCACCACCCGCACCGACACGTTGCCCTTGGCGCCCGCCTCCAGCAGGTACCGCAGTTGCCCGCGCATCACCTCCGCACCGCCGACCACCGTGCGCAGCGCCGACTCGGTGACGATGGCGAAGAACCGCGGCGGCTTGTCCTTGCGCAGCACGGCCTGCCGGTGGATGCGGCTCGCCGTGTACTCCTCCACCCGCTGGTCGTCGAGCATGTAGACCTCGCGCAGCACCGACTGCGTGTACGGCACGGTCTGCAACAGGGCGGGCACCACCGTGGGCGCCACGTCGACCAGCATCGCCGCCTTGCCCTCCAGCACCCGCAGCGTGGCGAACCGGCCGGACACCTGCTCCGGGCGCACCGGCGGCTCGGCGGCCACCCTGGCCAGCGCCACCAGCTCCTCGCGGCGGTTGTGCGGCACCCGGTAGGCGGTCAGCAGCGCGGCGATGTCGTCCAGCCGCTGCGGCCTGCGCCCGTTCTCCATCCGGCTCAGCTTCGAGGTGCTGATCCCCACCTGCGCGGTCACGGCGGCGAGGCTGAGCCCGGCCCGCTCGCGGTGCGCGCGCAGCTCCTCGCCCAGCAGTTCCAGCCGGACCGTCGAGTCCGGTTCCCGCAACCCCATCGGCTCCCGCCCTGTCGCCCACCCCTCGACGACCATGGTCGGGGCCGGGCGCCGCGGGTTCGCGCAGGCCAGGGGCCTGTCGGCGCAGAACCACCCGATAGAGATCGAATCCGGGTGCCGAGACCCTGCTCACCGCGCGGGGCTGCGACCAGGGCGGGCTTGGTAGCCTCGCCCCCGCCGGGCGACGCTGCTGACAGGGCAGAACTGCCGCGTGGTCGACCCGACGACTCATCCGTCTGTTGCCCATCGGGAGGACTTGCCAAGTGGCACCCGTCAACGTCACCGTCACCGGCGCGGCCGGTCAGATCGGCTACGCCCTGCTGTTCCGCATCGCCTCCGGCGCCCTGCTCGGTCCCGACACGAAGGTCAACCTGCGGCTGCTGGAGATCCCGGCCGCGGTCAAGGCCGCCGAGGGCACCGCGATGGAGCTCGACGACTGCGCCTTCCCGCTGCTCGCGGGCATCGAGGTGACCGACGACGCCAAGAAGGCCTTCGACGGCGCCAACGTGGCCCTGCTCGTCGGCGCCCGCCCGCGCACCAAGGGCATGGAGCGCGGCGACCTGCTCGAGGCCAACGGCGGCATCTTCAAGCCCCAGGGCGAGGCGATCAACGCCGGTGCCGCGTCCGACATCAAGGTCCTGGTCGTGGGCAACCCCGCCAACACCAACGCCCTGATCGCCCAGCAGCACGCCCCGGACGTCCCCGCGGGCCGCTTCACCGCGATGACCCGGCTGGACCACAACCGCGCCCTGTCGCAGCTCGCCACCAAGCTCGGCGTCACCGTCGAGGACATCAAGAAGCTGACCATCTGGGGCAACCACTCCGCCACCCAGTACCCCGACGTGTTCCACGCCGAGGTCAACGGCAAGAACGCCGCCGAGCTGGTGAACGACGAGGCGTGGCTGGCCGACTCGTTCATCCCGACCGTGGCCAAGCGCGGCGCGGCGATCATCGAGGCCAGGGGCGCGTCCTCGGCCGCCTCGGCCGCCAACGCCGCCATCGACCACGTCCACGACTGGGTGCTGGGCACCCCGGCGGGCGACTGGACCTCGATGGCCATCCCGTCCGACGGCTCCTACGGCGTCCCCGAGGGCATCATCTCGTCCTTCCCGGTCACCTGCGCCGACGGCGAGTACTCGATCGTCCAGGGCCTGGAGGTCAACGAGTTCTCCCGCGCCCGCATCGACGCCTCGGTCGCCGAGCTGGTCGAGGAGCGCGACGCGGTGAAGGGCCTCGGCCTGATCTGATCCGGCCCCGAGCCAGACCCGACGCGGACCCCATCCATCACCCGGATGGGGTCCGCGCTGCGTCACAGGGGGTAAGCAAGTGAGGCGGATTACCCGCAGGATCGGTATGGATGGGAACTGTATACCCCGATAGCGTGAACGTTCCGGAAAAGGAATCACGAAAGCCGCTGCGGAGCGTTCTCTTGATTGAAGGTTCGCACAACCGACGCGAACGAACGGACTGGAGGCCAGCGAGATGAACAGGGACGCACAGCACTCCGAGCAGCTCATCTCCCTCTACGGCGGCACCACCCCCGTCCGGTCGCGGTGGAGCTACCGCGCCGACGAGCCGTTCACCGTCGCAACGGCCTTCCAGACCGACGCGGACCACTGGGTCGAGTGGGTCTTCGCCAGGGACCTGCTGGTCGAGGGAATGCGCGGCCCGGTCGGCGAGGGCGACGTCCGGCTCGCCCCGGAGTTCTCCGGGCCCCGCGACGCGCTGGTCATGGAGATCGAGTCCCCCGACGGCCACGCGCTGCTGGTGATGGACCTCGAAGCCGTGCAGGACTTCCTCGATGCCACCGCCGACCTGGTGCCGCTCGGCGCCGAGGGCGACTTCTTCGACGTCGACGCGCTGATCGCGGAGATCACCAACGTCTGACCCGCTCCGGCAGCCGCCCACCGCCGGTGGGCGGCTGCCGCGCGGTGGGGCCTGCTCTGCACAGCCCGGTCTTTGCGTGGCGGCTCTGTTCCAGCCCGGGTCTTTTGGTGGGTGTGCCCGGCTGGGTGGATGTGTTTGGCCGGGGCCCCTAT
>NZ_AYXG01000093.1 GCF_000564855.1 Actinokineospora spheciospongiae
GTGGCTGACCCTGTCGGGCAAGGGTGGGATGGCGTCGGTTCTCGCCCCGGCGGACCAGGTGCGTGAGCGGATCGGCAAGTGGTCCGATGTGCTCGCTGTCGCTGCGGTGAACAGCCCCGGCTCCTGCGCTGTCGCGGGCGATCCGGCCACTTTGGACAAGATGGTGGCCGAGTTCGAGGCTGAGGGTGTCCGCGCTCGGCGCATCCCCGGTGTGGACACCGCTGGGCACTCCCCGCAGGTGGACGGGTTGCGGGAGCAGCTTCTCGCGGACATGGCGCCGGTTCTGCCGACCAGTTCGCAGGTCCCGTTCTTTTCCACGGTGACGGGCGAGTTGTTCGACACCGCTGGGATGGGTGCTGAGTACTGGTACCGGAACATGCGGGAGCCGGTGGAGTTCGAGGCCGCCCTGCGCGCTGCTCTGCCGGGTACTGCCGTGGTGGTGGAGGTGTCTCCGCACCCGGTGCTGTCCGTGGCGATCTCCGAGGTGATCGAAGACGCCGCCAGCGAGGCCGGTGTGGTCGGCAGCCTGCGCCGCGACGAGGGCGGGCTGGATCGGGTCGCGCGTAGTCTGGGGGAGGCGTGGACCCACGGTGCCCCGGTGGACTGGTCGAGCGTTGTGCCCTCGGGTGCGTTGGTGGACCTGCCCACCTACCCGTTCCAGCGGCAGCGGTACTGGCTCGACGTCCCGGAGGTGGCGGGTGACCCCGCCGGTTACGGCCTCGGCGCCGCCGACCACCCGCTGCTCGGCGCGGTCGTCGCCCTGGCCGACTCCGACGGGCTGCTGCTGACGGGTCGGCTGTCGCTGCGCACGCACGACTGGTTGGCCGACCACGCCGTCTGGGACACGGTGCTGCTGCCCGGCACGGCCTTCGTCGAACTGGCCGCGCACGCCGGGGCCCGGGTGGGCTGCGAGGCGGTCGAGGACCTGACCCTGGAAGCCCCGCTGCTGTTCACCGACGACGCCGTGTCCGTGCAGATCACCGTGGGTGCCCCCGACGACACCGGCGCCCGGCCGGTCTCCATCCACTCCCGCGCCGACGACGACGAACCCTGGACCCGGCACGCCACCGGCACCCTCACCGCCACCCCCGCGACACCCGACTTCGACCTCACCGCCTGGCCCCCGCCCGGCGCGGAGCCGGTCGACGTCACCGCCCTCTACCCCGAACTCGCCGCCGCGGGCCTGGCGTACGGGCCGGTCTTCCAGGGCCTGCGCGCGGCCTGGCGCGACGGCACCGACGTGTGCGCCGAGGTCGCCCTGCCCGAGGACACCGCCGCGGCCGGGTTCGGCCTGCACCCGGCCCTGCTCGACGCCGCCCTGCACGCCACCGCCGCCACCGCGGGCGCCGAGGACAGCGGGCGCATGAGCCTGCCGTTCGCCTGGCGCGGGGTCCGCGTGCACGCGACCGGCGCGGGTGCGCTGCGCGTGCGGCTGTCCCCGGTGGACGGGGGAGTGGCGCTGCGCGTCGCCGACGCCGCGGGCCTGCCCGTGGCCACCGTCGAGCAGCTCGCCGTCCGCCCGGTCACCCCCGACCAGCTCCTCCCCGCCGCCTCCCCGCTGCGCGACGCCCTCTTCCAGCTCGACTGGGTGCCGCTGACCGCGGGCGCCGCCGACACCCGCCCCCTCGACACCCATGTGGTGCCCGCCAGCGCCGAGGGTTCCGCCGCCGAGGCCACGGCCCTGACCGGGCTCGTGCTCTCCCGGCTCCAGGAGTGGCTGGCCGACCCGGCCACCGCCGACCGCCGCCTGGCCGTGGTCACCCGCGGCGCCGCGGCGGTGGCGGGCAGCGACGCCACCGACCTGGCCCACGCCGCGGTGTGGGGCCTGGTGCGCTCGGCGCAGTCCGAACACCCCGACCGCCTGGTCCTGGTCGACCTCGAAGCCGACACCGGCGTTGAAGCGGTCGTGCCGACCGCCCTGGCCACCGGGGAACCCCAGGTCGCCGTGCGCGGCGGCACCCCGCACGGCCCCCGCCTGGCCCGACCCGCCGCCCCCGAGGAAGGCGCCGGCTGGTCCTTCACCCCCGGCGGCACCGTCCTGGTCACCGGAGCCCTGGGCACCATCGGCGCCCTCGTGGCCCGCCACCTGGTCACCGCGCACGGTGTCCGGCACCTGCTGCTGACCAGCCGCCGGGGCGCGGCGGCCCCCGGCGCGGCCGAACTGGTCGCCGAACTGGCCGACCTCGGCGCCACGGCCACCGTCGCCGCCTGCGACACCGCCGACCGCGAGGCGGTCGACGCCCTGATCGCCTCGGTGCCCGCCGAGCACCCGCTGACCGCGGTCGTGCACAGCGCGGGCGTCCTCGACGACGGGGTCCTCACCGACCTGACCCCGGAGTCGCTGGAGCGGGTCATGCGCCCCAAGGCGCACGCCGCGCTCAACCTGCACGAGTCCACGAAGGACCTGGACCTGACGGCGTTCGTGCTGTTCTCCTCGGCCGCGGGTGTCTTCGGCAACCCCGGCCAGGCCAACTACGCCGCCGCCAACGCCTTCCTGGACGCCTTCGCCGCGCACCGCCGCTCCCTCGGCCTGCCCGCCACGTCGGTGGCCTGGGGCTACTGGGCCGACCGCAGCGGCATGACCGGCGACCTGGTCGACGCCGACCTCGACCGCATCGCCCGCGCGGGCATCGGCGCCATCACCACCGGGGAGGGCCTGTCCCTGTTCGACGCGGTGGGCGCACTCGACTCCTCTGCGCGCGACCGCGCCCTGCTGGCCCCGGTCAAGCTCGACCTGCCCGCGCTGCGCGCCCAGGCCGGTCCGCTCGGGGTGCCGCCACTGCTCAGCGGCCTGATCCGCGCCCTGCCCCAGCGCACCACCGCCGCCCCCGCCGGGGCGGACGCACTGCGCCGCAGGCTCGCGGGCGTCCCCGACGCCGAGCGCGGGCCGGTGGTCCTGGCGTTCGTCCGCGAGCAGGTCGCCGCCGTCCTGGGCATGACCGGCCCCGAGGCCGTCGCCCCCACCGCCGCCTTCCCCGAACTGGGCTTCGACTCGCTGACCGCCGTCGAACTGCGCAACCGCCTCGGCGCCGCCGCGGGCGTCCGCCTGCCCACGACGGTGGTGTTCGAGCACCCGACCCCCGCCGCCCTGGCCGAACACCTGGCCGGGCTCGTCACCGACGCGCCGGGCGCCACCCGGGCCCCGGTCGGCGAGGCGTCCACGTTCGGCCCCATGGCGAAGAAGGCCATCGACGCCAAGCGCCTGCAGGAGTTCGTCGGCCTGCTGGTCATGGCCTCGTCGTTCCGCCCCACCTTCACCGACCCGGCGGAGGTGGGCAGGCCCCAGGCCCTGGTCCCCGTGGCCGCCGGACCGGCGGAGGTGCCCACCCTGGTGTGCGTGCCGTCGGTGCTGGCCATGTCCGGCCCGCACGAGTACGCCCGCTTCGCCGCCGCCCTGCGCGGCACCCGGCCCGTCTCGGCACTGCCCCTGCCGGGCTTCCTCCCCGGCGAACGGATGCCCGCCACCATCGACGCCCTGATCCGCTCCCTGGCCGACACCCTCCTGCGCGACCTCGGCGGCGCCCCGTTCGCCCTGGCCGCCCACTCCTCCGGCGGCCCCATCGCCCACGCCCTGGCCGGACACCTGGAAACCCTGGGCTCACCCCCGTCGGCCCTCGCCCTGATCGACACCTACCCCCGCAACCAGAAGGTCTTCAACGGCATCCAACCCAAACTCGCCGACGGCATGGCGGGCGAGGACAACGGCGTCGGCGGCGACCTGCGGATGACCGCGATGGGCGGCTACTTCGACATGTTCGGCACCTGGAACGCCAAGCCCATCACCACCCCGACCCTCCTGCTCCGCGCCGCCGACCCCCTCCCCGCCTGGCGCCGCGACTCCGCCTGGCGGGCCACCTGGAAGCTCGACCACACCAGCGAGGAAACCCCCGGCGACCACTTCTCCATGATGGACGAACACGCGGCCACCACCGCCCTGCGCGTCCACGAGTGGGTCACCACCCAGTCCTGACCCCACAACGGAAGTCGGCCCGCGGCGGGAAATCCGCCGCGGGCCGACCTCCGTCGCGGAGGGGACTCGTCCTCGGAGCCGAGCAGCGTCACACCCGCCCGCCGCGCGAGTACCGCGCCGCGTGCTCCCGATCCCGACACCCGGTCTTCGTGTAGATCCGATTGATGTGCGTCTTCACCGTGGCCTCCGCCAGGGCCAACTCCTGAGCGATCTGCCGATTGCTCAGCCCGGCCGCCACCAGGTCCAGCACGTCCAACTCCCGCTCGGTCAACCGGGCCGCCACCCCGGCGTCCGCCCGGGGCGCCCGCGAAGCCGCCTCCAGCAAGGCCCGCTGCACGTCCCCGTCCAACACCGCCTGCCCAGCCGCCGCCGCGAACACCGCACGGGCGATCTGCTCGCGGCTCGCGGACTTGGTCAGGAACCCCAACGCCCCCGCCCGCAGCGCCCGCAACGCGGACTCGTCGTCGGCGTAGGTCGTCAGGACCACGACCTGGGTGGCGGGGAACTCGGCCCGGATGGCGGCCGTGGCGGTGATGCCGTCCACCCCGGGCATGTTCAGGTCCATCAGCACGACATCGGGGCCGCACCGGGCCACCTCGCGCACGGCCCCCGCCCCGTCGCCCGCCTCGCCGACGACGGCGATGCCGGGGTGGGCGCCCAGCAGCAGCACCAAGCCCTCGCGGATGACGGCCTGGTCGTCGGCGACCAGGACGGTGACCGGGGTGCTCACGCGGGGATCACCACCGACACGCACCAGTTCCCGCCGACCGGACCGCTGCTCATCCGCCCGCCCGCCAGTTCGGCGCGCTCGTGCAGGCCGATCAGGCCCAGGCCCGCGCCGGTGCCGGTCAGCGGCCGGTCCGCCCCGCTGCCTGGCAGGGCGGTGGTGATGCTGACCTCGACCTCGGTGTCGCCGTAGCGCACCTCCACCGCCACCTCCGACTCGGGCGCGTGCTTGCGCGCGTTGGTCAGCGCCTCCTGCACCACCCGGTAGGTGGTCAGCCCGGCCTGCGCCGACAGCGGGAAGGGCTCGCCGACGACGCTGATGCGCACCGGTTGTTCACCCTCGTCCCGGTAGGTCCCGGCCAGGGCCTCCACCAGTTCCGGCAGCGGCACCGCGTCCTCGCGCAGGGCGTGCACGGCCCGCCGGGTCTCCACCAGCCCGTCCCTGGTCAACCGCAGCGACCGGGCCAGCCGCAGGGCGGCGGCGCGCAGCACCGGGTCGGTCTCGGCGTCCGGGTGCGTGGCCAGGGTCGCGTCCACCGCCTCCAGTTGGATGGCCAGGGCGGCCAGCGAGTGCGCCAGGATGTCGTGGATCTCCCTGGCGATGCGCGCCCGCTCGGCCAGCGCCGCCGCGGTCGCCGACGCCTCGGCGGCCCGCTTGCCCTCGGCCAGCAGCCGTTCGGCCTGCTCGGCGCGCACCACGTACTGCTGGTGGCTCAGGCCCGCCCACCACATCAGCGCGAACACCAGCACCAGCAGCAGCCGCCCCGGGCTGCTGTGCAGGAACAGCGCCGCCAGGACCAGGCCGGAGGAACCGGCGGCGACGATGCGCCCCGAGTCGCGGACGTGCAGGTCGAACCCGGCCGAGTAGGCGATGGTGCCGCCCATCACCGAGGCCGCGCTGTCGGGCACCAGGGCGATCATCACCCCGAACGCCACCAGCATCGCCGCCAGCGACCAGCGCACCCCGCGCAGCGGCCCGAAGGTCCAGCACGCGCACGCGACCACGGCGACCACGACGGCCGCCCACAGCACCGCGGTGGTGGTCGCGCTCTGACCGGGGTCCCCGCGCAGCACGGTGACCACGACGACGACCAGTCCCGCGAACCGCAGGAGCAACCACACGCGGGGCGGCCTGCTGGTCAGGGGGGCCGCCCACTTGGGCAGGCTGCTGATCAATCGGGTCTCCTCGTTCCGGCCCCGTCGACGGTAACGACCGGCGCGCGGGCCAAGGTCGGCTCCGGGGTGGAGATCCGGGGTGGAGAACGCCCTCCACCCGCCCCCGCATCTCCACCACCGAGTCCACCGCCGAGGGGAAGTGCCGGGCCGCCCCGCTCCCTACGCTCGACCTCGTATTCAGGGGCACTGTCAGTGACACCCCACGACGAGGAAACTGGAGGTGGCCCGTGAGCGACAGCATGCGCGACGCGCTCATGCTCAGCGGTGTGCTCCTGGCGATCGTGTTGTTCACCCAGGTCGGCAGGCACAAGTTCGGCATCATCAAGATCCTGCTGCCGCTGGCACTCGTGGTGTTCGTCGGCTGGGACGTGCTGCGCGGCATGAGCATCACCACCCCCAACGTGCTCGCCGCCGCCATCGGCACCGCCATCGGGCTCGGCATCGGCTTCGGCCTGCTGGCCACGATGCGGGTCGAACGCGACCACGCCAAGGGCAAGTCCTACACCCGCGCCGGTCTGCCGTACCTGCTGATCTGGCTCGTGGTCCTGCTCGGCCGCCTGGCGTTCATCTGGGCGCTGGAGAACGTGGACTCCTTCGGCCGCAGCGTGGCGAAGTTCCTGATGGAGAACAGCATCGAGCCCAAGGGCCTGGCCGCGTTCTTCGTCCTGATGGCCATGACGATGGTCCTGGTCCGCACCGTCGGCACCTGGGTCCGCTCGGCCCGCCTCAGCTCCGGCAGCGACCGCCAGGAGGCGACCGCGGCCGCGTAGCCCGGTCCCCGGCCCGCGGCGCCCCCGTGCGCCGCGGGCCACCGCACCACCAGACGAGGCCCGCCACCGGCGGGGACGTGTCACGGACAAAGGAGTGTGTGCTCATGCGTGCGTTGGTGGTGGCGGCCCTGGCGGCCGCGGCGCTGTTCCTGGTCGGCTGCAAGCCGATCGACTCCTCGGCGGCGGGCGGCGCCACCGCGGGCGCGAACGAGAAGGCCCCATCGGTCTGCCTGGAGGCCGCGGGCAACATGGACTGGATTCCCAGCATCCGCGACCCCGAGAAGATGCGCAGCGATGCCAGGGAGAAGGCCGAGCGCTTCCGCAGCCTGGCCCAGAGCACCGAGGACAACCGCGCGAAGCGCATCCTGGAGAAGCTCGCGGGCGGCTACGCCGCCATCATGGAGGCCCGCGCCGACAAGGCCAGGGACCTGCTCCAGATCGCCGAACAGGTCAGCTCCAACCTGCGCGAACTCCGCAAGCTCTGCTCATAGCCCCACCTCGACCGCCCCGGCCCTGGAGGCCGTTGCCCGGGTGGATCTGCTCAGCCGTGGCCGGGTTTTGAAAGCCCGGTCGCTTTGTGGGCGTGCCCGGTGGATCTGCTCAGCCGTGCCGTGGTTTCAAAGCCCGGGATTTTTCGGGGCGTGCCCGGGTGGGTGGATCTGCTTGGGCG
>NZ_AYXG01000094.1 GCF_000564855.1 Actinokineospora spheciospongiae
CGGGTAACCGGTCCGCTCCGCGATCACGCCGAGCACAGTGGACAGCGCGTCCACCGTCGGCGCGGGCGCGGCGGGCGTCGGCACGGTCAGCGGGAGCGGTGCGGCGGTCGGCAGCGTGGTCGGCAGCGCGGCGGGCAGGGTGGTCGGCGCGGCGGGAGCGGCGCCGAGGTAGCCGAGCAGCACGTCGCGCTGGGCGGCCATCAGTTCCCGGCTGGAGCGGATGTACTCCGCCACCAACTGGTCCCGCGTGCCTGCCGCGGCGACCGGCACGGGCGCGGCCGAGAGCGGCGCCACCCGGCGGGCGGGCGCGAGCCCCCCGGCGACCGGCTGACCGGACGCGGTGCGCACCAACTGCCCGTCAACAGTCCACTGTGGAGCAGTAGGGGCGGGCAGCGAGCCGACGTCCAGGCCACCGCGGCCCGAGGTGAGCCAGCCGGTGCGCAGCCGCACCCCCGCGACCGCCAACTGGGCCAGCGCGTGCAGCAGCGCGGGCAGCCCACCGTCGCGGGTGGACTCCAGGCTGACGACGGTGTGCGGGCGCTCGCCCAGGGTGGCGCGGACCAGGTTGCCCAGCACCCGGCCGGGCCCGGCCTCCAGGAACACCCGGGCGCCGTCGGCGTACATGGCCTCGACCTGGCCGACGAACAGCACCGGCGAGGCGAGCTGCGCCGACAGCTCGTGCCGGATGCCCGGCGCGTCGTCGACGTACGGACGGGCGGTGCGGTTGGCCCACACCGGCACCCTGGGCGGGGCGAAGTCCACCCCGGCCAGCCGCTCGGCGAACGCGTCGGCGGCCCCGGCGACGACCGGGCTGTGGAACGCGCAGGCCACCTCGATGCGCTTGGCGGGCAGCCCGGCCGCGCGCAGCACCTCGACGGCCTCGGCGACCAGCGCGGTCGGCCCGGAGACCACCATCTGCCGGTGCGCGTTGTGGTTGGCGACCACGACCCGACCGGCCAGCATCGCCGACTCCAGCGCGGCCTGCACCTCGCCGTACTCGCCGGTGACCGCGGCCATCGTGCCCGGGTCCGCGCCCGCGGCGGCCAGGATGGTCTCCGCGCGCACCTCGCTCAGCGGCAGCAGCCGCGCCGGGTCCAGCGACCCGGCCGCGACCAGGGCGACCAGTTCGCCGTAGGAGTGCCCGGCGTACATGTCCGGTTCGACGCCGAGCTTGCCGAGCAGCTCGTTCGCGGCCAGGCCGGTGGCGCCGAGCGCGGGCTGGGCCACCCTGGTGTCGCGCAGCGCGTCGCGCTGGGCGGCGGCGGTCTCGGGGGTGAACGCGTCCGGCGGGAAGATCGCCTCGGCGAGCGCGCCGCGGCCCAGGTGCCTGGCCAGGTCGGGGAAGGCGACGAACAGCTCGGCGAGCATCCCCGGCCGCTGGCTGCCCTGCCCGGGGAACAGCACGGCGAGCTTGCCCGCGGGCTGCCCGCCGGCCCGGTGCAGCCCGGCCTTCGGGTCGGTCTCCCCCGCCAGCGCCCGGCGCAGCAGGGTGGTCAGCGAGTCCAGGTCCGACGCCACGACGGCGACCCGCACCGGGGCGGTCTCCCGCTCGGTGCGCAGCGCGGTCGTGCGGGCCAGGTCGAGCAGCGTCCACGGGTTGCCCGCGGCGGCGTTGGCGGTGGCGGTTTGCAGCAACCGGTCGACCTGGCGGTGCGCGGCGGCGTCGTCGGCGCCGTGGAAGGTGAACAGCTCCGCGGGCCAGCGGCGCACGCCGCGGCGGGTGAACGCGGCCGAGGCGTGCCCGGTGAGCACGACGTGGAAGTTGGTGCCGCCGAAGCCGAAGGCGCTGACCCCGGCCACCCGCTCGGCCGGGTCGCGCGGCCACGGGGTGGCGGTGGCGCGGAAGGCGAGCGGGCCGTCCGGGGTCCAGGCCGGGTTCGGCGCGGTGACGTGCAGGGTGGGCGGGCGGACCCCGGTGTGCAGGGCCATCGCGGTCTTGATCAGCCCGGCCAGGCCCGCGGCGCACTTGGTGTGCCCGATCTGGGACTTGACCGAGCCCACGACGGTGCCGCCGGGGCGGGCGCCCGCCTCGGTGAAGACCTCGGTGAGGGTGCGCAGCTCGGTGCGGTCGCCGACCACGGTGCCGGTGCCGTGCGCCTCGACCAGTTCGACGTCGGCGGGTGAGACCCCGGCGGCTGCGTAGGCGCGGTGCAGCGCGCGGCGCTGGCCGTCGGCGCGCGGGGCGGTCAGGCCGAGGGCCTTGCCGTCGCTGGCGCTGCCGACGGCCTTGATCACCGCGTAGACCCGGTCGCCGTCGTGCTCGGCGTCGGCGAGGCGCTTGAGCACCACGCAGGCCACGCCCTCGCCCAGGGCGATGCCGTCGGCCCGGGAGTCGAAGGTGCGGCAGGCGCCGGTCGGCGACAGCGCGCCGACGGAGGAGAACAGCAGGTAGTCGTCGATGGCGTTGTGCAGGTCGGCGCCACCGGCGAGCATCACCTCGGCGCTGCCGGAGGCGAGTTCCTTGCACGCCACGTCCACCGCGGCCAGCGAGGACGCGCAGGCGGCGTCGACGGTGTAGTTGGCGCCGCCGAGGTCGAGCCGGTTGGCGATGCGCCCGGAGATGACGTTGGCCAGCCTGCCGGGGAAGGAGTCCTCGGTGAGCCGGGGCAGTTGGTCGTCGAGTTCCGGGGGCACCGCGCCGAAGTAGGCGGGCAGCGCCATCCGCAGGTTCGCCGCGGTGGCCAGGTCGGACCCGGCCTCGGCGCCGAACACCACACCGGTCCGGTCGCGGTCGAAGCCGCCGTTGGCGTAACCGGCGTCGACCAGCGCGCGGTGCGCCGCCTCCAGGGCAAGGAGCTGCACCGGCTCGACGGCCGCGAGCGCGGCGGGCGGGATGCCGTAGCGCAGCGGGTCGAACGGGACGGGGTCGAGGAAGCCGCCCCACTTGGACGGGGTGCGGTCGCCGGAGCCGCGGGTGGCCGCCGGGTCGTGGTAGACCTCCGGGTCCCAGCGGTGCGCGGGGACCTCGGTGACGCTGTCGAGGTTGCCGACGACGTTGGCCCAGAACGACGCCAGGTCACCGGCCCCGGGGAACAGGCAGGACATGCCGACCACGGCGATGTCGAGCGGTTCCGGCTCGGGGCGCTGCGGGCGCTCGACGCCCAGTTCGGCGCGCACGGCGACGGCCCTGGCCCGGTGGAACTCCCCGGCCCGGGTGGTCACGTCGGCGTGCAGCCCGGCCACGGTGGTGACGGCCGAGCGCAGCGTGGCGACCTGACCGGCCATGAACAGCCCCTGCTCGAGCTGCCCGGCGGCGTCCACGTCGACCAGTTGCGGCCCCTCGCGGCGCAGTCCCTTGCTGGCGATGCGCAGCCGCCCGGTGTTGAGCCGCTCCAGCTCCTCCCACACCTCGCGCTGCGGCACGCCGGACTCCAGCAGCCGCCTGCCAGTCTCGTCGAAGGTGTCGGTGAACGGGCTGGGCACGCAGCGGGTGGCGTGCCCGGGGGCGGTGCGCAGCACGGCGGTGGTCTCGGCGGCCACGACCTGCCGCTGGAAGGTCTCGGTGACCGCGCCGTGCGCGACGGCCTCCTCGGTGAACAGGTACCCGGTGCCCATGAGCACCCCGACCTCGGCGCCCCGGTCGGCCAGCGGACCGGCGAGCGCGGCGACCATCGCCGCGGAGCGGGCGTCGTGCACCCCACCGGCGAACAGGACCTGCACACCCGCGACGTCGGGGCGGTCGCGCAGCACGTCGAGCTGGGCCTGCCAGAGCGCGAAGCTGGTGCGCGGACCGACGTGGCCGCCGCACTCGGCGCCCTCGAAGACGAACCGGCGCGCGCCCGCGTCGAGGAACTGGGTCAGCAGCCCGGGTGAGGGCACGTGCAGGAACGTGGCGATCCCGACGTCCTCCAGCGCCCTGGCCTGGTCCGGGCGGCCCCCGGCGATCAGCGCCACCGGCGGGCGCAGCTCGCGGATCACCTCGAGCTGCGCGGCGCGCAGCTCGGCCGGGGCGAACCCGAGCACGCCGACGCCCCACGACCGCTCGCCCACCCGGGCGGCGGTCTCGACCATCAGCTCCCGGCTGCGCTCGCCGGAGGACAGCGCCAGCGCCAGGAACGGCAGCCCGCCCTCGGCGGCGACGGCGGCGGCGAACCCGGCGGTGTCGCTCACCCTGGTCATCGGGCCCTGCGCGACCGGCAGCCCGGTGCCCAGCGCGGCGGCCAGCGGCGAACCGGGGCGCAACACGGCCGGGCGGTCCTCGCGCACGGCGTCGCTCACGGCGTTGAGCACAGCGCGGACGGCGCGGGCGACACCGCCGAAGCGGGTCAGGAAGCCCGCGGCGAGGTAGGCGTCCTGGCCGATCGGCAGGCTGCCGGTGGCCGGGGCGCGGCGGGGCAGCACCCGGTGCCCGTCGACGACCACGGTGTCGGTGCCGTCCCCGGTGGACAGGGCGGCGACCAGCGCGTCCGGCACGTCGGCCTCGGGCAGCAGGGCGAGCTGGGTGTCCAGGACGACGCCCGCCGCGCCGCCGACCACGGCCGCGGCGGCGGTGTCCGGGCCGATCCCGCCGCACAGCCACACCGGCAGCGACAGGCCGGGGGCGGACAGGAGCTGTTGCAGCAGCACGAACGCGCCGGTGTCGCCGACCCGGCCGCCCGCCTCGTTGCCGCGGGCGATCACCCCGTCGGCGCCCTGGTCGTCCGCGGCCCTGGCCTCGGCCAGGGAGGTGACCTCGACCAGCACGAAGTACCGGTCGGGCACGTCGGCGACCCGCCAGGCGGAGTCGCCGCCGAGGACCACCACGGCCAGCCGCTCGACCGCGGTGCCGAGCACGGCGGCGACGTCGGCGAACCCGAGGTCGCAGTCGGCGGGCACCCGGATGCCGAAGCGGCGGTCGGCGGGCCAGCCCGCCGCGTAGCGCAGGGCGGCGCGGGCGACCCGGTCGCCCGCGCCGAGGTCGAGCACGCCCAGGCCGCCCGCGGCGCTGACCGCGCCGCAGAGCCCGGCGCAGGGCTGCCCGCCGGGGCCGATGCCCAGCACCAGCTCGGGCCGCTCGTCCCGCGCTCCCGCCGACGCCTCCGTCATCTCCGCGCCTCCGTCGTGTCCGCGTTTCCGCGTGGTGTGGCCTGGTCTGCTGGTCAGGGGGTGGGCTGCGCGCGGCGCCCGGCACCGCGGCGGGCCGTCGCGGCCGCGCGCCGCTCGGCGACCCAGGTCTCCGGGTCGGCGGCCCGGCGGGCGTGCAGCACGCCCACCTCGGGGTGCGGCAGGATCAGGAACCGGTCCTCGGCGATGCCCGCGACGGCGGCCTCGGCGACCTGCTCGGGTTCGATGATCGGGGCGGTCGCGGTGATCGCCCGCGCCGCCGGGTGCCCGGCCTCGACGCCGGGCATCAGGAAGTCGGTGCGCACGCCCATCGGGCACAGCGCGCTCACGCCGATGCCCAGGTGGCCGTAGGAGCAGGCCAGCCACTCGGCCAGGGCGACCGCGGCGTGCTTGGTGACGGTGTAGGGGGCGTCGCCGGGCAGGCCGAGCAGGCCCACCCCGGAGGCGGTGATCAGCAGGTGCCCGCCGCGGCGGCGGGACATGCCCGGCAGCGCAGCCTGGGCCAGGTGCACGTGCGCCATCACGTTGACCGACCAGGAGTCCGCCCACTGCGCCGGGCTCGCGTGCACGCCCATGCCGGTGGCGACGCCCGCGTTGGAGCAGATCAGGTCGGCGCCGCCGTGGTCGCGCTCGGCCAGGGCGACGAGTTCGCGCACCTGGTCGGGGTCGGACACGTCGGTGCGCACCGCGACGGCCGCGACGCCGAGGGCGCGCACCCGGTCGGCGACCGCGCCCGCGGCGTCGGCGTCGAGGTCGGACACGAGCACCACCCGGGGGCGCTCGGCCGCCAGCCGCAGCGCGAGGGCGGCCCCGATGCCGTTGCCCGCGCCGGTGACCAGCACCGACCTGCCCGGGATTTCCATGCCTTGTCCTCCGACCGGAATTGTTCCGCCTACCCGGTCAGCTCGACCGGGTGCGGGCCGAGGAGTTTCCGGCACCTGCCGGGCGAATTTAGAATGCGCCGTCAGACAACGTCAAGCAGGGGTCGTGAAGTTCTCACGGCGAACACTGTTTCTTTATGCCTTCTTGTTGGTCGGTGAGCAGTTACGCCGAGTGGAGCAGCGTGCGACCGCGCGTCAGACTCGTGCCCTAACAGGTGATAGGTGCAGGTCAGAGGCTCGAAGAGGCAATTTACGCGAGGATTGTTCGCAATCCGTTCGGCGGGCGGCATGTGTCGGATGTGCCAAACATGAGCAGAACCCGCATTCATCGCACCGCGGGCCCGGTGCCGCCCAATACCACCACCCCGACCGGTTCGACGAATCGGTCACGCACCGTTCACAATTCCCCCCGGTAACCTCAATTAGCGACCGGGGGCGTTCACAATTCCCCCCAACCGGCGGTTAGGGGAACCGAGCCGCGAAGGCGACCGATCCCCGTGTCCCCCGCCACACGACGGCGGAGCCCGGGGGGACCGGCCTCGGTCCCCCCGGGCTCCGCCGGGGTCGTGCGCGGGCGACTCAGGCCCGCCGCGCCGGGATCAGGCGCAGTTCGGGGTCGCGGGCTTGCCCTCGATCCGGTCCTTCACGAACGCCAGCGCGTCCTTGTTGCCGGTGTAGACCAGGGTGATGTGGTCGGACTGGAACTCCTTGAACTGCACCGAGGTGCCGTTGGCGCAGAGGTCCTTGCGCAGCGTGCGGCCCTGGCTCGGGTCGACGAGGTCGTCCTGGGCACCCAGGTACTGGTAGACCGGCACGGAGAGCTTCTTGGTGCCGAGCTTGTTCTCCGCGACCCTGGCCAGCCACGGCGGGGTGAGCACCGGGCTGGTGGTCGTGTAGTCGAGCAGCTTCTTGTTCGCGTAGGTGGTCAGCAGCTCCACGGTGCAGGCACCGTTCTCCAGGTCGCTGAACATCTTCTTGCCCGCGTCGTTCATGTAGCTCGCGAGCTTGAGGTCCGGGTACGCGTGGTCGAGGCCGAGCAGGGCGTAGGCCAGGAAGCCGAAGCCCTTCTTGCCGTCGAGGGAGAGCGCCACCTGGGTCAGGTCGGCCGGGACGCCGCCCGCGGCCACGCCCACCAGGTTGACGTCGGGGGCGTAGGTGGGCTGGACCTGCGCGCCCCACAGCGCGGCGCCGCCGCCCTGGGAGTAGCCGCGCAGCACGACCTTGGCCGACGGGCTCCACGCCACGTCCGGCAGGCGCTGGCCCGCGCGCACGATGTCGAGCATGGCCGGGCCCTCGGCCTTGCCGGTGATGTAGGTGGTCTTGCTGGGGTTGGGGCCGTAGCCCTCGTAGTCGGTCATCGCGACGGAGTAGCCCGCGGCGATGAAGTCGTTGACCGCGGGCTGCTCGTAGAGCGCGCCGATCTCGGACATGTACGACGGGGTGCACTTGAACGCCGGGCCGTGCGTGCCGACCCCGAAGCTGATCACCGGGGTGGTCTTGGGGTCCTTGCCCTTGGGGGTCAGGATCGTGCCGGTCACCGCGATCGGGGCGCCCAGGGCGTTGGTCGACAGGTACATGACCTGCCAGGCGTTGATCTTGTCGGTCGCGGCGCCCGCTTTCGACGGCTTCGACCGGATGATGTCACCGGGCTTTCCCGCGGGCAGCGGGTTCGGCGGCACGTAGAAAGCGGGGTCTTCCGGTTCGGTGGAGTAGGCGGGCGCCGCAGCGGCGACGGCCTGCGCTTTCACACCCTCGGCAGCCACTCCGGCTGGCGCCTGCCACACGGCCGTGACCAGGCCCAATGCCAGCAGCGGCACCATGACCGCCGCACGTGGCACACGCGTTTTCATCCTGGACAACTCGACCTCCGGAACGGCGGGAAATTATTTTCGGAAACGACGGGGAAATATTACCACCAGATAGCGTGACAATTCCTCATTGGATTCTCACAAATAGCACCATTGCGCTTTTAGTGCCCATGACAAGCCGGATGCCCGGCGGAGCCGAGGCTCCGCCGGGCATCCGGGGGTCGTGCTGGTGGGGATCAGGCCTCGTTGCGGGTCCGGCGGCGCTGCCAGAACAGCGCACCGGTGCCTGCGAGCAGGAGCGCCCCGCCGATGGCCAGCGGCAGGCCGATCGAGGCACCGGTGGAGGCGAGGCCGCCACTGTTGCCCGTCGGGTAGCTGCTGCCGGGGTAGCTGCCGCCACCGGGGTAGTTGCCGCCGCCGGAGTAGGCGGGCGGGTCCTGGGTCAGGACCGGCGGCAGGGTGGTGGTGACGTCCGTGGTCGTGGTGACCGGCGGGGTGGTCGAACCCGAGGTGGGCGGGGTGGTCGAGCCCGAGGTCGGCGGCGTGGTCGACCCGGAGGTCGGCGGGGTCGTCGAACCCGAGGTCGGCGGGGTGGTGGAGCCCGAGGTGGGCGGGGTGGTCGAGCCCGAGGTCGGCGGCGTGGTGGTGCCACCGCCGCCACCGATGGTGAAGCGGCCCAGCTCGGTGTCCTGACCCTCGACGAGCTTGCACGGCGCGTCGAAGGTGCCCAGGCCGGTGGCGGTGCCGTCGGCCTTCTTCGGGGTCAGCGTGGTGGTGAAGTCGCCGACGTTGATGACGGTCTCGCCCGCGGCCGGGACCGGCTGCGGCGCGACGTCACCCGAGGCGGTCACGGTGAAGCTGCCGCTGGCCGGGACGTCGGTCTTGGGCACGTTCAGGCCCGGGATGGTGATGTCGATCTTGCTGCCCGCGTTGTCCGCGATGACCTTGGCCTCGGCCGAGCCCTCGACGGTGGCCGCACCGACCAGGGACAGGCCCTGGGTGGCGGTCGGCGGCACCGTGGCGATGGCGGAGAAGTCCGTCGTGGTCAGGTCGCCACCGGCGGCGGCGGGCGGGGTCAGCGTGGCCTTGATCTGCACCGCGAGCTGCTGCGAACCGATCAGCGGGAACGGGCAGAGGTAGTTCAGCGACTTGTCGACCGTGATCGGCGTGCCGCCGCCACCGGGCTCGCTGGTGGGCGGCTCGCTGGTGCCCGAGGTGGGCTCGGTGGTGCCGGAGGTCGGCTCGGTCGTGCCCGAGGTCGGCTCCGTGGTGCCCGAGGTGGGCTCCGTGGTGCCGGAGGTCGGCTCCGTGGTCGGGGCGGTCGTGCCGCCGCCACCCGGGGCGCCGACGACGAAGTCGAGGATCTTGGCGTCCTGGCCCGCGTCCATCTTGCACTTGGACTCGAAGGTGCCCAGGCCGGTGGGGGTGCCGTCGGCCCGCTTCGGGGTCAGGGTGGTGGAGAAGTCGCCGACCACGACCGTGGTCGGGCCCTGCTTCGGGTACGCGGTGGGCACCTGGCCCTTGGCGGTCACCGTGAACGAGCCGGAGGCGGGCACGTTCGTCTTGGCCACGGCGAGGTCGGGGATGGCGATCGGCAGCGCGATGCCCGCGTTGTTCAGCGTGATCCCCGCGCTGCCGCCGCCCTCGACGGTGGCGGCGCCGACCAGGGTCAGGCCCTGGGTGGCGGTCTCCGGCACGGTCACCGTGGCGGTGAACTCACCGGCCTTGAGCTCGCCGCCCTCGTTGGCGGGCGTCTCCACGACCGTCTGGATCTGCACAACCAGCTTCTGATCGCCGATCAGCGGGAACGGGCAGGTGTAGTTGAGCGTCTTGTCGACGGTCACCGTGGCGGCGGAGCTCTGCCCGGCCGACAGCAGCAGTCCGCCGATCACCACCCCGGTCACTCCGATGGCGGACGTCGCCGCCATCAGCTTATTCGACTTCAGAATCCTCATGTCCTCTTCCGTTTCCCGTGGGGACGCACTCGGCCCGCCGGTGGCGGGGTCGAGCCCGGGGGGTTGGGTGGTCAGCCCGGAACCGCGCTGACCACGGTGGCACCTATCTCGTGTCGGTCAACGCGGTCTCAGGGGTGTTGCGGACGCGGCTCCCGGCCGTGCCCCGGTGGCGGGGACCGGACGGACGGGGGGCGCGCGGGCAGCCGGAACTGACGGCGGCTCTCGCACGATCCGCTCCGTTGCGCGATCCCATTGTTCGTCTCCCAGCGGGACAAATCACGATCGGTTGTCAACACACCGGCGAGAATGCTGACTTCACCAGCGCCCTACCACCCTTGCCGAATCCTGAAACACACTGACCGAATGCGCTCCGGGGACGCCGGTGGGTGGCTGAAACTTTCCAGCCACTTCAGGGCAACTTACCCATTGGTAAGATGTGATGCAAGACCCCGATAAGACGCAGATATCGGCAATTGATTGGCCGCCAATGCCAAGTGGCGGCACCCACGCGCGCATCCCCGTGACAACTGTGACGCGCTGCACCCGAATGGACGCACAGCGTGTGCCAAGCCTCCAGACGGGGCATGACCAGGAGTTTCTGTATACCGCAGGTCGCCGAGCGGTGCTTGTCATGATCGGACGATGTTTCCGGCGCCAGGTCGTCACCCGGTGACAAGAAATTTTTTCATGTTCCCGCTCACAGTGGGATTTCCGGCGTGTTTCACGAACTGTTTGACACCCGAGACGACACATATTTATCGTCAGCGGAGCAAACCGGTCACCGTCCCTGTTGACACGGACGGCTGTTTTGTCACGAAGAGGTGGCGCATGACGATGGAACCGACACGGAACTTCGCAACACCGAGTTCGACCGCGGTCGGGTTGCGACTCGCGGCCCACCACGGCGCCACCACCCACGCGGCCGAGCGCGCCGCCGCCCCCGGCACCCCCACCGGGCGCGGGATCAGCGCCGCCCGCGCCCTCTGGTCGGCCATCCCCCCGGAGCTGTCGGTGCGCATGCGCAGGCAGTCCGTCGACCTCGTGCGCGAGGTGATCGGGGAGATCCAGGCCGCCGTGCCCGCCTACGCCCAACCGCTGCAGGGCCAGTTCCGCGAGGTGCTGGTCGGCTCGGTGGAGATGGCGATCGTGCGCTGCTTCGACAGCTCCGGCGACGTCAACGGGGCCGTGCACGACTGGACGAACGCCTTCACCTACGCGGGCAAGGTCGAGTACGCCCAGGGCCGCACCATGGACGCGCTGCAGACCGCGGTCCGCGTCGGCGCCCGGGTGGTCTGGCGGCGGATGAGCGCCGTCGGCCGCACCATGGGCGTGCCCACCGAGACCCTGTTCACCCTGGCCGACCGGATCTTCGCCTACGTCGACGAGGTCTGCGCGATCGCCATCGCTGGCTACACCGAGGCGCAGGGCAACGCGACCGGCGCACTGGAGCGCCGCCGCAGGCAACTGCTCAAGCTGATCCTGTCCAACCCGCCGGTGCCCCCGCAGGCGATCGCCGACCTGGCGGGCACCACCGACTGGGCGGTGCCGGAGCGGCTGGCGGTGATCGCCCTGGAGTACCGGCCCGCCGCCGACCAGCTCCCCGCCTCCGTCTTCGGCGGCGACGTGCTGGTCGACCTGGAGAGCGCCGACCCGTGCCTGGTCGTGGCCGACCCGGACGCGCACCTGCCCGCGCTGGTGCGCGAACTGGCGGGCCGCCGCGCCGCCATCGGCCCCACCGTCCCACTGGCCGAGGCCCACCGCTCGCTGTCCTGCGCCCGGCGCACCCTGCTGCTGGCCCAGCGCGGGGTGCTGCCCGACGAGAAGGTGCTGCGCTGCTCCGACCACCTGTCCGCGCTGGTGCTGCTCTCCGACGAGTTCCTGCTCGACCAGCTCACCCAGCGCGCCCTGGAGCCGTTCGCCGACCTCACCCCCAAGCAGCGCGACCGGCTGACCACGACCCTGCTGGCCTGGCTGGAGACCCGGGGCGGCATCAACGAGATCGCCACCCGCCTCGACGTGCACCCGCAGACCGTGCGCTACCGCATGCACCAGATCGAGGAACTCCTCGGCGACCGGATCGACGACCCGCAGGAGCGGCTGTGCATGGAGATCGCCCTGCGCGCCCGCACCCTGCTCGACCCCGGCGTGCCCGCGCAGCGCAGCCCCCACGACGAGGACGACGAGGAGACCGCCCCGGCACCGGTCTCCCTGGCGGACCGGCGCCGCTGACCCCGCCCGGGTGGCGCGAAAGCGCCACGGCCCGCGATATCCAGGCCGATCACCAGGGGTGAACACGCAGCGCGAGCAACCGGTCGCCGACAGCACCCGACCGTGGGGTTGTGTCCTGCGGGCCGAAGCGTAGCGTCGGAGGGGTCCCACTCTTGGTGACGCTGCGTTGGGAATGCCGCCCGGACCCCTGCTCCGGGCAGCGACCGAGCATTTTCATCGTGGCCGCCCCGACCCCCCGGAGCGCCACATGCCCGAGACGATGACCCTGTCCGTGCGGCACGACCACATCGCCGACGTGCCGGTGCTGCGGCTGTCCGGCGACATCGACCTGGCCACCCGCGACACCGCCGCCGCGGCCATCGCCGTCCGCCAGCGCGGCAGGCCACCGGTGCTGGTCCTAGACCTCGGCGGGGTCGACTTCGTCGGCGCCTGCGGGCTGTCCCTGCTGGTCCGCGCCCGGCACCGGGCGGCGGACGACGGTGGGGTGCTGCTGGTGGTCGGGTGCGGGCGGTCGGTGCTGCGGGGGCTCGAGGTGACGGGGCTGCTGGGAGTGGTCCAGCCGTACACGAGCATCGCGGAGGCGCTGGTGGCGATCGGCACCATCCCGAGGCAGCGCACGCGCTGACGCGGGGTGCGGGGTGCGGGTGTTCGCCGTGTGCTTCGGTCCGAAGCCCGGGGTTTCGGTGGTGGTGCCCGGGTGGGCTGATCTGTTCAGCCGTGGCTGTGTGTCAAAGCCCGGTCATTTTCGGGGCGTGCCCAGGTGGGCTGATCTGCTCGGCTGTGGTTGGGTTCAAAGCCCGGTCGTTTGTTGGGCGTGCCCGGGTGGGTGGATCTGCTTG
>NZ_AYXG01000095.1 GCF_000564855.1 Actinokineospora spheciospongiae
CCTCAGTTCCTGGTTCTCGCGTTCCAGCTCCCGCAACCGGGCCCGCTCATCCACCCCCAACGGGGCAACACCCTTCGGGTGCTTCTTGCGGTGGGCCTCCACCCAGTTCCGCAGTGTCTGCTCCACCAGTCCCAACTGGCGGGCGGCTTCGGCGACGGAGATCCCGGACTCCACCATTTTCACGGCCTCGTCCTTGAACTCCGGTGAGAAACGACGACGGCGTTGA
>NZ_AYXG01000096.1 GCF_000564855.1 Actinokineospora spheciospongiae
TCCGGCCGCTTCGGCGTCACCAGCGAGTACCTGGTCAACGCCGACGACATCCAGATCAAGATGGCCCAGGGCGCCAAGCCCGGCGAGGGCGGGCAGCTCCCGCCGAACAAGGTCTACCCGTGGATCGCGCGCACCCGGCACTCCACCGCCGGGGTGGGGCTGATCTCCCCGCCGCCGCACCACGACATCTACTCGATCGAGGACCTGGCCCAGCTCATCCACGACCTCAAGAACGCCAACGAGCACGCCCGCGTGCACGTGAAGCTGGTCAGCGAACTGGGCGTGGGCACGGTCGCGGCCGGGGTGTCCAAGGCGCACGCCGACGTGGTGCTCATCTCCGGGCACGACGGCGGCACCGGCGCCTC
>NZ_AYXG01000097.1 GCF_000564855.1 Actinokineospora spheciospongiae
CCCCACCACCCACTCACCGAACCGCTCAGCCAACCCCACCGTCGCCGCCAACCGCCCCACCGACCGCCGCCGCGAATGATCCAAGACCACCCGCACCACCAACCCCGTCCGCGCACACCCACGCCCCAACCCCTCCACCACCGCCGCCAACGGCATCTCCACATCACCCACCCGCTCCCCGTGCGACGCCGCCGTGAACGTCACCTCCACGTACCCCACCCCATCAGCGGCCTGGTCCACGCAGAACTCCTCCGCCACCCGCGCGAAATCCCCAGCCTCCCGCAACAACCCCCGCACCGCCGACCCCCGATCCGCGAACTCCCGGAACCCCGCGAACGGCCCACCCAACACCGGCACCGCCACCCCGTACCGCCGCGCCAACTCCGCCACCGTCGAAGCCCGCACCGCACTCTCCAGGTGCACGTGCAACAACGCCTTCGGCAACACCCGTACATCACGCACACCACAGATCACACCACCACCCGGCAACCTTTCCCACCCCCACCGCCTCCAGAGCAGCGAATCCCCACCCCCGGAGGCACCACCATGGCTCTCAAGTTCCCCCGCAGCCCCCACGAACAAGCCCAACGCACCCTCACCATCACCACCCACCGCACCGGCCACACCACCACCATCGCCGCCCAGGGCCGCATCGACCTCGCCACCGAACACCCCTGGCACGACGCCCTCATGACCACCGCCACCACCGACCCCACCACCGACCACCTCATCGTCGACCTCACCGCCGTCACCTTCCTGAGCTGGGCCAGCACCGCCGTCCTCCTGCGCGCTCACCGCGCCTGCACCCGCCGGGGCCGCACGCTCACCATCCACGCTCGCGGCCCCGTCCTCACCGGCCTGCAACTCACCTCCCTGCACGACGAACTCCACATCGTCCCCGCCACCACACCCGCCCCCAGCCCCCGCCGCCAAGCCGCCGCCTCCGGCTGGCTCATCGCGTAGCGGGGGAGAGGCACCCACCCCGTACGCCGAGACACCCGACTCGAAGCGCCTCGACCTCGCACGACCGACTCCCGTCGGGCAACTCCTCCTCGGCCGCTCCACAACCCCATCAGCGGCGACCGGCTCCGAACCGACACGGTGTGCACGGCGATCGCCCGCGCCGCCGGCGAGCGGGCGCTGCCGGAGGAGCAGTCCAACCGGAGGGGCAGTCCAACCGCGCCGCCCACACCACCGGCTCGCCCATCGGGGAGGCCTTGGACAACAGTTACTTGACATAATGTCGATTATCGAACATCAGAGAACGCCGAGGTCCGCAGGTCGGAGGGGTCATCGCACCGGCGACTAACGTCACGGTGACGATTCATGGGTGATGATCCAGAGCGGCCGTCCGGCAGCCGCCTGCTTGCGCCCGGGGTACGCCAATCGCGATCCGACGCCAAGAAGGGCGCTCGGCGGCTGGGAGGCGAGGCGATCGTGCGACGCGCGCGCGAAAACGGTCGTCACAACACAGGCACTCACCCGCCGTGTCGCGCCCGACTCGAACACCTGTTTGATGGATAATCGCGGTTATCCATCACTCACACGGGGGGTCCGATGATCGACTTGTCGGTCCGGGAGGGTATGCAGGTCCAGTGGAGTTGAGCGAGGCGCAGGAGGCGTTCTTCGTGGCCAGGCGGTCGCGCAAGGATTCCCCGCACACGACGGCGGCGTACCGGCGGGACCTGGCCGGGGTGACCGCGCACCTGGCCCAGGCGCTGGGCACGGCCCGGATCGAGCTGGCGGACGTCACCGCGCAGGTGCTGCGGGAGGCTTTCGGGGCGTTCGCGGACACGCACGCGAAGAGTTCGGTGGCGCGGGCGTGGTCGACGTGGAACCAGTTCTTCCAGTTCTGCCTGCTGGACGGGTTGTCGGCGGGCAATCCGATGGGGGCGATCGGGCGGCCGAAACCCGGTCCCCTCTCCCCCAAGCCGCTGCGCGGTGAGCGGACGCCGGAGGAGCTGTTGACCGCGATCGCCGGTGGGGCGCGGCGGGCGCGGGCGCCGTGGCCGGAGCGGGACCTGCTGGTGTTGGCGCTGGGCCTGGTGGCGGGGTTGCGGGCGTCGGAGATGCGGGCGTTGCGGCGGTCGTCGGTGGTGGGGCGGCCGGGTGAGCGGCGGTTGTACGTGCACGGGAAGGCGAACCGGGAGCGGTCGATCCCGATCGAGGTGCCGTTGGAGCGGGTGATCGAGGCGTACCTGGTGTCGTGCGAGGTGCGGTTCCCGGGGTTGCGGTTTTCCGATGAGGGGCCGTTGGTGTTGGGGTCCGATGGTGAGGGCATTGGGCGTGGTGGGTTGGATTACCTGGTGAAGCAGTGTTTTCGGCAGGCGGGTTTGCACGACCGGGTGCCTGCGGGGGCGAATCTGCACGCGTTGCGGCACACGTTCGCGACGCGGTTGGCGGAGGACGGGGCGAACGCGGTGGAGATCATGGTGTTGTTGGGGCACGCGAGTCTGAACACGTCGCAGGGGTACATCGATGCGACGGGTCGGGAGCGGCGGGCGGCGGCGGCGAGCAATCGCACGTATCGGGCGTTGGAGGGGTTGGGTGGGGATGGGCAGTAGGGTTCGGGGATGGGTCGTCGTCGGTTGAGGTCTCCCCTGCCGCAGCGGCACGGGTTGGATGCGGCGCGGTTGCGGTTGCCGGATGGGGGTCCGTGGGTGACGGTGCGGGATCACCTGGTGGAGCGTCTCCCCCGGGTTGAGCCGTCTCGGGTCGATGAGATGTTGGTGGCGGGGCGGGTCGTGGGGTTGGACGGTCCGGTGGCGGTGGACGCGCCGTTCGTGCCGGGGATGTTCGTGTGGTTCCACCGGGATTTGCCGGTGGAGGTGGAGGTGCCGTTCGAGATTCCGGTGGTGTACCGGGATGGGGACATCGTGGTGGTGGACAAGCCGCATTTCCTGGCGTCGATCCCCCGGGGGAAGCACGTGGTGCAGACGGCGTTGGTGCGGTTGCGGCGGGAGTTGGGGATTCCGGAGTTGAGTCCGGCGCACCGGTTGGATCGGGTGACGGCGGGGTTGTTGTTGTTCGTGGTGCGGCCGGAGTTGCGGGGGCGGTATCAGGGGATGTTCAAGGATCGGGTGGTGCGGAAGGAGTATGCGGCGGTGGCGCCGGTGCGGGGGGATTTGGAGTTGCCGGTGGTGGTGCGGTCGCGGATCGAGAAGGAGCGTGGGGTGATCCAGGCGCGGGAGGTGGTTGGGGAGCCGAATGCGGAGACGTTGGTGGAGTTGGTGGGGCAGCGGGGTGGGTTGGGGTTGTACCGCCTGTCCCCCGCCACTGGGCGGACGCATCAGCTCCGGTTGCACATGGCGGGGTTGGGGGTGCCGATCGTGGGTGATGATTTCTACCCGGTGTTGACGGAGCGGGCGTTGGATGATTTTTCGCGGCCGTTGCAGTTGTTGGCGCGGGTGTTGGAGTTCGTTGATCCGGTGTCGGGTGGGTTGCGGCGGTTTGAGAGTGGGTTGTCGTTGTCGGCGTGGGGGTGAGCGGGTGGGGGTGGAGTTGAGCGGGATGTCGTGGGCGGGGGCGGGTGTCGGTGGTGGTGGGTAGCATCGGGGGTGTTGGAGACGATCCGGGGAGGTCGGTCGATGACGGAGCGCAAGCCTGCCGGGGTGGGCTTCGAGTCCTGGGTGGAGTCGCAGATCAGCGAGGCCCGGAACCGGGGGGATTTCGACAACCTGCCGGGTGCGGGGAAGCCCCTGCCCCGTGGTGGTGATTGGTTGAGTGGTTATCTGCGTCGTGAGGGGGTGGAGACGCGGGAGGTGTTGCCGCCGCAGTTGCGGTTGCGGCGGGAGGTGGAGTTGATCCCGGAGCGGGTGGGGGCGCTGCGGTCGGAGGCGGAGGTGCGGGCGGTGGTGCGGGACGTCAACGGCCGTATTGATGAGTGGATGCGGACGGGGTCGGGTCCGGTGTTGGTCCGGTTCGTCGACGAGGACGAGGTGGTGGCGGGGTGGGTGGCGTCTCGGCCGGTGGAGCCGCCCGTGGTGGCGCCGGTGGTGGAGGCGGGTGGGGTGTCGCGGCGGTCGTGGTGGCGGCGGTGGTCGTCGACCTGAGTGGTGGGTGTGGGTCGCTCGTTCGGGTGGCAGCCGGGTTGGAAGTGGTTCGGGTGGGCGGTGGGCGGTTACGGTCGCGGTCGGTCACTTCACCTGAGCGGGATGGGCGGTATGGCGGCGGTTGGCGGGCGGTGGGTGGCGGCGGCTGCTGCTGTGGTGGGGGTGGTGATGGTGGTGACGCCGTCGGCTTCGGCGGTGGCGCCTGCCGGGGAGTTGCTGCCGGATCTGCGTCAGGCGCCGGTGGGGTGTCCCGGTGGGTACGTGGGTGATCCGGCCCTGTGTGGTGATTGGGACGTGTGCCTGGTTTCGGAGGTCGAGAACCCGAACGCGGCGTGCATGAGCAGGGGGCGGGCGCGGGCGGTGCGGTTGCGGTTCACCACCGCCGAGGACAACGTCGGGGCCGGTCCGCTGTTGCTCTACGGTTGGCGGCCCGGTGTGGACGTGCCGACGATGCGGGTGCGGCAGGCTTTTCAGAGCGGGGTGGACGGGAGGATTCCGGATTCGTTCGCCGCCGCGCAGCAGGCGACGGCCACCTCGGCGTACTACGAGCCGGCGCAGGCCCACCAGCATTGGCACCTGATGGGGTTCGAGCACTTCGAGTTGCGCACCCCGGGTGGTGGGGTGCTGGTGGCTGACCGCAAGAACGGTTTCTGCCTCGGTGACCGCTACGCCACCGCGGATGCGGGTGTGCTTCCGGCCGTGGTCCGTGATGACGACACCCCGCAGGGGCGGTTGGGGCGGGTGTTGGCGGCGAACACGTGCAACATGCACGACCCGGCGGCGTTGACCGTCACCCAGGGGATTTCCGTGGGCCGTGGTGACGACTACCGGTACACCGTCGATTTCCAGTGGTTGGACATCACCGCGGTTCCGTCGGGTACCTATGACGTGGTCAACACCGTCAACGGTGATCGCACTCTGCGGGAGAGCGATTACGGCAACAACTCCTCCTCCATCGCGATTTCGGTGCGGTGGCCCGGTGGTGCGCGCTCGGCGCCGGAGGTCATCACCCGGGCGCCGCAGGTGCGGTTGCTGCGGAGTTGTCCGGGCAGGGATCGCTGCGCGGGTACCTGATCGGCGCTGGGCGTGGTCTGGTGGTGCCACTCCCCCGGTGTTTGTGGTCGAGCTGTCGCGGGTCCGGGGATCAGATGGTGGCGGTGGTGGTGATGAGGGCGGAGTCGTGGGGGCGGGTGCCGGAGGGGACGAGGATGGTGTCGTCGGGGCGGGGGCCCACGGCGGTGGCGGCTTCGGGGGGCAGGCCGATCCACTGGTCGGTCAGGGCCAGGGTCAGGGTGGTGCCTGCGGGGATGCGGCAGGTGAGGGTGGTGCCGGTGGCTTTGCCGTACAGCTCGACCGGGGTGGTGGGGGCGATGGGGGTGCCGTCGACGGCGCAGTCCTGGGTGGTGGGGGTGATGGTGAGTTGGGTGCGCCAGGCCTGGGTGGCGGGGGTGATGCGGACAGCGACGGTGCGGGTGGGGCCGGTGGTGGTGTCGGAGAGCGTGTCGGTGGTGGGTGTGGGGAGGTCGAAGGTGGGGGCGGGGGCGCGCAGGACGGGTCCGGGCAGCAGCGGGTAGGTGGTCGACAGGTCCGCGGTGGTGGGGTTGTCGCCGAGGGCTCTGGCGGTCCACGGGTCGGTGGTGGGGTCGGGGCTGAGCCAGGTGGCACCGGTGTCCTCGCGCAGGTAGATCAGCGAGTCGGGGCGGGGTTGGGTGGGGGTGAAGCCGGTGCGGGTGGTGCCCAGGACCAGCAGGACGACCGCGGCCACGGCGAGGGTGGTGCCGAGTCGGCCGGGGGTGGGGAGTTCGGCGAGCAGGGGGGCGGTGTGTAGGGCGCCGAGGAGGGTCAGGACCATCGCCGCGGCGGCCAGTGGCAGTCCCAGGGCGGTGTAGAGGGAGGCGGTGATCGCCGGGTAGAGGGCGGCGGCGACCAAGGCGGGCAGCGCGGCCAGCAGCAGCCCGATCACGTCCCCGCGACCGCCGCGACCGGCGGGGTCGGCGTGATCGGCGGGGTCGGCGGGGTGCGATGCGGCGGTGGCAGGCACCTCGGCCGCGGACGTGGACCCGGTGGTCTTCGCGGCCTCGGTTCCGGAGGTGTTCAGCGCACCGGCGCTCGACGTGCCGGGGTTGGCGTCGTCGCCGGTGGGCGTGCTGACAGCGGTGGGGGTGGCGGTGGACGGGGTGGGGTGGCGGGTGGACCACCAGAGGGCGGGGAGACCGGCGAGGAGGGTCCACTGGAACAGGAACGTGCCGCCGGGCAGGACGACGGTGGTGGTGATCAGCAGCAGGGCGGTGAGGGTCAGGACCCCGGAGAGCAGCTCGGTGCGGGTGCGGCGGCGCAGGGCGCGCACCCCCAGCAGGAGGGCGGCCGCGGCGAGGGCGGTGAAGCCCGCCAGGAACCAGCCGCGGCCGTACGGTTCGCCCAGGGGCAGGAAGTCCAGGTCGGGGCGGGCGGTGTTGATGGCCAGCCAGCCGAGGTGGCCCAGCACTCCCCCGCCCAGGGCGGTGCCCAGGGCCGCGGCGGTGGTGGCGGCCAGGGTGCCCGGGCGCAGGCGGTGGCGGCGGGTGGCGGCCACGAGAAGCCAGGCCAGTGCGGCCGCGGAGGTGGCGGTGAGGGGGATGACCAGGGTGTCGGGGTAGTGCAGCAGGACCCGGGAGAACAGGTCGAAGTAGATGGCGTCGCCGGTGCCGGTGGCGGTCAGGTCGGTGTCGCCGAGGACGCGGATGAGGCCGGTCATGGTTTCGCCGTGGTGTTGCAGGCTGGCGCGGTCGAGGTGGGCGAGGTCGTCGTGGGGTGAGTGGTAGTGGTGGACCTGGTTGATGAACGCCGAGTTGAGGCCGTGGGCGCCGTGGTCGAGGAAGACGGTGAAGTCGCTGCTGTTGGGCAGCAGGGCGTAGACGGCGGCGGCCATGGAGTTGGCGACGGGGCGGGTGGAGGCGTCGGCGAAGGCGGAGACCAGGTCGGCGTTGTCCCGCCCGGTCTGGAACATCCACACCGGTCCCCCGCTGCCGCGGGCCTCGAAGTTGAACACCGGGCCGAACCCGTCGCCGCGGTGGCGCTCGACGTGGGCGCGGGCGCCGAGCAGGCCCATTTCCTCGCCGTCGGTGAACAGGAACACCACGTCGTTGCGGGGTGGGTGCGCGGCGGTGGTGCGCAGGGTCTCCAGCAGGGCGGCCACGGCGGCCCCGTCGTCGGCGGCGCCGGGGCTGGTGGGCACCGAGTCGTGGTGGGCGACCAGCAGCAGGGGCACGGGGCCGGGGGCGGTGCCGTGGATGCGGGCGACGACGTTGTGGACGGTGGCCAGGCGCTGCACGCCCGCACGGGAGTGGGAGACCTCGCCGGTCTCGGTGGTGGTGGAGGCGCCGTGGGCGGTGGCGGTGTCGGTGATGTACTGGCGGACGCGGGCGTTGTCGGCGGTGCCGATGGGGTGCGGGCGCTGGGCGATGGCGGCGAGGTGGGCCTCGGCGCGGGCGGCGGAGAAGGTGTCGGCGGGGGCGTCGGCGCCCAGGGGCTCGGGTGGGGTGAAGCCCAGCAGGGTGAGGGTGGCGACGGCGGCGGTCGCCAGCAGGGCGGCCAGTGCGGGGACGGGCCTGCGGGTGCGGGGGCGGTCGCCGTCGATCATGCTGGTGAGGGTAGGACGTGGGCGGGGTTCGCGGGTTTTTTTGTCCACAGGGCGCAGCGCCCGCCACGGATGTTGTAGCGGGGTGCCTGCCGTTCGGGGGACTCGGGTTGGGCCGTTGTGCGGGTCGGGGCGGTGCGGCGATGATCCCCACCACGGGGGTGCGAGGGAGGTCTGATGGTGGAGCCTGCGGTGCGCGGGGCGGGGGTGCGGGGGTCATCGCGGGGCAGGCTGCGCACGGTCGCGGGGCTGATGGGGCCCGCGTTCGTGGTGGCGGTGGCCTACGTGGACCCGGGGAACTTCGCCACGAACATGGCCGGTGGCGCCGGGTACGGGTACCTGCTGCTGTGGGTGATCGTGTCGGCGTCGGTGGCGGCGGTGTTCATCCAGTACCTGTCGGCGAAGCTGGGGGTGGCCACGGGGCGCAACCTGCCGGAGCTGTGCCGGGAGCGGTACCCGCGGCCGGTGGTGGGGTTGTTGTGGGTGCAGGCGGAGCTGGTGGTGATGGCGACCGACCTGGCGGAGTTCGTGGGGGCGGCGGTGGCGTTGAACCTGCTGTTCGGGGTTCCGCTGCTGCCCGCGGCGTTGATCACCGCGGTGGTGTCGTTCGCGATCCTGAGCCTGGCGCCGACGGGGCGGCGGCGGTTCGAGTCGGTGATCGTGGCGTTGCTGCTGGTGGTGCTGGCCGGGTTCCTGTACCAGACGTTGCGGTTGGGGCCGTTGACCGAGGCCGGGGCGGGGTTGTTGCGGGGGTTCGACGGGGTGGACAGCGTGCTGCTGGCGACGGGGATGCTGGGGGCGACGGTGATGCCGCACGCGATCTACCTGCACTCGGCGTTGACCCAGCACCACCACCGCGGGGGTGTCGGTGAGCTGCGGCGGTCGTTGCGGGCGAACGCGGTGGACCTGGGGGTGGCGTTGGGGATCGCCGGGTTGGTGAACGTGAGCATGCTGCTGGTGGCGGCGGGGGCGCTGCACGGGACGGGGTTGCCCGCGGAGTCGTTGGAGGACATGCACGCCGGGTTGGGGGTCACCCTCGGTGGTGGGGCGGCGGTGGCGTTCGCGGTGGCGTTGCTGGCGTCGGGGTTGGCGGCCTCGAGTGTGGGCACCTACGCCGGTCAGGTGGTGATGGAGGGGTTCCTGCGGCGGCGGGTGCCGTTGCCGGTGCGCCGGTTGGCGACGATGCTGCCCGCCCTGGGGGTGTTGGCGTCGGGGGTGGACCCGACGCGGGCTTTGGTGCTGAGCCAGGTGGTGCTGTCGTTCGGGATTCCGTTCGCGTTGTTGCCGCTGGTGCTGCTGGGGCGGCGGCGGTCGGTGATGGGGGCGTTGGTGAACCGGCCGGTGACCACGGTGGTGGGGTTCGTGTTGGCGGTGGTGATCTCGGGGTTGAACCTGTTCCTGCTCTACCGCACCCTGTTCGCCTGAGGTGCGCGAAAAGCCCCCCGGCGGGTCGGCCGGGGGGCTTGGGGTGAGGAGAGGGCGGGGACTGGGCCATTTCGAGTGGGTGAGGAGGAAGCCCCCGCATGGCCTCACGGGTGCAGGTTATCAGGCGGGGACGAGCCGGTTGAGGTTGTGCAGGGTGATCACCGTGGACCCCTCGGGCAGGTTCCCCGGGTCCTCCAGGCCCAGGTAGAGCACCGGGCCGGTCGGGGGTGGGTCGTCGGTGGTGGTGACGGTGCCCGCGGTGGTGGCGATCAGGTGCCCGACGGTGAGGTGGGTGCGGCCCACGACGGCCCGGGTGAGCAGGGCGGTGCTCGTGCGGTGGCCTTCGACCTGGTTGAAGTTCGGTGTCCCGGACAGGTACAGGTGCGTCCACAGGGCGGTCCAGCCGCCGGTGTCGTCGCGGGCGAAGACCATCGGCAGCGCGACCCGGCCGGTGCCGCGCAGGTCCGAGCGGGTGCGCACGGTGCGCGGTTCGAACGGGGCGCCGCCCTGGTCGCGGGTGCGGGTCATCCACCCGAACATCGACTCCGCGACGGTGTTGAACCCCTCCCCGCAGTAGATCGACACCTGCGGGACGAGGTAGGTGGCGCGGACCTCGGCGAGGGGGACGTCGATGAATTCGGTGGCGCCGTTCGCGGACTCGGTGAGGTCGCCGGAGTAGACGACGCCGTTGTTCTTGAACCTGGTCCACGACACGTGCCCGGTGTAGCCGAAGTCGGCGTCGAGCAGCAGCGCGGAGAGGTCGAAGTCGGTGCGTTCGGCGCGTTCGCGCCAGTGGGTGAACAACCGCAGGACCTCGCCGGTGACCGGGGTGCGCGACCCGCGGGGCAGCACGGCGAACCCGTCTTCGGTGGCGGCCCCCGTCAGCGGTACCGCGACGGTGCGCAGCGCGGGGTCGATGACGACGTGGTCGGCGGTGGGCAGGCGGCGGGCCAGTTCGGCGTCGAGGACCGCGGCGGTGTCGGCGATGGTGGTGGCGGTCAGGGGTGGGCGGGTGTCGGGGGTGACCCAGCCGCGGCGGTCGCGGTTGACGAACACGCGGGCCGGTTGCGCCGCGGCCCGGTTCATCAGGTGTTCGCGCACCGAGCACAGCACCCGCCCCGACACCTGTCCCACGGCGGCGGTGACCGCGGTGAGCACCGCGTCGGTGTCGGCGGCGGTGGCGGTGCGCAGCAGCCGGTCGAGGGCGCGCAGCAGCGTCCCGGGGGATTCGGCGAGGACCGAGGTGGCCCCGGGCAGGTCGCCCGCGGCGAAGGCGGCCTCGGCGCGGGCGGCGCGGGAGGGTGCGCGCAGGTCGCCGCGGGCGACGGCGAACACCCGGGCGGCGTGCGGCAGGTCGGGGTATTCGTGCGGGTGCAGCCGCTCCCCCAGGCGCTTCCAGCGCCCGGCGAAGCGGGCCACGTCGGCCAGTTTCGCCTCGTCGGCGGCCACGGCGTCCAGGGCGGTGAGCAGGACGCGGCGGTGTGCGCGGCGGAAGGACCGGAACCGGGTGGGGGTGCGCAGGGTGACGTCCCCGGCGGAGAACCGGCAGGCCACGCGCAGCACGTCGGTGACGGTGTCGACGGCGATCAGCGGTTCGGCGGCGGCCAGGCGCACGGCGTTGATCACCGCCCGGTTCTCCCGCACGGGGATGAGCCGCGGTTGTGGCCCGGTGCGGCACTGCACGGCCAGTTGCGCCAGCAGCGACAGGTCGGCCTCGTGCAGGGGGGTGGTGGACCCGGCCAGGTCCCGGTACACCCCCAGGGTTTCCGCTTCGACGGTGTCGCCCAGGTGCAGGGTGGTGACCCGGTCGGCGGCGGTGGCGGTGAGGGCGTCGTGGGCGGCCAGCAGTTCGGCGTGGGTGTGCTGGTGGCGGCCGTAGGTGGGCAGGTCCAGCAGGTTGACCGGCCCGCCGGTGGGCACTGCGGCGCCGGAGGTCAGGGCTTGGCGCAGGCACGACACCCAGAACTCGACGGTGTCGGGGACCTCGTGGGGGAAACCGAGGAAGTAGGGGTTGTGCTCGACGTCGTCGCCGACCAGTTCGCGCACCGCGCCCAGGACCTCCACCGCCAGCGTCGTCGCCGCGTGCGGGGCCAACCCGGACACGTGGCCCAGCAGCTCACCGGAGCAGGTGAACCCGACCCCGGCCAGGACCGAGTCGAGCTGCCGGGCCACCGCCGCCCCGTCCCCGGCCGGGGCGTGGGCGCGCGGTACGCGCAGGGTCCTGCGGATGATGGTGTGGATGCGCATCGGGACGTGTCTTCCCCATCGGTCGGGTGCGGCGGCCAGTGTCGCAGGCCGAGCGGGGCGCGGGTGCCGGTTTTCGCCCCGGCGCCGGTTTTCCCGGGCCGGGTGTGGTGTGCTTGAGGGCGGATCGGATTGGCAGGACGTGGAGGGAGTGGGCGATGGAGGTCGTCGTCGGGATGGTGATCGCGTGGGTGGTGGCCAAGGCCCGCCGCGCGGCGAACCGGGGTGACGGGGTGGTCGACTCCGCCATCGACGCCGCGGTCGACCGGGTCGGGGAACTGGTGCAGGCCAAGCTCGGCGGGGACCCGGCGGTGCGGCGGCTGGAACTGGAGGCCGCGGAGTCCGGGGAGGTCACCGAGCGCTCCCGCACCCGCGTCGCCCTCGCCCTGGAGGACGCCGCCGAGGACGACGAGGTGTTCGCCCGCAGGTTGGCCGAGGCCGTCGCCGAGGCGCGGCAGGTCTCCGGGGGGCCGACGAGCACGGTGTGGCAGTCGATCTCCGGCACCGTCACCGGCACCGCCATCCAGATCGGCGGCGACCACACCGGCGACATCCGCCTCTGAGCCGGGGTTCCCCCGGGGGAATGCGAACGGCCCCGCTCGAGGTCGGGGGTTCCCGAGCGGGGCCGTACAGCAGGAGTATCGCCCCCAGCGGCCCGGTGTTACGCCGACGACCACCACGATCGGGTGATGGTCGTCGGCGTGGCGGACGCCGTGCCGGGCCACCGGCCCCCGCGACGGCTCGGGGTTCCGGTGCGGGGTGGCGCCGTGTCAGCTCACGAGCTCGAAGAAGTGCGAGGCGTTCTCCTCGGTGAGGCGACCCAGGTTCGCCTCACCACCGGGGTTGAACGTGAAGTTGATGCCCCCGTAGTTGCTGTTGTAGAAGATCTTCACCACGTGGATGTGGGTGCGGTTCCTCGCCGACCTGGCGTTGTTCTTCACGCATTCGCCCTGGCCGGTGCCGGGACCCTTGTATTCGTAGCAACCCGGCTGGGAGCTCCCGTAGTTCGGGATGGAACCGTAGCCGAAGTCCGAGACCGACCCGGTGAAGTCGGCCCCGTGGTACAGGCAGAACTCGTAGTCCTCGCAGATGCCGTTGCGGGCTGTCGCCGCGGTGGACGCGGGCGCGACCGACGCGAGCAGCGCGATGCTCCCCGTGACCGCGACCGATGCCTGGACCACGCGTCTGACGATGGTGTTCACGGCGGCTCCCTGGTGCTGTGGCCCTGCTGGTCCGGAAAATCGTGCGGCAGGTGTCTCACCTTCTTTCACCACCGCCGCCCGAGCGGTCCAGCGGCCCTCCCGGATTTCACCTGATCGAGGGCGGGTTGTGTCGTGGTTTCCGTTGATGTGGCACCAGAGCCGTTCAGGCCGGGGGCTTGCCCGTGACCGTTCAGGGGGTGTCGTCCCGGGCGGGCGGGTGAGCGCGCAGGAGCCGGTCGGCGCGGTCACGTTCGGCGGTGGCGCGCTGCTCGGCGGCGTCGGCCCGTTCCCGTGCGCCGCGGACCTGCTCGCCCAGGCGTGCGACCTCCCGTTCGGCGGCGTCGGCGCGGGCGCGGTGCGCCTCGGTCTGCTCGTGCGCCTCGCCCACGCGCTCCCGCAGGGCGGGCACCTCCGCCCCCAGGCGGTCGGCCTGCCGGGTCAAGGCCGCCACCTCCTCGGTGAGGCGGGTCGCGGTCTGTTCGGCGGACTCGGCGCGGGCCACCGCGTGGCGCAGGTCCCCGTCGAGCACCGCGACCCGTTCCACGGCCTCGGCGCGGGCGCGGTCGGCGGACTCGGTGCGGGCCAGGGCTTGGCGCAGGTCGGCGTCGAGGCCCTCGGCGCGGGTGCGGTCGGCTGACGCGCGGTCGTGCGCCTCGTCCAGGCGTTCCTGCAAACCGCGCACCTGTTCGGCCAGGCGGTGCGACTCGTGGGTGGCGGCCTCGGCCCGGTCCCGGTCCCGCTGGGCGGCCTCCTCCGAGCGGGCCGCCCGCTCGGCGTGCAGGTCGCGCTCGGCCGCGGCGGCGGCGGCCTGCTGCCAGGCCGACTGCTCCTGGGCCCGGGCGGTGTCGCGGGCCTCCACGGCCGTGGTGGCGGTGGTCTGCGCCTCCTGCCGCTCGGCCACCGCCACCGCCACCTGCCGCACCGCGTCGGCCCGGTCGCGGTCGGCGGCCTCGGCGCGGGCCAGCGCCTCCCGTTCGGCCTCCCGTGCCGCGTCGACCTCGCGGCGGACGTCGGCGACCTCGCCGCGCAGTCGGGCGTCGACCCCGCCGAGGGCTTCGCGCAGCGCGGCCACCGGTCCCTGCGGGGACAGCACCGCCAGCACCGCGGCCACCTGCTCCCCCAGCAGTTCCACCGCCGCGCCCGGCACGGAGTCGGTGCCGCGGGCGGCGCGCAGCAGCTTCACCGCGTTCGCCAGGTCCCGGCAGGTGCCCGCGTGCTCGGCCACCCCGGTGCCCGGTGGGCAGAACTTCAGCCGCGGCCCGGTCCCGGCCTGTTCGGGCAGCTCACGCCTGCAGTACTCACACTGTCGCATCACCCGGCAATGCTAACAGTCAACAATTATTGACACTTACTGATACCTATCATTATTGGGTTGCCAGCGGGGGGAGGGGTGAGAATGACAGTTATCACCCCTCCCCCTGCTGGTGAGCAGAAGACAGCAGGGCGCCACCGGGTGCGCCGTCCGGCCCGGGAGCGCGACGTGATCAGGTGCAGCGGGCAGGCCGAAGGCGCCTTCGGGGGGATGCGCCGATCAAGGGGCCCAGGAGATCTGGGGGCCCACCGTGGTGAACGGGTCGACCCGGTGGCAGGCGCATCGGGAGGGGGCGACCTGGTCGGTCTTCACCCGCGTCGCGATCGGCGTCGTGGACCGGGACGGGGAGCGGCCGGGTCAGAGCTGATCTCGTCCCGGTCCGCCCCCGTGCCCGGGGCGGGTCAGGTACTCCTGAACAGCCGGTCCAGATGCGCGTCGATCGCGGCGAGCGCGTCCCGGGGCCCGATCACGTCGAGTTCGATGAGGGGGGCGAAGCCGGTGAGGGCGAGGAGCAGGTGGGTCTCGGTCGCCGGGTCGCGGCCGGAGTCGATGTGCCCGTCGGCGATCGCCTGGCGCACCACCTGCTCGACGAGGGCCAGCCCCCGGGCGAGGCCGCGGCGCGCCCGCTCGTGCACGGCCTCGTCGTGCAGCGCCTCCAGGACGTAGGCGGCGCTCATCCGGCTGGTCGCGCGGGCGTCGGCGTGCAGGGGGAGCATTTCCGCGAGCGTCAGGCGCAGCACGTCACGGGGGTGCGGGCGGTCGCCGAGCTCGTCGAGACCCTGCTGCACGCGCGCCGAGGTCTGCTCGGCGGCGAAATCCATGGCGAAGGAGAGCATGGCGGTCCGGGAGGCGAAGTAGTGCTGCAACTGCCCCAGTGACATGCCCGCCTCCCGCGCCACCACGCGCATCGTCAACTGTGTGACGCCGCGCTGCTCCACCACCCGCCACAGTGCGCGGGCGATCGCTTCGCGGCGCCCGCGGTGATCCACCTCTTTCGGCATCGCCCACCCTCGCCCCACACCCCGGGTCCGTTCCAATACAGTTGACATAATACACCTGACCCATAACCCTGGGGTCCACTCGAAGGAGGGGATCGCCGTGTCCGAACAGCCCGAGGTGCGGACCGCGGAAGGCGTGGTGCGGGGGCGCCTGCGGCAGGGGCACGCGGTGTTCCGCGGCATCCCCTACGCCCAGCCCCCGGTCGGAGCGCTCCGCTTCGCCGCGCCCGCGCCGCCGCACCGCTGGGAGGGGACGAGGCAGGCGGTCGAGTTCGGCCCCGTGGTGCCGCTGTCCCTGCCGATCGACGTGCCCCCGCAGGGCACCGACTGGCTGACGCTCAACGTCGGCACTCCGGACCCCGGCGCGGCGGGACTGCCGGTGCTGGTGTGGATACCCGTGGGCGGCTACCTCTCGGCGGCCTCGAGCGACCCGATGTTCGACCCGGCAGCGTTGGCCGAGGCGGGGGTCGTCGTGGTGACCATCAACTGCCGCGTGGGCGTCGAGGGATTCGCGTTCCTCGACGACGCGCCGCCCAACCGCGGGTTCCTCGACCAGGTCGCGGCGCTGGAGTGGGTGCAGCGCAACATCGCCGCCTTCGGGGGCGACCCCGGCCGGGTCACCGTGGGCGGGGTGTCGGCCGGGGCGGGCTCGGTCGCCGCCCTGCTGACGATGGAGTCCGCGCGCGGCCTGTTCCGGCGGGCCATCGCCCATTCGGTGCCGGGGCTGCACAGCACCCCCGCGCTGGCACGGCAGGTCACCGCCGCGTTCGTGGACCGGCTCGCAGCGGCGGCCCCCACCGCCGAGGCCCTGCGCGACACCGACCCGTGGCACCTGGCCGCCGAGCTCACCTCCTTCAACGCGGGCCTCCACGCGCACCGGCAGAGCTGGGGGCGGCTCACGGAGACCGGCACCGCGCTGTGCCCCGTCGTCGACGGCGAAGTCCTCCCGGAAACGCCGTGGCCCGCGCTGACCGGCGGGCGCGCGAGCGGGATCGAACTGCTCGTCGGCCACACCCGGGACGAATTCCGGTACTTCAGCGTCATGGGCGGCAGGTACGGCACCTTCACCGAGCAGGACGCCCACGCGGCCCTGGAACTGCACGCCCCGCAGCCGGGGGGCGCGCGGGCCTACCGCGCCGCGTTCCCGCAGGCGGGTCCGGAGGAACTGGTGGAGACGGTGTACTCCGACGCCCTGTTCCGCATGCCGTCGCAGAAGTTGGCCGAGGCGAACGCCGCGGCGGGCGGCACCTCGTACCTGTTCGAACTGTGCTGGGTCGCCCCGGTCCTCGGCGGCGTCCTGGGCGCCTGCCACAGCCTCGACGTTCCCCTGGCGTTCGGCACGCTGCGCAGCCCCGTCGGCACCCGGCTCATCGGCGAGGAACCCACCCCCGAGGCCGTCGCGCTCTCCTGCGAAATCCAGGGGGCGTGGGTCCGCTTCATCACCACCGGCGACGCGGGCTGGTCCGCTCATCGACCCGGCGGGCACCTCACCCGCGTCCTGGACACCGAGTCCAAGACCGTGCCCTACCCCGAACAGGCATCCCGCCAGATCTGGGAAGGCCACTTCCCCGCCCCCTTCGACCTGCCGTGATCGGCTCGCACCCGGGGAGGACGCACGCCAGCCGCGGGGCCGTTCCCCGTGCCCCGGGCTGTCGCGGTGGGGCGGTCGATACGGTGGCCCGGTGGACCTCCAGCGCTACCGGGCACCGACCTTCACCGACACCGACGGCAACGGGCTGCTGCGGCTGATCGGTGAGGCCGTCGACCTGCTGCCCGCGCTGCCCCCGCCCGACCCCGATGACCGCTACCACGCGCGCAGCCTCACCTCGGTGTGGTTGGCCGGGCTCAGCCAGACCAGCCGCCGCGGCTACTACCAGGCGCTCGGGTCGTGGTTGGCGTGGTGCGCCGAGCGCGGGGTCGACCCGCTGGCCGCGCGCAAGGCCGACACCGACGCGTGGAAGGCGGGCATGACCGCCACCCGCCGCGACGAGCAGGGCGGGCAGGTGGCGGTGGCACCGTCGCGGGCCACGACGGCGAAGCGGCTGGCGGTGGTGTCCTCGTGGTACCGGTACCTGATCGCCAACGAGGTCGACGTGCGCAACCCCGCCGCGGCGACCGAGCGGCCGCGGGTCTCCCGCGAGTCCACCACCACCTCGCTGACCGTGCAGGAGATGGTGGGCTTCCTCGACTGGCTCCTCGAGCGCGCCCGCCGCCTGGGCACCGAGACCGCCTGGCGCGACGCGGCCCTGCTCACCGTGCTGTTCAGCATCGGCCTGCGGGTCACCGCCGGGGCCACCGCCCGCGTGGAGGACCTGCGCCGCACCGCCGGCTACACGGTCCTGCGCTACCGCCGCAAGTCCCGCGGCGACGCCGACGACTTCGGTCGCAAACCCCTGCCGCCGCACGTGGTGGAGGTGCTCACCGAGTACCTGCGGGTCCGCGCCGAGCGCGAGGGCGTCGCCGTGGCGGACCTGGGTGGATACCTGTTCGTCTCCACCCCGCACCCGCACCTGCCGCAGTACCGGGGCGGGCAGCCGCTGGGGCAGAACGACGTCGACGCCAAGATGCGCGACCTGGCCCGCCAGGCCGGGCTCACCTGCTGGCGCACCCTGAGCCCGCACTCGGCCCGGCACACCGCGGGCACCGCCGCCCTCGCCGCCGGGGCCACCCTGGAGCAGGTCCGCCGGATGCTCGACCACGCCACGGTGACCACCACCCAGCGCTACCTGCACGAGCACGATGACCTGGCCAACAGTGCCGTCTGGCACCTGTCGGAGGCCATCGCGCGCCAGCGCGGGCGTCAGCCCTGACCACCAGGCGCCCGGTCGGCGAGATCCCCCGGGCGCCCCCGGGTCCTCGACCCTCAGCCGTGACCCGCACCTCGTGCTCGGCGGGCACCCGGGAGCACACCCCGCCCGGGTGCCCGGAAGCCGCCGATCTCGCGTTCGAGCAGTTCGGCCAGCCGCAGCGGGGTGCGGTCCTCGAACATCGGGCCGATGAGCTGCACCCCCACCGGCAGGCCCTCGGGGGAGCGGCCCGCGGGGATGGCGGTGGCGGGCAGGCCGGGCATGGTGGCCAGCCCAGCCCAGACGAGCTGGTCGAAGTACGGGTACTCGACGCCGTCGACGTCGACGCGGCGCCGCATCAGGTCGGGGTCGTGGTCGTGGGGGAACGCGGGGGTGGGGGTGATCGGGCACACCACGGCGTCGAACTCGGCGAAGAGCTGCCGCCAGCCGTGGCGGTGCAGCTCGCGGCGGGTGTTCGCCTGGAGCCAGTCGTGGTGGCTGAACACCATGGCGCGCAGCCGCGTCGCGTCCAAGCCCCGGTCGTCCACGCCCAGGGCGGCGGCGCGGGTCCGCAGTTGCTCGTGCGCCTCGACCGGAAAACGCGCGACGGTGCCGGAGAACAACAGTTGCGTGTAGAGCGTCGCGGCTTCGGTCAGGTCGGGCAGCAGCGGACTGCGCCGTGCGACGCGGGCGCCGCCGTCGGTGAGCGCGTCGGCCACCCGGTCCACGCCCGCGCGCACGGCCGCCCCGGTCGCGATGAGCGGGTGCTCGTCGAGGACCAGGACCCGGAAGTCGGCGAGCCGTCCGTGGCGCGCGGGCGGCAGCGCCACGTCGTAGGCGATGCCGTGGGTCAGCGGGTCCGGTCCGGCCATGACCTCGAGCAGGAGTTCCAGGTCGCGGGCGGTGCGCGCCATCGGACCGACCACGGCGAGGTCGAGGTCGACCGGCAGGGCCTGCGCGGGCGGGGCGACCATGCCGCGGGTGGCCGCCAGTCCGAGTGTCGGCTTGTGCGCGTAGACGCCGCAGAAGTGCGCGGGGGTGCGCAGCGAACCGGCGAGGTCCGAGCCGATGGACAGCGCGCCGAACCCGGACGCCAGGGCCGCCGCCGACCCGCCGGAGGACCCGCCCGACGTGCGGGTGCGATCCCACGGGTTGTTGGTGGTGCCGTGGATCTCGTTGAAGCTCTGGATGTCCTGCAGCCCCAGCGGGACGTTGGTCTTGCCCAGCACCACCGCGCCCGCGGCCTTGAGCCGCGACACCTGCACCGCGTCCTCGGCGGGCACGTGGTCGCGGTGCTGCGGCATGCTCCAGGTCGTGGGCAGCCCGGCCATGTCGTAGCACTCCTTGACCGTCACCGGAACACCGAGCAGCGGCCGGTCCTCACCGCGGGCGCGCGCCCGGTCGGCACCGCGCGCGGCGGCCCGGGCGCGGTCGAAGTCCGGCACGCAGATCGCGTTGACCACCTCGTCGTCGCGCTCGATACCGGCGATCGCCTCGTCGGTCAGTTCCACCGAGGTCACTTCACCGGCGCGCAACGCGGCCAAAAGCTCTTCTGCCGACCGAAAGTTCCATTCCATGAATTCGACGCTATCCGCCTGCCGGAAAGGGCATAAAATGCCATTTCGCACAACGAGCCGCACGGTCCGGGCGCGGTGGCGGTCCTCAGTGGTCGGCGCGGGTTCCCACGACGACCGTGGCGTGGCGGTCCTCGTCGTGATGGGTGGTCGCGGTGAGGCCTGCCGCGCGGAACGCGTCGGCGGTCGAGGTGGCCTGCTCGTGGCTGGTTTCGATCAGCAGGTGGCCGTTCGGGGCCAACCAGTCTCGGGCGTGGGCGGCGACGCGGCGGTGCAGGGCGACGCCGTCGGGGCCGCCGTCGAGGGCCAGGCGGGGTTCGTGGTCGCGGGCTTCGGGGGGCATCAGGGCGATCGCGTCGGTGGGGACATAGGGGGCGTTGACGGCTAGGACGGTGACGCGGCCGCGCAGTGCCGGGGGGAGGGCGTCGTACAGGTCGCCCTCGTGGACGTCGGGGAGGGTGCGGGCGGCGCAGGCCACGGCCGCCGGGTCGAGGTCGGCGGCGTGGACTTCGACCCCGGGGACCCTGGCCCGCAGGGCGATGCCGACGGCGCCGCAGCCGCAGCACAGGTCGACGGCCAGCGAGCCCGGGGTGAGCAGGGGGGCGGCGAGTTGCACCAGGAACTCGGTGCGGCGGCGGGGGACGAACACCCCCGGGTCGACCGGGACGCGCAGGCCGTCGAAGGCCACCCAGCCCAGCAGGTGCTCCAGGGGTTCGCCGTCGACCCGGCGGGCGACCAGGACGTCGAGGACGTCCGCGCCGGGGGCGGCGGCGAGGAGCAGGGTGGCCTCGTCCTCGGCGAACACGCACCCGGCCGCCCGCAACCGGGTCACCACCGCCTCCGACACCGCCCCACCCGCCCGGTGGGGCGCGGCGGCGGGGCAGGCGAACGGCTCGGGTGCGGACAGGTCCGGCACGGCACTCCTCACGGGCGGAAACCCGTGAACCCTACTGCGGCTCCCCCGCCGGGGTCGTCGCGGTTTCCGGTGGCACGTCCTGCATCAGCGTCGGGCGGCGCATCCACACACCGTGCGGGCGGGCCAGCAGGTCCTCCAGCGGCTCCGGTTTGCCCAGGTGGAAGCCCTGCGCGACGCGCACCCCCAACCGCGACAGCGCCTCGACCTGGGTGGCGCGCTCGACCCACTCGGCCACCACCGACAGGCCCAGGCCGCGGGCGATGTCGACCAGGCCCTGCACCAGCACCGTGTCGCGGGAGCCGTAGTCGATGCCGTGGATGAACTCGCCGTCGATCTTGAGGCCGGTGATCGGGAGCTGCTTGAGGTGCACGAACGAACCGAACCCGGAACCGAAGTCGTCGAGGGTGATCCGGCAGCCGGAGGCGCGCAACTGCTGGGCCAGCGACCGGGCGGCGTCGAGGTTGGTCACCGCCGCGGTCTCGGTGATCTCGAAGCCCAGCCTGCCCGGCGCCACCCCGGCGGCGGTCAGCCGATCGAGGACGAAGTCACCGAAGTCCTCGTCCTCCAGGGTGCGGCCGGAGACGTTGACGTTGAACCGCAGACCCGGGTACGGGTGCTCCACCAGCGCCTGGATCGCCTTGTCGGCCACCCACCGGTCGATCTCGAAGACCAGGTCCGAGCGCTCCGCGGCGAGCAGGAACTCCCCCGGGCCCAGGCGCGGCTCGCGCCCGTCCTCCAGGCGCAGCAGCAGCTCGTGGCCGATGACCCGGCCGCTGCCCAGCTTCACCATCGGCATCGCGTGCAGCACGAACCCGCCGTCGCGCAGGGCGGCGCGGACCCGTTCGACCACGGTGACCCGCAGCGCGGTGTCCTGGTAGTGGCCCTGCTCGTAGACGGTGACCCGGTTGCGGCCCGCCGCCTTCGACGCGTACAGCGCCATGTCGGCGTTGGCCAGCACCTCGTCCCAGCCCACCCCCGCCTCGAACATGGCGATGCCGATGCTGACGGTGATCCGGCTGGCCCCGGCGACCCCGGACATCGGGATCGCGGCGATGGCGTTGCGCAGCCGGTCGGCCGCGGCGACCGCGGCCCGCTCGTCGACGTCGGCGAGCACCGCGGCGAACTCGTCGCCGGACAACCGGCCCAGCACCTGCCCGGAGCCGATGCGGTCGCGCAGCAGCGAGGCCAGGGTGCACATCACCCGGTCACCGGTGGGGTGCCCGTGCAGGTCGTTGATGTCCTTGAAGTGGTCGAGGTCGAGCAGCAGGAACGCCCCGCGCGCCCCCAGCGCGAGCTGCCGCTCCAGCTCGCGGGTCAGGGCGCGGCGGTTGGGCAGCCCGGTCAGCGGGTCCTCGTCGACCAGGCGCAGCAGCTCGTCCTGGTGCTTGGCCAGCCCGGCGGTGCCCAGTTCGCGCTTGCGCCACCGGGTCACGTCGGTGACCCGGTAGAGCAACTGCTCGTCCTCGGCCTTGGTGCAGCGGATCTCCAGCCACCGGTGCCCGGACCCGTCCGGGCGCGGCACCGAGATGACGGTGTCCTCGCTGTCGGAGCCGTCCTCGGGCGGGCCGTCGGGGGCGCCCGCCAGCAGCGCGGTCAGCGACCGGCCCGCGCACTGCTCGGTGGTCATGCCCAGCAGGTCGCTCATGGCCGGGTTCGCCCACCGCACGTGCGCGCGCAGGTCGGTCAGCGCGAAGGCGGTGTCGGTGGTGTCCAGCACCGCCGACGGGCTGTTCGCAGGGGGCGTCACCCGACCTCCCTCACCCGTTGTCGTGGGGACATGCGCACGAAGCGTAGTGGACCGGTCCTGTTCAGCGCAGTCGCTCGAGCCCCTGGGCGTCGGAACCGACACGCTCGGCGAGTATCCGCAGCTCAGCGGCACTCGCCCCATCATCGGCCGCCGTCACCACGTCCTCGGCGGCGCAGCGCAGCCGGAACAACCGGTCCTGCAGGTCGGACAGCTCCGCCGCCGAGAGCACCACCGCGTCCTCGGGCAGGCCCCCGCGCTGGACCTGGGTGCGGCGCTCGTAGGCGCGCTGGCGGCAGGACTGGGCGCAGTAGCGGCGCGGGCGCCCACCGGTGGCGGCCCCGGCGATCTCGCGCCCGCACCACCCGCAGTGCCGCGGCGCGCCCCGGCGCCCGGACGCGGCTGTCGGACCGGTCATGTGCCGGGACGCTAGCCGACACCCGACCGCCACTCCCGAGCCACGCCGCTGGGGCACACTCGACGGGTGTCCACCGACCCACGCACCCACGGTTTCCTCAACGGCCCGCACCCCCGGGCGTTCGTGCACCGGGGCTGGCACCGCGACGACCTCGCGGGCCTGGAGAACTCCCTGTCGGCGTTCCGCCGGGCGGTCGCCGAGGGCTACCACTACCTCGAGACCGACGTGCACGCCACCGGCGACGGGGTGGTGGTGGTCCACCACGACGCGGTCCTCGACCGCACCACCGACGGCCGCGGCCCGATCGCCGCGCAGACCTGGGAGCGGGTGCGGGCGGCGAACATCGGCGGCCGCGAACCGGTGCCGACCCTGGCGGAGCTGCTGGCGGCGGTGCCGGGGGCGCGGCTGAACATCGACCTGAAGTCCGACGCGGTGGTGGAACCGGCCCTGGAGGTCATCGCCGAGGCCGACGCGTGGGACCGGGTGTGCCTGGCGTCGTTCTCCGAGGCGCGGATGGCGCGGGTGCGGGCGCTGGCCGGGCCGCGGGTGCTCACGTCGATGGGGGTGCGGGCGATCCTGGGGTTCTGGGCGGGCAAGCGGGTGCCCGCGCGGTTCACCCGGGCGGCGACCCGGCCGCTGGTGGCGCAGGTGCCGGTGCGGCAGGGCCCGCTGACGGTGGTCGACGCCCGGATGGTGGCGCTGGCGCGGCGCCGGGGCGCGGAGGTGCACGTGTGGACCATCGACGACGCGCCGAGCATGCGCGCGCTGCTGGACCTGGGGGTCGACGGGCTGATGACCGACGACCCGGCGGTGCTGCGCGACGTGCTCGTCGAGCGCGGCCTGTGGGCCACCGCCTGAGCGGACCCGGGCGGTTCAGGGTCGCGGCGGGGTGCCCTCCCACGCCGCTACCCAGGTCTTGGGGCCCAGGTGGCCGGAGTCGGGGATGCCGTTGGCGCGTTGCAGGGCCAGGACCGCGGTGCGGGTCTCGGCGTAGTAGCAGCCGGTGCCCTCGAAGTGGTAGCCGTGGGCGTTCATCCGCAACTGCCAGGGGCGCAGGTCCGGGTCGCAGTCGCCGTGGGTGAAGACCTTGCCCGGCCACGGGGGCGCGCCGGTCGGCGCCGGGGCGGGGGCACCCCCGCCGCCGATGTAGGCGGATTCGGCGTAGGTGGGGACGCGTTTGCTGCGGGCGTCGCCGTCGGCGCGCAGGCCCAGGGTGCCCGCGCACGTCCACGGCTGCCAGCCGCGCATCCGGTACAGGTACAGGGCGCGGTGGTCCTGTTCGGCGGGGGACGCCTGGTGCGGGCTGCCGGTGCCGCCGACGCTGCGCCAGGTGGGCAGGTCGAACTGGTAGGCGCCGTAGTAGCCGTTGCCGGTGTTGGTGGCGTACCGGCCGCTGGACTCGCACTGCCGCAGCCGCGCCCAGTCCCGGGCCGGGGGATCGGCGGCGGCCTGACCGGCCAGGAGCACCGTCGCGGCGCCCACGGTCGTCAGCACGATCAGCAGTCTCGGCACCCCGCGCGCTCCAGCCATGATCGACGACGGTAAGCGGCGCTCCCACTGTCCACAATCGCCCCACCGGTCACACGTACCTCACGGGTTGTCCGTCTCCCCGCGGCTTGTCACCCCATCCAGCGATGGGCCGTTCGGTGGGTTTGATGTTGGGCCGAACGGTCGTACGGGGTGAATGTTCGGCGATGTTTGTCGACGGGTGCCGCTCCGGCGTGACCGCCGCCACCGGGCAACCCGTACTCTCCGCCTGCACACGAGCACGGCGGAGGCGGTTTTGAGCATGGTCGACGACAGCACCCCCGACGCGGGCGAGGCGCGGGCCCGCCGCCGCGAGCAACGCGGGTGGTGCTGGTACGACTGGGCGAACTCGGTGTTCCCCACCTCGGTGACCACCGTGTTCGGCTCCCTCTACCTCACCGAGGTCGCCGCCACCGCCGCCCAGTCCGACACCGCGCTCAACGGCACCCGGGCCTGCCTGGACGCCGCCGGGGAAAGCGACCGGCTCAACAACTGCGATATCACCCTGCTCGGCCTGCACTTCCCGGCCGGGTCGCTGTGGGGGTACCTGCTCTCGATCGCCACCGTCATCCAGGTGCTGATCGTGCCGCTGATGGGCGCCATCGCCGACCGCAGCACCAACAAGAAGCCCATGCTGGCCGCGTTCGCCTTCGGCGGATCGATCGCCACTGCGGCGATGGCCCTGGTCGGCGGCGGCGCCTGGGGGCTGGGGGTGGTGCTGTTCATCCTCGGCAACATCGGCTACGGCACCTCGGTGGTCATCTACTACTCGTACCTGCCCGAGATCGCCACCGCCGACGAGCGCGACCGCCTCTCCACCAACGGCTGGGCGTTCGGCTACCTCGGCGGCGGGGTGGCGCTGGCCATCCAGCTTGTGGTGTACCTGTTCCGCGACAGCCTCGGCATCACCGCGGGCAACGCCGCGCAGATCGCGTTCCTGACCTCCGGGATCTGGTGGTCGCTGTTCACCCTGATCCCGCTGCGGCGGCTGCGCGGGCACCACGACCGCGCCGACCTGCCGCCCGCGCGGGGGTCGGTGGTCACCGCCGGGTTCCGCGAGCTGCGCGACACCCTGCGCCACGCCAGGGCGTTCCCGCTGACCCTGGCGTTCCTGGGCACCTACCTGATCTACACCGACGGCATCGCCACCGTCGCCAACGTCTCGGCCCAGTACGGCAGCGAGGAGTTGGGCTTCGAGGCGGAGGTGCTGATCACCACGATCCTCATCGTGCAGTTCGTGGCGTTCTTCGGCGGGGTGCTGCACGGGCTGGTGGCCAGGCGCATCGGCGCCAAGAAGACGATCATGGCCAGCCTGCTGGTGTGGGTGCTGGTCATCGGCGCGGCGTACTTCGTGCAGGCCGGGCAGGCGTTGCAGTTCTACGCCCTGGCCGGTGGCATCGGTCTGGTGCTCGGCGGCACGAACGCGCTGTCTCGGTCGCTGTTCAGCCAGATGGTGCCCCCGGGCAAGGAGGCGCAGTACTTCTCCGTCTACGAGATCGGCGAGCGCGCCACCTCGTGGCTGGGCCCGCTGGTGTTCGCGGTGATGGCCTCGACGACGGGGTCCTACCGGTACGCGATCATCTCGCTGGTGATCTTCTTCTTCGTCGGGCTGGTGCTGATGTACTTCGTGCCGGTGCGCCGCGCGATCGCCGCGGTGGGCAACAAGGCCCCGGAGTTGCTTTGAGGGCTTCCGGGTCCGCGGACGGGTCGCGCGCACACGCAAACCACTCGCTCCGCTACCCACAGTGACAGAAATCCGGTCGAACTCGACTTCGCCTCAATTACCGTGTGTCATCAAGCGCTCCACCGCTGTCACCTCCACCGAGGTGGCCGCCGAGGCGAACTTGTGGCCTGCGGACAACTCTCCATCGCCTGGACGCACGGTTGAGAGCTATCATCCCCCAAGTGGGTGAGATGTTGGCGTCGATCGTGGAGCAGCGCGTCACGAAACCGAAAAACGGGCATCTCTCAGTAGGACGCTGTCGTTGACGGGTGAATAATGTCACCCTGAGCGATCGCGGCGGGCGGTCGGGGAATGCCTTCCCCGCTCTGTTCGTTGCGCTGGGTGAGCAACACCCCGGGCTCTGCTGGACGAGCCGAGTGAAAGGACACCGCTATGGCCGACCGTGTTCTCCGTGGTAGCCGGCTAGGTGCGGTCAGCTACGAGACTGACCGCAATCACGACCTCGCCCCCCGCCGGACGGTCCGGTACGCGTGCCCGAAGGACCACGACTTCGAGGTCCCCTTCTCCGACGATGCCGAGGTCCCCTCGGTGTGGGAGTGCAGGCTGCACGGGCTCGAGTCGAAGATGATCGACGGGTCCGACCCGGAACCGAAGAAGGTCAAGCCGCCGCGCACGCACTGGGACATGCTGCTGGAACGCCGCTCCATCCCGGAGCTGGAGGACCTGCTGACCGAGCGCCTGGCCGAGCTGCGCACCCGCCGCCGCCCCGCCTAGCCGCACCACACCGCCAGACCGACGGCCGCCCGGGACTCCCCCACTCGGGCGGCCGTTTCCCTGCCCGGGGCACGACCACCGAGCCCTGCCCGCGGCACGACCGTCGAGCGCCCACCCGGCTGCCGGGTGGGCGCTCGACGGCGTTCACTTGATGCGCAGCAGCGCCTTGAGCTGGTTGCCCCGGCGGCGCAGACCCCACTTGGTGACCCGCCACAGCGCTTCGCGGACGATGTTGCCGCTCATCTTCGACTGGCCGCGCTCGCGCTCGGTGAAGGTGATCGGCACCTCGACCACGGTGAACCCGGCCTCGATGGTGCGCCAGGCCAGGTCGACCTGGAAGCAGTAGCCCTGGGAGGCGACGTTGCCCAGCTTGAGCTTCTCCAGCACCGCCCGCCGGAACGCCCGGTAGCCGCCGGTGATGTCGCGGACCTTCGCCCCCAGCGCGAGCTGGGAGTACAGGTTGCCGCCCCGGGAGAGCACCTCGCGGCTCTTGGGCCAGTTGACGACCCTGCCGCCGGGCACGTACCGGGAACCGAGCACCAGGTCGGCGTCGCCGAGGGCGTCGAGCATCCTGGGCAGGTCCTCGGGGGCGTGCGAGCCGTCGGCGTCCATCTCCACGACGACGGCGTAGTCGTGCTCCAGCGCCCAGGTGAACCCGGCCAGGTACGCCGCGCCCAGGCCCGCCTTCTCCGTGCGGTGCAGCACGTGCACCCGCTCGTCGGCGGCGGCCAGCTCGTCGGCCAGTTCGCCGGTGCCGTCGGGGCTGCCGTCGTCGACCACCAGCGCGTGCGCCCCGGGGAGTGCGGCGTTGAGCCGTTCGATGATGATCCCGAGGTTCTCCCGCTCGTTGTAGGTCGGGATCACCACCAGCACCGGGTCGAGCTGTGCGGGATCGTGCGGCTGCTCCGCCATGCGCGGTCTCCTCCTCGCCGGTGCGCGGGCGCGCCCCGGACCATCGAACCTGTCGCCGTCATGCCTGTCGGGGGGCGCCCGGGGTGGTCGCCACACCAGCCCCGGTCGTCCGTGCGCGCCTGCCCGCCACCAGTGCGGACACCAGTGCGGCGAGGGCGACGGCCACCATGACCGCTTCCGGCCACACGCCCAATCGGTCCGCCATCGTAGTCGCCGACCGCAGCGGCAGCGCCGCCACCAGTGCGGCGGGGGTGAAAAGACCGGTTTCGGCGAGGACCGACCCGTCGGGGCGGATCAGCGCGCTGACCCCGCTGGTGGCCGCGACGACGACGCCGCGGCCGTGCTCGACGGCGCGCACCCGGTCCATGGCGAGCTGCTGGTAGGTCATCTCCGAGCGGCCGAAGGTGGCGTTGTTGGTGGGGATGGCCAGCAGGTTCGACCCGTTGCGCACCGAGTCGCGCACCACCGAGTCGAACGCCACCTCGTAGCAGGTGGCCAGCGCCACCCTGGCCCGGCCCATGGTGAACACGGTGGGGTCGGTGCCGGGCTGGAAGTTGCCCGCCCGGTCGACCTCGGCGCTGAAGAGGCGGAACAGCGACCGCATCGGCATGGTCTCGCCGAAGGGTTGCAACTGCCGCTTGGTGTACCGGTCGACCGGCCCGAGCTGCGGGTCCCACAGCACGACGGTGTTGCGCGGCAGCCCGTCCTCGCCGACGACCACCGAGCCCACGGCGATGGGCACCCCGATGTCGCGGGCGGCGCCGTCGATGAGGGCGCGGGCGTCGGCGTTGCGGAACGGGTCGATGTCGGAGGCGTTCTCCGGCCAGATCACCAGGTCGGGCTGGGGCACCCGGCCCGCGCGGACGTCGGCGGCGAGCTGGTGGGTGCGGGTGACGTGGTTGTCGAGCACGGCGCGGCGCTGGGCGTTGAAGTCCAGCCCGGCGCGCGGCACGTTGCCCTGCACGGCGGCGACGGTGACCTCGCCGGAGTCGGCGTCGGTGCCCACGGCCCCGGTGGCCGCGATCCCGGCCAGCAGGGGCGCGACGGTGGCCAGCACCGGGACCAGCAGCAGCTTCGGGGTGCCCCGGCCGGTGGCCAGGCGGTGGGCGAGTTCGCCGAGGCCGAAGCCGGTGAGGCAGACCGCGAGCGCGATCAGCGGGGTGCCGCCGAGGGAGGCCAGCGGCAGGTACAGGCCCTCGGGCTGGCTGAAGGCGAGCTTGACCCAGGGGAACCCGCCGAAGGGCACCACCGAGCGCAGGGTCTCCCCCGCCACCCACAGCAGCGCCGTCCACAGCACCGCCCCGGGCAGCCTGCTGACCACGGCCATCGCCGCGCAGGCCAGCCCGACGAACAGCGCTTCGAGCAGGCTCAGCGGCAACCAGGCGACCGGGCCGACGAACACCCCGGTCCAGGCCAGCGCCGGGGTCATCAGCCCCAGGCCGAACAGCACCCCGTAGCCGAACCCGGCGCGCGCCCGCCGCCCGCGCAGCACCCAGCCCAGCACGGCCAACCCGATCGGGGCCAGCCACCACAGGGTGCGCGGCGGCCAGGCCAGGTAGGTGAGCCCACCGGCGGCCAGCACGGCGGCGCAGCGCAGCAGCACGGCCAGGCGGGCGGAGCGGGTGGGGGTGTCCGGACCGGGGTCCGGTGCGACGGCGGGGGCGACCACCGCGCCAGCCTACGGCCACCCGGTGGGGGGTCCCCGCGGTGTCGCGGGTCGCCCCCGGGACGTGTCCTCGAAGCAGGCTCCCCGAGAACCGGCGCCCCGGCGAGCGGGCACACCCACCAAAACCCCGGGCTTTCGAAACACGGCCTAAGTCGAGGGTGAGTCCGAATGCCCTGCCCGGGGGTGCGGAGCGCTGCTAGCGTCGCCGGGGTGAGCTTCTCCGACGGCGGCTCGGACGAGCCGCGGCGCAGCGACCCGGGCGGTGTCGTCGACAGCCCGCTGGGTTTCGTCGCCGAGCACATCCGCCGCTACGTGGAGTCCGGCGGCACCGAGACCGAGGTGGTCGACGGGCTGGACATGCTGCTGCTGACCACCCGCGGCCGCCGCTCGGGCAAGCGCAGGCGCACCGCCCTGGTCTACGGTCTCGACGAGGAGGGCCGCTACGTCCTGGTGGCCTCCAACGGCGGCGCCCCGGCGGACCCGGCGTGGTACCTGAACCTGCTGGCCGACGGCGAGGTCGAACTCCAGGTGGGGCCGGACCGGTTCGTCGCCAGGGCCCGCCGGGCGACCGCGGAGGAGAAGCCGAGGCTGTGGCACCTGATGACGTCCCTGTGGCCGGACTACGACACCTACCGGGCCAAGGCGCCCCGGGAGATCCCGCTGGTGGTGGTCGAACCCCTCCGGTGACCGAGGTCGTGCCGTTCGCCGCACCGGGCGAAGGCCCGTACGGCATCGCCCAGACCGCCCCCGACGCGCTGTGGGTGACCCTCGTGCACGCCGACGCCGTCGTGCGCCGCGCCCCCGACGGCGCGTGCACCCGGTTCGACCTGGACCCGGGGGCGGCGCCGACGACGATCGTGCCCGCCCCGGACGGCTCGGTCTGGTTCAGCCGCCACGGCGACGGCCACCTGGGCCGGATCACCCCGGACGGCTCGGTGACCTCGGTGCCGGTCCCCGGTGTCCCCTACGGCCTGGCCCTCACCGGCGACGGGTCGCTGTGGTTCACCGACACCGAGGACCACCGGGTCGGGGTGCTCACCCCCAACGGCGCGGTCGAGGTGGTGGACCTGCCCGCCGACTGCTTCCCCGCCGGTCTCGCCGTGGGCCCGGACCAGGCGCTGTGGTGCACCCTCAATCAGGCGAACGCCCTGGCCCGGATCGCCCCCGACCGCGCGGTGACCGTGCACCCGCTGCTCACCCCGGACGCCGGACCGGTGGGCATCACCTGCTCCGGCGGACACCTGTGGTTCGTCGAGATCGGCGCGGGCGCCCTGGGCCGGGTGGGCCTCGGTGGCCGCATCCACGAACACCCCCTGCCCGACCGCGACGCCCGCCCGCACGCCATCGCCCCGGACGGGGCGGGCGGCTGCTGGTTCACCGAGTGGGGCGCCGCCCGCCTCGGCCACGTCGACCCGCGCGGGCGCATCACCCACGCCCCGCCCCTGCCCCCGGGCTCGGAACCGCACGGCCTGTCGGTGTGGGGTCAGCGGGTGTGGGTGGCACTGGAGTCCGGCGAACTGGCCCGCGTCACCGCGAACCGCTGAACCCCACCACCCCGAACCACCCGCGCCTGCCGTCCCCGCCCCGAGCCCGCAGGCCCAGCCACCAGGCACACCGAACCCCACCGGCGCAGCGGCCGGCCTGCCACTCACGAACCGCCCCCTGGCAACCAGCCACCGCGAACCCACCAGGCACAGCAGGCGACCACCCCCGCAACCGCAGGCCCGGCTAAGCAGACGCCTGGGTGGGTGGTTCTGCTTGGGTGGGGGAGGCGATCACGTGCAAGCCTGTCCGGGCAGTGGGGCACTCTTTTCGCCCCACTCGGTCACGCCGGGCACGTGATCGCCGTAGGGGCCCCGCCCAAGCAGAACCACCCACCCAGGCGCCAAGGACAAAATCCCGGCCCTTGCGAAGACACGAGTGAGCTGTCGAGCAGCGAGCCACACCCCGGCGAGCTAGACCCCGGCGGGCAGGGCCTTGACCATGCTGGTGGCGTAGGAGTCGAGCAGCGCGCACGCCTCCTCCACCGTCCCCGTCGAGGCCAGCACCGTCATCGAGACCCGCTCGGCCGGGGCGGTGTCGAGGACGTACTGGCAACCCGCGGTGCCCTGGTAGCGCAGCCGCTTGCCCTCCCGCCCGCCCGGCGACATCGTGTCCACCGCGAACGCCTTGTTGTCCTGCACGGTGGGGAACTCGGCGCTGGCGATGATGGTGACGTTGACCTGGTGGTCGAACTTCTTCTCCTCCCCGTGCACCCAGCGGCAGTCGCGGTAGCCGTCGTCGCGGGCCGGGCCGGGGGTGGCGGGGCGCAGCCCGGCTTCGGAGACCGCCGAGGCGGGTAGCAGGGTGCACGGGTCGGCGAGCCGCAGCGGCCCGTCCCCGATGGGGGCGGGCGGCGGGGGGCCGGTGGGTTCGTCGGCCGAACACCCGGCGGCGAACAGGGACAACACCACAGCCGTCACAGCGGCGAACGATCGCACAGTCATTCCTGCTCCACCAACAGGCGCTTGACGACCTTGCCGGTCGCGTTGCGCGGGACCTTTCGGACGAAGATTACGTCCCTCGGCACCGAGTAGCGCTCGAGGTGCTCGTGGATGAACTCCTGCACCGCCGTCACGCCGAGCCGGGCACCGGGTTTGAGGGCCAGGTAGGCCGCGAAGCGCTGCCCGAACTCGTGGTCGGCGACGCCCACCACGGCGACGTCGGCGACCTCGTCGATGGACAGCAGCAGTTCCTCCACCGGGCGGGGGAACACGTTCTCGCCACCGGAGACGATCATGTCGTCGTCGCGGCCGGAGACGAACAGCCGCCGGTCGGCGTCGAGGTAGCCGCGGTCGCCGGTGACCATCAGGTCGTCGTGCATCTCGGAGGTGGCGCCGCAGGTGTAGCCCTCGAACAGCATCTCGTTGCCCACGCAGATGCGCCCGACCGCGCCGGGGGGCAGCGGGTTCCCGTCGGCGTCGAGGATGCCGACCTTGGTGCCGACCGGGCAGCGGCCCGCGGTGGCGGGGGCGGCGCGCAGGTCGGCGGGGGTGGCGATGGATGCCCAGGACACCTCGGTGGACCCGTAGAGGTTGTAGAGGACCTCGCCGAAGGTGTCCATGAAGGAGGTGACCAGCGACCCGGGCAGCGCCGAGCCGCTGGAGGCCACGACCCGCAGCGAGGAGGTGTCGTGGCGCTCGCGCACGTGCGCGGGCAGGTCCATGATCCGTTGCAGCATGACCGGAACGGCGAAGAAGGCGGTGATGCGCTGTTCGGCGATGACGCGCAGCGCGGCTTCCGGGTCGAACCGCCGCTGCAGGGTCATGGTGGCGTGCAGCGGCATGCACAACTGCATCCCGGCCAGGCCCCAGGTGTGGAACAGGGGCGCGGAGACCAGCATGCGCTCCCCGGCGCGCAGCGGGATGCGGGAGAGCACCGCGGCGGCGGCGCTGAGACCCGACGGGGTGCGGCGGCGGGCGCCCTTGGGGGTGCCGGTGGTGCCGGAGGTGAGCACGATGATCCGCCCCGGTTGGGCGGGTGGGTGGATCGGCGCGGGTGAGCCGTCGGCGACGAGGGCGTCGGTGGTCAGGTCGCCGGGGGCGGCCGACCAGGTGGAGATCCAGGTCAGCGAGCGGGGCAGGTGGTGGAACAGCGGGGCGAACTCGGCGTCGGCGAGCAGGGCGATCGGCCGGTGCTCGGCGACGAGGTCGGCGACCTGGTCGGCGGACAGGCCGGTGTTGAGCAGCACCACGTCGGCGCCGAGCTTGCCGCAGGCGATGGTGGACTCCACCAGCCCGGCGTGGTTGCGGCACATCACCGCCACCCGGCGGCCCTGGCGGACCCCGCGTTCGGCGAGGGCGTTGGCCAGGCGGGTGGTGCGGGCGTCGACCTCGGCGTAGGTGAGGCCGCCGCGTTCGTCGCGCACGGCCAGGGCGTCGGGGACGCGGGCGGCCGCGGCCCGGTAGCCGCCGACGAGGGTGGCGCCCCACCGGGACAGCTCGCCGAGCTGGCGGACGACCCGGTCCGGGCGGCCGGGGCCCAGGACCCCGGCGCGGGCGAGGGTGCGGGCCACGGTGAGCGCGGTCTGGCCCCGGGCGGCCTGGTCGATGCGGGTGGGCGAGACGGTCAGCGCGCGCCCGGCCAGGTGGTGGTCCATGAGGGCGAGGGCCTTGCGGATGCGCTTGCGCGTCCAGGAGGGGGTGAGCACGGTCCCGGCGGTCAGCGAGTCCGGCAGCGACAGCATCACCTGCACGCGGGTGCGTTCGCGGCCGCCCGCGTCGCCCCGGACGCTCTCGAGGCGGACGCTGAGGTGCCCGTCGTGCCAGCGGGGGCTGATCAGCACCAGGTGTTCGCGGGGGCGGCTGACGAGGACCTCGACCTCGTCGGGCACAGGTGGCCTGCCGCGCACGCTGAACCGCACCCGGTAGCGGGGGTTGCGCGTGTGCGCGGCCACGCGTTCGGCGGTGGCGACCTCGCGGACGTAGCGGGAGTAGAGGGCGGGGTCCCCGATCAGTTCCCAGACCTGCTCCGGGGCGTGACCGAGGACCTGCTCCACCTCGACGAGCTCGGTCGGCATGTTCCTCCGTACGACCCGGTGCCCTCAGGGTCACCCCTGGTTCACCGGGTTGTTATCAGCCGCCCACCAACGGGTGCAAGCATGGCGTGGGCCAAATGGCCCAACACGGAGGAAGATCACTCGCACGGCCCAGCCGAATCCCCTGGTTACCGGGCGGTTGTGACGCTCCGGATTTGCCCGGGGGCAACCAAAGCGAGGTGACCGGTTGTCACTGCTTTGGCGGGATCACCACCGTTCCGGTGGCCCGGGTGATCACGATCGGGGGATCGAGGACGTCGGCGGCGGAGGGGCCGCGATCGGGGGCGGCGCGGCAGACCACGCGGGCCTCGAACTCCATGCCGCGCGAGCGGGTGCCCACCCGCACCAGGGTCGCGGTGGCCTCGACGACGTCACCGGCGTGCAGCGGGGCGAGGAACTGCACCCCGGTGTACCCGGCGAAGAGCCCTTCGTCGCCGTCGGTGCGCACGCACAGCTCGGTGGCCACGTCGCCGAACAGGCCCAGCCCGTAGGCGCCGTCGACGAGGTTGCCGCCGTAGTGGGCGTGCGAGTGCGGCACGTAGCGGCGGTGGGTGACCGAGGTCCCCTCGGTGGGGTGCTGGGGGTTCATGCCGGTACCGCTGTCCTCTCGGTGATGGCGTGCACGAGGTAGCTGGCGACCTCGCCGGGGGTGGTGCCGCGGCCGAAGACCCGGTCGACGCCGAGTTCGGCGGACATCAGCGGGTCGAACCGGGGGCCACCGGCGATGAGCAGCGGGCAGTGCGCCCCGGTGGCCTCGCGGAACGCCGCGGACATCTCCTGGGTGTTGAGGATGTGCGCGTCGCGCTGGGTGACCACCTGCGAGACCAGCACCGCGTCGGCCTTCTCGGCGCGGGCGCGGCGGACCAGGTCGGGCACGGTGACCTGGGCGCCGAGGTTGACCACCCGCAGCTCCCGGTAGTACTCCAGCCCCTTCTCCCCGGCGAAGCCCTTGATGTTGAGGATCGCGTCGATGCCCACGGTGTGCGCGTCGGTGCCGATGCACGCCCCGACCACGACGAGCTTGCGCCGCAGCCGCCGCTTGAGGGCGGCGTTGACCTCCGCGGGCGGCAGCAGCGGGTAGTCGCGTTCGACGACCCGCACGGCGTCGAGGTCGACGAGGTGGGTGACCGAGCCGTAGACGACGAAGAAGGTGAAGTCGGTGCCGATGGGGTGCGAGTGCACGACCATGGCCGGGTCTATGCCCATCTTGTTCGCGAGCTGCTGCGCGGCGCCGTCGGCGCGGGGCCCGTGCGGCACGGGCAGGGTGAAGGAGAGCTGGGCCATGCCGTCGCCGGTGGTGTCGCCGTAGGGGCGGACGTGGCGGGGCCGCGGTGCCCCCGCGGGGTCGTTCTGGGTCACCGCGTCGCCCTTCGTCGTGTTGTCGTCCACCGGGTCACTCCCCGTCGAGCAGGGTGGTGGCGGGGTTGAGGTAGCCCTCGGCCTTCTCCACGACGCCGTCGGCGCCCTTGCCCCGGTCGGCGGGGCGCTTCATCAGCCCGAAGGTGCCGCGGCCGATGGCGGTCAGCAGCCCGTCGTCGACGACGCGTTCGAGCAGGTCGACGGCTTCGCCGAGGACCTGGTGGGCGCGCTTGACGATGAGCCCGTCGGGGGTGGGGCGGAAGTCCTCGGCGAGGGTCCCGGCCGCCTCCAGCACGTAGCGGACGTTGCCCAGGGCCAGGTCGCGGTCGGACAGGAACGGGGTCACCACCGCCTCGGTCATCATCCCGACCAGCAGGATCGACTGGCCGGTGAGGACCCCGGCGAGGTTGAAGAACCCGTCGAGCAGGTGCCCGTCGAACACGTTGCCGGTCATGTGCTTGGTCGGCGGCATCCACTTCAGCGGGGCGTCGGGGAACAGCTCGCGGGCCAGCAGCGCGTGCGCCAGCTCCAGCCGGAAGGAGTCGGGCACCTTCGGGTTGATCTCGAAGGCGTGCCCGAGGCCCAGCAGCTCGTCGGGCAGCCCGGCCTCGTGGGCGAAGCGCTCGTTGAGCAGTTGGGAGACGGTGACGGTGTGCGCGGCGTCCACGGCGTCGTCGGTGGTGAGGTAGTTGTCCTCGCCGGTGTTGATGATGATCCCGGCGCGGGCGTGGACCTGGCGGGAGAACCGCTGGTCGACGAAGGTGCGGACGGGGTTGATGTCGCGGAAGAGGATGCCGTACATGGAGTCGTTGAGCATCATGTCGAGCCGTTCGAGCCCGGCGAGGACGGCGATCTCGGGCATGCACAGCCCGGAGGCGTAGTTGGTGACCCGCACGTAGCGGCCCACCTCGCGCGACACCTCGTCCATCGCCGCGCGCATGATGCGGAAGTTCTCCTGGGTGGCGTAGGTGCCCGCGAACCCGTGGTGGGTGGCGCCCTCGGGCACGTAGTCCAGCAGCGACTGCCCGGTGGAGCGGATGACGGCGATGATGTCGGCGCCTGCGCGGGCGGCGTTGGCGGCCTGCACCACGTCCTCGTCGATGTCGCCGGTGGCCACGATCAGGTAGATCCACGGCCGCTGCGGCGGGTCCCCCAGCCTGGTGACGAGCTTGTCGCGGGTGGCCCGGTTGCGGTCGACGGTGCGCAGCCCCCTGGCCACCGCGGTGCGGGCTGCCTTGCCCGCGCGGGTCGCGGCGGCCCCGGTGGGCAGGGTGAAGCGCACCTGACCGGCTGCGGTGGCCTCGGCGAGGTCGGTCAGCGAGCCCAGGTCGTGCTCGCGCAGGGCATGGAACACCGGCAGCACCACCCCGTGCTCCAGGCCGCAGTGCTCGCCGACGGTGTCGACGACCCGGTTGACCCACGGCACGTCCCCGGCGCGGTGGGCGGTGTCGGCGCCGGTGATCCCGGCCAGGCGCAGCGTGGCCCGCTCCACCGCGACGGTGGTGTGCGCGCGGGCCAGCGCCACCACCGGTTCGGCGGCGCGGGCGGCCAGGTCCCTGGCGCGGGACACCACGGCCGGGTCGAGGTCAAGAAGCGGCATGGGTCTCCTCCTCGTCGCGGGAGCGGTCGTAGAGGGTCCGACCGCTGTGCACGGTGCGCAGGCACACGGGCAGCTCGGCGCCGGGGTCCAGCGGCGGCAGCCCGGGGACGCGGGAGCGCGGGTCGGTCGACCAGCGCCGCACGCGGGAATCGGTGCCCGCGGTGACCAGTTCGTCGGCCCGCCACACCGCGTAGGTGGCCGGGGCGCCGGGCACGAGCGTGCCGGTGACCCCGTCGTCGACGCCCGCGGCGCGCCACCCGCCGCGGGTGTGGGCGGTGAACGCCGCCCGGGGTGAGAGCCCGGCGCCGTCGGTGCGGTGGTGCACCGCGGCGCGGACGGAGGCCCACGGGTCCAGCCGGGTCACCGGGGCGTCGGAGCCCAGGGCCAGGACCACCCCGGCGGCGGCGAGGCGGGACAGCGGGTTGAGCGCCGTGCCGCGCTCGGGGCCGAGCCGGTCGGCGTACATGCCGTCCGGGCCGCCCCAGGTGGCGTCGAACAGCGGCTGCACCGAGGCCACCACACCCCACTGGCCCAACTTCAGCGCCTGCTCGGCGGTGACCATCTCCAGGTGTTCCAGGCGGTGGCGCGACCCGGCCAGCGCCGCGCGGCCCACCCGCTGCTCGGCCAGGTCGAACCCGGCGACGACCTCGGCGACCGCGCCGTCGCCGATGACGTGGAACCCGGCCTGGATGCCCGCCTCGGTGCACACCACCAGGTGCTCGGCGACCGCCACCGCGTCGAGGTACAGCGCCCCGGAGGTGTCGGGGGCGTCGGCGTAGGGGGAGCACAGGGCCGCGGTGCGCGAGCCGAGGGCGCCGTCGACGAACAGGTCACCGGCCAGCCCGCGCACCCCCAGCTCGGCGGCCAGCGACGCCGGTGCCCGCTCACCCCAGTAGCCCACCACCTCGGGCCGCTGCCCGCCGCTGCGGGCGAGCAGGGCGGCCAGGTCGTCGCGGCCGGAGATGTGCGGACCGGCGCACTCGTGCACCGCGGCCACCCCCATCGCCGCGGCGTGGCGCAGGAACCCGTCCTGCGCGGCGGCCCGCTGCGCCGGGGTGATCGCCTCCTGCGCGGCCTGGCGCACCCGGTGGTGCGCGTCGCGGGTCAGCGGCCCGGTGGGGTCGAACCCGTCGTCGCCGCGCACCGCGGGCACCCGGCCCAGCAGCGCGGAGGACACCAGCGCGGAGTGCACGTCGACCCGCGACAGGTACACCGGGGCCCCGGCGCAGGCCAGGTCGATCTCCGCGCGCGTCGGCGGGCGCTTGTCCGGCCACCCCGTCTCGTCCCACCCGTGTCCCCACACCGGGGCGCCGTCGGTGGCGCGCACGTGCGCGGCCAGCACGTCGAGGCACTCGGCCACCGACGCGCACCCGGTCAGGTCCAGGCCGGTGCGCAGCAGCCCGGCGGAGGTGGCGTGCACGTGCGCGTCGACGAACGCCGGGGCCACGAACGCCCCGTCCAGCTCCACCACCTCGGCGTCGGGGTGCAGGGCGCGGCCCACGGAGTCCTGCCCGAGCCACACCACGACACCGCCCTCCACGGCCATCGCGGTGGCGTGCGGGTCGGCCGGGGAGTGGACCCGCCCGCCGAGCAGCAGGGTGGTCGAGGGCTTCTCAGCGCTGGTCATGGGGTGTGAGTCTGCCGCTCCCGGGCGGCGAACAGCGCCCGCACCCCGGGCTCGGCGCGGTAGAGCGACAGCGCGAACTCCGCGTGCCCGGGCACGTACCCGTTGCCCACCAGCATCCGCACGTCCGCGGCCACCCCCTCCGCGCCCAGCGCCGCGGCGGTGAACGACGTCGCCATGGAGAAGAACACCACCGTGCCGCCGTCGGCGGTGGCCAGGACCGCCCCGTGCTCGCAGCCGGGCACGTCCACGCACACCACGGTCACACCCACCGGCTCCCCCACCGCCTCGGCCACCGCCACCGGGTCCCGGGCATCGGCGAGCACGACCTCGTCGGCCAACCCGGCCGCGCGCACCGCGGCGGCCTCGGCCTCGGTCGGCACCAGCGCCACCACCCGACCGGCCCCCGCGGCCCGGGCGGCGGCCAGCGACAGCGACCCGGACTTGCCGCCGCCGCCCAGCACGCACACCGACGCCCCCGCCCCGGCCTCGCGCACCACCCGGTCGGTCAGCGCGGGCGCCCCGCACACGTCCAGCACCGACAGCGCCACCGCGTCGGGCAGGTCCGGCGGCAGCACCGCGGCGATGGACCGGCCGAACAGCACCGCGGTCCCCGCGCACGGCACCTGCTCGGACTCCCCGTCCCACCGCGCCAGCCCGTCGGTGATCCGCAGCGGGGTCAGCGACAACGACACCAGCGTGGCGACCCGGTCCCCGACGCGCAGGCCCAGCGGGGACCGCGGACCGACCGCGCGCACCGTGCCCAGCAGCATCCCGCCCGACCCGGTCACCGGGTTCTGCATCTTCCCCCGCTCGGCGACGACCGCCGCCACCGCGGCCCGCACCCGCGCCCCGGAGCCGTGCTCCTCGCGCAGTTGCCGGAAGGAGGCGGCGTCGAGGTTGAGCACCTCCACGTCGAGCACCACCTCGTCCGGCCACGGCGTCGGGTCGGGGTCGAGCCGCCGCGCCCGCTGGGGCAGCACCCCCGGCTCGTCGAGCACCCGGTGCAGCCCCAGCGGGGAACCGACCGTCCTCGTCGCCGCAGCACCCACAGCGCCCACCCCTCCTTGCCGAAAAATTTACGTCCAGACAGCCATATGACAGCATATCTTCACGCAACCCTATCGGCGAGGAGTAGAGATGACCGCACTGGACGATCACTCCGTGATCACGGACCCCGCGACCCGGGGCAGTGGCCAGCCCTACGACTACGTCCGCTGCGAACTCGTCGAACCCGACTGGCGGCGCTTCCCCGGCTGGCGCGACGTCACCGAGGCCCAGTGGCGCGACGCGCAGTGGCAGCGGGCGCACTGCGTCAAGAACCCCACCCAGCTCCGCGGCGTCGTCGGCGACCTGCTCACCGAGGACTTCTACACCGACCTGGCCGCCGACCAGGCGAACCTGGCCACGATGTCGATGCTCATCCCCCCGCAGATGCTCAACACCATGGCCCCCGACGCCCCTACCACCCCCGCGGCGTTCACCGCCGCCTTCCTCGCCGACCCCATCCGCAACTACATGCTCCCCGTCGCCACCGACCGCGACCCCACCTGGCCGAGCCACCCCCACTCCGCCCGCGACTCCCTGCACGAGGCGGAGATGTGGGTCGTGGAGGGCCTGACCCACCGCTACCCCACCAAGGTCCTCGCCGAACTGCTCTCCACCTGCCCCCAGTACTGCGGGCACTGCACCCGCATGGACCTCGTCGGCAACTCCACCCCCCAGGTCGACAAGCACCGGCTCACCCTCAAACCGGTCGACCGGCAGGAACGCATGATCGACTACCTCCGGGCCACCCCCGGCGTCCGCGACGTCGTCGTCTCCGGCGGCGACGTGGCCAACGTGCCCTGGAAGCAACTCGAGTCGTTCCTCATGCGCCTGCTCGACATCCCCACCGTGCGCGACATCCGCCTCGCCACCAAGGCCTTCGCCGCCCTGCCGCAGCACTGGCTGCAACCCACCGTCGTCGAAGGACTCGAACGCGTCGCCCGCACCGCCCGCCGCCGCGGGGTCAACCTCGCCATCCACACCCACGTCAACCACGCCCAAACGCTCACCCCGCTGGTCGCCGAAGCCACCCGCACCGCCCTGGAGATCGGCGTCCGCGACGTGCGCAACCAAGGGGTGCTCATGCGCGGGGTCAACGCCACCCCCGAAGCCCTGCTCGACCTGTGCTTCGCCCTGCAGGGGGAGGCGAACATCCTCCCGTACTACTTCTACATGTGCGACATGATCCCCAACGCCGAGCACTGGCGGGTCGCGGTCTGGGAAGCCCAGCAACTCCAGCACGCCATCATGGGCTACCTGCCCGGCTACGCCACCCCGCGCATCATCTGCGACGTCCCCTACGTCGGCAAGCGCTGGGTGCACCAGCTCGCCGAGTACGACCGCGACCTGGGCGTGTCCTACTGGACCAAGAACTACCGGGCGGGCACCGAACGCCTCGAGGACGCCGACGTGCTCGACCGCCGCTACCCCTACTACGACCCCATCTCCACCCTCCCCGAATCGGGCAGGCGCCGCTGGGCCGACAACCCCCTCTGACCCCCTCTGACCCCCTGCCGGTGCCCGCGCCCCGACGTCCTCGGACGAACCCGCCCGCGAGCGGTCCGCCCGACGGCGTCGGGACGCGGAGGTCCGGGCGAGACCCCCGGACGCGGCACACTGGAACGGTGACCGAGAAGAACCAGGAACTCGCCGACTTCCTGCGCCGCACACGCGGCCAGTGCGACCCCGCACGCGCCGGACTGCCCGCCGACGCCCGCATCCGGCGGGTGCCGGGACTGCGCCGCGAGGAGGTGGCGCTGCTGGCAGGCGTCTCGACCGACTACTACGCCCGACTCGAACAGGGGCGGCGGATCGTCCCGTCCCCGTCCGTCCTCGACGCCCTCGGCCGCGCCCTGGGACTCGACCCGGCGGGCCAGGCCCACCTCGAAGACCTCATCGCCGCAGCGGGCAAACCCCCACGGCCCCGCGCACGCCCCGTCCAGCGCGTCCGCCCCGGGCTGCGCCAGCTCCTCGACAGCCTCGACGGCGAACCGGCGATGGTCCTCGGGCGCCGCACCGACATCCTCGCCACCAACCGGATGGCCCGGGCGCTGTTCGCCGACTTCGAAGCCCGCCCGCCCGCCGAGCGCAACTACGCCCGCTGGATGCTGCTCGACGAGGACGCCCGCACCCTGTTCGCCGACTGGGAACCCCAAGCCCGGGCCGCCGTGGAGAGCCTGCGCCTGGAACTCGGCGCCGACCCGCACGACCGGGCCACCGCAGACCTCGTGGCCGAACTGCGCACCACCAGCGCCGAATTCCCCGGCTGGTGGGACGAACACCGCGTCCACCAGCGCACCCACGGCTCCAAACGACTGCACCACCCCGTCGTCGGGGACCTCACCGTCGACTACGAAACCCTCACCCCGCCCGGCGACACCGACAGCACCCTCTACGTCTACACCGCCGAACCCGGGTCACCCTCCCGCCAAGCCCTCGACCTCCTCGCCAACTGGACGCTGTCCCCACCGTCGGACCCGGCCAGGAACACGCGCTAGCCCACCCCGGCGCACACCACTGCCCACAGGCCACCCGCACGAGACCCACCTCACCAAGGTGCAGACACTGCAAACTTGCAGACACTGCACCCAACCGCGCTACCCTGTGCCCATGGCAACACCGGCCACCGCACGCACCGAAGGCCTGCGCGACCGCAAGAAGCGCGAAACCAGGACCGCCCTGTCCGACGCCGCCCTGGACCTCGCCGCCGAACGCGGCCTCGACCACGTCACCGTCGACGACATCGCCGAACGCGCGGGCGTCTCCACCCGCACCTTCTTCAACTACTTCCCCTCCAAGGAAGACGCCGTCCTCATCCCCGACGACGACCTCGGCACCCGCATCCGCACCATGGTCCTCAACCGACCCCGGCACGAACCACCCCTCACCGCCGTCCGCGAGATGCTCCTCGACGAGATCGGCACCGCCGACGTCGACCACCACCGCTGGGTGCTGCGCATGCAGGTCGTGCGACAACACCCCGACCTGCTCAACCGCGCCTTCCTCTCCGGCGCCGCCACCGAGCAACAACTCGCCAACGCCCTCGCCGAACGCCTCGACCTGCCCGCCGACCACACCTACCCGCGACTCGTCGCCGCCGCCGCGGGCGCCGCCTTCCGGGTCGCCATCACCCGCTGGTCCACCCCGACCGACCCACCCGTCCTCGCCGACGTCCTCAGCGAAGCCTTCCACCTGCTCGAACGCGGCCTGCCCGCACCGACCGAACAACCCTGACGAGGAGCGATGCCCGACACCACCACCGAGCCCGGCGCCACCGGACCCGACCCCACCGCCACACCCACCACCGGCGCCGACACCCCGGCCCCCCTCGGCCGCCGCGACGTCCTCCAAGCCATCTCCGGGCTGATGCTCGGCATGTTCATGGCCATCCTGGCCTCCACCATCGTCTCCAACGCACTGCCGCGCATCATCTCCGACCTCAACGGCAGCCAGTCCGTCTACACCTGGGTCGTCACCACCGAACTGCTCGCCATGACCGCCACCGTCCCCCTGTGGGGCAAGATGGCCGACCTCTACAGCCGCAAGCTGCTCATCCAGCTCTCCCTGGCGATGTTCGTCCTCGGCTCCCTCGTCGCGGGCTTCGCCCCCAACATCGAGGTCCTCATCGCCAGCCGCATCGCCCAGGGCCTCGGCGCGGGCGGCATCTCCGCACTGGCCACCATCGTGATGGCCGCGATGATCCCGCCCCGCGAACTCGGCCGCTACTCCGGCATCTTCGGCGCCGTGTTCGGCGTCGCCACCGTCGCCGGACCGCTCATCGGCGGCATCCTGGTCGACACCTCCTGGCTGGGCTGGCGCTGGTGCTTCTTCATCGGCGTCCCCTTCACCCTCGCCTCCATCGCCCTGCTGCAGAAGACCCTGCACCTGCCGGTCGTGCGCAAGGAGGTCACCATCGACTGGCTCGGCGCCGCGCTCATCGTCACCGGCGTGTCCACCCTGCTGGTGTGGTCCTCCCTGGCGGGCAACAAGTTCGCCTGGGCCTCCGGCTGGACCGCGCTGCTGGTCGCCGTGGGCGTCGTGCTGCTCGCCCTCGCCGTCTTCGTCGAGGGCCGCGCCAAGGACCCCGTCGTGCCCCTGTCGATCTTCCGCAACCGCACCGTCACCATGTCCATCATCGCCTCCGCCCTGGTCGGCGTGGCCATGTTCGGCGGCACCGTGTTCCTGTCGCAGTACTTCCAGATCGGGCACGGCATGTCCCCCACCAAGGCCGGGCTGCTCAGCCTGCCGCTGATCTTCGGCCTGCTGGTGTCCTCCACCGTCGCCGGGCAGTTGATCAGCAAGTACGGCCGCTGGAAGGCCTACCTCGTCGCGGGCGGCGTGATCATGGTCGCGGGCATGCTGCTGCTGTCCACCATCGGCGCGGGCACCGCCATCCCCCTGGTCGCGGTCTACATGGCCGTCCTCGGCGTCGGCGTCGGCCTGCTCATGCAGAACCTGGTGCTCGCCGCGCAGAACGACGTCCCCGCCAAGGACCTCGGCGCCACCACCTCCACCCTGACCTTCTTCCGCAGCCTCGGCGGCGCGGTCGGCGTCAGCGCCCTGGGCGCCGTCCTGGCGAACCGGATCAGCTCCGACTTCGCCGAGCGCTTCCCCGGCGCCCCCACCGGCGGCAGCTCCACCGCCGTCCCGGACCTGACCACCCTGCCCGAACCGGTCCGGCTGATCGTGCAGGACATCTACGGCTCGGCCACCGCCCACCTGTTCCTGGTGGCCACCCCGATCGCGGTCATCGCCGCCATCGCCGTCCTGCTCATCAAGGAAAAGCCCCTCATGACCCTCAGCGGCGACGAACGCCTGGCCGCCGAGATGGCGAACACCCACTAGCCACACCCGCCACGCCACCCGCGAGGTGCTGGAACTGCGCTTCGCCCCCGGCGCCCAGG
>NZ_AYXG01000098.1 GCF_000564855.1 Actinokineospora spheciospongiae
CCCGCCCACGCAGACCCCGCCCACGCAGACCCCGCCCACGCAGACCCCGCCCACCCGGGGGCTGACCGCCCTTTTCAGCGTATCGGCCCCTGAGCAGCCAAAACAACACCCACCGCCAGCCTGTGGATCACCAACGGGGGATGTGGACAACCCAACCGAACCCCTACAGCGCCCCCACCACGTCCGCCCCCCACCGCGAGATCTCCGCGTCGATGTCCAGCGCCCGAGGCGCCCCCGCCGCCGCCATGTCCGCGGTGACCCGCTCCCGCGGCACGAACCACGACACCTCGAACTCGACCCCGTCCGGGTCCTTCGCGTACAGCGACTTCGACACCCCGTGGTCCGAAGCCCCGACCAGCGACCCGGCGGCGGTCAGCACCCTGGCGAACTCGGCCAGTTCCGGCAGCGTCCGCACCGACCAGGCCAGGTGGTACAGCCCGACCTGCCCGGCCACCGGTCCGACCGCGTCCGCCCCGACCCGGAACAGCCCCAGGTCGTGGTCGTTGTCGGAGTCCGCCGCGCGCAGGAACGCCGCCTGCCCGGGGAACTCGGTCACGACGCGGAAGCCGAGCAGGTCGCGGTAGAAGGCCACTGACCGGTCGACGTCGCGGACGTACAGCACGGCGTGGTTGAGCCTGCGGATGCCCATCGGGTGCTCCCCTCAAAGTGGTTCAAAATTCAACAGTACCTGATCGGGGGGACGCGCACGCACGGAGCGTGCACAGTGCGACGATGTGACCATGAAGGCACGTGTGCTGGTAGTGGACGACGACCCGGCTCTGGCCGAGATGCTGACCATCGTGCTCCGCGGCGAGGGGTTCGACACCGCCGTGGTGGCCGACGGGTCGCGCGCTCTACCCGCGCTGCGGGAGCTGAAACCCGACCTGGTGCTGCTGGACCTGATGCTGCCCGGGATGAACGGGATCGACGTCTGCAAGGCCATCCGCGGCGAGTCCGGCGTGCCGATCGTCATGCTCACGGCCAAGAGCGACACCGTCGACATCGTGCTGGGCCTGGAGTCCGGCGCCGACGACTACGTGGTCAAGCCGTTCAAGCCCAAGGAGCTGGTCGCCAGGGTGCGGGCCAGGCTGCGCCGCACCGAGAACGAGCCCGCCGAGACCCTCGGCATCGGCGACCTCACCATCGACGTCCCCGGGCACGAGGTGACCCGCGACGGCCGGGCCATCCAGCTCACCCCGCTGGAGTTCGACCTCCTGGTCGCCCTGGCCCGCAAGCCGCGCCAGGTGTTCACCCGCGAGGTGCTGCTCGAACAGGTCTGGGGCTACCGGCACGCCGCCGACACCCGCCTGGTCAACGTGCACGTGCAGCGCCTGCGGTCCAAGGTCGAGCGCGACCCGGAGCACCCGGAGGTCGTGCTGACCGTCCGCGGCGTCGGGTACAAGGCGGGCCCGCCGTGACCGGGGCGGGCCGGGTGGCCGCACTCCTCACCCGGCTCGCCGCCGCCCTCGGCCGCCTCGTCGCCGCGGGGCGGCGGCGGTCGGTCGTGTTCAGCGAACTCTGGCGCCGCTCGCTGCAGTTGCGCGTCGTCGTCAGCACCCTCGCGCTCGGTTCCGCCGTGGTGTTCGTGCTGGGCATCGTGCTGCAGAACCAGATCACCGACCAGCTCCTGGGCACCAAGGAAGAAGCCGCGATCCAGCAGACCAGGGCCGCGGTCGGGATCGCCGAGCGCGAGCTGCTCGGCACCAGCGAGGACTCCGAGGTCCTGCGCAACCGGCTGACCAGCGCCCGCAACCGGCTGACCAGCTCGTCGCCGGACAGCTCCGCGGGCGCCTTCGAACCGGTGCTGGTCAACGACGCCCCCAACATGTCCCGCGACCAGGTCAGCTACGCGGGCGACTACGACGCGGTGCCGCAGTCGCTGCGTGAGTTCGTGCTCCGGCCGACCGGGCCCACCGCCACCCAGATCCACACCGTGGAGCGGCCCAGCGGGCCGATCACCTACCTGATCGTCGGCACCCCGATCAACAACGCGGGCAGCAGCCGGTTGCAGATGCAGCTCTACATGCTCTACCCGCTGACCGCCGAGCAGACGACGATCAGCGCCGAGCAGAACACCCTGCTCGTCGGCGGTCTGGTGCTGTTGCTGCTGCTGGCGGGCATCACCAACCTGGTCACCCGGCAGGTGGTGCTGCCGGTGCGCCGCGCCGCCCGGGCCGCCGAGCGGTTCGCCGACGGCGAGCTGGACGAGCGGATGGTGGTCGCGGGCGAGGACGACGTGGCCCGGCTGGCCCAGTCCTACAACGAGATGGCCGAGAGCATCCAGCGCCAGATCCGGCAGCTCGAGGAGTTCGGCCAGCTCCAGCGCCGGTTCACCTCCGACGTCTCGCACGAGCTGCGCACCCCGCTGACCACCGTCCGGATGGCCGCCGACGTGCTGCACGCCTCCCGCGCGCAGTTCCCGGCCGGGCTGTCGCGCTCCACCGAGCTGCTGGTCGACGAGCTGGACCGGTTCGAGTCGCTGCTCGGCGACCTGCTGGAGATCTCCCGGCTGGACGCGGGCGTGGAGGAACTGGTCTCCGAGTACGCCGACCTGCGCGCCATCGCCCGCCGCGCGGTGGAGTCGGTGCGGGTCATCGCGCGCAACGCGGGCAGCGAGATCGTGCTCGACCTGCCCGAGGAGGAGGCCACCGCGGAGGTCGAGTCGCGCCGGGTGGAGCGGATCGTCCGCAACCTGCTGGCCAACGCGATCGACCACGGCGAGGGCAGGCCGGTCGAGCTGCGGATGGCGCTGGGCCCCGACGCGGTGGCGGTCACCGTCCGCGACCACGGCGTGGGCCTGCGCACGGGGGAGGCGGAGCTGGTGTTCAACCGGTTCTGGCGGGCCGACCCGTCGCGCAACCGGCACACCGGCGGCACCGGCCTCGGCCTGGCGATCAGCCTGGAGGACGCCCGGCTGCACGGCGGCGGCCTGGACGCCTGGGGCGAGCCGGGCCAGGGCGCGTGCTTCCGGCTCACGCTGCCCCGACTGCAGGACGTCGAGTATGGGGAGAGCCCGCTGCCGCTCCCGCCGGAGGACGCCCACCCGGCAGAGGAAGCGCAGCCGGAGCAGGTCCCGGAGGAGGTCCACCCGTGAACACGTCGACCCGGGTGCTGGTGGTGCTGCTCGTGCTCGCCTGCGCGGCGGGGTGCGCGAACATCCCGGAGAGCACACCGCCCCGCTTCGTCACGGAGCTGCCGCAGGTGGCGTCGCGGGTGGTGGACAACCCGTCGCCGGGGCTGAACCCGTACGGGCTCGTCGGTGAGTTCGTGACCAAGACCGGTTCGTCCGACGCCGCGCGCGCCTACCTCACCCCCGAGGCGGACGCGGTGTGGTCGGGCACCAGCGACCGGGTCATCATCGAGGACAAGCCCAAGACGCTGCCGCAGTCGGTGCCGGAGGGCGACCGGGTCAACGAGCAGGTCGTCATCCTCACCGGCAGGCAGATCGGCAGGCTGGACCCGCGCCAGGCGTTCTTCGCCTCGGTGCAGCCGGTCGAGTTCCAGTTCAAGGTGGCCCGCCAGGCCGACGGGCAGTGGCGCATCTCCGAGGCGCCGGACTTCGCGCTGATCACCGAGTCCGCGTTCGTCGCCTCCTACCGCCGGGTGAACCTGGTGTTCTTCGACCCGGGGGAGAAGGTGCTCGTCCCGGACCTGCGCTTCATGGCCGCCGAACCGCGCGACAACCTGGAGCGGCGGGTGGTGGAGCTGCTGCTCAAGGGCCCGTCCGACGGCCTCAAGGGCGCCGTGGTGAGCCCGCTCGACGGCGTCGTCCTGCGCACGAACGTGGTGACCGACTCCGACGGCGCGATAAAGATCAACTTCGCCTCGGTGGAGAAGACGACGGAGGAGCGCGGCAAGATGGCGGTCCAGGTGGTCACCACGCTCAGCGAGGTGACCACGAGCCCGATCCGCCTGCTCAGCGACGACCGGGCGCTGGTCGCCACCAAGCAGGACTGGCGCGCCAGCGACATCACCCCATACGAGAACCTGACCACCTCCAAGCCGGACCTGCTCGGCCTCGCCGTGACCGGCGGCAGGCTGGTCTCCCTGCGCGACGGCAAGCCGATCGACGGTCCCGCGGGCTCGGGCGCCTACGACGTCGTCACCGCCGCCCAGTCCCTCGACGGCAGCGCGCTGGCGGTCGTGCAGCGCACCGGCTCGGGGGTGCGGCTGCGCGTCGGCAAGGTCGACGGCGACCTCCCCGAGGTCGGCCTGTCCCAGACCGCCACCCTGACCAGGCCCACCTGGCTGCTCAGCCCCGGCGAGGGCATCGCCCCCAACGAGGTCTGGACGGTCCAGGACGGCACCGTCGTCACCCGGGTCGTGCGCACCGTCGAGGGCACGTGGGTGGGCTTCCCGGTCGACGCCACCGAGCTGACCCGCGACGGCCCCATCACCCAGCTACGCCTGTCCCGCGACGGTGTCCGGGTCGCCGCCGTGGTCAACGGGCAGGTCCGGGTGGCCTCGGTGGTCCGCGCCAACGACGCGGTGGCCATCCGCTCGCCGCTGACCCTGCAGGCGGGCGTGGTCAAGCAGGTCGTCGGCCTCGACTGGCTCGACCGGCAGACCCTCATCGCCGTCACCGAGCAGCCGTCGCTCCCGGTGGCCAGCCTCCCGATCGACGGCTTCTCGCTGACGCAGTTCAACAGCGCCAACCTCACCCTGCCGGTCACCGCCGTCACCGCCGCGCCCAGCCGCTCCACCCTGGTGATGGACAGCCTGGGCCTGTGGTCGACGCAGGAGGCGAACAAGGTCTGGCTGACCCACCAGCACGGCCAGCCCCCCGGCTCGATCCCCTTCTACCCGGGCTGACAGTATTTTCGCAGGTCAAAGGCCTGTGGATGGTTTCCCCCGCGAATCGGTGATCCGCGCCATCCTCTTCCCATGACCTCCAACGCCGCCCCGGGCCTCGACGCCGTCCTGGACCTGCTCCTCCCGCGCCGCTGCGCGGGCTGCTCCCGCCCCGGCACCCCGTGGTGCCCCGACTGCGCGCCCTGCTTCGCCGCGCCGTTCCCCGTCCACCGCCCGGGGCTGCCGCCCGGCCTCCCGGTCTTCGCCGTGGGCGCCTACCGGGGCGCGGCCCGCAAGGCCGTGCTGGCGGCCAAGGAGCGGGGGAGGAGGGACCTGCTGGCGGTCCTGGCCGCCGCGCTGGCCGCGGCGCTGCACCGGCTGTTCCCCGGTCCACTGTGGTTGGTCCCGGCCCCCTCCCGCGCCGCCGCGAGCAGGCGCCGCGGCGGTCCACACATGACCGCGATCGCCGAGCGGGTGGCCCGGCTGCACCCGGCCCGGGTGGCCCACCCGCTCCGCCTCACCCGCGGCGCCCGCGACTCGGTGGGGCTCAGCGCCGCGGACCGCGCCGAGAACCTGCGCGGGCACCTGACCGTCCTCCCGGGAGCGCTGCCGCCCCCGCGCGCCCCGGTCGTCCTCCTCGACGACGTGATCACCACCGGGGCCGCCGCGGCGGCGTGCACCCGGGCGCTGCGGGGGGCGGGCACCCGGGTGCGCGCGGTGCTCGCCTGCACCGCGGCCGGGTGATCGGGTTCCCGCATGGCGGGATGGCGCCTACACCGATCAGGTGAACAGCGTGGGAACCCCCGGGCGTTCCGGGCCGTTGGCCAGGTATGCGGCTCAGCACGGAGCACGTCGGTCGGGGTGACGGCAGCCCGAGCGTCCGGTTCGGACGCTGGTACACCGTCGCACGGTCACATGTGCTGAGCCATCAGGGTGAAACGCTGCCCGCCCGAACGAGGGTCCCGCGGGGTTCAAACCTGTTTTTCGTGGTTTATCCGTCGCGCCCAGTGAAATCCCCTCCCCGACAGAGGACCCCTGTCCCGGGGGCTGTTGCGAAGCGCCGCGCGGGGCTAACGTGCTGCGCTATCACCGTTTCCGGACGGTGCGAGGAGGTGAGTGGCCCATGACCCTGGCGTCGGTGGCGCGCTGACCACGTGGAGATCGTCTTCGCAGGTCACGCCCTGTGCTGGACTTGGAATCCAGACCATCCCGGCGCTGAGAAGTATCAGCGGAGCCAACACTCGCAAGCCGCGAGGGAGGTCGTGTATGGACATCGTGGTCAAGGGCCGTAACGTCGAGGTGCCCGAGCACTACCGGGTACACGTGGAGGACAAGCTGTCCCGTCTGGAGCGCTACGACCGCAAGGTCATCCGCTTCGACGTCGAGCTGTTCCATGAACCGAACCGCAGGCAGTCCAAGAACTGCCAGCGCGTCGAGATCACCGGCAAGGGCAAGGGCCCGGCCGTGCGCGCCGAGGCCTGCGCGGGCGACTTCTACGCCGCGCTGGACCTGGCCGTCGCCAAGCTGGAGAACCGACTCCGCCGCCTGCACGACCGCAGGCGCGTGCACCACGGGCGCCGCAGCCCCGCCTCCGTCGCCGAGGCCACCTCCGGCACGGTCGAGGCCCTCACCGAGGAGATCAACGGCAGCGGCCAGGTCAACGGCAGGCGCACCGCCCTGCTCGACGCGCCGGAGCACCCGGGCGCCGTCGACCTGCCCGAGCAGCCGAGCTGGGACGACGTGCCCGACAACCTGCCCGGCAACGTCGTGCGGGAGAAGGAGCACCCGGCCAAGCCGATGAGCGTCGACCAGGCCCTCTACGAGATGGAACTGGTCGGCCACGACTTCTACCTGTTCTCCGACGTCGACTCCGGCCTGCCCAGCGTCGTCTACCGGCGGCGGGCCTTCGACTACGGCGTGATCAGGCTCGTCTGAGCGACCCCCTCCGACCAGCGCGCCAGACCGGTGCCCCGGGCCGACCGCCCGGGGCACCGGCGCGCCCAGGAACCGATCGGGACACCCACGCGTTGACCCCCTGATGGTGGCGGCCCGGGTACCCTGCCCCGCACCGCCGACGTGCGTCGGTGCGCGCGGGGCGGCGGGTTGCCTACGATGGCCAACAAGAGCGCCCCGCACGGGTGCACGACTATCAGCTAGCGAGGTCGACTCCGATGGTGCTGTCCCGAATTCTGCGCGCGGGCGAGGGCAAGATGCTCAAGCGACTGCGCAATATCGCAGAGCACATCGAAACCCTGGAGGACGACCTCCTCGATCTCTCCGACGATGAGCTGCGCGCCAAGACCGACGAGTTCAAGCTGCGCTACCGGGGCGAGTACGTCGACGCCGACGGGCGCGAGCACGACGCCGAGACCCTCGACGACCTCCTGCCGGAGGCCTTCGCGGTGGTCCGCGAGGCGGCCAAGCGGGTGCTCAACCAGCGCCCGTTCCGGGTCCAGCTCATGGGTGGCGCGGCCCTGCACCTCGGCCAGGTCGCCGAGATGAAGACCGGTGAGGGCAAGACCCTGACCTGCGTGCTGCCCGCCTACCTCAACGCCCTCGCTGGCGAGGGCGTGCACGTCGTCACCACCAACGACTACCTCGCCCGCCGCGACGCCGAGTGGATGGGCCGGGTGCACCGCTTCCTCGGCCTCAAGGTCGGCGCGATCCTGTCGGAGATGACCCCGGCCGAGCGCCGCGAGGCCTACCTCTGCGACATCACCTACGGCACGAACAACGAGTTCGGCTTCGACTACCTGCGCGACAACATGGCCTGGAGCCTGGACGACATGGTCCAGCGCGGGCACTTCTTCGCCATCGTCGACGAGGTCGACTCCATCCTGATCGACGAGGCCCGCACCCCGCTGATCATCTCCGGCCCGGCCGACCAGTCCTCGCGCTGGTACCAGGAGTTCGCCCGGCTGATGCCCATGATGAAGGGCATCGACACCACGACCATGAGCACGCAGGACCGCACCACCAAGGCCGCCGAGATCGAGTCGAAGTACCACTACGAGATCGACGTGCGCAAGCGCACCGTGGCGGTCACCGACCAGGGCGTCCGGTTCGTCGAGGACCAGCTCGGCATCGACAACCTCTACGAGGCCGCGAACACCCCGCTGGTCGGCTACCTGAACAACGCGCTCAAGGCCAAGGAGCTCTACACCAAGGACAAGGACTACATCGTCCGCGACGGCGAGGTCCTCATCGTCGACGAGTTCACCGGCCGCATCCTGGCCGGGCGCCGCTACAACGAGGGCATGCACCAGGCGATCGAGGCCAAGGAGAAGGTCGAGATCAAGGCCGAGAACCAGACGCTGGCCACGATCACCCTGCAGAACTACTTCCGCCTCTACGACCGGCTCTGCGGCATGACCGGCACCGCCGAGACCGAGGCGGCGGAGTTCCACACCACCTACAAGCTCGGCGTGACCCCCATCCCGACCAACCGGGACATGGTCCGCATCGACCAGCCCGACCTGATCTACAAGACCGAGCAGGCCAAGTTCCTCGCCGTCGCCGAGGACATCGCCGAGCGGCACGAGAAGGGCCAGCCGGTGCTGGTCGGCACCACCAGCGTCGAGCGGTCGGAGTACCTGTCGAAGCTGCTGGTCAAGATGGGCATCCCGCACAACGTGCTGAACGCGAAGTTCCACGAGAAGGAATCCATGATCATCGCCCAGGCCGGCCACCGGGGCGCGGTCACGGTGTCGACGAACATGGCCGGTCGCGGTACCGACATCGCCCTGGGCGGCAACCCCGAGCACATCGCCGAGGAGCGGCTGCGGGCCAAGGGCCTGGACCCGCTGGAGACCCCGGAGGAGTGGCGCGCGGCCCTGCCGGACGCGCTGGCCCAGGCCAACGACGAGGTCGCCGCGGAGAAGGACGAGGTCCGCGCCGCGGGCGGGCTCTACGTGCTGGGCACCGAGCGGCACGAGTCGCGCCGCATCGACAACCAGCTGCGCGGCCGCTCCGGCCGCCAGGGCGACCCGGGCGAGTCCCGGTTCTACCTGTCGCTGGGCGACGAGCTGATGCGCCGGTTCAACGCGGGCATGGTCGAGCGGGTCATGGACACCCTCAAGGTCCCCGAGGACCAGCCGATCGAGGCCAAGATGGTCACCCGGGCGATCAAGAGCGCGCAGACCCAGGTCGAGCAGCAGAACTTCGAGATCCGCAAGAACGTCCTCAAGTACGACGAGGTCATGAACAAGCAGCGCAAGGTGATCTACGCCGAGCGCGAGCGGGTGCTGCGCGGCGAGGACCTGCGCGAGCAGATCGAGCACATGATCGTCGATGTGGTCACCGCCTACGTCAACGGCGCCACCGCCGAGGGCTACGCCGAGGACTGGGACCACCAGAAGCTGTGGTCGGCGCTCAAGGCCCTCTACCCGGTGTCGGTCAAGTGGGAAACCCTGGTCGAGCGGGCCGAGGAGGACGGCGCCGAACTCGACCACGAGTACCTCCTGGCCGCCCTGGTCAAGGACGCCACCGACGCCTACGCCGCCCGCGAGGCCGAGATCGACGGCCGCGTCGGCGAGGGCGCCATGCGCGAACTGGAGCGCCGGGTCATGCTCTCGGTCCTCGACCGCAAGTGGCGCGAGCACCTCTACGAGATGGACTACCTCAAGGAGGGCATCGGCCTGCGCGCGATGGCCCAGCGCGACCCGCTGATCGAGTACCAGCGCGAGGGCTTCGAGATGTTCCACGTCATGCTCGACGCCCTCAAGGAGGAGTCGGTCGGCTTCCTGTTCAACCTCCAGGTCGAGCAGGCCGAACCCGAACCCCAGCAGGTCCAGTTGGCCGCCACCCCGGCCGCCGTGCCCACCGTCGACCCGGCCGCCAAGGCCCGCCAGGCCGAACTCCAGGCCCGCCAGGCCCGCGCCGCCGAGGCCCAGCAGCGCGCCCAGGCCGAGCAGGCCGCCGCGGGCACGGCCACCGAGAAACTGCCCCCCGCACTGCGCGGCAAGGGCCTCGACGGCCCGGCCACCCAACAGCTCAACTACTCCGGCCCCACCGAATCCGGCGGCGTCGAATCCCGCAAGGAGAACACCGACGACGAAGCGGGCGGCAGCGGCTCCCGCCGCGAGCGCCGCCAGGCCGCCCGCGACCAGGCCAAGAAGGGCCGCCGCGGCCCCCGCCGCTGAGCACCCCCGACCGAGGAGTGGCGCGTCCGGCTCAGCTGGACGCGCCACTCCTGTTTTGCGCAGGTCTTCCCGGCGATGCAGTCTGAGCGCCCGGGTGGCCCGATGGGGCTCTTGGTGGGCCGCGTATTACAGCCCGGTTTTGTTGGAGCGCCGGGTGGGGGATGTGCTCGGCCGTGCCGCTGTTCAAAGCCCGGTCGTTTGTCGTGGGTGCCCGGCTGGGTGGATGTGTTTGGCCGGG
>NZ_AYXG01000099.1 GCF_000564855.1 Actinokineospora spheciospongiae
CCCCCACCCAAGCACATCCACCCACCCGGGCATTCGGTCACCGGGCCGGCGGTTTGTGGGGGGTCGGCGGCTGCGCACAGTGGGTCCGGTGTGGCTGGCTGGCCGCCGGGCCGGCGGGCCGGCGGTCGAGGGCGGTCGATGGCGGTGCTGGCGGGGTTCGGCCAGGGTGGTGGGCTTCGGGGTGGTGGCCGGCCTTGCGGGGCGTGGGGTGGCCGACCGGGGTCGGGGCGGGGCTAGATCAGGGGGACGAGGTCGTCGGCGTGGACCACTTCGCGGCGTTGGTCCAGGGGGAGGTCTTGGGTGGAGTGGCCCAGGAGGGCGGGGAGTTCGGCGGAGTCGAAGTTGGTGATGCCGCGGGCGACGGTGACACCGCTGGTGTTCCGCAGTTCCAGGACGTCGCCCGCGACGAAGTCGCCGGTGGTGGTGGTGATGCCCGCGGCCAGGAGGGAGCGGCGGCGGGTGACCACGGCCGCGACGGCGCCGTCGTCGAGGGTGAGGGTGCCCTTGGTGTCCGCGGCGTAGCCGAGCCAGAAGCGGCGGGAGGTGAGGCGGCGGCCGCCCGCGGCGAAGGCGGTGCCGACGTCGGCCGCGCCGAGGGCCGCTTTGGCCTGGGCGGCGGAGGTGAGCAGGACCGGGACGCCCGCGGCTGAGGCGAGGCGGGCGGCGGCCAGTTTTGAGGCCATGCCGCCGGTTCCGAGGCCGGAGGCACCGGTGCTGCCCGCCCGCACACCGTCCACATCGGACTCTCCGGCCACCTCGTCGATCCGGCGGGCGGCGCCGAGGCGGGGGTCGCCGTCGTAGAGGGCGTCCACATCGGACAGGAGGATCAGGGCGTCGGCGCCGACGAGGTGGGCGACGAGGGCGGCCAGGCGGTCGTTGTCGCCGAAGCGGATCTCCTCGGTGGCCACGGTGTCGTTCTCGTTGACGACCGGGACCGCGCCGAGGGCCAGCAGGCGCGACAGGGTGCGCTGGGCGTTGCGGTAGTGCGAGCGGCGGACCACGTCGTCCGCGGTGAGCAGGACCTGGCCGACCTGGAGGGAGTAGCGGGCGAAGGATTCCACGTACGCGTGCGCCAGGAGGATCTGGCCGACGCTGGCGGCGGCCTGCTGGGTCGCTAGGTCGCGGGGGCGGCGGGCGATGCCCAACGGCGCCAGGCCCGCCGCGATGGCGCCCGAGGACACCAGGATGACCTGGCTGCCCGCGGCGAGCCTGGCCGCCAGGGCGTCCACCAGCGCGTCGAGCCGGGCCGGGTCGAGCCCGCCCTCGGCGGTGGTCAGCGACGACGAGCCGACCTTGACCACCATGACCCGGGCCGCCGCGATGGCGGCCCGGGTGGGGGAGCCCGCGACGGTCACAGGTCCTCGTCGTCGGTGCGGGTGCGGCGGGCGATCTTGGCGGCCTTGCGCTCCGAGGCGCCGACGCGCTCGTTGAGGTCGAGCCGCGGGTCGCTGCCGCGGTTGTGCATGAGCATCGCGATGCCCGCGGGCGTGGAGGGCTCCCAGTCGAAGGTGACGCCGCCGATGGTGACCGGGCACCCGGGGACCGCGCCCGCCTTGGCCAGCGCGTCCTCGACCCCGAGGCGGGCCAGCCGGTCGCCCAGGTAGCCGACGGCCTCGGTGTTGTTGAAGTCGGTCTGCCGAATCCAGCGGGCGGGGCGCTCGCCGTGCACGAAGAACGCGCCCTCCTCCTCCGGGTCGGCGACCACGGTGAAGCCCGCGTCGTCGACGGCGGTGGGGCGCAGCACGATGCGGCTGGGCTCGGGGGCGGGCTTGGCCGCGCGGTCGTCCTCGATGACCTTGGCCAGGGCGAAGCTCAGCTCGCGCAGGCCCTCGCGGGTGGCCGTCGAGACTTCGAACACCGGCAGGCCGCGGGCCTCGATGTCCGGGCGGATCAGCTCGGCCAGCTCCCGGGCCTCGGGCACGTCGACCTTGTTCAGCACCACCAGGCGCGGCCGGTCGGCGAGGTCGCCGCCGAGGGCGGGGGTGTAGCGGGCCAGCTCCTCCTCCAGCGCGTCGATGTCCGACAGCGGGTCGCGGTCGGCCTCGAAGGTGGCGCAGTCGACCACGTGCACCAGCACCGAGCAGCGCTCGATGTGCCGCAGGAAGTCCAGGCCCAGGCCCTTGCCCTGGCTGGCGCCGGGGATCAGGCCGGGCACGTCGGCGATGGTGTAGATCGACTCGCCCGCGGTGACCACCCCGAGGTTGGGCACCAGGGTGGTGAACGGGTAGTCGGCGATCTTCGGGCGGGCCTGCGACAGCACCGAGATCAACGACGACTTGCCCGCCGAGGGGAAGCCGAGCAGCCCGGCGTCGGCCACCGAGCGCAGCTCCAGGACCAGGTCGCGGGTCTCGCCCGGCTCGCCCAGCAGGGCGAAGCCGGGGGCGCGGCGGGCCTTGGAGGCCAGCGCGGCGTTGCCGAGGCCGCCCCGGCCGCCCTGGGCGGCGACGAAGCGGGTGCCGTGGCCGACGAGGTCGACGATGATCTCGCCGTCCGGGTCGAGGATGACGGTGCCGTCGGGGACGTGCAGCTCCAGGTCCTCGCCGGTGGCGCCGTCGCGGTTGGCGCCGTGGCCCTGCTTGCCGTTGGACGCGCTGGCGTGCGGGCGGAAGTGGAAGTCGAGCAGGGTGTGGACGTTGCTGTCGACGACCAGCACGACGTTGCCGCCGTTGCCGCCGTTGCCGCCGTCGGGGCCGCCGAGGGGCTTGTACTTCTCGCGGTGCACCGAGGCGCAGCCGTTGCCGCCACTGCCCGCGGCGACGTGGATCACCACGCGGTCGACGAATCGGGACACCTGGGGTTCCTCTCAGAGACAAAAAACGAGGGGCGGGCCGGATGAAGCTCCAGCCCGCCCCTCGTGGGGTCTTCCCGCTCGGTTCGGGCTTACGCCGCCTCGACCGGGACGATGTTCACGGTCTTGCGACCGCGCTTGGCGCCGAACTGGACGGCACCGGCGGCGAGGGCGAACAGCGTGTCGTCCTTGCCGCGGCCGACGTTGACACCCGGGTGGAACTTGGTGCCGCGCTGGCGGATCAGGATCTCGCCGGACTTGACGACCTGGCCGCCGTAGCGCTTCACACCGAGGTACTGGGCATTCGAGTCACGCCCGTTGCGGGAGCTGGATGCACCCTTCTTGTGTGCCATGTCTGCTCAGTCCCTCTACTTGGTGATGCCGGTGACCTCGACGCGGGTCAACTTCTGGCGGTGACCCTGGCGCTTGTGGTATCCGGTCTTGTTCTTGAACTTGTGGATGCGGATCTTGGGGCCCTTGGTCTGCTCGACCACCTTGCCCGTCACGGACACCTTGGCGAGGGCGTCCGCGTCGGTGGTGACGTCGGTGCCGTCGACCACGAGGACGGCCGTGAGGTTGAGCTCGGCGCCCGGGGTGCCCTCGAGCTTCTCGACCTCGACGACGTCGCCAACAGCCACCTTGTACTGCTTGCCGCCGGTCTTGACGATCGCGTACATCGGGACGGAAGTCTCCTGCTACTAGACGATGGGGGTCTTGCGCGCCCTCGACCGTGGGGGAAACGACCGCGGTCCGGGCTTCGCACGACACAGCCCGCCGATGGGAGGGCCGTGTGTCAGGTTACGTGTCGGCGGGAATCGGGGTCAAACCGGGGGGTGCTTTCCCCGGTCCGACCCCGGTTCCTCAGGCCTCCGGGCCGCCGACGGGCGGGCCCGCGGGGCGCGAGGCGGCCCGTCGGGCGCGCCTGCGCGGGGCGGCGGGCACGGACACGGGCTCCGGCTCGGCGAGGGCGGCCTCGGTGCGGCTGTCGAGCGGCGTGGTGCTCTCCACCCGCGCGTGGCCGTTGCGGTCGCCAGGCTCGCCCGTGAGCGGCTCGGAGCCGTCCCGCTGGGCGGGAGCAGCGGCCGGGGCGCTCACGACCTCCGGGACGTCGCGGACGGGGGCCTTGGCCTGCTCGTCCGCCGCGGCGGCGGCGGCCCGCTGCGACCTGCCGTTGGCGCGGTCGTTGCGGTGCCCGTTGTCCCTGCCGTTGTCCTTGTGGCCGCCGTCGCGCTGGCCGTTCTCACGGCCGTTGTCCCGGTTGCCGTTGTCCCTGGACTGACCGGACTGGTGGCCGTTGTTCTGCCCCTCGTCCCTGGTCGAGTCCTTCGAGTCCTTGGCCGCGTTGTCGTCGCCGTTGCGGTTGCGGTTCCGGTTGCGACCGCCACCGCCGCCGTTGCCCTGGCCCTTCTCCGGCTGCGGGGGCTGCTGGGGCTGCCCACCGCCCGCGGCGGCCTTGACGTTGGGCTCGGTGGAGACCATGACGCCGCGGCCCTTGCAGTGCTCGCAGGTGTGGCTGAACGCCTCCAGCAGGCCGGTGCCGACCCGCTTGCGGGTCATCTGGACCAGGCCGAGCGAGGTCACCTCGGCGACCTGGTGGCGGGTGCGGTCGCGGCCAAGGCACTCGGTCAGCCTGCGCAGCACCAGGTCGCGGTTGGACTCCAGCACCATGTCGATGAAGTCGATCACGATGATGCCGCCGATGTCGCGCAGCCGGAGCTGGCGGACGATCTCCTCGGCCGACTCCAGGTTGTTGCGGGTGACCGTCTCCTCCAGGTTGCCCCCGGAGCCGGTGTACTTGCCGGTGTTGACGTCGATGACGGTCATCGCCTCGGTGCGGTCGATCACCAGGTAGCCGCCCGAGGGCAGCCAGACCTTGCGGTCGAGCGCCTTGAGCAGCTGCTCGTCGATGCGGTGCTCGGCGAAGACGTCCTTGGGCCCGACGTGGCGGCGGACCCGCTCCAGCAGCTCCGGGGCGACGTGGCGGACGTAGGCGTCGATGGTCTCCCAGGCGGTCTCGCCCTGCACCACCAGCGAGGTGAAGTCCTCGGTGAACAGGTCGCGGACGACCTTGACCAGCAGGTCGGGCTCCTCGTAGAGCAGCGTCGGCGCGCCGGACTTCTTGCCGACGCTGCCGTCGGACTTCTCCTTGATGACCTGCCACTGCGCCTGCAGGCGGCGCACGTCGCGGCCGAGCTCCTCCTCGCTGATGCCCTCCGAGGCGGTGCGGATGATCACACCCGCGTCCTCGGGGACGATGCGCTTGAGCACGTCCTTGAGCCTGCGCCGCTCGTTCTCCGGCAGCTTGCGGGAGATGCCGGTGGCGCCGCCGCCGGGCACGTAGACCAGGAAGCGGCCGGGCAGGCTGATCTGGGTGGTCAGCCTGGCGCCCTTGTGGCCCACCGGGTCCTTGGTGACCTGCACCAGCACGCTGTCGCCGGTGGACAGCGCCTGCTCGATCTTGCGGGCCTTGCCGTCCAGCCCGGCGGCGTCCCAGTCGACCTCACCGGCGTAGAGCACGGCGTTGCGGCCGCGGCCGATGTCGACGAAGGCGGCCTCCATGCTGGGCAGCACGTTCTGCACCCGGCCCAGGAAGACGTTGCCGACCAGCGAGCCGCTGCCCGCGGAGGTGACGAAGTGCTCGACGAGGACGCCGTCCTCGAGCACGCCGATCTGAATCCGGTCGGTGTGCTCGCGCACGACCATGGCGCGGTCGACGGCCTCGCGGCGGGCCAGGAACTCCGCCTCGGACAGGATCGGCGCACGCCTGCGGCCCGCCTCGCGGCCGTCGCGGCGGCGCTGGCGCTTGGCCTCCAGCCGGGTCGAGCCGCGCACGCTGCGCACCTCGTCGCGGGCGTTGGCCGCCTCGGTCTTCTCGTCGCGCGGTTCGCGGGGCTCACGCGGTTCGCGGGCCTCGCGGACGTGGACGACGGTGTTCGGCGGGTCGTCGTGGGTGGCGCTGTCGTCGTCGCCGCCCTTGCGGCGCCTGCGGCGGCGACGGCGGCGGCTGCCGCCGGAGTCGCCGTCGTCGTCGGAGTCGCCGTCGGTGTCCGCGTCGGACTCGGCGGGTTCCTCGGCGTCCGCGGGCTGCTCAGCCTCGGCGCGGGCGGGCTTCTCCGGCTTGTCGGGCTGCTCGGAGTCGTTCTGGTCGGTGTCGTCGGCGGCACCCTTGCCGCGACCGCGGCCGCGGCGGCCGCGACGGCGGCGGCGGCTGCCGGAGCCGTCCTCGTCGTCGTCGCCGTCGTCGAAGTGCTCATCGGACTCGACCGGGGCGGGCTCGTCCTCGACCGGCTCCGGCCGGGGGGTCCGCGCGGGCTTGGCCGGGGCGGCCTCGGGCGGCAGGAACAGCGGGGAGGCCGAGGCGAACACCGGGGTCGGGGGAATCCGCCGGGCGGGTTCGGGGGTCAGCGCGGTCTCGACCACGGCGGCCTCGACGACCTCGGGCTCGACGTGGTTCTCGTCGGCGGGGGCGTCGCCCTCCCACGGGGCGTCGCCGGTCAGCGCCGCGGCGACCCGCAGGGCCGTCTCCCTGGCCACGCTGGACTGCGCGCCGCGCACCGCCTCGCCGAGGTCGGCGAGGGCGGCAATGACGTCCTTGCTGCTGACCGAGAGCAGCTTGGCGAGCGCGTGCACCCGCACCTTGGCGGGCAGCTCGGCCAGTGCGGCCTCGGTGGATGTGGTTGTGTCCCCGCCGGTGGTGCCGGCAGGGCTGGACTTGTCGGACATGTAGCTCCTCCACCCCCGGGCGCGTCGTGTGGACGCCGCCGCTCAGGGGCCTCGTTGTCATTTCCACCGCGCGAAGCGGCGGGAATCCTCGCCTCTCACCGCCCCGACCACCGGACATGGGACCGGCGGCCTGCGGACGGCAGGTCTTTCGACAACGGGTCGAGGCGCTCTGTTGTCTCCCCGGTCGGACTAGCCGATCGCCGCCCGGTCGTGGGCGAGCGGATCGGTCAGACCGCCACCGTCGTCAAGCCGTCCCTGGGCCATCCGGGTCGCCTTCGCGGGCACCGGCGGTTCCAGGGCGGCGACGACACGGAGCGCGCTCAGCACGTCGTCGGGTCGCACGGCCGGTGTTGTCTGCCGGACGACCACCACCAGTATCCCACACGAACGCCCCGCATCAGACATGTCGATGCCCACAGCGTCCGGCGAGTCCGCCGCGAGTTCCGCGGAATCGACCACTTCGGCGGAGATCACCGCAGGTCGGGCGTCGATCAGCCGCCTGCCGTCCTTGGTTAGCCGTTCCACCTCGACGTGCTCGGTGGCCATCAGCGCGTCCACCGCGGCGGCCAGTTCGGGCGCGCCGACGCCCGGCAGGGCGATCCGCCAGCGGCTGGCCTCCATCCGCTCGGCCAGCCCACCGGGTCCGGCCTGCACGGCCTCCAGCACGTCCAGGCCCGGGGCGAGCGCGGCGTCGAGCACCTGGGCCAGCCGGTCCGGGTCGAGGGCCTGCACGACCTGCAGCTCGACGTACTCGGCCTCGCTGGCCACCCCGGTCGGCGCGGCCCCGATCCAGGAGATCTTGGGGTGCGGGTTGAACCCCTGCGAGTAGGCCATCGGCACGCCCGCCCGGCGCAGCGCCCGTTCGAAGGCGCGCGCGACGTCGCGGTGGGAGGTGAAGCGGAGCCTGCCCCGCTTGGCGTAGCGCAGGCGCAGCTTCTGCACCGGCGGCGCCGAGGGGTTGGGCTGATCCTGGCGGCTCAGGACTACTCCTTACGGTGGTGCGGCACTGCTCCGGTGGTGCGCGGAGCGGCATGGTGGCACCGTACCGGCAGCCCCATTTCGGTCCGCGCGCTTGTTTCGGTCCGGGGTGGTGATTACCGTCCGCAGGCGAGTCGACAGCCGGTGCCCGAGGAGGTCCGGCGGTCCAGCCCTGGAGGTCACCGTGCTCCTGCCCCGCCGCGCGACGGCGGCCGCGGTCGGTGCCACGCTGGCCGCGAGCGCGCTGTTGACCCAGGTCACAGCGGACGCGGCCCCGTTGCCCGACGACGCGGTGCCGTGCCGCGCCGACGTGCCGACCGCCCGCTACCTGGTGCTGTTCGATCCCGGGACCACCGCCGAGGCGGCCTCGGTGTCGACGACCCTGGCCTGCGGGGCCGCGGTCGTCTTCCACGACGCGATCGATGTGGCGGTCGTCACTTCCGCCGACTCGCGCTTCGCCGACCGGATCGGCCGCGACCGGGCGTTCAGCGCGGGTGCCGCGGTGGGCGAGGTGGCCGAGCGGGAGCCGCTGCCGGAGGCGGTGGGGCCGGTGGCCGACACCGACCGCACCGGTGAGCAGTGGGACATGGACATGATCGGCGCGCCCGCCGCGCACCGGGTGTCCCCCGGCGACCGGGACGTGCTGGTGGGCGTGCTGGACTCCGGGGTGGACGCGAGCCACCCCGACCTGGCCGCCGCGGTGGACCCGGCCGCGTCGGCGGGCTGCCTCACCGGGGTGGCCGACCCCTCCCCCGCCGCCTGGGCGCCCACCACCTCGACGCACGGCACGCACGTGGCGGGCCTGATCGCCGCCGCGGACGACGGCCGGGGCATCACCGGCGTGGCCCCCGGCGTGCGGCTGGCCTCGGTGCGGGTGGTCGACGACCGCGGCCTGGTGTTCCCGGAGGCGGTGGTGTGCGGGCTGGTGTGGGCCGCCGACCACGGCGTGCGGGTGGCCAACAGCAGCTACTTCGTCGACCCGTGGCAACTGACCTGCGACCGCGGCGCCGAGCACGTGGTCTTCGAGGCGGTGCGCCGGGCGGTGGAGCACGCGACCGACTCCGGGGTGCTGACCGTGGCGGCGGCGTCCAACGGCGGGATCGACCTGGCCGAGCCCCGCGGCGAGGCCTCGGACCTGGCGGGCGGCAGGCGGGTGCTGGACTCGGGCTGCAAGGTGCTGCCGGGCGGGCTGCGCGGGGTGCTGACCGTGTCCGCGGTCGGTCCCGACCGGCTCAAGGCGGGCTACAGCTCCTACGGCCTCGGTTCGGTCGACGTCACCGCCCCCGGTGGTGAGCGCGACGACCGCTGCGTGCTGTCCACCGTGCCCGGCGGCTACGCCACGGACTGCGGGACGTCGATGGCGACCCCGCACGCGACCGGGGTGGTCGCGCTGCTGGCCTCCCGGCACCCGTGGGCCACGCCGCAGCAGCTCACCCGGATGGCCACCGCGCAGGCCGAGTCCGTTCCGTGCCCGTCGGACTACGACCTCGACGGTTCCGGCGCGCAGGACGCCTACTGCTCGGGCTACGCGGCGTTCAACAGCTTCTACGGCCACGGCATGGTCGACGCGCTGGCGGCGGTCGACTAGTCGACGGACGCGCCCGCGGCGGTCGGCCGACCGCTCAGCCGGGCGGGAGCCGCAGCAGCAGCGAGGTCGCCGGGGCGAAGCCGTGCCTGCCGTAGAACGGGACGGACCGCTCGGTGGGGCTCAGCACGACCCGCGCGTACCCCTCGGCGTCGGCGTGGGCCAGCGCCGCGGCCAGCATCTCCGCGCCGATCCCCCGGTCGCGGTGGCCGGGGGCGACGTAGGCGTTGCCGATGTGGCCCCACCGGCTCGCGGGAGCGCCCGGCTTGGGCATCCGGGTGAATTCGAGCATGTTCATCGAGCCCACCGGCGTCTCGCCGTCGAAGGCCAGCCAGAACGCGCGGTGGTGCCACTCGGCGGCGAGCCAGTCGGCGAACGCGGCGTCGAAGCCGGGGTCGTCGACCGGGCCGCGGTCCTCCTCGGTCCAGGCCCGCCGCAGCGCGGCCAGGGAAGCCGTGTCGGCTTCCCCGGCGCGGCGGACCGTCATCGGATCAGTGAGGGGTTCTGGACCGGGGAACCGACGCCGACCGGGCTGATCGGCAGGAGCGTGCGGCCGGTGGGGCCGATCTCGATGTCGGTGCCCATGGCCGGGCAGACGCCGCAGTCGAAGCACGGGGTCCAGCGGCAGTCGTCCTGCTCGCGGGAGTCCAGCGCGTCCTGCCAGTCGTCCCAGAGCCACTCCTTGTCCAGGCCGGAGTCCAGGTGGTCCCAGGGCAGGACCTCGGCCTCGGTGCGCTCGCGGGTGGTGAACCAGTCCAGCGAGACGCCGAGGGGCTCCAGCTCGGCGGCGGCACCGGAGGTCCAGCGCTCGTAGGAGAAGTGCTCGCTCCAGCCGTCGAACCGGCCGCCCTCGCGCCACACCCGCTCGATGACCCGCCCGACCCGGCGGTCGCCGCGGGAGAGCAGTCCCTCGACCAGGCTGGGCTTGCCGTCGTGGTAGCGCATCCCGATGTTGCGGCCCAGGCTGCGGTCGGAATCGGAGTTGACCGCCGCGCGCAGCTTGCGCAACCGGTCGTCCACGGTGTCCGGGTCGCACTGCGCGGCCCACTGGAACGGGGTGTGCGGCTTGGGCACGAACCCGCCGATGGAGACGGTGCAGCGGATGTCCTTGCGGCCGCTGGCCTGCCTGCCCGCGCGGATGACGTTCTTGGCCATCTCCGCGATCTGCAGGACGTCCTCGTCGGTCTCGGTGGGCAGCCCGCACATGAAGTACAGCTTCACCTGCCGCCAGCCGTTGGCGTAGGCGGCGCTGACGGTCTTGATCAGGTCCTCTTCGGACACCATCTTGTTGATGACGCGGCGGATGCGCTCGCTGCCGCCCTCGGGGGCGAAGGTGAGCCCGGAGCGGCGGCCGTTGCGCGACAGCTCGTTGGCCAGGTCGATGTTGAACGCGTCGACCCTGGTCGAGGGCAGCGACAGGCCGGTGTTGGTGCCCTCGTAGCGGTCGGCGAGCTGCTTGGTGAGCGGGCCGATCTCGGAGTGGTCGGCGCTGGAGAGCGAGAGCAGGCCGACCTCCTCGAAGCCGCTGTTCTCCAGACCGGTCTGGATCATCGCGCCGATGCCCTCGACGGACCGCTCGCGCACCGGGCGGGTGATCATCCCGGCCTGGCAGAACCGGCAGCCGCGGGTGCAGCCGCGGAAGATCTCCACGCTCATCCGCTCGTGCACGCTCTCGGCCAGCGGCACGAGGGGCTTCTTCGGGTACGGCCACGCGTCGAGGTCCATCGTGGTCCTCTTCGCCACCGTGGCCGGAACGCGCTCGCGGTTGGGGGCGTAGGAGTCGATGTGGCCGTCCTCGCGGTAGGACACGTCGTAGAAGCGCGGGATGTAGACGCCGCCCGTCTCGGCCATGCGGGTCAGCAGTTCGTCGCGCCCGCCGGGGCGGCCCTCGGCCTTCCACGCGCGGATGATGTCGGTGATCTCCCCCACGGCCTCCTCGCCGTCGCCGAGCACGGCGGCGTCGATGAAGTCGGCGATGGGCTCGGGGTTGAACGACGCGTGCCCGCCCGCGAGCACCACGGGGTGGTCCCCGGTGCGGTCGGCGGCGCGCAGCGGGATGCCCGCCAGGTCGAGGGAGGTGAGCATGTTCGTGTAGCCCAGCTCGGTGGAGAAGCTGACGCCGAGCACGTCGAACGCGCCGAGCGGGCGGTGCCCGTCGACGGTGAACTGCGGGACGCCGTGTTCCCGCATGAGCGCCTCCAGGTCCGGCCAGACCGCGTAGGTGCGCTCGGCCAGGACGTCCGGGATCTCGTTGAGCACCTCGTAGAGGATCATGACGCCCTGGTTGGGCAGCCCGACCTCGTAGGCGTCCGGGTACATCAGCGCCCACCGGACGGTGGTGCTGTCCCACTCCTTGACGGTGGCGTTCAGCTCCCCGCCGACGTACTGCACCGGCTTGGAGATCCGGGGCAGGAGGGGCTCAAGCTGGGGGAAAACGGACTCGACGCTCACAGCGAACCAGGGTAGACGGTGTCCGGGAGCGGTGAACGGAGGGCGAGGCGTGGAGGACGGGCGGACTCGGGACTGGGCGGGTTTCCACAACACCCGCGACCTGGGCGGACTGCCGCTGAGCGGGGGCGGGACCACGCGGTTCGGCGCGTTCGTGCGGTCGGCCGACCCCGGCGGCGCCACCGCTGAGGGCTGGCGGGCGGCCAGGGCGGCGGGGGTGCGCACCGTGCTCGACCTGCGGTCGACGGCCGGGGCGGTGGCGGCCCCCGAGGGCATCGCGGTCGCGCACGTGGACCTGGACGACACCCCGGACGCGGCGTTCTGGGCCCAGATCCGGGCGGGCGGCCTGCACGGGACGCCGCTGTACTACCGGCCGTTCCTGGCCGCCAAGGCCGGGCGGTGCGCGGCGGCGTTCACCGCGCTGGCCGCGGCCGAGCCGGGGGTGCTGTTCCACTGCGCGATCGGCCGGGACCGGACCGGGCTGGTGGCCCTGCTGCTGCTGTCGCTGGTCGGGGTCGAACCGGAGGCCGTCGCCGCGGACTACGACCTGTCGACGACCGCGCTGCGGGAGCTGTTCGCCGCCGAGGGCCGCGACGACCACGGCCCGTTCATCGCCAACCTGCTCGCCGAGCGCGGCACGACGACCACCCGGACCGTCCTGGACCTCCTCGACGGCTTCGACGCGGAGGCCTACCTGCTGGCCGCCGGGGTGGCGGCGGCCGACCTGGAGGCGCTGCGGGCGCGGCTCACCTAGGACAGCAGGAGCTTGCCCAGCCTGCGGGAGGCGACCACCGTGCCGACGGCGGCCATCACCACGAAGTACGACAGGTGGCCGAGCAGGGACAGGTCCACGTCGCCCATGGTGAGGGCCCGCATGACCTCGATGGCGTGGTAGAGCGGGAAGCACTGGACCGCCACCTGCAACGGCTCCGGGTAGACCGAGAGCGGGAAGAAGGTGGTGGAGAACAGGAACATCGGTGTCAGGGCAAGCTGGACCAGGTCGAAGTCCTGCCAGGAGCGCATGAACGTGGTGGCGGCCATGCCGATGGCGGCGAACGCGAACGCCACCAGCACGGACGCGGGCAGCGCCAGCAGGGCCCACGGGGAGGTCAGCAGGCCCATGCCGAGCATGACCGCGAGGAAGCCCGCCGAGTAGAGCGCGCCGCGGATCAGCGCCCAGGCGATCTCGCCGATCGCCACGTCGAGCGGGCCCAGCGGGGTGGCGAGCATGGCGTCGTAGAGCTTGGCGTACTTGAACTTGAAGAAGATGTTGAAGGTGGCGTCGTACACCGCGCCGTTCATGGCCGCGGCGGCCATCAGGGCGGGGGCCACGAAGGCGACGTAGCTGACCGGCTGGCCGCTGGGGCCCACCACGTCGCCGACGAGCTGCGCGAAGCCGAAACCCAGGCCGAACAGGTAGAACAGCGGCTCGAAGAAACCGGAGAACAGGGCCAGCCAGGCGCGCCGGTTGACCAGCAGCGAGCGCTCGACCAGCACCCGGGCCCGGCCCGCGTACAGGCCGGTGGGGAGCACGCGCAGCAGCAGGCCGCTCGACGGCGGCGGGGCGGTGGTCGTCACCTCAGACCTCCAGCCTGCGGACGAAGTTGCGGCGGGCCAGGTACGCGCCCACCACGAGGAGGGCGAGCAGGTACAGCAGGTGGCCGAGGGCGGGCAACGCGCCGAGGGTGCCCAGGGTGACGCCCCGGCACAGCTCGGTGCCGTGCCACAGCGGGGTCAGCCACACCACCGGCTGCACCCACCCCGGCAACTGCTCGACCGGGAAGAACGTGCCGGAGAACATCATCATCGGCAGCACGATGAACCGGAAGATGACGTTGAACTGCTGGCCCTCGGACTCGATCGTGGCCGCGTAGGCGACGATCGGCGCCCCGCACGCCAGGCCGGTGAGCAGGGAGAACACCACGGCCAGCAGGAACCCGGGCCCGGCGACCGCGCCCAGGGCGGCGGCCACGGCCAGGAACCCGACCGCGGTGAACGCCAGCCGGGCCGCCAGCCAGGTGAGCTGCCCGGCGAGCAGTTGGGCGGCGCTGATCGGGGTGGCGACGACCGCCCAGTAGGTGCGCTGCCACTTGAACGCGGACAGGATCGGGTACGTGGACTCGAAGGTCGCCGTCTGCATGAGGGTGGCGGCCAGCAGCGCCGGGGCCAGGAACTGCACGTACGGCAGCCCCCCGGTGGCCGGACCCGGTTCGACCTGGGAACCGAAACCGATGCCGAGCGCGACCAGGAACAGCACCGGTTGGACCAGCGTGGAGATGACCGTGGAGCGCCAGTTGCGCCGGTACCAGGCCCACAGGCCCTCGACGACCAGCAGCGCCGCCCGCGCCGGACCGGGCACGGTGCCGGTGCAGCGTTGACCGGTGGTGGTCATCAGTCCACCAGCGTTCGGCCGGTGAGGCGGAGGAAGACGTCCTCCAGCGTGGCGCGGCGGACCAGGCTGGACACCGGGACGACACCCCGGTCGTGCGCGGCCTTGAGCGCGGACTCCCCGTCGCCGGTGTAGAGCAGGAGCCGGTCGGGCAGCACCTCGACGCGCTCGGCCAGGTCGACGACGCTGGGCTCGGCGGCGGCCTGGGCGCCGGGGGCGAAGCGCAGTTCCAGCACCTCGCGGGTGGCGTGGCGGGAGATCAGCTCGCCGGGGCTGCCCTCGGCCACGATCCGGCCGCCGTCCATGACCACCAGCCGGTCGCAGAGCTGCTCGGCCTCGTCCATGTAGTGGGTGGTGACGATGAGCGTGACGCCCTGCTGCTTGAGCCGGAACAGCCGGTCCCAGAGCAGGTGCCTGGCCTGCGGGTCGAGCCCGGTCGTCGGCTCGTCGAGCAGCAGCAGCTCGGGGTCGTTGATCAGCGAGCGGGCGATGGTCAGCCGCCGCTTCATGCCGCCGGAGAGCGGTTCGACCTCGTCGTCGGCGCGTTCGGTGAGCTGGGCGAAGTCCAGCAGCTCCTCGGCCCTGGCCCGCACGTGCGCCTTGGACAACCCGAAGTAGCGGCCGTAGACGTGCAGGTTCTGCCGCACGGTCAGCTCGGTGTCGAGGTTGTCCTGCTGCGGCACCACACCGAGCCGGGCCCGGATGCGCGGCCCCGCCCGGTCCGGGTCCATCCCCAGGACGGTCAGCTCACCCCCGGTGCGCGGGGACACGCAGGAGATCATCCGCATCGTGGAGGACTTGCCCGCCCCGTTGGGGCCGAGGAAGCCGAACGCCTCCCCGGGGCGCACCTCCAGGTCGATGCCCCGGACCGCCTCGAAGTCCCCGAACCGCTTGCCCAGTCCCCGCGCCCGCACCAGCGCACCGTCGCCCGCCACACCCCAGACCCTAAACGGGGGGCACGACAATTTCTCCCGGGTTCCGGCGCGGTCGGTGGACTTCTCGTCCCGGAAACGCCGACCGGCCCGGAATCGCGGGGATTCCGGGCCGGTCGGGGGGTGCGGGGGCTACAGCGCGGGGAACCAGATCTTGATCTCGCGCTCGGCGGACTCCGGGGAATCCGAACCATGCACCAGGTTGTACTGGACCTCCAGGCCGAAGTCGCCGCGGATGGTGCCCGGGGTGGCCTTCTCCACCGGGTGGGTGCCGCCCGCGAGCTGGCGGAACGCGGCGATGGCGTTCTCGCCCTCGGCCACGATCGCTGCCACCTTGCCGGAGGTGATGAACTCCAGCAGCGACTCGAAGAACGGCTTGCCGTCGTGCTCGGCGTAGTGCTGCTCGGCGACGGCGCGCTCGACCGAGCGCAGCTCCAGCGCGGCCAGGGTCAGCCCCTTGCGCTCGATGCGGGAGATGACCTCGCCGACCAGACCGCGGCTCACACCGTCGGGCTTGACCAGGACCAGCGTGCGCTCACTCACGGCGTTCCGAACTCCTTAGTGGGGAAGAATTGTGTGAGCAGGGTAACCCGGCCGGTCAGCGCTGCGGCCGCAAGGTCCTCGACCACAGCGCGGCACCGGTCCCGTCGCGCAGGTCGACGGTCAGCTCACCGCTGCGGCCGTCCACGTTCACCTCGCCGAAGTGCTGGAAACCGTCCATCGGGGAGGTGTTCGCCGCGGGCGGGGCGTGCACGAACACCGCCTCCGGCCCGAACGTCGGGTCCAGCGCGTTGGGCCCGAACGCGCCCGCGTGCAGCGGCCCGGACACGAACTCCCAGAACGGGTCGAAGTCGCCCACCGCGGCCCGGTCCGGCGAGTAGTGGTGCGCGGCGGTGTAGTGCACGTCCGCGGTCAGCCAGACGACGTTGCGCACCCGCCGCCGGGCCAGCGAGCGCAGCACCCAGGCCAGTTCGTGCTCCCGGCCGCCCGGCGCCCCCGGCAGCCCGTTGGCCACCCCCTCGATGCCCGCCCCGTCCGGCACGGTGAGCCCGACCGGCAGGTCGTTGGCGACGATCTTCCAGGTGGCCCGGCTGCGGCTGAGGCCGTCGACCAGCCAGCGCGCCTGCCGGTCGCCCAGGACGCGCCCGACGCCGTCGCGGGGCGCGGTGTTCGCGTCCTTGTAGGTCCGCATGTCCAGCACGAACACCTCGACGTGCGCACCGTGGGAGAAGCTGCGGTACACCCGCCCGTCGACGGCCCGGCGCCGGTCGACGGGCTGCCACTCGTGGAACGCCCGCGCCGCCCGCGCGGCCAGCACGTCGACCCGCTTCTCGGTGTACTGCGGCAGGTCCAGGGTGATACCGGGCGCACTGTGAATGGTGATCAAACAGTAGGTGGACGCCAGCACCACGGACGACCCGGGGAGCACGCGGACCAGCCGACACACACTGAGACAGGCCGGTGGCGCTGCGGAACGCAGGCGTGAGATTGCACGTGATTCGACAGGCACTGCCGCCATCGACGTCTCTTCATGCCGCCGGCCAGGGCCGACCCAACCCAGAGCAGAGCCGGTGGGATGGCGGCGCAGCAGAGGACCGCGCGTTCGGTGGAACATTTTTCGATCGCGTGATCGCAACGATGCCGTGCTGGTATGACCTTCGCATGGCGGAACCACGTTGGGACGGGCTGCTGAACGGGGTCCCAGGGCAGGTCGAGCGCAGCATCGATGACTGGGTCGAGGGAATCCGCAGCCGGGCAGGCCGCTTGCAGGTGTTGCGCGAGCAAGTGGAACAGGTGCGAGTCACGGAGACCAGTGCCAACGGGGCGGTCATCGTGACCATCGACTCCAACGGTTCCCCGGTGGACGTCCGGTTCACCGAGCGGGTGACCTCGGTACGACCCGGGGACCTCGGTCCTCTGTTCATGAATGCTTTGAACGCCGCCCGTGGACGTGTGGCAGGCGAAATCCGAACTCTCATGGAGTCACAGGTGGGAGACGACCTGCCGGATACCCGTCAGATGATCGTAGACGCGTACCGCGATCGTTTCGGTGACACTTCACCGACCGCAGCACGGCCCCTTGGGCGAGATGACGATGACTTCAGCGACGACTCATACCTCTCGTGAAGGAGGCGGCGGTGGATGGTTATGATGTCCTGTCCGGCGAACTGCGCGCACACGCCGCCAAAATGGATGCACTGGCCGAGCGACTCGGCGAGGCAGTGCACGCCGCCCGTACCGTGAGCATGGACGACGACGCGTACGGGCAGTTCTGCCAGTTCCTTCCCGCTGTCATGCGGGGCATTGAGGATGAAGCCGGTGATGCGCTGACGGCGGGCACCAAGGGCATGGCCGACACCGCCACCAAAGTGAAGTACACCGCCGATGAGTACGATCAGCGTGAAGACGACACGGCGGTCACATTCGGGAACCTGCGGTGACCGACACCAATCCGCTCATCGAGCCTGTCCAAGACAGCACGGAATGGTATTCCGGTGTTGGTGTCGCCGAGGCCGCAGCCGACATCAAGTCCGGCATCGAGAGCGGCAACTGGATTGACGTCGGCATTGGTTTCACAGGGGTCGGTCTCGAAGCACTGAGCATCGTCATTGATCCATTGGGATCGCTGACGTCCGCCGGTCTTTCGTGGCTGATCGAGCACGTCAAACCGCTGTCCGACGCGTTGGACTGGCTTGCGGGCAACGCCGACCTTGTCGCGTCGCATGCGGCCACCTGGAAGAACGTCGCCAAAGCAGTGGCAAACGTCCGCGACGACTACGTGCGTGACGTCGCGAACGACACCGGCGCGTGGCAGGGGCAAGCAGGGGATGCTTACCGGGCCGCCGCCGCAGGCAACGCCGAAGTGCTCGGCGGTGCGTCCGCGGCAGCCGACGGGTTCGGCTCGGCTGTGGAGATGGCGGGCATCGTGGTCGCCGTCGTGCGTGAGGTCATACGAGATCTGATCGCTGATCTCGTGGGACGGTTGATCTCTTGGGCCGCAGAGGTGGTGTTCACCCTGGGTCTGGCTACGCCGCTTGTGGTCGCGCAAGCATCCGCCGCCGTGGAGCGGTGGGCTGTGAGGATTGCCGGCATCCTCAAGAAACTGGCGCGCACGATGGACAATCTCCTCCCGTTGCTGCGCAGGCTCGGCGATGTGTTCGCACAGGTCCGCAAGGTACTGGACGACCTCAAGGCTCCAGCTCGATCGGGTGACGAGTTGCCGATCCCGGGCCAGACAGGCGGCGCCCGACCGGTGGACGACGGGTCGTTGCGTGCTTACGACCGCATCGATCGCTGGGCGGAGAACGCGTACCAATCGATTCGCGAATCCGATGACGCAGCCGATGTCGCACGCCACGTTCAGGGCGTGCCTCGGGCCGGGGGTCGCACCGGGTTCAGCCAGGCGGAAATCGAGCAGATCAAGAACCATGTGTTCGAGGACCTGCATCCGCTGGAGGGCGCCGACGGGGGCACGGTCATGGCCCGCTTCGACCCCAACCCGAACATGGCAGAAGCTTGGCTACGGCTGCGTTCGGGACGGGCGCGGTCAGAAGACATCGCCCTGCTCGAACACGAACTCGCCGAGGCTAGATACTGGCAGCAGAACCCGAACGCCTCCTACCGGGAAGCACATGGGGCGGCCAACGAGGTGTCGCGGTGGGAGAACCAAGTCCCACCCGCATCCAATGAGGATTACAGCAAACCTTGGAGGTGAGTGTGTTGGCGATGATCGTATACCTGCACAAGGAGCACGAGACGGAAACCGAGGTGCGCTACCGGTTCCACCTGACCGACGGGGTGGATCGCCGGTTGGTGATGGACAAGCGAGCGGAGACCATCCAACCGGATGACGGCAACCGGGACGGCGTGTTCCAAGCCGCGGCGAGCAAGTTGGCCAGGGCATGGCTCGACACGAAGATCGCACCCGAACGCTTGATCCACCAGAGCTGACGTGCCAGACCTCGTCAAGTCTTTGCGACTTCGACGATCTGCTGGAGACCACAGGTGGCCTTACCGCAACCCCGGAGGTCAGTAGTCCAGGATCTCGCCGGGGTACCAGTTGTTGGTCACCTCGTGGTCGTCCCACTGCGCCACGGTGGGCACCTTCGCGGCGAAGGCGCGCACGTTGTCGTCGAGGAGGTTGTAGGCGAACTGGCCTCGGTACTCGTCGAGGGTTTCGGCGACCTTGGACTTGGCGGGGGTGACCAGGTTGCGCCAGATCCGGCCATCGGGGGGGTCACGCGCTCGACGAGGGGGCCGTCGGAGTAGACGGTGTCGCCGCTGTGCAGGAAGAAGTGGGGGTCGCGGGCGGCCATGGCGCGGTAGGCGGTGAGGCCGCCGAGGTCGGGGTTGATGCCCCAGCCCTGGCCGACGACGTCGCCGGACCAGGTGAAGCGGACGTCGGCGCGGCCCTGCGGGGCGGTGCGGAAGGAACCGGTGAGCGGGGCGCTGGTGGTGCGGCCGTCGAGGTCCTCGGCGCGGACGCGGTAGTGGATCTCGCGTCCGGCGGGCAGGTGGGTGAGGCGGAGGCGGCCGGTGCCGTCGGTGGCGGGGGTCAGCAGTGGGCCGCGCAGGGTGCGGGCGTTCCGGAAGTCGGGGTTGCCCGCGACCTCGACCAGCATCCGGGCGGGGCGGTCGGCGCGGGTCCAGACGACGGCGCCGTCGGTGGTGACGTCGCCGGTCTGCACGCCGTGGGTGAGGACCGGGCGGTCCTTCGGGACCGCGAACGCGATCCCGGGGGCGGCGACCCCGGCCGCCACGGACAGACCGCTCGCGCGCAGCAGGGTGCGCCGGGAGATTTCCATGTGCGGTGTCCAGGCCAGCAGTCCGACGCCCCGGCCAACGCCGGGCGACGCGGGGGTGACGCTTTTCAGCGGGCCTGGAGCACCACCTGCGTCTGCGTGGTCTGCGCGACCCGCTTGCCCGCCGCGTCGAACAGGTCGGTCTGCACGACGATCGTGGTGCGGCCGACGTGCAGGGGCTTGGCGACCGCTTCGACGTGGCCGGTGCGGACGCCGCCGAACAGGTTGGTCTTGCTCTCCAGGGTCGAGGTGCCCGACGCGCCCTCGGGCAGGTTGAGGAACGCCGCGACCGCGCCCGCGCTGTCGGCCAGGGTCATCAGCGCGCCGCCGTGCAGGGCACCGCCGAGGGTGCAGCGGTCGGGTGCCCAGTCGAGGCGGGCGCGGACCTCCGCCGGGGTGGCCGAGGTGATCTCGACCCCGCTGGCCGCGGCGAAGGGCATCGACTGCGTCAACTGTTCCGGCGTCATGGCGCCAGGTTACTGCTGGCTGCGCAGGGTTCCCTCGGCCATCCGCTTGCGGACGTCGTTGCGGGCCCAGAACATCCAGCCCCAGGCGGCGGCGAACAGGACGCCGACGATGCCGAGGGTGGGCAGGAAGAGGAAGCAGGCGATGAGGGCCACGTGCAGGCCCGCGACCACCCAGGTGATCCACGGGCGGGCGACCAGGGCGCAGCCGAGCACCAGGGCGAGCGCGATCAGGCCGACGAACCAGCCCTGCCCGGTGCTGATGGTGTCGTCCTTGGCGACGACCAGCAGCGCCAGCAGCACCACGATCGCCTCGAGGATGAACATGGCCGACGTGACGCCGCGGAAGCCCTTCATCGGGTCCACCGGGGCGGGGGGCGGGTCCTGCTGGCTCATGCCGGTTCCTTCCCGAACAGGGCGCGGACCTCGCCCGCGGTGACGACCGACCCGGTGGCGATCACGCCCACCCCGGACATCGTCTCGCTCGGGTCGTCGCTCTCCTCGGCCAGGGCGACGGCCCGCTCGATGGCGTCGACGAGGCCCGCGGCGACGGTGACGCGCTCGTCGCCGAAGACGTCGGTGGCGATCTCGGCGAGGCGGTCGGGGTCCATGGCGCGCTGCGAGGAGTTGGTGGTGACGACCACCTCGCTGAGCACCGGTTCGAGGGGGGTGAGGATGCCCTCGGCGTCCTTGTCCGACAGGACCGCGACGACGCCGACGAGCTTGCGGAAGCCGAACTCCTCGTCCAGCGCGGCGGCCAGGGCCTTCGCGCCGTCGGGGTTGTGCGCGGCGTCGACGAACACGCTGGGTGCCATCCGGACCCGCTCCAGCCGCCCGGGGGTGGTGACCGAGGCGAAGCCGTGGCGGATGGCGTCGACGTCGAGCTGCTTCTGCGCGCCCGCGCCGAAGAACGCCTCCACCGCGGCCAGGGCGAGTGCCGCGTTGGCCGCCTGGTGGGCGCCGTGCAGCGGCAGGAAGACCTCGTCGTAGACCCCGCCGAGGCCCTGCAACCGCAGCACCTGCCCACCCACGGCCACGTCGCGCCGCAGGACGCCGAACTCCAGGCCCTGGCGGGCGACCGTGGCGTCGACCTCGGTGGCGCGCTCCAGCAGCACCTTGGCCGCCTCGGTGTCCTGCTCGGCCAGCAGGGCGATCGAACCGGGCTTGATGATCCCCGCCTTCTCCCGGGCGATCGAGACCAGGTCGGGGCCGAGCCGGTCGACGTGGTCGAGGCCGATCGGGGTGATCACCGCGATCCGCGCGTCGGCGGCGGTGGTGGCGTCCCAGCCGCCGCCCATGCCGGTCTCGACCACGGCCACGTCGACCGGGGTGTCGGCGAAAGCGGCGAAGGCCATGGCGGTGAGCACCTCGAACTTGCTCAGCCGGATGTCCCCGGCGTTGTCGACCATCGCCAGGTACGGCTCGACGTCGCGGTAGACCTCGACGTAGCGGGCCGGGTCGATGGGCGCGTTGTCGAGGCTGATCCGCTCGGTGACCAGTTGCAGGTGCGGGCTGGTGAACCGCCCGGTGCGCACGCCGAGGGCGGTCATCAGCGCGTCGACCATGCGGGTGACCGACGTCTTGCCGTTGGTGCCCGCGACCTGGACCACCGGGTAGGCGGTCTGCGGGTCGGCGAGCAGGTCGAGCAGCGCGCGGATGCGGTCGAGCGAGGGCTCGATCCGGTCCTCGGACCACCGCGCGTCCAGTTCGGACTCGACCTGGCGCAGGTCCTCGAGCGCCCCGGGGTCGACCACGGTCACTCGCCCCCGGCCGGGAGCGCGTCGAGCCTGCCCCGGATGCGGGTGATCTCGGCGGCGGCGGTGTCGCGGCGGGCGCGGATCTTGTCCACCACGTCGGCGGGGGCCTTGTCGGTGAACTTGGGGTTGCCCAGCTTGGCCTCGCACTGGGCGAGTTCCTTCTCGGCGACCGACAGGTCCTTGCCCAGCCGCTTGCGCTCGGCGGCGACGTCGACGGTGCCGGAGAGGTCCAGCTCGACGGTGACCGCGCCGCCCGCCAGCGGCACCTCCAGGGCCGCGCTCGGCGCGAACGCCTCACCCGGGGCGGTCAGCCTGGCCAGCGCGGTCACGGCGGCGGTGTGCGCGGACAGCCCCGCGGCGTCCACACCGGACAGCCGGGCGGACACCCGCTGCCCCGGCTTGACGCCCTGGTCGGCGCGGAAGCGGCGGATCTCGGTGACCAGCCTCTGCACCCCTTCGACCCGCTGCGCGGCGGCCGCGTCGGCGGCCGCACCGGCGGGCTTCGGCCAGTCGGCGACGACCAGGCTCTCGCCGCCGGTCAGCGACTTCCACAGGACCTCGGTGACGAACGGCGTCACCGGGTGCAGCAGCCGCAGCACGGTGTCGAGGACGTGGCCGAGCACCGCGCGGGTGGCGTCGGCGCGCTCGCCGCCCTCGGCGATCTGGACCTTGGCCAGCTCCAGGTACCAGTCGCAGTACAGGTCCCAGGTGAAGTGGTAGAGCGCGTCGCACAGCTTGGCGAACTGGAAGCCGTCGAACAGCGTGTCCACATCGGACACCAGGGTGTCCAGGCTGTCCAAGATCCAGCGGTCGGCGTCGGTCAGGGTCGCCCGGTCCGGGACCGCGGTGGCCGTGGTGGCGCCGTTCATCAGGGCGAACCGGCTGGCGTTCCACAGCTTGGTGCAGAAGTTGCGCGAGCCCGCCGCCCACTCCTCGGCCAGCGCCATGTCGCTGCCCGGGTTCGCGCCGCGGGCCAGGGTGAAGCGAGTGGCGTCGGCGCCGAAGCGGTCGAGCCAGTCCAGCGGGTCGAGGACGTTGCCGCGCGACTTCGACATCTTCTTGCCCTGCGCGTCGCGGATGAGCCCGTGCAGGTAGACGTGGTCGAAGGGCTGGACGTCCTCGCCAGCGTACAGGCCGAACATCATCATCCGGGCGACCCAGAAGAACAGGATGTCGTAGCCGGTGGACAGGACGCTGGTCGGGTAGAACTTCGCCAGGTCCGGGGTCTTGTCCGGCCAGCCCAGGGTCGACAGCGGCCACAGGCCCGAGGAGAACCAGGTGTCGAGGACGTCGGGGTCCTGCCGCCAGCCCTCGCCGGTCGGCGGCTGCTCGTCCGGGCCGACGCAGACGACCTGGTCGTCCGGGCCGTACCAGACCGGGATGCGGTGACCCCACCAGAGCTGCCGCGAGATGGTCCAGTCGTGCATGTTGTCGACCCAGTCGAAGTAGCGCTTGGCCAGCTCCGGCGGGTGGACCTGGGTGCGGCCGTCGCGCACGGCGTCCCCGGCGGCGCGGGCCAGCGGCTCGACGTTGACCCACCACTGCAGCGACAGCCGGGGCTCGACCACGGTGTCGCAGCGCGAGCAGTGCCCGACCGAGTGCACGTACGGGCGCTTCTCGGCGACGATGCGGCCCGCCTCGCGCAGGGCCGCGACGACCGCGGGGCGCGCCTCGAAGCGGTCGAGGCCCTGGAACGGGCCGGGGGTGGTGATGACCGCCGAGTCGTCCATGACGGTGATCGAGGGCAGGTCGTGGCGGCGGCCGATCTCGAAGTCGTTCGGGTCGTGCGCCGGGGTCACCTTGACCGCGCCGGTGCCGAACGCGGGGTCGACGTGCTCGTCGGCCACGATCGGGATGCGGCGGCCGGTCAGCGGCAGCTCGACCTCGGTGCCCACGAGGTGGCGGTACCGCTCGTCGTCGGGGTGCACGGCCACGGCGGTGTCGCCGAGCATGGTCTCCGCGCGGGTGGTGGCGACCACGATCGCGTCGGCGCCGTCGCCGTAGCGGATGGAGACCAGCTCGCCGTCGTCGTCGGAGTGCTCGACCTCGATGTCCGACAGCGCGGTGCGGCAGCGCGGGCACCAGTTGATGATCCGCTCGGCCCGGTAGATCAGGCCGTCGTCGAAGAGGCGCTTGAACACCGTCTGGACCGCGCGGGACAGGCCCTCGTCCATGGTGAAGCGCTCGCGGGACCAGTCGACGCCGTCGCCGAGGCGCTTCATCTGGTCGAGGATCTTGCCGCCGTACTCGGCCTTCCACTCCCAGACCCGCTCGACGAACTTCTCCCGGCCCAGGTCGTGCCGGGAGACGCCCTCACCGGCGAGCTGGCGCTCGACGACGTTCTGGGTGGCGATGCCCGCGTGGTCCATGCCGGGCAGCCACAGCACCTCGTAGCCCTGCATCCGGCGGCGGCGGGTGAGCGCGTCCATGACCGTGTGGTTGAGGGCGTGGCCCATGTGGAGGCTGCCGGTCACGTTCGGCGGGGGCAGCACGATGGTGAACGGCGGCTTGTCGCTGCTCGCGTCGGCGGTGAAGTACCCGGCGTCTACCCAGCCCCGGTACAGCTCCGCCTCTACCGTCGCCGGCTCCCAGGCCGGGGGGAGGTCGATGCTGCGCAGGGTGGGGGTCTCAGTCACGGGAAAGAGTCTACGAACGTCCGGGAAATGGGGTCGAGGCGGGCGGACCTGGGGCTATACCGTCTCGCCATGACGACCCACGCGCACGCGGTGCCGCAGCGCCCCTCCCTGGACGGATTGGAAGCGAAATGGGCCGCGGAGTGGGTCCGGGTCGGCGTCCACCGCTTCGCCGGGGACCGCCCGCGCGCCGAGGTGTTCTCCATCGACACCCCTCCCCCGACGGTGAGCGGTGACCTGCACGTGGGGCACGTCTTCTCCTACACCCACACCGACGTGGTGGCCCGCTTCCAGCGCATGGGCGGCAAGGACGTGTTCTACCCGATGGGGTGGGACGACAACGGCCTGCCGACCGAGCGGCGGGTGCAGAACCACTACGGCGTGCGCTGCGACCCCTCCCTGCCGTTCGACCCCGACTTCAGCATCCCGCCGCCGGCGAAGCCCAAGCAGAAGCCGCGCTCGGTGTCCCGCCGCGAGTTCGTGGCGCTGTGCGCGGAGCTGACCGCCCGCGACGAGCAGGTCTACGAGGAGACGTGGCGGCGGCTGGGGCTGTCGGTGGACTGGTCGCGCACCTACACGACCATCGGCGAGCGGGCCCGGCGCCTGTCGCAGCGGTCGTTCCTGGACCTGCTCGCGGCGGGTGAGGCGTACCAGGCCGAGGCGCCGACGCTGTGGGACGTGGGGCTGCGCACGGCGGTGGCCCAGGCCGAGCTGGTGGACCGCGACCACGCGGGCGCCTGGCACACCCTGCTGTTCGACGGCCACCCGGTGCAGACGACCCGCCCGGAGCTGCTGCCCGCGTGCGTGGCGCTGATCGCGCACCCGTCCGACGACCGGTACCGGGACCTGGTGGGCACCGGCATCCGCACGCCGGTGTTCGGCGCGGAGGTGCCGGTGCTGGCGCACCCGGCCGCCGATCCGGCGAAGGGCAGCGGGCTGGTCATGTGCTGCACCTTCGGCGACCTGACCGACGTGCAGTGGTGGCGGGAGCTGGGCCTGCCCGCGCGCGCGGTGATCGGCCGCGACGGTCGGCTGCTGCCCGAGGCCCCCGCCGGGGTGGACGCGGACCGCTACGCCGAGCTGGCGGGCGCGACCGCGCACACCGCCCGGGAGCGGGTGGTGGCGATGCTGCGGGACGCGGGTGCGCTGGTGGGCGAGCCGCGGCCGGTGGTGCGGCCGGTGAAGTTCTACGAGAAGGGCGACAAGCCGCTGGAGATCGTCTCCAGCAGGCAGTGGTTCATCCGCTCCACCGCGCACCGCGACGAGCTGCTGGCGCGCGGGCGCGAGCTGCGCTGGCAGCCCGAGCACATGCGGGTGCGCTACGAGAACTGGGTGGCGGGCCTGGCGGGCGACTGGCTGATCAGCCGCCAGCGGTTCTTCGGCGTGCCGTTCCCGCTGTGGTACCCGCTCGACGCGGCGGGCGAGCCCGACCACGCCAACCCGATCCTGCCCGCGTCGCTGCCGGTGGACCCGGCCTCGGACACGCCACCGGGCTACACCGAGGACCAGCGCGGGGTGCCGGGCGGGTTCGCCGCCGACCCGGACGTGATGGACACCTGGGCCACCTCGTCGCTGACCCCGCAGTTGGTCTGCGGCCGCGACGACGACCCGGACCTGTACGCGCGGACCTACCCGATGGACCTGCGCCCGCAGGCGCACGAGATCATCCGGACCTGGCTGTTCAGCTCGGTGCTGCGGGCCGGGCTGGACTCCGGGACGCTGCCCTGGCGCACCGCCGTCATCTCCGGCTGGATTCTCGACCCGGACCGCAAGAAGATGGGCAAGTCCAGCGGCAACGGCCTGTCCCCGACCGACCTGCTCGACCGCTTCGGCGCCGACGCGGTGCGCTACTGGGCGGCAGGCGGGCGCCCCGGCACCGACACCGCGTTCGACGAGTCGACCATGCGGGTGGGCAGGCGGCTGGCCACCAAGCTGCTCAACGCGAGCCGGTTCGTGCTCGGCTTCCCCGCCGGGACCGGCGGGGTGACCGAGCAGGTCGACCTGGCGGTGCTGGGCGCGCTGGACGCGGTGGTCGCCGAGGCCACGGCAGCGCTGGCCGGGTTCGACCACACCGAGGCCCTGGTGCGGGTGGAGCGGTTCTTCTGGTTCTGGTGCGACGACTACCTCGAACTGGTGAAGGACCGCGCCTACGGCGACGGCCCGGGCGCGGACTCGGCCCGGTCGGCGCTGCGGGCGGCGCTGTCGCGGCTGCAGCGGCTGTTCGCGCCGTACCTGCCGTTCGCCGCCGAGGAGTGCTGGTCCTGGTGGCAGGCGGGTTCGGTGCACCGCGCGCCGTGGCCGACCGCGACCGGCGGCGCGGACGCCCTCGGTGTGCTGCCGCTGGTGTCGCTGGTGCTGGCGCAGGTCAGGGGGGCGAAGTCGGCGGCGCGGCTGTCGCAGCGCGCTCCGGTGGGCGCGGTGGACCTGACCTGCCTACCCTGGCAGGAGGACGTGCTGCGGGCGGTCGAGGCGGACCTGCGGGCGGCGGGCTCGATCACGGCCGTGCGCTACCGGCGCGGGGAGGGGTTCGAGGTCGCCGTCACCCTCGGCTGAGCGCGCGCCCTGTGCCGTTCGACGCAGCGGGCGGCCGGGTTGCTAACGCGAGCGGGCGTCCTCTCGATGTGGTGGTCACCAGGCGGGTGGCAGGGGAGGCCGGTGGATCGACGAGGGGACGCGCGGCGGACCCGGCTGTGGGCGCTCGAGCGCAGGCTGGTCGCCGCCATGGTGTTGGTGGTCGCCGTCTCGGTGCTGATGCTGCTGGTCGGCATGGGGCTGTTCGCGGGCCGCGGCGGGCTGTCGCCGACCGACGGCGCCGCCGGGGCGCCGCCGGAGTCCGTGCGCAGCCGGACCACGCCGTTCGACGGAACACCCGCGTCCGGCTGGGCCGAGGGCGCGGCGGGGATCGTGCCGCCGCCCCCGGCCCCGGTCGGGCCGTACGACGCCGCCCAGGTCGCCGCCGCCACGTCGCTGGTGCGCGACGCGCTGGTGGCCAGCAGGCTCGACCCGAACCTGGTGACCGGGCACGACCCGACCGGGTACCTGGGGCTGCTGGCCCCGGACGCGGCCGCGGCGCTGCGCCCGCTGTTCGGCACCGGCCGCGAGCCGGAGGCCCAGGCCCTGGTCAGCCTGGCGGACCCGGCCAGCCCGCTGCTGCCCGTGCCGCCCAGGGTGACCGGGGGGATGCGGGTGGAGGAGGGCGAGGAGGGCGAGTTGGTGGTGCACACCAACTACCTGTTCGCCTACGCCTTCGACGCCCCGCCGGGCGCGGTGGTCGACCCGATGGACGCCGTGGTGGTCGTCCGCGCCGACGTGGACTACGTCCTGCGGATCGGCGGCAAGTGGACCAGGAGCAGCCAGGGGCTCTGGTACGGGGACGTCGCGGGCTACGGCTACTCGATCGCCTGCGACGCCTACAAGCGCGGTTTCCTCGCCCCCACCCACACCGACCGCGACGACCGGCGCCCGCTGCCGCGCCCGGACCCGGGCGCCTACTTCGACCCGAGCGCCCCGCTGCCCGCTGAGATCGGGTGCCCGCCCTGAGCCGCCCACCCGGCACCGCCGGGGCCTGAGGCCGCTGCGAGCGGCTTCGGCGCAGGTCAGCGCCACAGGGGCACGGGCCTGTGGACAACTGGTGGCGCATGTCCCCCCGAGGGGCGACCATGGTCCCCATGACGCGGAAACCCCCTGTCGACGATGTCAACGACGACAACCCGGACGTGCGCGAGCCCAAGCGCTGGGCGGCGGGCATCCCCGGCGTCGCGGTGTCGCTGAACCGCGGGGTGCAGCAGATGGGCGCCGCGCGGACGGCGCGGACGCTGCGGCTGCTCAACCAGCGCGAGGGCTTCGACTGCCCCGGCTGCGCCTGGCCGGAGCCGCAGGGGCACCGCAAGCTGGCGGAGTTCTGCGAGAACGGCGCGAAGGCGGTCGCGGAGGAGGCGACCAGGCGGCGGGTCGGCCCGGAGTTCTTCGCCGAGCACTCCGTCGCCGAGCTGGCCGGGCGCACCGACCACTGGCTGGGGCAGCAGGGCCGGATCACCCACCCGGTGCTGCTGCGGCCGGGGGCGACGCACTACGAGCCGGTGGACTGGGCGACCGCGTTCGAGGTGATCGCCGGGAAGTTGCGCGGTCTGTCCACACCGGACGAGGCGGCGTTCTACACCTCGGGGCGCACCAGCAACGAGGCGGCGTTCCTGTACCAGCTCATGGTGCGCTCGTTCGGCACCAACAACCTGCCGGACTGCTCCAACATGTGCCACGAGTCCTCCGGCGCGGCGCTGGCGGAGACGACCGGCATCGGCAAGGGCTCGGTGACGCTGGCCGACCTGACGATCGCCGACCTGATCGTGGTGGTCGGGCAGAACCCGGGCACCAACCACCCGAGGATGCTCTCCGCGCTGGAGGAGGCCAAGGGGGCCGGGGCGAAGATCGTGGCGGTCAACCCGCTGCCGGAGGCGGGGCTGCTGCGGTTCAAGAACCCGCAGAACGCGCGCGGCCTGCTGGGCCGGGGCACCGAGCTGGCCGACGAGTTCCTGCAGATCAGGCTCGGCGGCGACCAGGCGCTGTTCCAGGCGATCGGGCACCTGCTGCTGGCCTGGGAGGACGAGGCCCCCGGCACGGTGGTCGACCGGGACTTCGTCGACACCCGCAGCGAGGGCTTCGCCGAGTACGCCGAGCACCTGCGCGGGCTGGACTGGGCGCGGGTCGAGCGGGCGACCGGGCTGGACCGGGCGGAGATCGAGGGGGTCGCCCGGATGTTCGCCGAATCCGAGCGGACGATCGTGTGCTGGGCCATGGGGATCACCCAGCACAAGCACTCGGTGCCGACCATCCGCGAGATCGCCAACGTGGTGCTGCTGCGCGGGATGATCGGCAAGCCGGGGGCGGGGCTGTGCCCGGTGCGCGGGCACTCCAACGTGCAGGGCGACCGCACGATGGGGATCTGGGAGAAGATGCCGGAGAAGTTCCTCGCCGCGCTGGAGGAGGAGTTCGGCGTCGACGTGCCGCGCGAACCCGGCCTGGACACGGTGGGCGCGATCCGGGCCATGCGCGGGGGGAAGGTGCGGGCGTTCTTCGCCGTGGGCGGCAACTTCGTCGCCGCGGCCCCGGACACCGAGGTCACCGAGGCGGCGATGCGGTCGTGCGAGCTGACCGTGCAGGTGTCGACGAAGCTCAACCGGTCGCACGTGGTGCACGGGGAGACGGCGCTGATCCTGCCGGTGCGCGGGCGCACGGAACGGGACCTGCAGGCCGGGGGCGAGCAGTTCGTCACCGTGGAGGACTCGATGTCGGTGGTGCACCGGTCGCGGGGCAGGCTTGAACCGGCGAGCGACCAACTGCTGTCCGAGGTGGGTGTGGTCTGCGGGCTGGCGCTGGCGCTGTTCGGACCGGAGCACCCGGTGCCGTGGGCGGAGCTGGCCGGGGACTACGACCTGATCCGGGAGCACATCGCCCGGGTCGTGCCGGGGTGCGAGGACTACAACGCCAGGGTTCGCCTGCCCGACGGGTTCGTGCTGCCGAACGCGCCGCGCGACTCCCGGGAGTTCACCGGGACGCGCGACGACAAGGCGGTGTTCACCGCGAACCCGCTGACCGTGCTGGAGGTCCCCGAGGGCCGCCTGCTGCTGCAGACCCTGCGCAGCCACGACCAGTACAACACCACCATCTACGGCCTCGACGACCGCTACCGCGGCATCAAGGACGCCCGACGGGTGGTGCTGGTCAACCCCGACGACCTCACCGGGCTGGGGTTGGCGGACGGGGCGATCGTGGACCTGGTGGGCGAGTGGCCGGACGACCCGACCGGTCGGGTCGAGCGGCGGGCGGAACGGTTCCGGGTGGTGTCGTACCCGACCGCCCGCGGCTGCGCGGCCGCCTACTTCCCGGAGGCCAACGCGGTGGTGCCGCTGGACTCCACGGCCGACCAGTCCAACACCCCGACCTCGAAGTCGATTGTCGTGCGGTTGGAGGTGAGCGCCCACAACCACGTGTGAGCGGGGATCGCCCCGGACCGGGCGGGAACGCCCGGGTGGGTGGTGGGGCCGATCGCGCCCGTTGTGATCCAGGACTCACCCGGGGATGGCATGATCGGCCCGGTCGCGGGTGTTGTTGTGGTGACCCATCCCCCAGCGAACCGGGAGCGCCACCGATGCCGTCCGCGCCGAGCACCCTGACCTTCTACTCCACCGGTTGGTGCGGCTTCTGCGCGCGCCTGAAGGCAGGACTGGCCGCCGAGGGCATCGAGTACACCGAGATCGACATCGATGAGAACCCGGACGCCGCCGAGTTCGTGATGAGCGTCAACAACGGCAACCGGACCGTGCCGACCCTGCACTACCCGGACGGCTCGACCCAGACCAACCCGTCGGTGTCGCAGGTCAAGGCCGCCCTGGCCGCCTGAGGCCCCGCGCCCGGTCGGTGACCGTGCCACAGCCGGACCGCGCGGGTCGGGGATCGGGCTCACCGCCGGTCTCCGACCCGCGGCCGGTCCGGGGTTCGGCGTCGGGTCAGGACCTGCGGTGGCCGCGGAACAGCAGCCACAGCAGCCACGCCTGCACCAGGGCGACGGCGACCAGGCCCACCCCGGCGACGACACCGCCCCACGGTTCGGGGAACTCGGGCAGCAGGATGATCACCAGGGAGGCGGGCAGCGTCACCACGAACGCCAGCACCGGGGCGAACGAGCCGTCCGGTGAGTCGTTCGTGGCGATCACCAGGGCGACGCCTATGAAGACCAGCGTGACCACGACCAGGTAGGCCAGCGCGACCTTGCGGGCCGCCCGGCGGTTGCTCCACGTCGTCATCGGACCGGCTCCAGCAGGGACATCGCCGCGTTGTGGCCGCCGATGCCGCTGACCCCGCCACCGCGCCGGGAGCCCGAACCGCACACCCGCAGCGCGGCGACGTCGGTTTCCACGCCCCAGGCGGGGTCGTCGGCGAACGGCCAGGACAGGTCGCCGTGGAAGATGTTGCCGCCGGGCATGGCCAATTCCGCCTCCAGGTCGAGCGGGGTCCGCGCCTCGACGCACGGCCGCCCGTCGGCGTCGCGGGCGACGCACTCGTCGATCGGGTCGGCGAGGTGGCGGTCGAGGCCGTCGAGGTAGCGGCGGACCAGGGTGTCGCGCACGCCGTCGTTGTCGTCGGCGAACAGGGTGGGTGGCAGGTGCAGGCCGAACAGGGTCAGCGTGTGCGCGCCGCGGGCCGCCCGCTCCGGGTCCAGGATGGACGGGTCGGTCAGCGTGTGGCAGTACATCTCACCGGGTGGCCTGTCCGGCAGCGCGCCGGAAGCCGTTTGCCGGTAAGCCCTTTCCAGGTCCGCATAGGACTCGTCGAGGTGGAACGTGCCCGCGAACGCCTGGCGCGGGTCCACACCGGACCGCAGCCGGGGCAACCGGTCCAGCAGGAGGTTGATCTTCAGTTGCGCGCCCACCGGCGACGTCGACCCCCTGCCGCGCAACCGGTCCAGCACAGCGGGCGCCACCCCGGACAGCACGTGCCCGGCGCCGAGCACCTGTTCGCCGTCGGCGGTCCGGTAGGTGATCTCGGCGTGCGCGTCGTCCGCGTCCACCCGGGTCACCTCGACGCCGGTGCGGAGCTGCGCCCCCGCCTCGACCGCCACCCGCGCCAGCTCGGCCGTGACCGACCCCATCCCGCCCGCGGGCACCCGCCACTCCCCCGTCGCGTTGCCGACGAGGTGGTACAGGAAGCAGCGGTTGGCCAGCAGGTCCGCTGAGGTCAGCGAGGTGTGCGTGCCGATCAGCCCGTCCGTGGCGACCACCCCGCGCACCACGTCGTCGGCGAAGGTCTCCTCGATCGAGGTGCCCAGCGGCTGCTCGAACACCTGCCGCCACACGCGCTCCCCCGCCGCGTCCGACACCAGCCGCCGCAGGGCGTCGCGGCTCGGCAGCGGGCCCAGCAGCGTCGGCGCCACCACCCGCGCCATCCGCGCCAACCCGCCGTAGAACTCCACCCACCGCTGGAACTCCGCGTCCGACCCGGTCAGCTCCCGGAACGACGCCTCCGTCACCGGCCCGGGTTTGCGTTCCACCAGCAACCCGGTGTCCACCCCGTCCCGCCGCACCGGCGTGTACGACGACACCGACCGCGACCGCAGGTCCAGCCGTAGCCCCAGGTCCGCCACGATCCGGTCCGGCAGCAGGCTCACCAGGTACGAGTACCGGCTCAGCCGCACCCCGGGGAACGGGCTGGCGCTGACCGCCGCCCCGCCCACGTGCCCGAGCCGCTCCAGCACCACCACCGACCGCCCGGCCCGCGCCAGGTAGGCCGCCGCAACCAGCGCGTTGTGCCCGCCCCCGACCACCACAACGTCATACCGGTCCGTCGCCACGGACCAACCCTAGATCCACGCGGCGGACGTGGGCTACGTCCGCAAGTAGGAGGCGCCGTTGAGGTCGAGGACCGCCCCGGAGGCCCACAGCGCCGGGCCCGAGGCCAGGTAGACCACCGCGGCGGCGACCTCCTCCGGTGTGGCCACCCGGTCGAACGGGCTCTGCGCGCGGATCGCCTGGCCCGAGGCGCCGTCGAGCCGCCGCGAGACCCGCTCGGTCGCCACGAAGCCCGGGGCGACCGAGGTGACGGAGATGCCGTGCGGGGCCAGGGCGAGCGCGAGGGACTGGCCGAGGGCGTGCAGGCCCGCCTTGCTCGCCCCGTACGCCGGGTACTCGGGTTCGCCGCGGAAGGCGCCCCGGGAACCGACGTTGACCACCCGGCCGCCGGTGCCCTGGCGGACCATCACGGCCGCGGCCTGGTGGGTGAGCGCGGCGGCGCCGATCAGGTTGACCCCGACGATCCGCTGCCAGGCGGCGACCCACTCCGCGTACGGGGTGTCCACCGGCGGGTGCGCCGGGTTCATCACCGCGGCGTTGTTGACCAGCACGTCCAGGCCGCCCAGCCCGTCGACCACGGCCTCGACCAGCCCGGGGACCTGCTCCGGGTCGCCGAGGTCGGCCTCGACCAGGACGTGCCCGTCGCCGGGGAGGTCGGCGAGGACGGCGGCGGCCCGGTCCGGGCTCGCCGAGCAGTGCACGGCGACCTTGTCGCCGAGGCGGGCGAACGCCGCCGCCACCGCCGACCCGATGCCACCGGACGCGCCGGTCACCAGCACCCGCCTGCCCGGGACCACGCCACCCGCCCCTGTCCCGATTGCCGCTGCCCCAATCGGTGCTGCCCCGATCGGTGCTGCCCCGGCCGCCGCTGTGCCACCCTCGACATCCTCGGTGCTCATGCCGTCCAGCCAAACACAACTAGGGTGGGCGTCATGGGACGGGTGACGGTGCGCAGGACCGTGGTGCGGCTGTCGGCCGGTGAGGCGCGCACGCGGCAGGACACGCTGGTCGCCGAGGAGCCGCTGGAGCTCCGCGTCGGCGGGAGGGCGCTGGCGGTGACCATGCGCACACCGGGCCACGACGTGGAGCTGGCGCACGGGTTCCTGCTGACCGAGGGCGTCATCGGCAACGCCGAGGACGTCTCGATCGCCCGCTACTGCGACGGCGTGGACGACCAGGGCCGCAACACCTACAACGTGCTCGACGTCGCCCTGGCCGACGGGGTGCCGCCGCCCGACCCCGGCGTGGAGCGCAACTTCTACACGACCTCCTCCTGCGGTGTCTGCGGCAAGGCGGCGCTGGACGCGGTGAAGCTCAAGACCCGCTTCTCCCCCGCCGCCGACGGGGTGCGCGTGACCCCGCGGACGCTGAGCGCGCTGCCGGACGTGCTGCGCGCCCAGCAGAAGGTGTTCGACGGCACCGGCGGTCTGCACGCGGCGGGGCTGTTCACCGCCGCGGGCGAGCCGATCGCGGTGCGCGAGGACGTGGGCAGGCACAACGCCGTGGACAAGGTGCTCGGCCGGGCGCTGCTCGACGGGCGGGTCCCGCTGGGCGGCACGGTGCTGCTGGTGTCCGGGCGGGCGTCGTTCGAGCTGGTGCAGAAGGCGGCGATGGCGGGCGTGCCGGTGCTGGCCGCGGTGTCGGCGCCGTCGTCGCTGGCCGCGGAACTGGCCGCCGAGCAGGGCATGACGCTGGTCGGCTTCCTGCGCGGCGACACCATGAACGTCTACGCCGGTGCGGACCGGATCGGATGAGGCCGCTGGAGGGGGTGCTGGTCGTCAGCCTGGAGCAGGCGGTGGCCGTGCCGTACGCTACGCGGCTGCTGGCCGACCTGGGCGCCCGGGTGATCAAGGTGGAGCGGCCGGGGGCCGGGGACTTCGCCCGCCAGTACGACACCTCCTGCGGGGAGGTGTCGAGCTACTTCGCCTGGACCAACGTCGGCAAGGAATCGGTGGCCCTGGACCTCAAGGACCCGGCCGGGGCCCGGGTCGTGGCCGAGTTGGTGGCGCGGGCGGACGTGGTCACCTGCAACCTGTCCCCCGGCGCGGCGCGCAGGCTCGGCCTGGACGCGGACACGCTGCGTGCCGCGCACCCCTCGTTGGTGGTGGCGGAGCTGTCCTCGTACGGGGAAGGCGGCCCGTACGGTGACCGGAAGGCGTTCGACGCGCTGATCCAGTCCGAGGCCGGGCTGGTCGCGCTGACCGGCGACGGCGACTCGGTGGCCCGCGCCGGGATCTCGGTCGCCGACATCGCGGGCGGCGTGCAGCTCCAGGCCGCCGTGCTGGCCGCGCTGGTGCGCCGCGGCCGGACCGGTGAGGGTGCGACGCTGCGGCTGACGCTGATGGAGGCGCTGGCCGAGTGGATGCACCAGCCCGCCCTGTACGCCCACGGCACCGGTCGGGAACCGTCGCGGCACGGCGCCCACCACCCGACGATCGCCCCGTACGGCCCGTTCCCCTGCCGCGACGGCGCGGTGCACCTGGCCGTGCAGAACGACGGGCAGTGGCGGCGGCTGTGCGGTGCGGTGGTCGGCAGGCCGGAACTGGCCGAGGACCCGCGGTTCCGCACCGTCGCCGACCGGGTGGCCCGCAGACCGGAGCTGCACGCGGAGCTGCAACCGTCCTTCGACACCGTTGCCGCCGACGACCTGCTGGCCAGGCTGGACGCCGCCGACGTCCCCGCCGCCCGCACCCGCGGGATCGGCGAGTTGACCGCGCACCCGCAGCTCACCGCCCGCGACCGGTGGACGACCGTCCCCGTGCCCGGCGGCGAGGTGCCGATGCTGCGCCCGCCGGTGGACTCCGACGGCTGGACCTGGTCGGCGGCGGCCGTCCCCAGCCTCGGCGAGCACACCGAGCCGGTGCTGACCTGGCTCGGCTACACCGCCGCGGACATCGCCGACCTGCGAACACGCTCGGTGATCTGAACGGGGACGTGTGGCGGGCGCCCCGGTGGGCTATCCGGGTGAAGGTGTGCACGAAGTCGCACGCGGACGGTCACCGGAACCGGGAAACACTCGGGCCGCGTCTCACGATTGCTGAGGGGGAGGGCGGCGGAGCCGCCCGGGGGACCACGGAGGGGCGCCATGGCCGACGGGGAGTCAGGCGGGGGCAGTCCGCTGCGCAGGCGGACGGTGCTGCTCGCGGGGGCGGCGGGGCTGGCCACCGCGGGCATCGGCGTCGGCGCCGCCAGCGGGGTCGTCGACCTGGTGACCGCCGGGTCGGCCGAACCGCGGATTCGCACCGAGCGCGTCCACTCCGCCGCGCGGGGCCGCGAGGTCGACCTGGTGACGATCCTGCCGGGCCAGCTCTCCGCCCGGAACCTGCCGGTCTGCCTGTTCCTGCACGGCCTGCGCGGCAGGGCCCGCCAGGCCGCGCCGACCGGCCTGGCGAAGACCCTGGCCAGGGGGGTCGCCGACGGCACCCTCCCGCCGTTCGCCTTCGTCGCCGTCGACGGCGGCGACAACTACTGGCACGAGAACCACGTCGGCGACAACCCGATGGCCATGCTCCTCGACGAGGTCCCCGCCTGGCTGCGCGCCCGCGGCCTCGGCGACGCCACCGGAACCCCGTTCGCGTGCGCCGGGGTGTCGATGGGCGGTTTCGGCGCGCTGCTCTACGCCCGCAGGCGCCAGGAGCGGGCGCAGCCGGTGTCCGCCGTCGCCGCCGTCTCCCCCGGCCTGCTGATGTCCTGGCGCGAGATGAGCACCCGGCGCGCGTTCAAGAGCAACACCGAGTGGGCCGCCCTGGACCCGCTGCGCAACGTGGAGAAGATCGATCGGGCGCCGGTCGGCATCTGGTGCGGCACCGAGGACCACTTCATCGAGGGCGCCCGCAAGTTCATGCGCCTGGCCAAGCCCGAGGTCGCCTACACCGGCCCCGGCGGCCACGGCGACAGCTTCTACCGCAAGGTCGTCCCCGACGTGCTGTCGTTCCTCGGCAAGCACACCCCGACGTCGGCCAAGGCCTGACCGCCCCGGTCCCGGAAAAGCGGGAGGCCCCGGGCGTGGTGCCCGGGGCCTTCCGCACAGCCGTGCCTCAGGCCGACTTCTCGCGCCGTTCGCGGCGGGAGGGCTGGCGGGAGACGATCGTGGGGTTGACGTTCTCGCGGACCGTCTGCTCGGTGATGACGACCTTCGCCACGTCGGTGCGGCTGGGGATGTCGTACATGACCGACTGGAGGACCTCCTCCATGATGGCGCGCAGACCCCGGGCGCCGGTGCCGCGCAGGATCGCCTGGTCGGCGACCGCCTCCAGCGCGGTGTCGGTGAACTCCAGCTCGACGCCGTCCATCTCGAAGAGCTTCTGGTACTGCTTCACCAGGGCGTTGCGCGGCTCCATCAGGATCTGGACCAGGGAGCGCTTGTCCAGGCTGGTGACGCTGGCCAGGACCGGCAGGCGGCCGATGAACTCGGGGATCAGACCGAACTTGATCAGGTCCTCGGGCATCGTGTCGCCGAAGAAGTCGGCGTTGTCGATGTCGGCCTTGCTGCGGATCTCGGCGCCGAAGCCGAGGCCGCGCTTGCCGACCCGGTCCTGGATGATCTTCTCCAGGCCTGCGAACGCCCCCGCCACGATGAACAGCACGTTCGTGGTGTCGATCTGGATGAACTCCTGGTGCGGGTGCTTGCGGCCGCCCTGCGGGGGCACGCTCGCGGTGGTGCCCTCCAGGATCTTGAGCAGCGCCTGCTGCACGCCCTCGCCGGACACGTCGCGGGTGATCGACGGGTTCTCGCTCTTGCGGGCGATCTTGTCGACCTCGTCGATGTAGATGATGCCGGTCTCGGCGCGCTTGACGTCGTAGTCGGCGGCCTGGATCAGCTTGAGCAGGATGTTCTCGACGTCCTCGCCCACGTAGCCCGCCTCGGTCAGCGCCGTGGCGTCGGCGATGGCAAAGGGGACGTTGAGCAGCTTGGCCAGGGTCTGCGCCAGGTAGGTCTTGCCGCAGCCGGTCGGGCCCAACATCAGGATGTTGGACTTGGCCAGCTCGACGGTCTCCTCGCGCGACTCGCGGCCTTCGCGGCCCTCCGGCCGGGCGCGGTCACCGGCCTGGATGCGCTTGTAGTGGTTGTACACCGCCACCGCCAGCGAGCGCTTCGCGTCGTCCTGGCCGATGACGTACTGGTCGAGGAAGTCGTGGATCTCGGCGGGCTTGGGCAGCTCGTCGAGCTTCACGTCGCCTGCCTCGGCCAGCTCCTCCTCGATGATCTCGTTGCAGAGATCGATGCACTCGTCACAGATGTACACGCCGGGACCGGCGATGAGCTTCTTCACCTGCTTCTGGCTCTTCCCGCAGAAAGAGCACTTGAGCAGGTCTCCGCCGTCACCGATACGTGCCATGACCGCTGACCTCTGTCCCCTCCGGCGCACCGGGGAAAGTGCGCCTGGCTGTGTGTCCGGCCGGACCCGGGAACCCGCTCCACGCGCCGGTCGTTCGACGGTGGAGAGGGGCCGTTTCCGGCCGTTGCCTCCGACGGTACCCGCCGACACCCGGTCTGCGGGAGAACCTTGAGACCCGGCGCGGCCGAATCCGGAGGAATCCAGTCCGTCACGGTAACCCGAAAACGGGTCGCGTGTCGGCTTTTTCCCCCGGACGCGGCAACGCGCCGGGGTGCCCGACTAGCCCTGGGCCGAGAGCTTCCGGTACGGGAGCACCTCGTCGATGATGCCGTAGGTCTTGGCCTCGGCGGCGGTGAGGATCTTGTCGCGCTCGATGTCGGTGCGGACCTGGTCCTCGTCCTTGCCCGTGTGCCTGGCCAGGGTGGTCTCCAGCAGCTTGCGCACGCGCTGGATCTCCGCGGCCTGGATCTCGAGGTCCGAGACCTGGCCGTAGACGCCCTCGGTGGCGGGCTGGTGGATGAGCACCCTGGCGTTGGGCAGCGCGAAGCGCTTGCCCGGGGTGCCCGCCGACAGGATGACCGCGGCGGCCGAGGCCGCCTGGCCCAGGCAGAAGGTGGCGATGTCCGGCCGGACGTACTGCATGGTGTCGTAGATGGCCATCAGCGAGGTGAACGAGCCACCCGGGGAGTTGATGTACATCGTGATGTCGCGGTCCGGGTCGGCCGACTCGAGGTAGATGAGCTGGGCCATGACGTCGTTGGCCGACGCGTCGTCGATCTGGACGCCGACGAAGATGACCCGCTCCTCGAAGAGCTTGTTGTACGGGTTCGACTCCTTGACCCCGTAGCTCGTGCGCTCGACGAAGGACGGCAGCACGTACCGGGACTGGGGGAGGTGAAGATCACTCACTGGAGGCTCCTGGGTTCTCTCGTCCGCGGTCGTCAGTTGCCGTTGGGGGTCTGGGTGGCCCGCTGCACCACGTGGTCGACGAAGCCGTACTCCTTGGCCTCCTCGGCGGTGAACCAGCGGTCGCGGTCGGCGTCGGCGGTGATCCGCTCGATCGTCTGGCCGGTCTGCTCGGCGGTGATGGCGGCCATCTCGTGCTTCCACCGGGCGTAGACCTGCGCGCGGATGGCGATGTCGGAAGCGGTTCCCCCGACGCCCGCGGACGGCTGGTGCATCATGATCCGGGTGTGCGGGAGCGCGTAGCGCTTGCCCGGCGTGCCGGAGGCGAGCAGGAACTGGCCCATGGAGGCGGCCAGGCCCATGCCCCAGGTGGCCACGTCCGGCTCGATGAGCTGCATGGTGTCGTAGATCGCCATGCCCGCGGTCACCGAGCCACCGGGCGAGTTGATGTAGAAGGTGATGTCCCGCTCCGGGTCCTCGGCGCTGAGCAGGAGCAGCTGCGCGGTGATCCGGTTGGCGATGTCGTCGTCGACCTCGGAGCCGAGGAAGACGATGCGCTCACGGAGCAGCCGCTCGTACACCGAGTCGTTCAGGTTGAGCCCCGCGGTGGCGGACCGCATGTGGGGCGAGTGGTGCTGCGTCACGTCTGCCTGCCTTCTCCACAAAGTCTCTTCACAACTAAAACCGATCTCCACGACCGACACTAACGAAGGTGGGCGGCGCCGACTTCCCGACACCGCCCACTTTCGCTCAGAGCGTCACAGACTCTCCGACTGGAACGCGCCCGTTACTTGGCGGGCTCCGGCTCGACCTCGGCCTCGACCACGGCGGGGGTCTCCGCCGACTCGGCGGGCGCCGCCTCGACCGGGCCGAACAGCTCGCTCAGGTCGACGGTCTCGCCCGACTCGTCGGTGACGGTCGCCTGGCGGACCACCGCGGCCAGCGCCTTGCCGCGGCGCACGTCGGCGAAGATCGCGCCGAGCTGGCCGGACTGCTGGGCGCGCTGGACGTACTCGTCCGGGCTGACGCCGAAGCGCTGCGCCTGGTAGACGATGCGCTCGGTCAGCTCCTGGTCGTTGACCTGGACCTGCTCGGCCTCGGCGAGGGCGTCGAGGATGAGCTGCGTGCGGACCGACTTCTCGGCCTCCTCGCGCACCTCGGTGTCGAACTGCTCGCGGGTCTGGTCCTGGGTGGCCAGGAACTCGTTGAGCTTGTCCTGGTCGTGGTCGAAGCTGTGCACCGCGTCGTGCTGGCGCGACTCGATCTCGGACTCGAGGACCTTCTCCGGGATCGGGACCTCGACGGTCTCCAGGAGGGCCTCGAGGATCTTGTCGCGGGCCTGCACGCCCTGCTGCATCTTCTTCACCCGCGACAGCCGCTCGCGCAGGTCGGCGCGCAGCTCCTCGATGGTGTCGAACTCGCTGGCGAGCTGGGCGAAGTCGTCGTCGGCCTCGGGCAGCTCCCGGGTCTTGACCGACTGCACGGTCACCGCGACCTCGGCCTCCTTGCCCGCGAACTCGCCCGCGACCAGGGTGGTGGTGAAGGTCTTGGTCTCCCCGGCGGGGGTCCCGACGAGGGCCTCGTCGATGCCCTCGATCAGCTCGCCGGAGCCGACCTCGTAGGACAGCCCGGAGGTCTTGGCCTCCTCGACGTCCTGGCCGTCGACGGTGGCGGAGAGGTCGATGGAGACGAAGTCCCCGCTCTCCACCGGGCGCTCGACGCCGGTCAGCGTGCCGAAGCGGGCGCGCAGCTCGTCGAGCTGCTCGTCCACCTCGGTGTCGGCCAGGTCGAGGTCGTCGACGGTGACGCTGAAGTCGCCGTAGGCGGGGATGGTGATGTCCGGGCGGACGTCGACCTCGGCGGTGAAGGCGAGGTGGTCGCCGTCCTCGAGCTTGGTGACCTCGATGTCGGGCTGCCCGAGGGTCTTCACCTCACCGGCGGTCACGGCCTCCATGTACTTGGCCGGGATCGCCTCGTTCACGACCTCGTCGAGGATCGGCGCGCGGCCGATCCGGGACTCGATGACCCGGGCGGGGGCCTTGCCCGGCCGGAACCCGGGGATGCGGACCTGGCCTGCGAGCTTGCGGTATGCGCGGTCGAAGTTCGGCTTGAGCTCGTCGAACGGCACCTCGACGTTGATCCGTACCCGCGTCGGGCTCAGCTGCTCGACGGTGCTCTTCAACGTGATCTCCTCGTGCGGCTGTCAGGGGGCGTACCCGGCGACTCGGCCGGGGTCAGCCCCCGAGTCTAGGCGAGCACGCGCAGGTGGGGAGCCGGGGGTGCGCACGTGGAAAACGGCCGGTCCACGACCGGCCGTTTCAGCGGAGCGGGCGACGGGAATCGAACCCGCGTAGCTAGTTTGGAAGACTAGGGCTCTACCATTGAGCTACGCCCGCGTGCGCAGCGCTGTCGAGCGCTGCGTGGGCAACAGTAGCGGGTGGCGCTAGGCTCTGTGCGAAGTACCCCGGGCTGTGGCGCAGCTTGGTAGCGCATCCGCTTTGGGAGCGGAGGGTCGCAGGTTCAAATCCTGTCAGCCCGACAAAGGGGCATCCACGCTGGTGGGTGCCCCTTTTCGCGCCCCGCGCCCGCGGAGCGGAGCCGAAACAGCGCTCCACGACCCTCCGCTTGGTCAGGCACGCCGCCTGCGCCCACCCCGCCGGGGCCGGGGAAGTCCTCGCCGCGCTCCGGCACCCCGGCAGCCACTCCCGCTCCGGGGGCACAGGTTCCACACCACCCGGGTGCGACCCCGCCGGAATGGCCGCGGCCCACCTCGACAACAGCGCGTCGGCGACCGGCAGGTCATTCCGGGAAGAAATCGGGACTTCACCCAGCAGTGCACCGAATGGACACCGAGTGGTCACACGACGGGCCGGGCAGTCGGAGCCGCAATCAGCTCGCCGTGCTTGCAGAAGGACCAATCGGCGCACACCCGTTCGGATCAGTCGCGAATTAATCCACGCCGGGCGGATTGCCACTCCGCGCAATGGGAACATGCGCGTTTCGAGTACACACAGGACAATTCCGGAACCGATTCCGGGCCTTCCCCGGCCCGGCGATCCGCCGACGCGGGCTTCACGCATGGCGACGGAGGATCACTCGAACGGCCTAGTTTCCGAGGCCATGCGTCGGGAATTCCCCTGACAGCGAAAGGTCATGGAGAAAATTTTCGGTGCTGGTCCCACACCAGATCGGGGCCGGTGCGCAATTCATCAGCTTTTCGTCCGCTGACGGTTCGACGGGTAGCCAACCGGTGATTCTTCCCTGCTGATGCGGGCATTTCCCGCGGTCGGCGCTCCCGACTCGACCACCTTTTTCTTTCCCGCTGGGATACGACGCGACCGGGGTGCCCATCCCCGGCCCCACCACTTTTGCTTCGCATCGATTGAGGAGTGCGCAATGACGCTGGCTTCCCGCGATCGCACGGACCTCCCCGAAGGGGCCATGCTGCTCGACTGCACGATCCGCGACGGTTCCTACGCGGTCGACTTCCAGTTCGAGGACGACTTCGCCGTCGAGCTGCTCGCCGGGCTGGGCGAGACCTCCGTACCGCTGGTGGAGATCGGGCACGGGCTCGGCCTGGAAGCGGAGCGGGCGGGGGTGCGGGCGTGCTCGATCGCCGACGAGCGGTGGTGCGAGATCGCCGGGTCGACCCTGGGGGACAAGCAGTGGGGGATGTTCGCGCAGCCCTCGTTCACCCGGGTGTCCAGCATCGCCGCGATGTGCGACCGGGGCATGTCCTTCGTCCGGGTCGGCATGGAGGCCGAGAAGGTGGCCGACAACCTCGGCTACCTCGACGAGGTGGCCGACGCGTGCCCGCGGGTCTACCTGAACCTGATGAAGACCAGCGACACCGCGCTCGACCGGCTGCTGCCGATGCTCGAGGGCGTCCGCGACGACCTGGCCGGTGTGTACGTGGTCGACTCGCACGGCACCATGCTGCCCGCCGACGTGCGGGCCTACGTCAGCGCCGTCGCGCGGCACTTCGCCACCGTCGGCTTCCACGGGCACAACAACCTGGGCATGGCCAACGTCAACAGCATCACCGCGCTGCAATCCGGGGCGCTGATCGCCGACGGCACGCTCAACGGAATCGGCCGCGGCGCGGGCAACGCCGAGCTGGAGTCGCTGGCGGGCATCATCGCCAAGACCGACCGCGACCGCTTCGGCTACCGGCAGCTCGCGCGGCTGGCGGAGTTCTGCCGGGCCAACATGCGCGTGGTGCCCGAGGACCGCACCATGCAGGTCTTCGGCGGCGTGATCGGCATCCACTCCGGCTACTTCCCGCTGGTCAGCGAGCTGTCGGAGAAGACGGCCACCGACCCGGCCGTGCTGATGGAGACCGCGGCCGGGCTGACCGACCACAGCCCCACCAAGGACCACTTCCACCGGGCCGCCGCCCTGCTCGCCCACCGCGCCGCCGCCTGACGCGCCCACCCCGACCAGCGAAGGAGGACAACGATCGTGAGGCTCACCAAGTCCGGGGCAGGCGGCGTCCTGGTGCGGCACGACGACCAGTGGTACGCGGTGGACCGGGTCGACGGGTTCGCGGGCACCTCCCGCGCCTGCGACCTGCTCACCGGGGACCGGCCCGCGCGGCTGGCGGGCGCGCTCGACCGGGCGGTCGGGTCGCTGCGGCCGGTCCCGGTGGACCTGGCCGGGGCGCCAACGGTCGCCGACGGCGGGGCGGACATCTGGGGCGCGGGCCTGAACTACCGCAAGCACTCCCAGGACCTGGAGACCACGCAGCCCACGTCCGGGCCGGGGTCCTACCTGCGGCCCAACGGGTGCCTGATCGACAACGGCGCGCACATCGAGCTGCCCACCCGGTCCGAGCGCATCACCGCGGAGGCCGAGCTGGGGCTGGTGCTCGGCACCGGGGCCAAGGACGTGCGGCGCGAGGACTGGCGGTCGGTCGTGGCCGCGGTGACCACCGTGCTGGACATGACGGCCGAGGACGTCATCCGGGAGAACCCGCGCCACATCCCCTGGGCCAAGGGCTTCGACACCTTCTGCAGCATCGGGCCGGTGCTGGTGACCGTGGACGAGTTCACCGACGCCGACCTCGCCGGGCTGCGGGTGTCGACCGTCCGCAACGGCGAGACCATCGCCTCGGCCACCCCCGCGGACATGATGTACGACATCGGGTTCCTGGTGGAGTACTTCTCGGCGGGGCGGACCCTGCGGCCGGGCACCGTGATCTGCACGGGCACCCCCGGCGCCGCCGTCATCCGGACCGGCGACCTCGTCGAGGCCGTTGTGGACGGCGTCGGCGCCCTGTCGCACCCGGTCAAGTAGCGGCGACCGGGGAGTCGGGAACCATGCGACACCAGGGAAAGCGCGCCCTCGTGCTGTGCGGGACGCGCGGCATCGGCGCCGGGGTCGCGCTCAGCCTCGCGCGCCGCGGTGCGGCGGTCACGGTGTCCGGTCGCGACGCGGACCGCGCCGCGGCCGCCGCGGCCGGGTTGCCCGGGACCGGGCACGGGTCCTTCGCCTGCGACTTCGCCGACCCCGCCGGGGTCGCCGCGGCCGTGGCGGCGGCGGGTCCGTTCGACATCGTGCTGCTCAACACGCCCGGGCACCCGCCGGGCCCGGTGGACGAGCTGTCCGCCGAGGGGCTGCGGTCGGCGTTCGAAACGATGCTGCTGCCGGTGCGGGGCGTCGTGGACGCGGTCCTGCCCGGGATGCGGCGCAACCGGTGGGGGCGGCTGATCGCCATCACCTCCAGCTCGGTGGACGTGCCGATCCCCGGCCTGGCCGGGTCCACCGTGGTCCGCTCGGCGGTGCGCTCCTACCTCAAGCTGCTGGCCGAGAGCGCCGGGCCGGACGGCGTCACGGTCAACCACGTGATCCCCGGGAAGGTCGACACCGACCGGTTGCGGTCGGCCGACGCCGCGGCGGCCCGGCGGGCGGGCACCAGTCCCGACGCCGTGCGGGCCGCCACCCTGGCCGAGATCCCGGTCGGCCGCTACGGAACCCCGGACGACGTCGGCGAACTGGTGTCCTTCCTGGCCGGTGACGCCGCCGCCTACATCACCGGCACCGGCATCCGCTGCGACGGCGGATACGTGCGGGCGTTCTGACCCGTTCCCGAACCCCACCCCCACCGCCACGGAAAGTGAGCTGAGACCGTGCTGAGCCGAGACCTGCCCATCGTGGACCGCATCGACCTGGTCGTGCGGGAGCACCCGGACGCCGACGCCCTGGCCACCCCCGAGCGCACCCTCACCTACCGGGAGTTCGGGAAGTACGTGGAGGAGTTCGCCCTCGAACTCGAGCGGCGCACCGCGCCGGGGGAGTTCGTCGGGATCGAGGCCGACCGCCGGGCGGGCTCGATCGTGGCCATGATCGGCGCGCTGCGCGCCGGGCGCCCCTTCGTCTTCCTCGACCCCCGCGACAGCGAGGCGTCGAACTCGGCCAAGGCGGGCCTGCTGGGCGTGCGGCTGCTCGCCCGCTGCCTGCCCGGGCAGCAGGACCCGGACCTGGTGCCCGCCCGGTGGGCGACGGCGGCGGGCCACTCCCCCGCCGGGCTCGACGAGGTCAGGTCCGAACTGGCCTACGCCATCCACACCTCCGGTTCCACCGGTGAACCCAAGTGCGTGCTGGTGCGCGCCGCCGCGCTGGTCCCGGTGGTCCACGACCACGTCGAGCGGCTGGAGGTGGGCCCGGGCTGCCGCACGCTGCAGTTCGCCCGGCTCACCTTCGACGGCTGCGTCACCGAGATCCTGTGGACGCTGACCTCCGGTGCCTGCCTGGTCGTGGTGGACGAGTCGCTGCTGACCCCCGGCCCGGTGCTGGGCGGCACCCTGGAGCGCTTCGGCATCACCCACGTCAAGACCACCCCGTTCGCGCTGACCGCCACCGAACCCGGCCCCGGCACGGCGCTGCGGCACGTGCTCAACGGCGGCGGGGCGTGCAGGCCATCGGTGGTGCGCCGGTGGTCCGCGGTGGCCGCCTTCCACAACGCCTACGGCACGACCGAGACCACGATCTGCAACCTGCTCAGCGACCCGCTGGACCCGGGGAGCTGCGCGTCGGAGGTGCCGCTGGGCGAGCGGGTCGGCGACTGCGGGCTGCGCGTCGACGGTGAGGGCGGTCGCGGGGAGCTGGTGGTGACCGGGAACAGCGTCGCCGTCGGCTACCTCGCCGAGGACGGCGTCCGGCCCTTCGGCGACGAGTACCGCACCGGTGACGTCGTGGAGGAGCGCGAGGACGGGCTGCACTTCGTCGAGCGGGTCGACCGGCAGGTCAAGGTGCGCGGCTACCGGGTGGACCCCGGCGAGGTGGAGAACGCGGTGTGCGGGCTGACCGGTGTCCTGGACGCGGTGGTCGTGGCCGAGGCGCACGACGGTGGCGACGCCGCCGCCGACGCCCTGGTCTGCTACTTCCGGGGCGGGGTCAGCCCCCGGGCGCTGCGCGAGCACCTGGAGTCCACCCTGGACCCGTACAAGGTGCCCTCGGTGCTCACCCGCGTCGAGGAGTTCCCGCACACCCCCAACGGCAAGGTCGACCGCGACGCGCTGCGCGCCGACCGCCGGGCGGGGGCGGGCGGCGGGTCCGGCGGCGACCCCGTGCTGGAGCTGGTGCACGGGCTGACCGGCATCGACGACGTCACGCTGGACGACAACTTCTTCGACGTCGGCGGCGACTCGGCCTCGGCGGTCGTGTTGGTGACCAGGCTCAAGGAGCTGGGCTGGGTGGACGTGGGGGTGCGCGACGTGCTGCGCGCGGACACCCTGCGCGACCTGTCCGAGCGGCTGCCCGAGCGGAGCGTGTAGCCGTGTGCGGCATCTGCGGCACCTTCGCCCCCGGCGGCGACCCCGACCGGACCCTCAGCGCCACCATGGTCCGCCGCATCACCCACCGCGGCCCGGACGAGGTCTACTCGCTCAACACCCCCTCGGTGTCGATGAAGCTGGCCCGGCTGGGCATGACCGGCCTGGTGCACGGCTGGCAGCCCGCCGAGGACCGCTCCGGCCGGTTCGTGGCCATGACCAACGGCGAGATCTACAACGCCGCGCGGCTGCGGCGCGAGCTGGGCGGCGACGACTGGGCCAACACCGTCGACGTCGCCGTCGTGCCGGAACTGGTGGCGCGGCACGGCGTGGCCGGGTTGGCCAGGATCGACGGGCAGTTCGCCACCGCCGTGCTCGACCGGGCCGAGAACGCGCTCTACCTGGCCAGGGACCGGTTCGGGGTGTGCCCGCTGCACTACACCGGCGTGGGCGGGCAGGTGCACTTCTGCTCGGAGATCAAGGCGCTGGTGACCACCGTGCCCGGTCCGTGGCGGGTCGACCACACCGCGGTGGACCAGTACCTGTCGCTGGGCAACGTCGTCGCGCCGCGCACCCTGGTGCGCGACGTGCGCGCCGTCCCGCTCGGCTGCGCGGTCCGGTTCGACGCCGACGGCCAGGAGACGATCCGCTACTGGCGCTACGGCGGGTTCACCGCCGGGGAGGACGTGCCCGCCGAGGAGCTGCGCGAGCGCGTGCGGACCGCGGTCGGCGACCGCCTCACCGCGGACGTGGAGATCGGCGCCTACCTCAGCGGCGGGTTCGACTCCTCCACCATCGTGGTGGAGGCCGCGCGGCTGCTGGAGAAGCCGCCCAAGACCTTCTCGGTGGTCTTCGACGACGCCGCGCTCGACGAGGGCCGCTTCCAGCGGGTGGTCGCCGAGGTGGCGGGCAGCGAGCACCACCAGGTGCGGTGCACCGCCGCGGACGTGGCGGGCGAGTTCGAGGCGATGGTGCGGCACTGCTGCTACCCGCAGCGCGAGACCTACAACGTCGCCGCGCTGATGCTCTCCAGGGAGGTCGGCTTCGCCGGGGTCAAGGGCGTGGTGTCGGGGGAGGGCGCCGACGAGCTGTTCTTCGGCTACGACTCCTACGTCTTCGACGCCGCCCGCCGCAAGCCGCCCACCGCCCGCGAGGAGAACGCCTCGGCGTGGGGCAGGGCCGACTTCGGCTGGGAGGTCGACTGGGCGCGGCTGGCCGCGCGCAAGGAGGCCTGCCTGGCCCCGGAGGCGGCGGAGGCGGTGGCGGGCCGGGAGTTCTGGCGCGACCGCCTGGTGCCGCTCACCGACGCCGAGGCCGCCGCGCTGACCCCGATGCAGCTGCGGTCGGTGGCCGACGTGCACGTCCAGCTCGCCGGGCACCTGCTCGGCGACCACGGCGACTCGATGCTCATGGCCAACTCCATCGAGGGCCGCTACCCGTTCCTGGGCAACGGCGTGGTGGACGCGGCGCTGCGCGTGGCCGACGAGCGCAAGGTCGCCGACTTCGAGGGCAAGGCCTGCCTGAAGCAGGCCTACGCGGGGCTGCTGCCCGAGTCGGTGCTGCACCGGGCCAAGCAGGGCTTCACCGCCCACGGCCTGACCGCCGTGGCCGACGGGCCGACGCTGACCAGGTGGCGCGACCTGGTGGCGGCCAGCGGGCTGTTCCGGCCCGACGCCCTCGACGCCCTGGACGGGCTCGCCGCGCGACGGCCCGACAAGTGGGACGTGCGGCTTAGCGTGATCAGCATCAGCACCGTCGTCGACGAACTGGGGTTGCTGCCATGACCGGGCGGATGGGCACGGGGTGGGACGCGGTGATCGGCGACGACCGGTGGCGGTCGTCGGAGGTGCTGTGGGTCGAGGGCGGCACCGAGCACTCCTGGCGGCGGGTCGACGAACTCGCCGCCGGGGTCGAGGCCGCCGTCCGGGCCGCCCCGGGGACCGTGGTGGTGCTGGTGCGGGCGGCGAGCAGGCTGGGCGCGTTCGCGGGCCAGCTCGGCGCGTGGCGGGCGGGCCGGGTGGTCGCGGTCGACGACGGCCTCGGTCCCGCCGAGCTGGCCAGGATTCGCCCCGACCTGGTGCTCTCGGTGCCGGTGGACGGGCCGCCCGAGGTCGTCGAGGTGGCGGCGGGCGGGCTGCCCGCCGACCGGCTGCCCCCCGAGGTGGTGGCGGTCAACTTCACCTCCGGCAGCACCGGTGCCCGCAAGGCCGTGGCGGTCACCCGGGGCAACCTGGCCGCGCTGTTCGGCTGCCGCGGTCTCGACGTCCCGGTCGAGGGCAGGCTGGTGGCCGCCAACTTCGCCTCCCCCGCCTACGACGGCTGGTGGTTCGACACGTGGAAGACCGCCGCCGTGGGCGGGGTGGTGGTCTGCCTGCCGAAGGTGACCGACGACGTGTTCGCCTGGCCGGAACTGGTCGAGCGGTACGGCGTGCACCGGGTGCTGCTGCCCGCGGCCGTCGTGGCGACCCTGGTCCAGTCGCTGCCCGAGTGCGTCGAGGACATCCCGTGGGTGTTCAGCGGCGGCGAGCGGTTCCGCGTCGCCACCGTCCGGCAGGCCCGGGACGCCGGTCTGGCCACCCGCTTCGTCAACCTGTACGGGCCCACGGAGGCGACCTTCGCCACGCACGGGCACGTGCTGCCCGCCGACCCCACCGGGCTGGCCGAGATCCCGATCGGGACCCCGCTCGACGGTTGCGCGCAGCGGCTGGAACAGCGCGACAACGGCACCGAACTGGTGGTCAGCGGCCCGGTGGTGTGCCTGGGCTACCTCGACCACGGGCGGGTGGTCGACCGCTTCCCCACCGAGGGCGGGCACGCGGTCTACCGCACCGGGGACCTGGTGCGCCCCGACCCGGACGGCGCGCTGGTCTTCGTCGCCCGACTGGACAGCCAGGTCAAGGTCAACGGCGTTCGGGTGGACACCGCCGCGCTGGAGACCGAGGTGACCGCGCTGCCCGGGGCGGCCGACTGCCGGGTCGTGCAGGACGGGGCGGACACCGTCGCCTTCGTCCGCGTCGGCGGGCCGGGGACCTCGCCCACCGAGGTCGAGCCGGTCGTCAAGCGCTTCTCCCCCGCGATCGCGGTGGAGCTGCTCGACGGCTTTCCCGTCAAGGACGGCGGGAAGGTCGACGCCAGGGCACTCATGGAGCTGTACCGCACGAGGACAAGGACCGGAGAGCATGTCTGACATCACCACGAAAATGATCATCGACTGCGTGCGCGAGGTCGCCAGGCGCGACGTCTCGGGCGACACCGACATCTTCACCGCGGGCGTGGACTCCCTCGCCGTGCTGCGCTGCCGCGCCCTGCTGAAGAAGTGGACCGGGGTCAAGGTGCCCGGTCACGTGTTCTTCGGCGGGCGCACCCCCGAGGGGATCGTCGACCTGATCGGAGCCGACAATGCTGGTCGTTGAGGACAGCCCGCTCTACTCCGCGGAGTTCTTCGCCACGGGCGACCCCTGGTCGTACCTGGCGCAGCTGCGCCGGGAGGCCCCGGTGTCGCTGCACCGGCGGGCCGACGGGTACGAGTTCTACGCCCTGACCAAGCACGCCGACGTCCACGCCGCCTACGTCGACCACACCCGGCTCAGCTCCGCCTACGGCACCATGGTCGACGGCTCCTACCTGCCGCGCAAGGACTCCGCCTCCGGCCGGATGCTCATCGTCGCCGACCAACCCGAGCACGCGGCCATCAAGAAGCCGGTCAAGGCGGGCGGCTTCAACCGCACCATGCTCGCCCGCATCGGCGAGACGGTCCGCCGCAACATCCGCACCGCGCTGGACGGGTTGGCCGTCGGCGACCGGGTCGACTTCAGCCGGGTGGTGGCCCCCGCGCTGCCGATGGGCGTGCTGGAGGTGCTCTTCGGCATCGGGGCCACCGACGCCGGGCACCTGCTGGAGCGGACCCGCACGATGATCGGCTACCGGGACGCGGCCTACGTCGGCGGCTCCTCGCTGGACTCGCTGGTCGACGCGCAGCTGGAGGTGCTCGACTTCATCGAGGAGCTGATCGACGACCGGATCGCCTCCGGGGCCGACGACGACATGATCGGCATGCTCGCCCAGCTGGTGGCCTCCGGGGCGATGTCGCGCGACGTGGCCCTGCTCAACGGGCTCAACGTCGCCGTCGGCGGCAACGAGACCACCCCGCACACCGCGAGCCTCGTCGTCACCACCATCGACGCCGAGCGCGACCAGTGGCGCGGGGTGGTCGACGGCCGGGTCGGGGCGGACGTGGCGACCCAGGAGTTCCTGCGCTGGACCTCCACCAACAGCTACGTGCAGCGGCTGTCGGTCGCCGACTTCGAGGTGGGCGGGCAGGTCATCCCGGAGGGCAGCTTCGTGACCCTGTGGAACATGTCCGCCAACCGCGACGAGGACGTGTTCGAGCGGCCGGACGAGTTCGTCGTGGACCGCCGGGACAACAAGCAGATCGCCTTCGGCGCGGGCATGCACCGCTGCATCGGCGCACCGGTGGCCACCCTGGAGGTCCAGACCTTCGTCGAGGAGCTGGCCGAGTGGGACAGGGCCTTCGAGGTGGTGGCACCGCCGCGCAGGCTGTACTCGAACTTCATGCTCGGCCTCACCGAGCTGCAGGTCGAGGTGGTCAAGGCGAAGGCCTTGGTCGCGTGAGCGGGTCCGCCGGTGCGGCGCCGCTGATCGCCTCCTTCCCCGCGGCGGGGGCGGGCAGCACCAGCCTGGCCTGGTTGACCCCGATCGCCGCCGCGCGCGGGGCGCAGCACCTGCCGCTGGCCACCCCGTCGAGCACCGCCGAGTTCCACTCGGGACGGTGGCTCGACGCGGTGGTGGACGCGGTCGGGGGCGCCGCCGGGCGGACCGGTGCCGACAGCGTGGTCCTGGTCGGGCACAGCATGGGCGGTCTCGCCGCGCTGCTGGCCGCCCGCGCCCTGCGCGCGGACTTCCCGGTCGGCGTCCTGGGGATCAACCCGCCCTGCCCCGACGCGGAGGGGCGCATCCCCACGATGTCGGCGTCCGACGACGCCGAGATCGCGCGCATCCTCGGCGGGGACGGCTTCCCGGCCGAACTGCTCGACGACGAGGAACTGCTCGCCGAGGTCGCCGACGGGGTCCGCGCGGACGCCGAGGTCGCCGACGAGCTGGCCGTGCGGGTCGCCGGGATGGGTGACGTGGGCCCGCTGTGCGTGCTGGCCACGCGCGGGGACGCGTTCATCGGCGTCCGGCACTGCCTGCGGTGGCGGGAGCGCTCCCGGAGTGGTCTGGACCTCATCGAGGCGGACGGTTCGCACATGCTGACCGGAACCCCCGGCCATATCCTCGAGCGCGCAGTGGACTCGGTGGTCGCCTCGGTGCGAAGGGATGTCGCGTGGAGAAGCTGAAGCAGTCGATGGGCGGGTTCGTGGGGACCTTCGTCGCCCTGTCGACCATCCTGGGCAGCGGGATGATGATCCTGCCCGGAATGAGCTACCACCGGCTCGACACCGCGGCCTGGCAACCGTGGGCGATCGCCGCGCTCTCGGTGATCCCCCTGCTGTACTGCTACGCCTGGCTCGGCCGCCGCCACCCCGCCGCGTCCGGGGTCGCCCACTACGCCGAGGTGGCGCTGGGCAAGCCGGTGGGGCGCACCTCGGGCATGCTGGCGGCCCTCGCGCTGGTCACCGGCATCCCGGCCACCGCCATCACCGGCGGGTTCTACCTGGCGGAGTTCTCCGGGATCGGGGTGCTGGCGTGGGTGTTCCCGCTGCTGGTCCTGGTCGGCGCCACCTTCGTCGCCGCGGCGGGGGCGTCGTTCTCCGGCAGGTTGCAGGTGGGCCTGATCCTGGCGCTGTTCGCGCTGATCCTGGCGACGGCGGTGGCGGCCATCGGGGAGCACGGGCCGCGCCCGCCCGCGCTGGAGGTGCCCGGGATCGGCGCGCTGGGCTCGGTCCTCACGGCGGTGTACGTGGCGTTCACCGGGTGGGAGACCGTCGCCTTCACCTTCGAGGAGCACAAGCGGTCCGACCTGATCCCGCGCATCTTCGCCGCGTCCTACGTGATCGTGATCACCCTGTACGGGCTGCTGCTGCTGGGCCTGTTCGCGGCCGTGGACTCCGGCGAGGACGCCCTGGAGTCCGCCCCGCTGCTCGTCCTCGCCGACCGCGCCTTCGGCGACCTGGGCCGCCCGGCGGCGGCGGTGCTGGTGGTCGCGTGCATCACCGCCAACGTGTGCGCGTCCGTCCTCGCCCTGTCGCGGCTGGTCTTCGGCATGGCGCGCAGCGGTTTCCTGCCCGCCGCGCTGAGCAGGGTCCGCGCGCACGACCGCAACCCGATCACGGCGGTGGTGGCCGTGGGGTGCGTCCTCACCGTGATCGCGGTGCTGGGCGCCATGGACCTGTTCCCCTTCGAGTTCCTGTTCATCCTCTCCGGCGGTGTCTACTTCGTCCTCTACGGCGTCGGCGCGGCGGCGTTCACCCGCCTGGCCTCCGGCCCGTCCCGCATCGCCGTCGGCGCCGTGTGCGCGGTGGTGGTCGTCGGCGTGACGGTGATCGCGGGTCCGTCGATGTGGTTGAGCTGGGCGGTTTTCGCGGTGACCCTCCTGGTCGTCGTCCTGGTCGCCCGCTTCTCCCGCCGAGCCGCGGTCGCCACCCCCGCCGCCGACGACCCCACCCCCGCACTCCGCGAAACCACCAGGGAGAAGACATGAGCCGCACCCTGCCGCGCTACGCCCTGTTCCCCGGGGCGGGTTCCTTCGGCGGCGAGTTCGCCCCCCTCACCGACACGCTGGGCCGCCGGGAAACCCGCCTGATCAAGTACCCGGGCCGCTTCGGCAGCAGCTTCGGCGAACACCCCGACACCCTCGACGAGGTGATCGAGTCCGCCACCGACCAGGCCGCGGCGCTGCCCGCCCCGGTCCTGGTCGCCCACAGCTACGGCGCCTACGTCGCGCACGCCGTCGCCTGCAACCTCACCGAGCGGGGAACACCGCCCGCCACGCTGATCGTCACCGGCGCCTCGGCCCCCGAACTCCTGTCGGTGCCCCCCGTCGCCAGCCCGGCGGAGGTGGCCACCTACCTGGACGACACCGACCCGACCGCGCTGGCCACCGCGCCCTCGCCGGACTGGCGCGAGGTGGTCATCGAGACGACGGCCAACGACCTGCGCCTCCTGCGCGGGCTCACGCCGCCCGCGACCGCGCTGACGTGCCCCGTCTCGGCGATCCGGGGCAGCCGGGACGGGTTGACCACCGACGAGTCCATCGCGTTGTGGTCGAACGCCACGAACGGCTCGTTCACCACGCACACGGTGCCCGGCGGGCACTCGGCCCCGTTGCGCTCCACCGAGTTCCCGCCGTGGGTGACCGCCCGCTGCGCCTGAGCGGGAACCCGGCCGCCGCGGGCGGAGATCGCCGCGTCGCCGCCGAGCGGCGGATCATCGGGCGGGGCCGTCGCTGGTGGCGTCTTTTCGCACCGGGAGGACCTGGTGTTCACCTGCGCTTCGGCGGGAAGATCGACCGCGCGGGTATCACTGGGCACATGACCGTGATGGAGAACGCCCTGGCGACCGCCGTGTTGGTGGTCGACGACGCCGGGTTGGTGCTGATGGTGGACCGCGGCGGGCGGCTGGAGCTGCCGACCGGGGCCGCGCGGACCGGGGAGACCGTCGTCGCGGCGGCGGCGCGGGCGGTGCTGGCGCAGACCGGGGTGGTGGTGGCGGGGGCGTCGCTGGTGGGGTTGGACAGCGCGGGTGAGTTCGCGGTGGTGCTGCGGGCGCGGCCGGTGGACGGGACCTCGCCGACGGGGCCGAGTGGGTGGAGCCGGAGCGGCTCGGGGAACTCGCGCTGGCGCCGGGCGTGCAGGAGCGGGTGGAGCGCGGGCTCGACGAAGCCGGACTGCCGTACCTGCGGTAGCGGCGGACGCCACCCCGCTCGCAGGGACGGTCCAACCCGGGCCCGCCTGGAGCTTCACCGGGCGTCAGCGCGGGGGCGTGGCCGCCACGACGCGCAGACCCGGCAGACCACCAAGGTCAACATGTCGGTGCAGTCGGCGTCGACCACCAGCACCGTCGGCTGGCCCACCAAGCGCGGTTTCCTGGACAAGCCCCAGGACACCAGCACTCTGCTCAGCGACTTGCCACAGCCGAACATGGGTGTCGGTAACTGGGCTGCCTGCCGGGAGGTGCTGGACGAGTGACGGTTTTCGCGGACATGTCCGCATACGGTCATGCCGAGCTGACGAGGCCGTGGAAGGCGGCGGTCAACGTCGGCCGGCTCGGGCCCGACGCAGAGATCGGCGGGCCGGACGGGACGGTGTACGCGGTACCCACTCTGATCGGGCACCACGTGGCCGAGCACGGGTACCGACCACCTCAATGATTCGTGGAGGCCGTCCACTGGGTGGACGCGCGGGACGGGTGATCCCCGAGTGGTCCCGGCCCACCGGCCGGGACCACTCGGGGATTCGCTGAGAGGTCATCCGCGGTTGGGATTGGCGTTCGCCCATGCGGGTACTTCTGGGCCCATGACGATGATCGGGAGTGGGCTCGTCGCGACCGTGCTGGTCGTGGACGGGGCCGGGTCGGTGTTGGTGGTCGCCCGGAACGGGTCGCTCGAACTGCCCTCCGGGGTGGTTCGGGTCGGGGAGGCCGTGGTCGAGGCTGCCGCCCGGGTGGTGGCCGAGCAGACCGGGGTCGCTGTCGGGGACGTGGAGGTGGAGGGGCTCGACGGGGAGGAGGAGTTCTCCGTGCTGTTGCGGGCCAGACCGGCTGGTGGGGATGTGGCCGGTGGGGGTCGCTGGGTCGCGGTCGGCGAACCTGGCGGCGAGATGGCCGGGGTACGGGTCCGGCGCTGGGGCGTCTGACTGGCAGTCACCGCAGTGCGCGAGTTCACGGACGGGCGGCGCCGACGGCTGTCCGCGGCTGGTCAGGGATGCTTGCGTGGGCGGGCCTCGAACCATTCCGCGTGAAGGGCCGGGTGCCGGGCCGTCAGCGCGGGGGCGTGGCCGCGTACTCGAGTTGCAGGACCGGGCGGGTGTCGCCGAAGTCGTGCTCGCGGAAGAGACCGGTCTCGGCGAAGCCCTCCTTCGCGTAGAAGCGGCGGGCCCGGTTGGCGCCCGCCAGGGTCCACAGGCGGACGCGGCGGCAGTCGGCCACCGCGTCCCACACCCCGTCCATCAGGGCGCGGGAGACGCCGGTGCCCCACACGGACGGGTGGGCGTAGCAGGCGCGCAGTTCGGCGTCGGCGGGCTTGTCCGGGTAGGGGCCGAACCAGGCGAAGGCCACGACGCTGTCGCCGCGCTCGGCGACGAGGAGGGTGTCGGCGGCGAACTCGGGGGTGGCCATCCTGGTCGACCAGCGGACCCGGCGCTCGGCGACGAACCTGGCCAGCCACTCCGATTCGAACAGGTCCCGGTAGGCCTGGTGCCACGCCTCGGCGTGCACCTCGCCCACGGCGGCGGCGTCCTCGGCGGTGGCCTCGCGGACCAGCACCGGCGGGGCCATGTTCACCCGAGGGGTCCCGGCGACCGTCGCTGCATCCGCGAACCCTATCGGTCGGCGGTCCGCCGCGGAACGGATTGGTCCGAGAACGGCTGGTCCCGGGAACCCTGGGCGCGCCGGTGCGTTGTCCAGTGCGAGGGGTTTTCCCGGCACGGGGAGGAAACATGGGCACGGTCCTGCTGGTCGTCGTGGTCCTGGCGGTCGTGGCCATCGGCGCGGTGGCCATGCGCAACAGCGGTGCGGCCAAGCAGCGCAGGCTCGACGACGCGAAGGCGGAGGCACGCCGCTGGGTGGAGCGGTTGGGTGGGCAGGTGGTCAACCTGACCGGCACCGACGAGGCGTCCCGGCAGGCGCTCGCCGACGCGTCCGAGCGCTACACCGCGGCCGGGTCGCAGATGGAGCAGGCGACCACGGTCGAGCAGTGCGGGCTGGTCACCAAGACGGCGATGGAGGGCCTGTACTACGTGCGGGCCGCGCGCACGGCCATGGGCATCGACCCCGGGCCGGAGCTGCCCGCCGACCCCGAGCAGCGGGCCGCGGGCCGGGTCGAGCAGGACCGGCGGGTGAGCGTGGAGGGCCACGACTACGAGGCCTCCCCGCAGCCGGGGCGCAACACCCCGCACTACTACCCGGGTGGCCGGGTGGCGGGCCGACCGGTGCCGCAGGGCTGGTACAGCGAACCGTGGTGGAAGCCCGCGCTGGTGGCGGGTGCCTGGGGCATGGGTTCGGTGCTGCTGTTCAGCGCCATGTTCTCCGGCATGGCGGGCATCCCCGACGCCCAGGCGTGGGAGTCCGGCTACGACGCGGGCCAGGCCGACGCGGCGGCCGCCGACCAGGGCGACGCGGGCGGCGAAGGCGACTGGGGCGGCAGCGACTCCGGTGGTGACTGGGGCGGCGGCGACATGGGCGGTTTCGACTTCTGAACCCGCGCGCGGCGGACCGGGCACCGATCGGGGGCCCGGTCCGCCCGCTGTCCGGGGTGGACTACTCGGGTTGGCAGGTGGGGCACCAGTAGTTGTTGCGGCCCGCCAGCACTTCCCCGCGCACCTCGGTGCCGCAGACCAGGCACGGCAGGCCGGTGCGGCGGTAGACGTAGACCTCGCCGCCGTGGCGGTCCCGGCGGGGCGCCCGGCCCATGGCCCGGGGCAGGTGCTCGTCGCGGACGGTGTCGATGCGGCCGCGGCGGACACCGGTCCGCATCAGGACGACCAGGTCCGCCCACATGTCGTCCCAGCAGGCCCGGTCCAGGGACTTGCCGGGCAGCAGCGGGTGGACGCCGTGCCGGAAGAGGACCTCGGCGCGGTAGATGTTGCCCACACCCGCCAGGACCGACTGGTCCATCAGCAGGACGCCGATCGAGGTGCGCGAGCGCGAGACGCGCGACCACGCCGGGTCCGGGTCGGCGTCGCGGCGCAGCGGGTCGGGACCCAGGCGGGCGTGCAGCGCCTCGACCCCGGCGGCGGTGAGGACCTCGCACCGGGTGGGACCGCGCAGGTCGGTCCAGTGCGTCGGGCCGACCAGCCGCATCCTGACCTGGCCCACGGGCGCGGTCGTGGGGAGTTCGTGCTCGGCGAACGACCCGTAGAGCCCGAGGTGCACGTGCACGACCAGGTCGGTTTCGTACACGTGCAACAGGTGCTTGCCGTGCGCCTCGGCCCGGCGGAGCACCCGGCCGTCCACAAGGGACGCGTCGGCGGCGAACCGGCCCTGCGGGCTGGACACGGCCACCGGGTGCCCGGCGTAGCGCCGCTGGTGCAGCCGGGCGAGGCGGTGGAGCGCGTGCCCCTCCGGCATCAGGCGGGCAGGGCGGGCGGCGTGCCGGTGCGCTCGTACTCGGCCAGCAGCCCGATGCGGCGGGCGTGCCGCTCGTCGGCGGAGAACGGGGTGGCCAGGAACGCCTCGACGATCGCGGTGGCGTCCTCGGTGCTGTGCATCCGCGCGCCGACGCCGATGACCTGGGCGTCGTTGTGCTCGCGGCACAGCCGCGCGGTCTCGGTGCTCCAGGCCAGGGCGGCGCGGCAGCCGGGGACCTTGTTGGCCGCGATCTGCTCGCCGTTGCCGGACCCGCCGATCACCACACCGAGGCTGCCCCCGTCACCGACGACCCGGCGGGCGGTCTCCACGCAGAACGGCGGGTAGTCGTCCTGGGCGTCGTAGGCGTGCGGACCGACGTCGACGACGTCGTGGCCCGCCGCGGCGAGGTGGTTGGCGAGGTGGGCCTTGAGTTCGAAGCCCGCGTGGTCCGATCCGAGGTAGACGCGCACGTCGGCGAGTCTGCCATCCCGTCGGGCAACACCGGACAGGAGGGTTGCGGCGGGAGAGTGGGCGCAGTGATGCGGCCGGACCGGTCGGTGGTGCGGCGTGCCGCCGACGATGCGGCGAAGGTGTGATCGCGGCGCTGGGCGGCGAGCCGGACCCGGCAACCGGGCGGCCGACGCGGATCGTGGTGTAGACCGGTGCGGTGACCTGGCTGGAACTCGCCGACGGGGTGTTCGCCCGCCGCCACGCCGACCTCGACCTGACCCTGGGCCTGGTCCTGGGCACCGAGCGCTGCCTGCTGGTCGACACCGGGACCGACGCCGGGCACGGTGCCGAGTTCGCCGAGGCCGTGCGGGAGCTGACCGCGCTGCCGTGGTCGGCGGTGATCACCCACGGGCACTGGGACCACCACCTGGGCACGTCCGCGTTCGGCCCGCTGCCGGTGTGGGCGCACCCGGCGACCGCGGCGGAGATCGCGCACGGCACGGCCGCGCAGGTGGCCGAGTGGTCGGCGCGGGAGCCTTTCCGGGCGGAGCGGCTGGCCCGGTCACCGGTGGTCGTGCCGGACCGCGAGGTGCTCGACCGGGTGGAGTTGGACCTGGGTGGCCGGGTGGTCGAGCTGCGGCACCTCGGTCCCGGGCACACCCCGGGCGACGTGGTGGTGCGGGTGCCGGACGCGGGGGTGCTGTTCGCCGGTGACCTGGTCGAGCAGGGCGCTCCCCCGGCGGTGGGCCCGGACGCGGACGTGGCGTCCTGGGTGGGGGTGCTGGGCCGCCTCGGAGCCGCCGACGTCGTGGTCCCCGGGCACGGGAACCCGGTCGACCGGGCCTTCGTCGAGGCCCAGCGCGCCGAGCTGGCCGCCCGGCGCTGACCCCGGGCAGCGGGAGGCCCCGGCGGACCGGGGGCCTCCCGCGGACCTCAGCGCTGGATGGACTTGACCTCGGTGAACTCCTCCAGCCCGAACTTGCCCAGCTCGCGGCCGTTGCCCGACTGCCGGTAGCCGCCGAACGGGGCGGCCGGGTTGTAGGCGCCGCCGTTGATGTCGACCTGGCCGGTGCGCAGCCTGCGGGCCACCCGCAGGGCGCGGTCGTCGTCCCCGGCGAACACGGCGCCCGCGAGGCCGTAGATGGTGGAGTTGGCGATCTCGACCGCCTCGTCCTCGTCGGCGTAGGGCAGGATCGACAGGACCGGGCCGAAGATCTCCTCCTGGGCGATCTTCATGTCCGAGCGCACCCCGGCGAACACCGTCGGCGGGACGAACGCGCCGGTGCCGGGCAGGCCGTCGGTGGTGCCGCCGTGGGCGAGGGTCGCGCCCTCGGCCACCCCGTCGGCGATGTAGCCCAGGACCCGGTCGCGCTGGGCGAGGGAGGCCATCGGGCCGATGCGGGTGGCGGCCTCGGTGGGGTCGCCGACGGTGTACTTGGCCGCGTTGGCGACGGCGAGTTCGACGACCTGGTCGTGCAGGGCGGCCGGGACGACCCACCGGGTCCAGGCCGAGCAGGTCTGGCCGCCGTTGATGAAGGTGTTGCCCAGGCCGATCTTCACGGCCCGCTCCAGGTCGGCGTCGTCGAGGATCACGTTGGCGGACTTGCCGCCCAGCTCCAGCGCGACCCGCTTGACCGTGCCCGCGGCGTTGACCGACACCAGCTTGCCCGCGGCGGTCGACCCGGTGAACGACACCATGTCCACGTCCGGGTGCCCGGAGATGGCGTCGCCGACGACCGGACCGGTGCCGTGCACCAGGTTGACCACGCCGTCGGGGATGCCCGCCTCGGCGAGGACCTCCAGGAAGACGTTGGCGTTGAGCGGGGCGACCTCGCTGGGCTTGAGCACCACCGTGTTGCCCGCGACCAGCGCCGGGGCCACCTTCGCCACGATCTGGTGCAGCGGGTAGTTCCACGGGGTGATGGCGCCGACGACACCGACCGGCTCGCGCACGACCAGCGAGTTGCCGACCTCCTCGGTGAAGTCGTAGCCGCCGTCGAGGACCAGCTTCGCCACCGCGGACGACGTCGCCGCGGGCAGGCTCGCCTGCACCTTCGCCGCGAAGGAGATCGGTGCGCCCATCTCGGCGGTGATGGTCGCGGCCAGCTCGTCGCGGCGGGCCGCGATGCCCTGGGCGACCCGCAGCACGGCCGCGGCGCGCTCCTTCGGGTCGCGCACCGACCAGCCCGCGAACGCGGCGCGGGCGGCGCGCACGGCGGCGTCCACGTCGGCCGGGGTGCCCGCCGGGACCGAGGCGATGACCTCCTCGGTGGCCGGGTTCACCACGTCGATGCGGTCACCGGCCCCCTCGACCAGCGAACCACCGATGACGTGGCCGGTGCGCGCGGTGACCGGAGCAGCCATTGATCCATCCTCCAAGAGTGGTGGGAACCGTGCCCCAACGATGGCACAGCGGAAACGACCCGACCACGGCATCCCGGGTCACACCCGGTGCGGACGCCGTGGTCGGTCAGCGATCGGTCAACGAACGCGCACGCGGGTGACAGCCACCCGGCGAAAGCGCTCAGTCGAAGTTGAGCCCACCGGTGCGGGTGCGCTTCAGCTCGAAGAAGTCCGGGTAGCCGGCCAGCAGCCGGGCGCCGTCGAAGACCTTGGCGGCCTCTTCCCCGCGCGGGATCGACGACAGGACCGGGCCGAAGAACGCCACGCCGTCGATGTGGATCGTCGGGGTGCCGACGTCCTCGCCGACCGGGTCCATGCCCTCGTGGTGCATCTTGCGCAGGGCCTCGTCGTACTCGTCGGTGTGCGCGGCCGCGGCCAGTTCGGCGGGCAGGCCCACCTCGGCCAGCGCCTCGGCGATGACCGCGTCGGTGTCCTTGTTGCCCTGGTTGTGGATGCGGGTGCCCAGGGCGGTGTAGAGGTCGCGCAGGACCCCCTCGCCGTGCGCCTGCGCCGCGGCCACCGCGACCCGGACCGGCCCCCACGCCTTGTCCAGCATCTCGCGGTACTGCTCCGGCAGGTCCCGACCCTCGTTGAGCACGGACAGGCTCATCACCCGGAAGTTCAGGTCGAGGTCGCGGTGCTGCTCCACCTCCAAGATCCACCGGGACGTGATCCAGGCGAACGGGCAGGCGGGGTCGAAGTAGAAGTCGACCTTGGTCCTGGTCACGGGCGCCTCGGGGGACTGCGCAGCGGTCATCGGCGTGCTCTCCGTACTCGGTTCGGCGTGCGGGACTCGGGGGCGCGACCGCCCCCCGGGCGGTGCAACGCGCGGCGGACCCGAATCCTTCCCGGCCACGGGGAGGGCCCGAGGCGTGATTGGATGCGATTGTCAGTTCCGAGATCGACGAGTCCGCCGAGGTGTATTGAGTGGCCGCGCCCAACCTGACCAGAGACCAAGCACAACGGCGTGCCGCCCTGCTTGAGGTCGAGTCCTACGTCATCGAGCTGGACCTGACCGACGGGATCGGTCAGCCGGGCGAGACGACGTTCTCCTCGCGCAGCACGGTGCGGTTCCGCAGCGGCGATCCGAGCGCGGACACCTTCATCGACCTGATCGCGGCGTCGGTGGAGTCAGCCGAGCTGAACGGCACCGCGCTGCCGGTCGACGACTACCGCGAGGAGGACGGCCTGGTGCTGACCGGTCTCGCCGAGACCAATGAGCTGACCGTGTCGGCCACCTGCTCCTACACCAACACCGGTGAGGGCCTGCACCGGTTCGTCGACCCGGTCGACAAGGGCGTGTACCTGTACACGCAGTTCGAGACGGCCGACGCCAAGCGCATGTTCGCCTGCTTCGACCAGCCCGACCTCAAGGCCACCTACACCGTCCGGGTCATCGCCCCGCGCGGCTGGAAGGTGATCTCCAACGCGGCCACGGCCACCACCACCGACGTCGAGGGCGGCGTGGAGGGGGCGGTCCGGCACGAGTTCGAGACCACCGACCGGATCTCCACCTACCTGGTGGCGCTGGTCGCGGGCCCATACGCCGAGTGGCGCGACGAGTTCACCGACGCGCACGGCACCATCCCGCTGGGCATCTACTGCCGCGCGTCGCTGGCCGAGCACATGGACGCCGACCGGCTGTTCACCGAGACCAAGCAGGGCTTCGGGTTCTTCCACGAGAACTTCGGCGTGGCGTACCCGTTCGGCAAGTACGACCAGTGCTTCGTGCCGGAGTTCAACGCGGGCGCGATGGAGAACGCGGGCTGCGTGACCTTCCTGGAGGACTACGTCTTCCGCAGCCGGGTCACCCGCTACGCCTACGAGCGGCGCTGCGAGACGGTGCTGCACGAGATGGCGCACATGTGGTTCGGCGACCTGGTCACCATGCGCTGGTGGGACGACCTGTGGCTCAACGAGTCCTTCGCCACCTGGGCCTCGGTGCTGGCGCAGGCCAACGCCACCGAGTACGAGCACGCCTGGACCAGCTTCGCCAACATCGAGAAGTCCTGGGCCTACCGGCAGGACCAGTTGCCCTCGACGCACCCGGTCGCGGCCGACATCCCGGACGTGCAGGCGGTCGAGGTCAACTTCGACGGCATCACCTACGCCAAGGGCGCGAGCGTGCTCAAGCAGCTCGTGGCGTACGTGGGGCTGGAGAACTTCCTGTCCGGGCTCAAGGTGTACTTCGCCAAGCACGCCTGGGCCAACGCCACCCTGTCGGACCTGCTGGGGGCGCTGGAGGAGGCGTCGGGCCGCGACCTGTCGTGGTGGAGCGCCCAGTGGTTGCAGACCACCGGCCTCAACTCGCTGCGCGCCCGGTTCGAGGTGGACGCCGACGGGAAGTTCACCGAGTTCGCCGTGCTCCAGGGCGGGGCCAAGCCGGGCAAGGGCGAGCTGCGCACGCACCGGGTCGCGATCGGCGTCTACGACGACGACGCCGACGGCAACCTGGTCCGCACCCACCGGGTGGAGGTCGACGTCGACGGCGAGCGCACCGAGGTGCCCGCGCTGCTCGGGGTCGGCCGGGGCAAGCTGCTGCTGGTCAACGACGACGACCTGACCTACTGCACGATGCGCCTGGACCCGGTGTCGCTGACCACCCTGATCGACCGCATCGGCGACATCACCGAACCGCTGCCGCGCACCCTGTGCTGGTCGGCGGCCTGGGAGATGACCCGCGAGGCGGAACTCAAGGCCCGCGACTTCGTCACCCTGGTGGCGCACGGCCTGGCCGCGGAGACCGAGGTCGGCGTGGTGCAGCGGCTGCTGATGCAGGCGCAGACCGCGCTCGGCTCCTACGCCGACCCGGCCTGGGCGCCCACCGGCTGGCAGACCTTCACCGACCGCATCCTGGAGCTGGCGCGGTCCGCGGCCCCGGGTTCGGACCACCAGCTCGCCTTCGCCAACTCGCTGGCCGGGTCGGTCCTGGACGAGGCGAAGCTGACCGTGCTGCGCGGCTGGCTCGACGGCTCCGCGCCACTGGAGGGCCTGGTCGTCGACACCGACCTGCGCTGGCGGCTGCTGCACGCCCTGGTCGCGCACGGCGCGGCGGGCGAGGCGGAGATCGAGGCGGAGCTGCGCCGCGACTCCACCGCCGCGGGCCACCGCCAGGCCGAACGGGCCACCTCGCTGCGCCCCACCGCCGAGGCCAAGGCCGAGGCGTGGCGCCGCGCCACCCGCGACGACGAGCTGCCCAACGCGGTGAACGAGGCCATCATCACCGGCTTCTCCCACCCCGCCCAGCGCGAACTGCTCGCCGGGTACGCCCCGTCCTACTTCGCCGACGTGGCCGACGTGTGGGCGCGGCGCTCCAGCGAGCGCGCCCAGTCGGTGGCCCTGGGCCTGTTCCCGGCGTGGGCGGTCGTGCCGAGCACGGTCGAGGCGGCGGACGAGTGGCTGGCCGGGGAGCACCCGCCCGCGCTGCGCAGGCTGGTGACCGAGGGCCGGGCGGGCATCGTCCGCGCCCTGGCGGCCCGCGAGTTCGACGGCAGCTGACCCCCTGACGGCAGAAGGCCCGGACCCCCACGGGGTCCGGGCCTTCTGCGTGTCGGTGTCGGTGCGCTTCGCGCTCGGTGCCGGTTCGTGCTCGGTGCCGGGTCGGGCTCAGTGCCGGGGGGCGTGGCCCGCCTGGTCGGCCAGCATCCGCAGGGCGCTGACCAGGCCGCCGGTGAGGTCGCCCTCCTTGAAGGAGGCCACCATGCTCATGACGGCGAGGTTGCAGCCGCGGTCGGGCAGCCTGCGGGCCGCCTCGGTGCCGGTCACGATCTCCACCTTGCGCTGCCCCGGCGACACCGCGATCAGCGCCGAGTCGGCGGACGCGGCACCGATGCCCGCGTGCAGCTCCTCGGCCTTGTCGCGCGGGTCGGCCCCGAGGTCGCCCAGGTAGACGCTGAAGCCGATGCCGGTCGCCCGCGACGCCAGGGTCAGCGCCTCGTCGAGCCGGGAGAGCTGCACGGCGTTGAACGGCAGGCCGGGGGCGGCGGGCACCTTCTCGCGGGCGACCGAGAGCCGCCCGCTGGCGGTCCTGGCCACCCCGATGCCGTGCTCGGGGTCCTCGACGACCTGGTTGTCGGCGTGGTTCGCGTGGACGAGCTCACCAGCTGCCACGGGCACCTCCCTTGGCCGTGCGCACGAGCGCGGAGTCGGCGCGTTCGGCCGAGTGGACGTCAGCGGAATGGGCACCGGTGGAGTGAGCACCGGAATGGCCACCGGAGTGGCCATCGGCGGACAGGACCGGGTGCCCCGCGCCGAGCCCATCGGGGTTGGCCGTCCACCACACGGGCGGGTGCTCCCACTCCTGGCCGGGGCGGTAGCGGGGCGACCTGGCGAACTTCTCGCGCAGCGTCAGCAGGGCGATCACGCCGTAGATGGCCAGCGGGATCACCGCGAGGACGAGAACGGTCTCGACGGGTGTCACGAGCGCTACCGTAACGGACGAGGTCGGACGGGGTGCGACGACTCCCGCCTGCCCCTGCGCGCGCGTCCGGGCACACGGTCTCCGGTTGGTGCTCTCCTGGTAAGGCCGATCGGCCGAGTGACGCCCGTAGAGGTAGCTCTTTGGGCGTATCGCCAAGGGGCGAACGGCCCCAACTGCGCATGTGCGCCATCAAGACGCGCCACAACGTCTTGTCGGTGACCGCCCGGGGTCATAGCTTTTCACCTGTACGGCCCTTGCGAAAGAGTCATCTGACAATTAGAAGCGCTCCAATCCCCCAGGAGGCCACTCCATGTACACCCCCACCCGCTCCAACCCGGCCGCCGCTATCACCCGTTCGGGTGAGGGCGCGCACCACACCGGCCTTCACCTCGCCGCCACCACCCCCTCCGCCGGAACCCGGGTGACCCGCGGAACCCGAGTGACCCGAGGCACCCGGGTGACCAGGGGGACCCGGGTCACCGCCCTCGAACTCGGAACCCGCGTGACCAGGGGAACCCGCGTCACGGCGGTGGAACCGGGAACCCGGGTGACCGCGCAGGCGGGCACCCGCGTCACAGCGGTACTGGAGGCCGGAACGCGCGTCACCAGGGGAACCCGCGTCACAGCACAGGAAGCGGGCACCAGGGTCACCCGAAGCACCTCGGTGGAGCGCGGAACCCGGGTCACCGCACTGGAGCCGGGCACCCGAGTCACCGCACTGGAAGCAGGCACCCGGGTCACCAGGGGCACGCGAGTCACCGCACTGGAGCCCGGAACCCGAGTCACCGCACTGGAAGCAGGCACCCGGGTCACCGCGCTCGAAGCGGGTACCAGGGTCACCCGAGGCACCCGCGTCACCAGGGGCACCCGGGTCACCGCGCTGGAGCCCGGAACCCGCGTCACCGCGTTCCGGATCGTGTGGACCGCACCGGAGAGCCGCGGCACCCGCGTCACGGCGGGCACGCGGGTCACCAGGGGAACCCGCGTCACCCGAGGCACCCGCGTGACCTGCGGAACGCGCGTCACCCGCGGCACCAGGGTCACTTCGCTGCTGGTCATGGGCACCAGGGTGACGGCCGTCGAGCGCGGCACCCGGGTCACCCGAGGCACCCGGGTCACCACCTTCGCGCCCGGCACCCACGTTCCCCTCAGCGGCCTCGGCACCCGCGTCACCCGGGGCACCCGCGTGACCGCCACCCGCACCACTCCCGGCACCCGGGTCACCGCAGGCACCAGGGTCACCCGGGGCACCGCCACCCACCGGGGCACCCGCGTCACCGCCACCCGCACCACTCCCGGCACCCGGGTCACCGCCACCGAGCGCGGCACCACCACTCCCGGCACCCGAGTCACCTCCGCC
>NZ_AYXG01000100.1 GCF_000564855.1 Actinokineospora spheciospongiae
TCGCCACCCCCGGCCAAACACATCCACCCACCCGGGCAGGGCCGTAGCCGGGCCAGCGGTTTTCGGGGGCGGACGGCTGAGTTGCTGCGCCGGTGGGGTTCGCGGTGGCTGGCGGTTGCGGGGTGGTCGGTTGGGCAAGCGCATCCGCCCACCCGGGCAATTTGCTTGGCCGGGCAGGCGGTTGTCGGGGTGGCTGGCTGGTTGTTGCTGCGCCGGTGGGGTTCGGGTGGCCGGTGGCCGGGCCGCCGATTTCGGGGTGGCCGCAGGCGGGTCGGTGGTGTGCGGGTGGTTGGCCGGGCTTGGTAGTGGTCTAGCTGAAGCGGCTCGCGCAGCCCTTGCTGCCTTCGAAGAAGCCGACCCGGAAGGCCTCCACGCGGGCGAAGCCGGAGGGGATCTGCTTGCCCCGGGCGTCGGCGGCGATGAGGCTGTTGTCCTGGAGCAGTTCCGCCACCGCTTCGTCGAGGTCGCCGACGGCGAGGCGGAGTCTGCGGCCGGTGTCGTCGGTGGCGGTGTCGGTGTAGCGGGCCCAGGCGCCGGTCAGGCAGGCTGTGCGCAGGCCCGCCTTGTCGCCGTCGAGGGGGGCTCCTTCGGTTTTCTGGACCGACAGGGAGTAGCGGGAGGCGATTTCGGCGAAGGCGGCGAAGTCGCCGATGCCCGCGCCGTCGACGCCCGGTTCCTGGCCGCGCTTGGGTGGGTTGGCGATCTTCTGCACCTCATCGGCGTCGACGGCGATGGTGTTGGAGTCGGGGCAGAAGGAGACCGGTGGGGTGGAGGTGCCGGAGTCGCAGTCGGCGCCGTCGTAGGTGATCTCCGGGTGGCTGTCGGTGCCGCTGAAGGCGTCCGAGAGGCTTTCCTTGAGCAGCTTGCGGACCTCGTCCTTGCTGAGGTCGACGTTGCCGTCCTTGGAGTTCTCGATCTCGGAGTCCTTGCGCTCCTTCTCCACGATCCGGCCGTTGATCTCGTCGGTGTCCATCCGGGCGCAGCGGGTGGGGCCCTCGGCGAAGCCCGCCTGGAACGCGAACACCCGGTCGAACGCCAGGCCGTGCGCGCCCTGCTTCGACGCCGACAGGCCCGCCGGGTCGCGGATGAAGAACATGGTGGCCAGCACGTGGTTGAGGCCGGTGCCCGCGTTGATGTCGAAGTGCTCGGACTTCTTGTCGGCCACCCAGCGGAAGAAGCCGCCCGCGTAGCAGTCGGCCTGCTGCTCCTTGACGATGGTCGGCGTGGCCTGGCTGATGTTGCTCTTGGCGCCGAGGCGGAACTGCACCGCGTGGCCCATCTCGTGCGCGAGCACCGCCACCACCGACATCGGGCCGAACTGCTTGTCCAGCATCGGCAGCAGCACACCCCGGTCCCAGGCGACGCTGTCGTCCTGGCCGCAGTAGAACGCGTTGACCAGTTGCTTGGTGCTCTGCCCGCAGAGGGTGATCGACTTGCCCTCGGAGTCGTAGGACGCCAGGCGCTTGACCGGCTCGAACTCCTGGCCGTCGAAGTCGGCGGGCATCCGCTCGCCCCAGTACCTGTAGATGTCGGCCAGCGCGTTGGTCGCCAGCCGGTCCATCTCGCCGCCGTCGGCGTTCTCCACCGCCAGCTCGGCGTCCGGCACGCCCTGCTTGGGGCCGCTGGGCTGGTTGTTGTCCACCGGGATGCCCGCCGCGGTGCCCGCGTCGATGTCGCCGACGCCGCGTGCCCTGCCCTCGATCGGCGTGCCCGCGCAGCCGCCCAACTGGGCCACGACGGCGACCGCGGCGGTGAGCACCACCGCGACCCTGATCCTGGTGTCCCTTGCCCGCACGTCATCCCCACACTTCGCTCTGCGCAGGCCAGGGGCCTGCCGCCGGATGGCTGCACCCTACTGGGGAGTGGGCGGGAGCGGACCCCGATCAGCCCACGGCGGCACGGAAATGAGCGATTTTCACAACAGGGGGTGATCCGGTGGGCGTCAGACCAGCCCGCACTTGCCGTCGCCGCCGGTGAAGCCCGCGCGGAAGGCGGCCACCCGGTCGAACCCGGCGGGGATCGCCGCGCCCTTGGCGTCGCGGGCCGCGTAGTCGTAGTCGAGCAGCACCTGCACGGCCTCGTCGAGGTCGCCGGGGGACAGGTACTGCCCGGCGGAGTCGAACAGCGACCGGGTGAACGAGCCGGTCAGGCAGACGACCGAGCGCTGCGCGTCCGCCCCGTCCAGCGGCTTGCCCACCGCCGCCCGGGCGGCCAGCGCGTAGCGGCCCGCCAGCAGCGTGCCGGTGGCGTAGTCGCCGATGTCGCCGTGGATGCCGGGCAGGTCGTCGCGGTCGTCCAGCTCGATGGTCCCGGCGGTGGCGCAGTAGGCCACCGGCCCCTGCTCGCCCCCGTCGCAGGTGGGGTTGCCCGCCACCGCCTTCACCTCCGGCTTGGCCCACTCCTTGCCCGACCTGGTGACCAGCCCGCCGAAGTAGGTGTCGAGCCCGGGGGTGATCGAACCGACGATCTGGTCGAACTCGACGTTGCCGCCGCGGGCGGCGTCGTCGGCGTTGGTGAACCCGGTGAGGGTGAACTCCCGGTTGCCCACGGTCATCCCCGCGCACAGCTCGGCGCCCCGGTCGTAGCCGTCCTGGAACGCCGAGACCCGGTCGAAGGCGTCGCCGTGCGCACCGCCGTCGGTCTGGTCGGTGCCGATCGGGTCGCGGAAGCTGATCAGCGACTCCAGCGCCGAGTCCAGCCGCTCCTTCTCGATGCTCAGGTGCGGCGCCTTGCCGTCGGCGACCCAGCGCACGAACGAGCCCGCGTAGCAGTCGGCCATCGCCTCGATCAGGATCGTCGGGAACGCCTGCGGGTCGGCCCGCCGCTGCTCCATGCCCACCCCGGTCCGCGCCTGCACCGCGTGCCCGATCTCGTGCGCGAGCACCAGCACCACCGCGGCCTCGCCGAACCGCTCGCGCAGCACCGGCAGCAGCGCCGCCCGGTCCCAGGCGATCGCGTCGGAGGTCGGGCAGTAGAACGCGTTGCCCTCCACGTCGACCGGGCTGTCCGCGCACGGCGGCTTGGGGCTGTCCGCGTCGGAGGTGTCGACGGAGTAGTAGCCGCCCGCCAGGTCGTCGAACCGGGTGTCGAAGGTGGACGGGAAGGCGTCGGTCCAGTACGCCCGCACGTCGTCGACGACGGTGGCGGCCAGCCGGTCGATCTCACCGCCGTCGGTGTTCTTCACGAACGAGGTGTCCGCCGCCCCGCCCCTGTCCGGGGCCACCACCGAACCCTGGCCGACCGGCGTGCCGGACACGGTGGTCGTGCAGGCCACCAGCGCCACGGCGAGCGACAGCGCCGGGAGGAGGCGGGGCAGACGGGTGCGCACCCGTCCAGTGTGCCGCAGGACGGGTGCGCGATGGGGTCGGATTCGAAGCTCAGGCCTCCGGGACCAGCCAGACCACGCCCTGCGGGGGCAGGTTCAGCACCGCCGACGACGACCGGCCGTGCCACGGGGTGTCTTCGGCGGTGACCACGCCGTAGTTGCCCACCCCCGACCCGCCGTAGGCCTCCGCGTCGGTGTTGAGGACTTCGCGCCAGCGCCCGCCGTGGGGCAGCCCCACCCGGTAGTCCAGGTGCGGGGCGCCCGCGAAGTTGGCCACGCAGACCAGGTCACCGCCACCGCCGTGCCGGGCGAAGCTGAGCACGTTGTTGGCCGAGTCGTTGGCGTCGATCCAGGAGAAGCCCTCGGGGCGGACGTCGTCGGCGTAGAGCGCGGGCCGGTCGCGGTAGACGGCGTTGAGGTCGCCCACCAGCCTGCGCACCCCGCCGTGGAAGTGCTGCTCGGTCAGTTCCCAGTCCAGCGAGCGCGACTCCGACCACTCGCGGACCTGGCCGAACTCCTGGCCCATGAACAGCAGTTGCTTGCCGGGGTGCGCCCACATGAAGGCCAGCAGCGCGCGCAGCCCCGCCGCCTTGTTCCAGTCGTCGCCGGGCATCCGCGTCCACAGCGAACCCTTGCCGTGCACGACCTCGTCGTGCGACAGCGGCAGGACGAAGTTCTCGCTCCAGGCGTAGACCAGGGAGAACGTGACCTCGTTGTGGTGGAACGCCCGGTGCACCGGGTTGTGCCCGATGTAGTTGAGCGTGTCGTGCATCCAGCCCATGTTCCACTTGAAGCCGAAGCCCAGACCGCCCAGGTGCGTCGGCCTGGTGACACCCGGCCACGCGGTGGACTCCTCGGCGATCATCACCGAACCGGGGTGGTGCTTGTAGACGGTGGCGTTGAGCTCCTGGAGGAACTTGACCGCGTCCAGGTTCTCCCGGCCGCCGTGGACGTTGGGCAGCCACTCGCCGTCCTTGCGCGAGTAGTCCAGATACAGCATCGAGGCCACCGCGTCGACCCGCAGGCCGTCGACGTGGAACTCCTCCATCCAGTACAGGGCGTTGGCCACCAGGAAGTTGCGCACCTCGCTGCGGCCGAAGTCGAACACCAGTGTGCCCCAGTCGGGCTGCTCGCCGCGGCGCGGGTCGGCGTGCTCGTAGAGCGGGCTGCCGTCGAACCGGGCCAGCGCCCAGGCGTCGCGCGGGAAGTGCGCGGGCACCCAGTCCACGATCACGCCGATGCCTCGGTTGTGCAGGGCGTCGACGAACTCCCGGAACTCGTCCGGGGTGCCGAACCGCGAGGTCGGCGCGTAGTAGGAGGTGACCTGGTAGCCCCAGGAGCCGCCGAACGGGTGCTCGGCGACCGGCAGCAGCTCCACGTGGGTGAAGTTGTGCTCGACCAGGTAGTCGCCCAGCTCCTGGGCCAGCTCGCGGTACCCGAGGCCCTGGCGCCAGGAACCCAGGTGCACCTCGTAGGCGCTCATCGGCGCGCCCGACCAGTCGGTGGCGTCGCGCCGGGCGATCCACTCCTCGTCGGTCCAGGTGTGCGTCGAGGTGGTCACCACGGACGCGGTCTGCGGCGGGACCTCGGTGGCGAACGCCATCGGGTCGGCCTTCTCGTGCCAGTGGCCGTCGGCGCCGTGGATGCGGAACTTGTACCGGCTGCCCACCGGCACGCCCGGGATGAACAGCTCCCACACCCCCGAGGAGCCCAGCGAGCGCATCGGGTTCGCCCGACCGTCCCAGCCGTCGAAGTCGCCGCACACCCGCACCCCGCGCGCGGTCGGCGCCCACACCGCGAAGGAGGTGCCGGTGACCGTGCCGTTGGGGGTGTCGTAGGCGCGCGGGTGGGCGCCGAGGATCTCCCACAGGCGCTCGTGCCTGCCCTCGCCGAACAGGTGCAGGTCCAGCTCGCCCAGCGTCGGCAGCCAGCGGTACGGGTCCTCCACCAGCTCCGGGCCGGTGCCGTAGTCCACTTCCAGCAGGTACTCGTTCGGCACCACGGGCACCGCGGCCTCGAAGAAACCGGAAAGGCCCTCGGCCAGTTCGTGGCGGTCGCGGCCGATGAGCACCGCCACCGACTTCGCGTTCGGCCGCAGCGCGCGGACCACCGCCGTGCCGGGCTCCGCCGGGTTGGCGTGCGCACCCAGCACCGAGTGCGGATCGTGGTGGGTACCGGCGAGCAGGCGCTCGATCTGGTCCGTCGTCAAGAGAGTCAACCTCGATCCTGTGCGTCGGGCCCTGTCGCTGTCCAGTGGTACCCGAATCGGTCAGCCTGAAAGGTCTTGTGCCCGCGCGGTCACGCCGCGCGCTTGATCGCCGCCAGCGGGATCGCCACCCAGTCCGGGCGGTTGCGGTGCTCGTAGCGCACCTCGTAGACGGCCTTGTCCAGCTCGAACGCGCGCAGCAGCGCGGCGTGCTCGCGCGGGTCGCCGCCGACGGTGGCGTAACCCTCGCAGAACGCCGCCCGGTTGCGGTCGGCCCACTCCGCCGCCCGCACCTCCTGCTGGTGGTCCGGTTCGCCCCCGGCCACCAGGTGCAGGGCCGCGTAGTCGAACGAGCGCAGCATCCCGGCCACGTCGCGCAGCGGTGAGCGGGTCAGCACCCGCTCCTCCGGCGCCGCCGCGGGCTCGCCCTCGAAGTCGATCAGCACCCAGCCCGCCGTGGTGCGCAGCACCTGGCCCAGGTGCAGGTCACCGTGCACGTGCTGCACCGGGATGCCCCCGGACACCCCGCGCACCGCGTCGAAGGCCGCCCGCACCGCCGCCTCGTGCTCGGCCAGCGCGGGCACCTCCAGCAGCACCTCGTCGAGCCGCCGGTGCATCTGCGCCAGCGACGACTCCATCCCGGCCGCGTCGATCACGTCGCTGCCCAGGGTGGTGGCCAGGTCGGCGTGCACCTGCGCCACCGCCGCCCCCAGCCGCGACGCCTCGCCCGCGAAGTCGCCGCCGACCTCGCGGGCGTGCAGGTCGCCCTCGGCCAGCAGGTCGCGCACGCTCGCGGTGGCCGTCGCCCAGCCCTCGGCGGAGTCGCCGAGGAAGCGCTGGGCGAAGCCGAGCACCGCCCCCGCCCCCTCGACGACCCCCACCGGCTGCGCGATCTGCTTGCTGCCCGCCGCCCACAGCGCCCGGTGCAGGTCGACGTCGCGGTTGGCGCCGAGGACCGGCCTGCGGAACAGCTTGAGGATGTAGTGGTAGCCGAACACCACCGAGGTGTTGCTCTGCTCCACCCCGATCGGCCGCGCCCGCAACCCGGTCAGCAGCTCGACCCCGGGCTCGGCCCGCCAGCTCAGCCCGCCGAGGTCCGCGCCCTTGGCCATCAGGTCGATGAGCCCGGACATCAGCTCCGGGTCGTGCGTGGCGTCGTAGGCGTGCGACTCGCCCAACTGCCCTATCGCGAACGGCGCCAGGTGGTCGGGCAGCTCGGCGCGCACACCGATCAGCACCTGGTACAGCTCGCCGTTGGCCTCCACCAGGGCGTGCACGAGCGCGGGATCGCCGTCGGCCAGGCCGACGGCGCGCTCGACCCGGACGTCGGTGAGGTCCCGCCCCTTCGCCGCGAACCAGCGCTGCGCGGGCAGCCACGTGCGCAGGTCGTCCGTCAGGGACGCCACGGCGTGTAGGGGTCGGGTGCTCACTGAGGTTCGCCCTCCTCCTGGGGATCGGTGATCTGGAACCAGTAGAAACCGTGACCGGGGAGGGTGAGCAGGTACGGCAGCTCACCGATCGCCGGGAACCGGACGCCGCCGGTCAACTCCACCGGGATGCGCCCCTCCAACTCGGACAGGTGCAGCTCCACCGGCTGCGGGAACCGGGAGAGGTTGTTGACGCAGATGACCATGTCCTCGGTGCCGTCCGGGCGGGTGTGCCTGCGCAGGTACGCCAGCACACTCGGGTTCGAGGAGCCCAGCTCGGTGAAGTCGCCCTTGCCGAACGCGGTGTGCTCGGTGCGCACCTGCAGCATCCGCCGCGTCCAGTGCAGCAGCGACGACGTGTTGTTCATCTGCGACTCGACGTTGACCGCCTGGAACCCGTACACCGGGTCGGCGATCGCGGGCAGGTACAGCCGCCCCGGGTCGCACCGGGAGAACCCGGCGTTGCGGTCCGGCGACCACTGCATCGGGGTGCGCACCGCGTCGCGGTCACCCAGCCAGATGTTGTCGCCCATGCCGATCTCGTCGCCGTAGTACAGCACCGGCGAGCCCGGCAGCGACAGCAGCAGCGCGGTGAACAGCTCCTGCTGGTTGCGGTCGTTGTCCAGCAGCGGCGCCAGCCTGCGGCGGATGCCGATGTTGGCCTTCATCCGCGGGTCCTTGGCGTACTCCGCGTACATGTAGTCGCGCTCGTCGTCGGTGACCATCTCGAGGGTCAGCTCGTCGTGGTTGCGCAGGAAGATGCCCCACTGCGCCCCGCCGGGGATCGCCGGGGTCTGCGCCAGGATCTCCGAGATCGGGAACCGCGACTCCCGGCGCACCGCCATGAAGATCCGCGGCATCAGCGGGAAGTGGAACGCCATGTGGCACTCGTCGCCACCGATCTCCGGGTCGCCGAAGTACTCCACCACGTCCGCGGGCCACTGGTTCGCCTCCGCCAGCAGCACCCGGCCCGGGTACTCGTCGTCGACGACCTTGCGGCACTTCTTCAGGAACTCGTGCGTCCGGGGGAGGTTTTCGCAGTTGGTGCCCTCCTCCTCGAACAGGTACGGCACCGCGTCCAGCCGGAACCCATCGATGCCGATGTCCAGCCAGAACCGCAGGACGTCCAGCATCGCCTCCTGGACCTCGGGGTTCTCGTAGTTGAGGTCCGGCTGATGCGAGAAGAACCGGTGCCAGTAGAACTGCCCGCGCACCGGGTCATACGTCCAGTTCGACGTCTCGGTGTCGACGAAGATGATCCGCGCGTCGGAGTAGCGCTCGTCGGTGTCGGACCAGACGTAGTAGTCGCCGTAGGGGCCGTCCGGGTGGTTGCGCCCCTCCTGGAACCACGGGTGCGCGTCCGAGGTGTGGTTGAGCACCAGGTCGGTGATCACCCGGATGCCCCGCCGGTGGGCCTGGTCGAGCAGGTAGCTGAAGTCCTCGACCGTCCCGAACTCTGGCAGCACCGCCCGGAAGTCGGAGATGTCGTACCCGCCGTCGCGCAGCGGCGACGCGTAGAACGGGGGCAACCAGAGGCAGTCCACCCCGAGCCACTGCAGGTAGTCCAGCTTGTCGGCGAGTCCGCGCAGGTCGCCGGTGCCGTTGCCGTCGGAGTCGTTGAACGCGCGGACCAGCACCTCGTAGAAGACCGCGCTCTTGTACCACTCGAAGTCAGGGGGCGCTTGGCGGGCGGAGGTGAAGTCCTCGGCCTGCGGCTCCACCAGGTGGCCGTCGGCGGTCACCGATTCCCCCGTGTGCGGAACGCCCTCGAGCCCCAGTGCCGCGTCCGGCGCGGCGTCGTTGTCAACCGTCATGCTAAGTCGCCCTGTCACCGTCGTCGTTGTCGGTTGGCAATGCGTACACCACGTCCACTCGGCACGCACTCCCGACCCTGCCCTGACCTCGCGCTCCGGCTCTGTCCCGCACCCGGGGGTCTCGACGGTGTTCCGGGCGCGTCCCCGATGAGCTACCACGGGGACGGCCGGTTCAAGCGTCGTGGACGCGATCCACCCGGACAGACGCACAGCCGAACCCTGCCGCGGCAGGACAGCGCGGAACCGCCGAGCGCCTCCCGGCACCCGGCGATCCCCGTCCCACCGCCCCCGCTACCGGCGGATGTGCACGATGTGCGCCACGGCCTGCCACGGGTCGAGCCGGACGTAGTTGCCGATCGACGAGCCCCACTCCCAGGTCTGCCCCGACACCTCGTCGTGGACCTGGTAGGTGCGGTCGGGCTCGAGGCCGAGCGCCTTCCAGTCCAGCCACAGCCAGCCGTCCTGGGTGGTGTTCGGGTCGAGCGTCACCACGACCACCACGGTGTCCCCGGTCGCCGGGTCGACCTTGGAGTAGGCGATCAGCCCGTCGTTCTCCACGGTGTGGAAGGTCAGCGTCCGTAGCTGCTGCAACGCCGGGTGCGCCCGGCGGATCGCGTTGAGCCGGGTCAGCCACGGTTGCAGCGACCGCCCCTCGGCCAGCGCCGTCGCATAGTCGCGCGGCCGGAGCTGGTACTTCTCCGAGTCCAGGTACTCCTCGCTGCCCGGCTTCACGGCCTCGTTCTCGAACAGCTCGTAACCGGAGTACACCCCCCAGGTGGGGGACATCGTCGCCGCCAGCGCCGCCCGGATGGCGAACATCGCCCGCCCGCCGTGCTGCAACGACTCGTGCAGGATGTCGGGGGTGTTGACGAACAGGTTCGGCCGCGACTCGTCCGCGTGCGCGACGATCTCCTGGCCGAACTCGGTCAGCTCCCACTTCGCCGTCCGCCAGGTGAAGTAGGTGTAGGACTGGGTGTAGCCCAGCTTCGCCAACCCGTAGAGCCGCGCCGGGCGGGTGAACGCCTCGGCCAGGAACAGCACGTCCGGGTGCTGCGCCTTCACCTGCCGGATCAGCCACTCCCAGAAGTCCGGCGGCTTGGTGTGCGGGTTGTCCACTCGGAACACCTTGACGCCGTGGCTCACCCACAGCAGCACGACCCGCAGCGACTCGGCGTAGATGCCCTCGGGGTCGTTGTCGAAGTTGACCGGGTAGATGTCCTGGTACTTCTTCGGCGGGTTCTCCGCGTAGGCGATGGTGCCGTCGGGTCGGGTGGTGAACCACTCCGGGGCCTTGCTCACCCACGGGTGGTCCGGCGCGCACTGGAGCGCGAAGTCCAGCGCGACCTCCAGGTCCAGCTCCCTGGCCCTGGCCACGAACGCGTCGAAGTCGTCGAAGTCGCCGAGCTGCGGGTGGATGGCGTCGTGCCCGCCGTCGGAGGACCCGATCGCCCAGGTGGAGCCGACGTCACCGGGCTCGGACACGACGCTGTTGTTCGGACCCTTGCGGTTGACCTCGCCGATCGGGTGGATCGGCGGCAGGTAGACCACGTCGAAGCCCATGGCCGCGACCCGGTCCAGCTCCTTGGTCGCGGTGCGGAACGTGCCGTGCACGGGGTTGCCCGCCGCGTCCACCCCGCCGGTGGAACGCGGGAAGAACTCGTACCAGGAGCCGTAGAGGGCGGCCTTGCGGTCGACCAGGATCTGGTACGCCTTGCCCTTGGTCACCAGCTCGCGCACCGGGTGCTCGGTCATCACCCGCTGCACCGACTCCGACAGCGCCTCCGCGATCCGCGCCGGGAGGGGCACGGTGGTGTCGCGCAGCGCCCGCGCGGCGGAGATCAGCAGCTTGCGCTCGACGCTGCGGTCGGGCCGCCTGCCCACCCGCTCGACCAGCCGCGCCCCGATCTCCAGGTCGTTGGCCAGCTCGTCGGCGTCCTGCCCGGCCGCCACCTTCACCTCGACGGCGTGCCGCCACGTGCTCCACGGGTCGGACCAGGCGTCCACCCGGAACGTCCACAGCCCCTCGGCGTCGGGCACCACGTCGGCGGCGAACCGGTCGGTGTCCTTGCCGAGCGAGCGCATCCGCGTCCGGCGGGCGCGGGCGTCACCCGGCCCGCGCCAGGTGACCGTCGCGGCGACCGCGTCGTGGCCCTCGCGCCAGACGGTCGCCTCGATCGGGATGTGTTCCCCCACAACGGCTTTGGAGGGGTAACGACCGTTCGACACGATCGGGGAGACGTCATCGATGCCCAGGCGACCGCTCACCGGTCAGGCTCCTCTCGGTCGCGGGTGCTTGCCCCCAGTCTGCCTTGCTCGATCCAGTCGCACACACCGACCTCCCCATCCGAAAACCCAGGCATTGCTCGAAGACGTACCCCGCCCGGCCCGCCCCTCAACCGCCCCGGCGCGACCCCGCGCCGAGCTTCCCCCATAGGCACCACCGCGCCCCTCCGGTTCCTGACTCCCTGTCACCCCAACCGCTCCGCGGCCACCTCCCGGCAACCTGTCCGTCGCACGCGCGCCCCTCCTCCGCTTCTTTCGTTACTGTCGCGTAGCCCCCGCTCCCGGGCCGGGTGGTCCGGCGGGGTGGCTTGCTCGATCCAGGTTCGCCGCTAGGGTCGGTCAGCGTGAAAGCCGTACGTCGATTCACTGTCCGCGCCGGTCTGCCCGCGGCGCTCGCCGACCTGGGCACCCTCGCCACGAACCTGAGGTGGACCTGGCACCCGCCGACCCAGGACCTGTTCGCCTCGGTCGACCAGGCGATCTGGGAACGGGTCGGCGGCGACCCGCTGCACCTGCTCGCCCAGGTCCCGGCCGAGCGGCTGGAGGTGCTGGCCACCGACGACGCGTTCCTGGCCCGGGTCGCCGAGGTCGCCGACGACCTGCGCCGCTACCTCAGCGAACCCCGGTGGTACCAGCACCGGGCAGCCGAGCTGAACGGCACCCGGATGCCCGACTCCATCGCCTACTTCTCGATGGAGTTCGGCGTCACCGAGGCGCTGCCCAACTACTCCGGCGGCCTCGGCGTCCTCGCGGGCGACCACCTCAAGGCGGCGTCGGACCTCGGCGTCCCGCTGATCGGCGTCGGCCTGCTCTACCGCTCCGGCTACTTCCGCCAGTCGCTGTCGCTGGACGGCTGGCAGGTCGAGCACTACCCGGTGATCGACCCGAGCGGCCTCCCGCTCGAACCCCTCACCGAGCCCTCCGGCACCCCGATCCTGGTGCACGTGGCGATGCCCGGCGGCCGGGTGCTGCGCGCCCGGATCTGGAAGGCCAACGTCGGCCGGGTGCCGCTGCTGCTGCTCGACTCCGACATCGAGGAGAACTCCGACGACCTGCGCGGGGTCACCGACCGCCTCTACGGCGGCGACCAGGACCACCGCATCCGCCAGGAGATCCTCGCGGGCGTCGGCGGCGTCCGGGCGGTCCGCACCTACTGCGAGCTGACCGGCACCGCCCAACCCGAGGTCTTCCACACCAACGAGGGCCACGCGGGCTTCCTCGGCCTCGAACGCCTCCGCGAACTGGTCTCCAGCCAGGGGCTCGACTTCGACCAGGCGCTGTCGGCGGTGCGGGCGGGCACGGTGTTCACCACGCACACCCCGGTCCCCGCGGGCATCGACCGCTTCCCGGTCGACCTCGTCCAGCACTACTTCGGCGACGAATCCCTCCTTCCCGGGATCGACCTGCGCCGGGTCCTGGCGCTCGGTGCCGAGGAGAACCCCGGCATGTTCAACATGGCGCACATGGGACTCCGCCTGGCCCAGCGCGCCAACGGCGTCTCCCGGTTGCACGGCGCGGTCAGCCGCAGCATGTTCGGCGCCCTGTGGCCCGGCTTCGACACCGACGAGGTGCCGATCACCTCGGTCACCAACGGTGTGCACGGCCCGACCTGGGCGGCCAAGGAGATGACCACCCTCATCGGCGACCCGGAGACCCCCGGCGCCGACATCGCGGACGCCTCGGTTTCCGACGCGAAGCTGTGGGAACTGCGCTGCGGCCTCCGCGAGCGCCTGGTCGGCGAGGTCCGCCGCCGGGTTCGCGCCGCCTGGCTCCAACGCGGCGCCTCCGCCCTGGAGTTGGGCTGGACCGACTCGGTGTTCGACCCCGACGTGCTCACCGTCGGCTTCGCCCGCCGCGTGCCCACCTACAAGCGCCTGACCCTCATGCTGCGCGACCCCGACCGGCTGCGGGCCCTGCTGCTGCACCCGGACCGCCCGGTGCAGCTCGTCGTGGCGGGCAAGTCGCACCCCGCCGACGACGGCGGCAAGGCCCTCATCCAGCAAATCGTCCGCTTCGCCGACGACGTCGGCATGCGTCACCGCATCGCATTCCTCCCCGACTACGACATGTCCATGGCCCGCTACCTGTACTGGGGTTGCGACGTCTGGCTCAACAACCCCATGCGCCCGCTGGAGGCCTGCGGCACCTCCGGCATGAAGGCCGCCCTCAACGGCGGTCTCAACCTCTCCATCCGCGACGGCTGGTGGGACGAGTTCTACGACGGCAGCAACGGCTGGGCCATCCCCACCGCCGACGGCGTCAACGACCCCGTCCGCCGCGACGACCTCGAGGCCGCCGCGCTCTACGAACTGCTCGGCTCCCAGGTCGCCCCGCTGTACTACGACCGCGACGCCGCCGGGGTCCCCACCCGCTGGATGTCGATGGTCCGGCACACCCTGTCCTCGCTCGGCCCGCAGGTGCAGGCCTCCCGGATGGTGCGCGAGTACGTCGAGTCCGCCTACGCCCCCGCCGCCACCGCGGGCGCCCTGGCCCAGTCCGACGACTTCCGCGTCGCCCGCGACCTCGCCGCGTACCGGGGCAGGCTCTCCGGTGCGTGGCAGCAGGTCCGCGTCGTCGACTGCGAGCTGAGCCTGGACGAGGGGCAGACCCCGGTCATCGGCGACCGCGTCCACGTGCACGCCACCGTCGACCTCGCGGGCCTGACCCCCGACGACGTCGAGGTGCAGGCCGTGGTCGGGCGGGTCGGCGACACCGACGAGCTCTCCGATGTCGTCACCGCGACCATGCACCCCGTCGCCGCGGGCCGGTACACCGTCGAACTCCCGCTGCCCCACGCGGGAGCCCTCGGTGTGACCGCCCGGGTCCTGCCCAAGCACAACCTCCTCGCCACGCCCGCGGAGCTGGGCAAGGTGGTCCTCGCCTGAGCCGGACCCTAGACCGGGGCCCGATCGGCACCCGGCGGGTCAGCGCCAGTGACCGGGTCGGTCCGAACCTCCGCGTTCGGACCGACCCGGTCTGCTTTCCCGGTCATCAGGCCGAATTCCGCGTCCGTCCGCAGTGGACCGCGTCAGTCAGTGTCCATCCCGTCGCCTCTCGTCTGTGGTGTCGTGTGTGGTGCCGCTCGTGCCTTCGCCACCCGTCGCCGCGGCTGCCCCTGATTCGAGGATGCCCGACCTCCCGGCCGGTTGCGAGGGATGTCCCACCATCGAGTGAAGACTCGTTTCCGCACCTCACACCGCTTTGAATCTCGGTACAGTCGAACACGTGTCCACTTCGGGCATCGGACCTGAGGTGTCGGGAAGAGAAAGGACAGTCCTCATGGGAGAGTGCGTTCAGACAGGTCGGAACCACCGGTCGGAGGCCGGGTCGGAGCAGCCGGGCAGACCCGTCAGACGAGATCGAGCCGGGAGCGGGTAGCCGCGACCCTGGGCCACCACGGCACCAGCCGCTCGGCCTCGCCCAGCGCCGCGCGGGCGGCCCGGTTGTCGCCCGCCGCCATGTGCGCCCTGGCGAGCGTGGCCAGGTCGTCGGCGCGGCCGAGCCGGTCGTCACCGGAGTCGGCGGCGAGGCGGGCCAGTGAGATGGCCTTGCCGGTGTTGCCGAGCAACAGCTCGTGCAGCGCGCGGGAGCCGTTGAGCTTGTGCGCCGGGTAGCCCAGCGTCTCGGCGTTCTCGAAGGCCTGGACCGCCGTGCCCAACCCGAGTTCCGCGTCGAGGTGCCCCGCCTCGACCGTGGCGCAGGCCAGCCCGGCCAGGGCGGCGAAGGACACCGCGGCCTCCTGCGGTGTCTGCTCGGCGTCCCCGGCCAGTGCCATGGCCAGCATGAGCGCCTCGGCGTACCGGCCCTCGGCCTCCATCACCAGGATTCGCGCGGCGGTCGCCGTCCGGAGGCCCGGGTGGGTCTCGGCCAGTTCGGCGGCCAACGCGGCGGCGACCTCCAGGTGTCCCTCCTGGGCCGCGTCGACCGCCCGGCCGACCAGCGGGGCCGCATCGAGCTGCCGGGCGCGCACCCCGGTGACCTTGGGCAGCCGCAGCAGGTACCACCCCGTCGACGTCGAAGCCGCCGTCCTGCGCGGCAGCAACCCCGTCCCCACGGTGTAGGCGCAACCGAGCGCCGCCCCGATCCAGAACCCGTTCCGAGAGGAAAGCGCGAACACGATGGCCACCGCGACGACCGCCAGACCGACCAGTGCGGAACACAGCGCCGCACCCCACATCCGCTTGCGCGCGGGCGCCTTCCCCGGCCCCACCGCCACCGACAGCAACAGCGGCACCGCACGCACCGACACGACCCGCCGGGGCGTGGTCCAGTCGGCGAGCCTGCTGCCCACCCCGATCACGACCCTGTGCACCCGAACGCCCAGCGCCACCGCACCCACGAGCATCCCAACCTGCAAGGCGGCCAACCCGACGAGCAACCCGCACAACAGCCCGAACAACCCCCACCCGACCCCACCCGCTGTCCCGTCGACGAACCACAGCAGAACCCCGCCCCCGATCACCAACAGCGGAAGAGGATGGCGCAACACACGCGGGATCGACACACGACGCAGACGCGCCACACCCGCCCGGGGTTCCCCGCCCCCGCCCCCGGCCACCCGCGCCACGGCGCTACAGGCTGTCCACCTCACCGGCCAGCCGGACCACCCGCTACCCGCTACCCGCCACCCGTTAGCCGCCGCTCGCCACCGTTAGCCGCCAGCCGCCAGCCGCCAGCCGCCAGCCGCCAGCCGCCAGCCGCCAGCCGCCAGCCGCCAGCCGCCAGCCGCCAGCCGCCACGCCCCGCCCACGCGCCACCCGCGCCCCGCCAGCCCCGCTCGCCACCCGTGCGCCGCCAACCCCCCGCCCGCACCACCTGCGCCCCACCCGACTGGCGCCCCACCTGCCGGTGGCGGCTAGTCCGGTTGCGGCCAGGTGGGGGTGGCGCGTGCTCTGTGGCTGCCTTGCCTGGGTGCTGTTCCGGCGAACGCCTGGACTCGGGGCGTCACGACCGGAGGTGCTTTGCGGTGGTCTCGTCTGCCGTTCCTCCCGGCGAGACCACCTGAGTTCGCCGCGCCAGGGCCGTGTGGCTGCTCAGGCATGTTGCGCGGTGGGGCCGAGGGTGGCGGGGTCAGGGGATGGCGGGGGTGCCGCCTTCCTGTACCGGCAGGCCTGCTGCCTGCCAGGCGCGGAAGCCGCCTATGAGGTCGGTGGCGTGGGGGAGGCCCACCCGCTTGAGGTCGCGGGCGGCGAAGCTGGAGGCGTAGCCCTCGTTGCAGAGCACCACGACCGTTGTGTCCTCGGTGAAGCCGGGGATGCGGTGGTCGCCGTGCGGGTCGAGGCGCCATTCCAGGTGGATGCGCTCCACCGGGACCGCGCCGGGGATTTCGCCCTCGGCCGCCCGGTTGGTCAGCGGGCGGATGTCGACGAAGACCGCGCCTGCCCGGCGCAGTTCGTCGGCCCTGGCGGGGTCGACCCGGTCGAGTTCGGCTCTGGCCTGGGCGAGTTGGTCGTCGACGCCGCTCATGTGGGGCTCCCGGGGTGGGGCGGGGTGGTCATCGGGCGGTGCGCTGGGTGGGGAGGGGTGGGATTTCGGCGGGGACGTCGCGCAGGCTGGCGTACTCGCGGGTGGGGACCAGCGGTGGGGAGTAGGCGTGCACGCTCGCGGCCATCGTGGTGCCCAGGTTCTGCACCCGGTGGGCTCGGCCCTGGCCGAAGCCGAGTGCCGACCCGGTGGTGTGCAGGCGGTGGCGGATCGGGCCGGACGGGTAGCGGTAGGTCTCCGCCAGTTCACCCAGGAGCACGGTGAACGAGCCGGAGGCCCCACCGTGGTCGTGCGGGGCGGTGCCCTGGCCGGGGAGCCAGGACAGCAACCACAGCTCGACCTCGTCGGTGACGGCGAGGCGGGCCCACCAGCGCTGGGGGCTGGAGAAGCGGACCGTTGAGAGGAGTTGCTGCTGTAGATCGGTGCTCACCGCGGTGGTGAGGTCGCGGAGTTCAGCCGGGGTCCAGAGTGGACTTCGGGGGGAGATCAGTTCCCGCAGCCGCGGGACGGCGAAGCGGGGGTGGATGTCCAGGTCGGAGGTCGAGGTGGTCATGGCGCGCGCTCCCGGGTCGTGTCGTGCTGCGACGGCGGAACGCGGTGCGCCCGGTTCAGGCCGGGGGGTCCGGCGGGTGGGCGCACCGCGTGGCGCTACAGCCGCACGACGCCACCAGCAGGAGGTCGATCGTGCGGTCGCACCACGTGAACAACGTCGCGGACCTGGTCACGGGGCGATGCTGGCACGGGGCGGGAGGAATTCACCAGGCTTCTCACTGATTGGTACGCGGGGCTCGCAACAGGAGCAATGTGCGCCCGGTGAGCACCATGGCCTTGCCCGGCGACAACGGGTCGACGGCGGCGGGCACCCCGCGCGGGGTGCCGCTGTCGAGCACCGGGACGAAGCACTCGCCGTAGCGCTGCGACGGCAGGGTGAACTCGACGGCGTCCGGGCCGGAGTGCAGGAGCAGCAACCACGAGTCGTCGGCGACCAGTTCGCCCTCCCGGTTGCGCGACAGGCACTCCGAGCCGTCGATCCACATGCCGAGGGTGCGGTTGCCCTCGTCGAACCAGTCCTCGTCGGTCATGACCTCGCCGTCGGCGCGGAACCACACCAGGTCCGGTTCGCCGGAGCGGGTGGGCCTGCCGTCGAAGAAGTGCGGTTGGCGCAGGGCGGGGGACTCCGCGCGCAGCGCGGTGAGGCGCCGGGTGAAGGCGAGCAGGTCCTCGGCGCGCGCGTCGACCGCCCAGTCGAACCAGGAGGTGTGGTTGTCCAGGCAGTAGGGGTTGTTGTTGCCGTGCTGGGTGCGCCAGCGCTCGTCGCCCGCGCACAGCATCGGGGTGCCGGTGGACAGCAGCAGGGTGCCCAGCAGGTTGCGGGCCTGCCGGTCGCGCAGGGCCAGCACGGTCGGGTCGCCCGTCTCGCCCTCCGCTCCGCAGTTCCACGAGCGGTTGTCGTCGGTGCCGTCGCGGTTGTGCTCGCCGTTCTCCTGGTTGTGCTTGTGGTCGTAGGACACCAGGTCGCGCAGGGTGAAGCCGTCGTGGGCGGTGATGAAGTTGATCGACGCCCACGGCCGCCTGCCGCTGCCCGCGTACAGGTCCGACGACCCCGACAGCCGGTAGGCCAGGTCGCGCGGGCCGGTGGCGCCGCGCCAGAAGTCGCGGGCGCCGTCGCGGAAGCGGCCGTTCCACTCCGCCCACTGCCCGCCGAAGCCGCCCACCCGGTAGCCCTCGCCGGTGGCGTCCCACGGTTCGGCGATCAGCTTGCGGTTGGACAGCACCGGGTCGGTGGTGATGGCGGTGAGCAGCGTCGAGTTCGGGTCGAAGGCGCCGCCGCGGGGGCGGCCCAGCGCGCTGGCCAGGTCGAGCCGGAAGCCGTCGACGCCCAGCTCGGTGGCGAAGTAGCGCATCGAGTCGGTCACCAGCCGCACCACCGTCGGCGAGCCGGGGTCGAGGGTGTTGCCGCAGCCGGTCAGGTCGATGTCGCGGCCCGCGTCGTCGAGCAGGTAGTAGGCCGGGGCGTCCAGGCCGCGCATGGACAGCGTCGGGCCGTCAACGCCGCCCTCGCAGGTGTGGTTGTAGACGACGTCGAGGATCACCTCGATGCCCGCGGCGTGCAGCGCCGCCACCATGGTGCGGAACTCCTCGATCTCGTGGCCCGGCCTGCACGCGTAGCCCTCGTGCGGTGCCAGGAAGCCCAGCGTCGAGTAGCCCCAGTAGTTGTGCCTGCCCGAGCGCAGCAGCATCGGTTCGTCGGAGTGGCTGTGCACCGGCAGCAGCTCGACCGCGGTCACCCCAAGGCGCACCAGGTGCTCGATGACCGCCGGGTGCGCCATGCCCAGGTAGGTGCCGCGCTGGTGCTTGGGCACCTCCGGGTGCAGCTTGGTGAAGCCGCGCACGTGCAGCTCGTAGACCACCGTCTCCTCGAACGGCACGTCCGGGCGGGCACCGGTGGCCGAGCCGCCCGCGGCGGCCACCACCGACAGCGGGACCGAGCCGCGCGAGTCGAGCCGGGAGGGGGCGCCGGTCAGCGCGTCGCCGCGGTGGGCGCGGACCGCGGCGAGGTCGCCGACGGTGCCGGTGATCCGCCGGGCGTACGGGTCGACCAGCAGCTTCGCCGGGTTGCACCGGATGCCCCGGCCCGGCTCCCACGGGCCGTGCACCCGGTAGCCGTAGCGCTGGCCCGGGGTGATGCCGGGGACCAGGGCGTGCCAGATGCCGAAGGTGCGCTCGGTCAGCTCGATCCGCTGCTCCACCGGGGCGTCGTCCCCGTCGCCGACCAGGCACAGCTCGACCGACTCGGCCACCGAGCTGGCCACCGCGAACCGGACACCACCCGCCTCCGGGTGGGCGCCGAGGGGGAACGGGTGGCCGGGCAGCGTGCGCGGGTCAGTGTGGGACACCCGTCCATCCTCGCTCAGCTCGGCCGGACGATCGAGGGCGGTGGCGGCGGTGAGTGAGCGAAATCGCCCCCCGGGCTCAGGTCAGCCGGAAGGTGTGGTGCTCGAACGACTCCTCCTCGTCGACCGCCGGGCGCCCGCGCGGGCGCCGGGACACCGCGGGACGGACCTGCTCGGCCGCCGGACCCGGCCGGGAGGGGGCGGCGGCCCCGGCCGCCTGACCTGGCTGAGAAGAGGCGGCGGCTTGGCCTGGTCGGGAGGCGGCGGGGCTCCCGGTCGCTTGGCCTGGCCGGGAAGAGGCGGGGTGTCCGGCCGCCTGACCTGGCTGAGAAGAGGCGGTCGCTTGGCCTGGCTGGGAGGAGGCGGGGCTCCCGGTCGCTTGGCCTGGCCGGGAAGAGGCGGGGCGTCCGACCGCCTGACCTGGCTGGGGGGAGGCGGGGATCGCGGTTGCCGGACGCGGCTGGGAGGCGGCGGCCCCGGCTGCCGGGTCGGGCTGGGAGGAGGCGGGGTCGGGGACGGCGGGGGGTCTGCCGGTCGCGGCGAGGGCGGGGGTGAAGCCGACCGGGCCGAAACCGGTGTCCCACTCGGCCGGTCCCGGGCCTGCGGCGGCCACGATCTGCCCGAAGAGCTGCTGGTGGGCCGTCCAGCCGGTCAGCGACGGGCAGGCGAGGGTGAGCAGCAGCATCCGGCCCGTCCCCGGCTCCGGGATGAACGCCTGCAGTTGCAGGGTCAGCGGGCGGCGGTCGCGGACCTGCTCGGGGCCGGGCACCCGCTGGGCGATCACCGCCGGGCCCAGGCCGGTCTCCACCACGACCGTCTCCCGCACGTCCGGGCCCGCCAGGTCCTCCACCGAGTCGCGCAGCGCTTCCGCCGAGTCCTGGTCCCAGGACGGCGGGGCGTCCAGCGGGACACCGGTGAGCAGCGCGGGGGCGGCGTCCTGGGGTTCCACCACGGCCAGCAGCACCGCGCCCTCGCGCAGCGCGGCGTCGACCGCCTCGCCCGCGAGCGCTTCCAGGTCGGCCGCCGCCGCGGGCCGGATGCCCGCGATGGCCTGGGCGAATTCGCGCACCGCCGTGTCCCGGCTGCCGAGGGGGATGCGCTGGACCACGTCCGGGGGCATCGAGATGATCACTTGTCGCCGCTCAGGGTGCCGCTGATCTTGTCGGTGACCGCCTGGTCGACCGCGTCGCCGGTCGGGTTCATGGCCACCCGCAGCAGGGCCAGTCGGTCCTTCTGCTCCTCCGACAGCTCGACCCCCGCCTTCTCGGCCAGCTTCTGGGTGTGGTCGACGGCGCTGACCAGGCCCTCGCGCTGCCGCTCGCTCCTGCCCAGCTCCAACCAGACCTCGCGCCGCTGCGGGGTGGGGACCTTCGACAACCGTTCGAGCAGGTCCGGGTCCTTCTTGGCCGCCGCGCGCCCGGCGTCGATGAGGTCCCGGCGCACCTTGCGGGTCAGGCCCTTCTCCCGGACGGCCCTGGCGTCGTCGACCAGCCCGGGGACGCCGCCGTCGGTCAGCGCCCCCCGCATGTCCTTGGCGATCTGGCGGGCCGCCACCTTCTCCCCGCGCTTGAACGCGGCCTTGCCCGCGGAGCGCACCCCCGCCGCCACCGTGCCGCCGCCGGGGATCACGCTGGTGCCCAGGCCGAGCAGCGTGCTGGTCCACCCGGGGGCGTTCCTGGACCCGGACAACTGCTGCCCCAGGCCCGCCACGGACCCGACCGCGCCCGAGGCGGTCGAGATCCCCTCGGCGACCGCGGCGGCCGGGAGGCCGACGCCGGTGGCCGCCAGGCCCGCCGCGGCCGCCCCCGTGGCCAGTGAGACCGCGTCGGCCGCGATCGCGGTGCCGTCGAAGGCCTGCACGTACCAGGAGTCGTTCTCGGGCTCGAAGGCGTCGTCGGGGCCGCCCCGGATGCCCGCGGCGGCGCTGTTGGCCTCGCGCAGGTGCTTGGCCCGCAGCCGCTCGGCGTCGTCGAGCACCTTGCGCAGCGCGTCGTCGAGCCTGCCGCACGCCTCGTTCGCGGTGAGGAAGGCGTCGTACCGCTCCCGGTACCGCGGGTGGCCGGTGTCGTGCGGAACGGCCGCCGCGGCGGACTCCAGGTCGGCCTCGGCCGCCTTGAGGTCCTTCCTGATCTTCTTGGCCTTGGCCTCCAGCTCGTCGGCCTTGGCCTGGTTGGCCGTCAACTGCCCCGACCAGGTGCTCAGCGCCTTGGTGGCCGCGCCCAGCGACTCGCCGCCCTTGCCCAGGGCCTGCGGCAGGTCGTCGCCGTGGTCGCTGAACTCCTCGGCGGCGCTGCCGCCCCAGTCCGCTGAGTCGGTGATCTTCGCGGCGTCCTGCAACCGGGGCAGGGTGGTGGCGATGGCCTGCTGGGCCGAGGCCATGGACAGCAGCACCGCCTGCACGGAGCTGCTCTCACCCGGTGTCGGGTCGAAGCCCAGCGCGGGGAAGCCCGGCCTGCTCATCGGTGCCTCCTGCCGCCGCCGGTCGAGCCGCCCTGCCCCTGCCGGGAGTGCTGGTTGGCCACCTGCACGTCGGGGGCGTTGCGCACCAGGCCCTGGACGAGCTGCTCGGCGACGGTCTCGTCGGCCAGGGCCATCATCCGGTCGCGGCCCCCCTGCTCGACGGACTCGTAGTTGGCCACCGCGCCGCGGACGTTGTCGGCGATCGTGCCGATCTTGTCGCGCATCTTCCCCAGGTTCTGCTGCCACTGGTCGATGACCTCGGTGACCGCGGCGGTGATTTCGCCCGGCCCCAGGTCGCCGCTCGCGGCGTTCAGCGTCGAGATCACCTCGCCCACCGAGTCGGCCACCGCGTTCAGCTCGCCGACCCTGATCGCGAGGCTGGTGGTGTTCACCGTGTATCCCGACGCCATCACCCGCTCCTGTCTGTGCGTTGGCCACGAGTAGACGCGGATCGTCCCACCGGGGGACAGCCCGGTTGCGCACCCGGTCAAAACGGCCGCACGGGTCGGCAAGCCCCGCGCGGGGAGGCCGGGGGGCCGCAGAGGCAGAATGGCCGGTGTGACGGACCAGATCCAGCCCGGCAGCGGCCCCGAGACGCACGGCGACCTCGACGACCTCGACGACCTGGTGCTGCACCTGGCGGACGTGGGTGTCCGCCGCGGCGGCAACGACCTGCTCAGGGGCGTCGACTGGCAGGTCGAGTTGGACGAGCGCTGGGTGGTCCTCGGCGGCAACGGCGCGGGCAAGACGACGCTGCTGCGGCTCGCCGGGGCGGAGCTGCACCCGACCGCGGGGGTGGTGCACGTCCTCGGCGAGCGGATGGGCCGGGTGAACGTGTTCGAGCTGCGCACCAGGGTCGGCTTCGCCACCGCCGCGATCGGCGGTCGGATTCCGCCGGACGAGACCGTGCTCGACGTGGTGGTCAGCGCCGGGTACGCGGTGCTCGGGCGCTGGCGCGAGGAGTACGACCAGCTCGACACCGGTCGGGCGGGTGGGCTGCTCAAGTCGATGGGCATCGCGCACCTGGCCGAGCGGACCTTCGGCACCCTGTCGGAGGGCGAGCGCAAGCGCACGCTGATCGCCCGGGCGCTGATGACCGACCCTGAGCTGCTGCTGCTCGACGAGCCCGCCGCCGGGCTCGACCTCGGTGGTCGCGAGGACCTGGTCGGGCGGTTGAGCGAGCTGGCCATGGACCCGGACGCGCCCGCGACCGTGCTGGTGACCCACCACGTGGAGGAGATCCCGCCCGGGTTCACCCACCTGCTGCTCCTCGCCCGCGGCGAGGTGGTGGCGCAGGGGCTGATCGACGACGTGCTCACCAGCGAGAACCTGTCGGCGGCCTTCGGGCAGCCGCTGGAGCTCGAACGGTCGGGGGACCGCTACTTCGCCCGGCGCAGCACTGGCCATACAGTGCGTACTGACGAGTAACCTTCGACGGTCGGGTCAGCGACGACCGTGGTACACGAACCGGTAGGAGGGCATGGCCGTGGGTGAGTTCGTCCGGCTCGAGGTGGAGGACGGTGTCGGCACCATCCGCCTCGACCGGCCACCGATGAACGCGATCAACCGGCAGCTCCAGGCTGAGCTGCGCGAAGCGGCGCGGGAGGCCAGGGCGCGCGCCGACGTCAAGGCGGTGATCGTCTACGGCGGCCCGAAGGTGTTCGCGGCGGGCGCCGACGTCAAGGAGTTCGCCGAGATGGGCTACGGCGACATCGTCGACTACGCCCCCGAGTTGCAGTCCTCGCTGGCCGAGGTGGCGGCGCTGCCCAAGCCGACGGTCGCGGCGATCACCGGCTTCGCCCTCGGCGGCGGCTTCGAGCTGGCGCTGTGCTGCGACCGGCGGATCGCGGGCGACAACGCCAAGGTCGGGCAGCCGGAGATCCTGCTCGGCATCATCCCCGGCGCGGGTGGCACCCAGCGCCTGGCGCGGCTGATCGGCCCGAGCAAGACCAAGGACCTCGTCTACACCGGCCGGTTCGTCAAGGCCGAGGAGGCGCTGGCCCTGGGCATGGTCGACGAGGTCGTGGCCCCGGACGACGTCTACGAGGCGGCCAGGCGGTGGGCCGGGCAGTTCACCGGCGGTGCGTCGCGGGCGCTCGCGGCGGCCAAGGCGGCGATCGACGGCGGGTTGGACAACGACCTGGCCAGCGGTCTGAAGCTGGAGACGACCCTGTTCGCCGCGTTGTTCGCCACCGAGGACCGCGACACCGGGATGCGCTCGTTCATCGAGAACGGGCCGGGGAAGGCGCAGTTCGATGGCCGCTGACCCCACCCCGAACCCGCACGCCACCGCCGAGGAGGTGCAGGCCGCGTTCGCCGACCCCAAGCTGGCGAACGTGCTGTACCACGACTGGGAGGCGGGCACCTACGACGAGAAGTGGTCGATCTCCTACGACGAGCGCTGCATCGAGTACGCCACCGGCCGGTTCAAGGCGGTCGCGGGCGAGGACGGCTGGCCGTACGAGACGGTCATGGAACTGGGCAGCGGCACCGGCTTCTTCCTGCTGAACCTGATGCAGGGCGGGGTCGGCAGGAAGGGCTTCGCCACCGACCTCTCGCCCGGCATGGTCGAGGTCGCGCTGCGCAACGCCAAGGGCCTGGGCCTCGACGTCGAGGGCCGGGTGGCCGACGCCGAGCGCATCCCCTACGACGACAACAGCTTCGACCTGGTCGTCGGGCACGCGGTGCTGCACCACATCCCGGACCTGCCCGCCGCGTTCGCCGAGATCCGCCGGGTGCTCAAGCCGGGCGGGCGGTTCGTCTTCGCGGGCGAGCCGACGAAGATCGGCGACACCTACGCGCGCAAGCTCGGGCAGGCCACCTGGTGGCTGACCACGAACATCACGAAGTTCGGGCCGCTGCGCTCGTGGCGGCGGCCGCAGGGCGAGCTGGACGAGTCCTCGCGGGCCGCGGCGCTGGAGGCCGTGGTCGACATCCACACCTTCGACCCGGCCGAGTTGGAGCGCACCGCGCGCGACGCGGGCATGGTCGAGGTGAACGCGGTGACCGAGGAGTTCACCGCGGCGCTGTTCGGCTGGCCGGTGCGCACCTTCGAGGCCGCGGTGCCCCGGGAGAAGCTGGGCTTCGGCTGGGCGCTGTTCGCGATGAAGTCCTGGCAGCGGCTGTCCTGGCTGGACGAGAAGGTCATGCGCCGGGTCGTGCCGAGGCAGTTCTTCTACAACGTCATGATCGGCGGCCGCAAGCCGCTGTGACGGTCGGCGGCCGCGGCGGGGTCCTCGACCGCCGCGGCCGTCCCCGGCTCAGGTCAGCCGGTCGAGCAGGAACGCCCGCAGGGCCTCCACATCGGTCTCCAGTGCCACCTCGATCGTGCGGAACCCCGGGTCGACCGCGGGCGCGATGAGCCGCCGGTCGGCCAGCAGCCCGCCCCGGCGCGGGCCGAACGCGGTGTCGACGTGCACCGGGATCGGGGTGGTGCGCAGGATTCCCGGCCGGATCGCCTCCGCCACGGCCACCGCGTCGTGGATGACGGTGCCGTCGTAGCCGAGGATCTGCCGGTAGTGCGCCCGGTAGACCTCCGTCAGCGGCTCCAGCGCCGCGCCCAGCGGCCCGGACGCCGCGAGCCGGTCGAGCCAGTCGCCGTCGACAGCGCACTGGTAGGTCAGGTCGGTGGGGACCAGCACGGTCGGCAGGTCCTCGGTCACCAGGACGCGGTGGGCGGCCTCGGGGTCGCACCACAGGTTGAACTCGGCCGCGGCGGTCACGTTGCCGCCGGTGAGGCCGCCGCCCATGATGACCACCCGGTCGATGTTGGACTTCACCCCGGGGTGGGCGGCCAGCAGCGCGGCGATGTTGGTCAGCGGCCCGATCGGCACCAGCGTCACCGGCTCGGGGGATTCGGTGATCAGCCGGGCCATCAGCGCCACGGCGTCCTCCGGCTCCACTCCGCGTGACCGCTGCGGCAGCAGCGCGGACCGGCCGGACAACCCGTCGTCGCCGTGCACCGCCGCCGCCCGCAGCGGGGTGGCGTGCACCAGCGGCCGGGCGGCGCCGACGCCGACCGGGACGTCCTCCCGGCCGAGCAAAGCCAGTACCCGCAGGGCGTTGCGCGTCGTGTGCTCCAGGCCGACGTTGCCGAAGACCGTGGTCACGGCGAGCAGGTCCACCTCGGGTGAGCGGGCGGCCAGGGCCAGGGCGAAGGCGTCGTCCACGCCGGGGTCGGTGTCGATGATCAGTCGGGACATGCCCCCAGCCTGCCACCCGGTGGCGCTGGGTTACCGTCACCGGCATGACGTCGATGTGGGGTTCCCCGGTCGCCACCCGGCTCCGCTTCTGGTCCCGCGGCCACCGCGACCCGGCGCAGGCCCGGTTCCTCACGGTGGCCTCGCTGCGCTGGGTGCTGCGCAACCGCGCCTACACCCCGTGGTACCTGGTCCGGTACTGGCGGCTGCTGAAGTTCCGCCTGGTCAACCCGCACGTGGTGCTGCGCGGCATGGTCTTCCTCGGCAGGGACGTGGAGATCCACGCCCGCCCCGGCTTCGGCAGGCTGGAGATCGGCCGCTGGGTCCACATCGGCGACGGCAACGCCATCCGCTGCCACGAGGGTTCGCTGCGCATCGGCGACAAGGCCGTCTTCGGCAGGCAGAACGTGGTCAACTGCTACCTCGACATCGAGCTGGGCGCCGCCACCCTGGTCGCCGACTGGGTCTACATCTGCGACTTCGACCACGTCACCGCGGACGTCCACCAGCCGATCAAGGACCAGGGCATCGTCAAGTCCCCGGTCCGCATCGGCCCGGACACCTGGGTCTGCACCAAGGTCACCATCACCAAGGGCACCCGGATCGGGCGCGGCTGCGTCCTCGGCGCGCACGCCGTGGTCCGCGGTGACATCCCGGACTTCGCGGTGGCGGCGGGGATTCCGGCGAAGGTGGTGCGCAACCGCGTCTCCGCCTACGAGGCCGACGCCGAGCGCCGCGCCGCCGTCGCGGACATGGCCCGCAAGGCGGCCAAGGCGTTGCAGAAGACGCTGGAGAGCTGAGCCCCCTGAGCCGGGGTTCCGGGGGCGAGTCCCGGCCCGCGGGGCGGACCGGGCCTAGGAGACGGTGAAGGCGTTGCCGGTGGCGATCTTGGGGCGGCCGAGTTCGCGGGGGTGGGCCGGGGTGGCGCGGGTGTAGACCTCCGCGGTGCGGGTGGCGATGAGGGACCAGTCGAAGTCCTTGGTGAGGCGGGACTTGGCCAGGCGGGCCCGGCGCTTGGCGGCGGCCGGGTCGTCGAGGACGGCGCGGGTGGCCCCGGTGAGGCCGTCGACGTCGCCCGGGGGGAAGGAGAGGCCGGTGCGGTCCTGGACGACGACCTCGCCGAGGCCGCCCGCGGTGGAGGCGACCAGGGGGGCGCCCGCGGCGGCGGCTTCGAGGGCGACGATGCCGAACGGTTCGTAGCGGCTGGGGAGGACCACCGCGTCGGCGGCGGCCAGGGTGGCGAGCAGTTCCCGGTCGTCGAGGTGGCCAGCGAACTCGACCGCGCGGCGCACGCGCAGCTTCTTCGACAGCTCGACCAGGGCCTTGGCCTGCGAACCCCGGCCCGCGACGACCAGGCGGGTGCCGGGGTGGGTGCGGCGGATGCGGGGGAGGGCGGCGATCAGGTCGTGCACGCCCTTCTCCCACTCCAGCCTGCCGAAGAACAGCAGCAGCGGGGCGCCGTCGGGGCTGTGGGTGAGCCGGGCGGCGCGCACGTCGCGGGCCGAGACCCGCCAGCCGCGAGGTTCGATGCCGTTGTGGATGACCTCGATGCCAGCCGGGTCGACCTCGAAGAGGTGGGCGACCTCGGTGCGCATGGCCGACGAGCAGGTGATCAGCGCGTCGGCGCGGTTGGCCAGCCACCACTCGACCGAGTGGACCTGCTGGTTGAGCGGTTGGGAGAGCCAGCCGCTGTGCCTGCCCGCCTCGGTGGCGTGGACGGTGGCGACCAGGGCGACCCCGGCCTGCTCGGCGAGGGCGACCGCCGGGTGGGTGACCAGCCAGTCGTGGGCGTGCACCACGTCCGGCCGCCACTGCCGCAGCAGGGCCAGGCCCGCGCGGACCATGCCGTGGCCCATGGCCAGGGTCCAGGCCACCAGGTCCTTCTCGAAGACCAGGTGGGTGGGGTCCTCGGCGACGCGGATGACCCGCACCCCGGCGTCGGTGGTGTCGGTGGTGGGGTGCGTGGCGGCGTCGGTGCCCGCCTCGTGCCTGCACAGCACGACGACCTCGTGGCCCTGGGCGGCGAGGTTGACCGCGATGGCGTGCACGTGTCTGCCCAGACCGCCGATGACCACCGGCGGGTACTCCCAGGACAGCATCAGCACGCGCATCTCGTCGACTTCCTCACCTTCGGGTCTGAGAACCCTACTTGCCGGTAAGGAGGGTTCTGGCGTCGAGGTCGCCGAACAGGCCGTCCTCGGCGCGCAGCCGGGCCGCCCGGTCGGCGGCCCGCTCGCGCGCCCCCGACCGCAGCAGCGAGGCCAGCTCGGCGTAGCGCTCGCCGTGCACCTTGGCCCGGCGGCGGGCGTAGTCGGCGGCCGAGTCCTTGGTGACCATGAACGCCCAGTCGCTCGACAGGGCCAGCAGGGCCTCGCGGACGACCTGGTCGAACACGGGGTCGCGGCCCACCGACGGCGCCCGGTGCGCGACCAGGTCGAGCAGGTCGCGTTGCAGTTCGGCGCCCGCGTGCACCAGGTCGGCCACCTGCTCGCCGTCCCACACCCGCCAGTCCTTGCCCGACCCCCACGACGACGCGGGCAGGTCGACCCGGCCGCCGAGGTAGCCGGCGTCCAGCGCGCCGCGCAGCGAGGTCACCTCGACCCCGCGCGCGGGCAGCAGCCGCAGCACCTGTTCCAGCCACGCCGGTCCCTCGTGCCACCAGTGCCCGAACAGCTCGGTGTCGTACGCGGACACCACGAGCCCCGGCCTGCCGTGCCTGTCGTTCAGCTCGTGCAGCCTGCGCACCACCGTGTCCACGAAGTCGACCGCGTGCCGCTGCACGGTTTCCAGCGCGAGGGCGGGCTCGTAGGGCCGCTTGTCCTGCGGTGCCACGTGGCGCCCGGTCACCCGCGCGGGCTTGAGGCCCGACGGGTGGTCGTAGGTGTGGAAGTCGCGGTAGGCGGGGTCGCCCGGGTAGCCCGCCTTCGGGGACCAGACCCGGTAGGTGACCTCCAGGTCGCGGCCGAAGCACACCACGTCGGAGTCGCCGACCGTGCGGGCCAGGGCGGTGTCGCCGTGCAGCGCGGGGCCGTCGACGAGGAACCGGCGCACCCCCGCCGCCGCGTAGCCGGTCTCCATGCCCGGGGCGTACCCGCACTCCGGCGCCCAGATGCCCTCGGGCCGGTGGCCGATCCGGGCGGTGGTGTCGTCCAGGCCCGCGCGCAGGGCGAACGCCCGAAGCGCCGGGTCGAGCAGCGGCTGGAACGGGTGCGTGGCCGGGCCGCCGATCAGCTCGACGACACCGCTGTCCACCAGTGGCCGCAGGACCGGCGAGAACCCGTGCCGCCAGCGCCCCTCGAACTCGCCCAGGGCCGCCGCGGACGCCCGGAACTCCGCCGCGGCCACCTCGCGCAGCAGCGGGTCGTCGCGCTGCCAGCGGGTGGCGGCGTACTGGGCGCGCAGGTTCCAGTTGCCCAGCCAGTCGTGCACGGCGCGCAGCGAGTGCGGGTCGTCGAGCTGGGCGGCGAGCACCGGGGTCACGCCCAGGGTGAGCACGTCGCGGCGGCCCTCGGCGGCGAACCGCTCCAGCATCCCCACCAGCGGCAGGTAGGAGTGCGCCCACGCCTGGTAGAGCCACTCCTCGCCGACCGGCCAGGTGCCGTGGTGCGGCAGCCAGGGCAGGTGGCTGTGCAGGACGAGCGCGAAGCCCCCGATCGGCTCGCTCATGCGCGTGCGACCGCGACGAGGTCGAGCGAGGCGTCCACGTCCACGTCGTCGGCGGAGGTGATCTCGAAGTCCGCCGACGCCACCGAGGTCACCGCGTCGAGCAGTTGCGCCGACCACGGCTCCCCGGAGACGGCGACCTCCAACTGCGCGTCGATGATCGACCCGCCCAGGGCGGCGTCCAGCCCGCGCAGCCGGGGGCCGTGGGCCAGCCCGCCCAGGAACTCCACGGTGAAGCCCGCGTCGCGCAGCAGCCCGGCCAGTTCACCGCCCGCCAGCTCGCGGGTGTGGAACGGGTTGAGCGGGGTGTCGCGGCCGGGGGAGAAGGTGATCCGGTTCGGCGTGGTGACCAGCAGCAGCCCACCGGGGCGCAGCACCCGGTGGCACTCCAGCAGGAAGCCCTCCTGGTCCCACAGGTGCTCGATCACCTGCAGGTTCGCCACCACGTCGACCGCGCCGGTGCGGACCGGCAGCGCGGCGAGGTTGCCGCGCACGGTCCGCACCGCCGGGTACGCCTTCGCCACGTGGGCGGCGGTGTACGCGTCGTAGTCGAGCCCGATGACCTGCCGGGCGGTGCCCGCCAGCAGGTCGGCGCCGTAGCCCTCACCGCACCCGGCCTCCAGCACCACCGCGCCCGCGCAGTGGTGGGCCAGGTTCAGGTACGCGGCCTCGTGCCTGCGGAACCAATAATTCTCTTCCGCGATGCCGGGGACGGTGCGCTCCCCGGTGAGCGGCAGCTTGTCGGCGGCGCCTGCGGTTTCGGTGGACACGCGGGAAGACGGTAGCCGATGGACTACTGGTCAGTAAGGGTCAGGGCTTGCGGCCGACCGCCCCCGCGATGCAGAACTGCACCTCGTCGAGCGGCTTGAGCTGCGGGCCGTCCGGCCACCACTCCGCGCACAGCGAGAAGCCGGGCGGGACCAGTTCCAGGCCGGGGAACATGCTCTCGATGGCGGCGCGGGTGCGGAACAGGCCGGTGCCCATCGGGCTGTGCAGGAACACGTCCTCCATGCGCCGGGCCAGCGGGCTGTACTCGCTGGTCTCCGGGTCGAAGAAGTGGCTGATGCCGACCACCGAGCCCGAGGGCAGCGCGTCGATGTAGACCCGCATGATGTCGGCCGGGTCGCGCTCGCCCCCGTAGTGGTGGATGGTGCCCATCTGGAACAGCGCCAGCGGCTGGTCGAAGTCGATGTACTTGCGCACGACCTCGTCGGCCAGCACCCGCTCCGGCTCGAAGATGTCCTCGGCGGTGAAGTGGGTCTGGTCGTTCTCCTCCAGCAGCGCGCGCCCGTGCGCGAGCACCACCGGGTCGTTGTCGACGTAGACGACGGTCGACTCGGGGTTGATCCGCTGCGCCACCTGGTGGGTGTTCTCCGCGGTGGGCAGGCCGGAGCCGAGGTCGAGGTACTGGGTGATGCCGGTCTGCAGCGCCACGAACCGGGTGACGCGGATGAGGAACTCGCGGTTGTCGAAGGCGAGCTGCGCGGCCTCGGGGGCGACGCTCTGCACGCGGCGCAGGACCTCGCGGTCGATCTCGTAGTTGTCCTTGCCGTGCAGGAATGCGTCGTACACCCTGGCGATGCTGGCCTTGGAGGTGTCGATGTAGACGGGCACCCCTGGCTCGTCTGAGTGGGGACCTGCGGTAGACATGCGTTCCTCACCGGGTGTCGTGGATCATGGATGTTTCGCGATCAGGAGGTACCCTCACTGTAGGGGGACGGAACCGGCGGAAACCACGTCGGGTGATGATTGTTCTGCGAAGGGATGGCGGCCGTGGCGGAGGCGCAGAGCGGCGGGCCCACCGCGCGCCGCATCGTGCTCGGTTCCCAGCTCCGCAGACTCCGCGAGCGCGCCGAGATCACCCGCGCCGAGGCCGGGTACCACATCCGCGGGTCCGAGTCGAAGATCAGCCGCATGGAGCTGGGCCGGGTCGGTTTCAAGGAGCGGGACATCGTCGACCTGCTGGCCCTCTACGGGGTGGACGACCCCACCGAGCGCGACCAGTTCCTCGACCTGGTCCGCCAGGCGGGTGAGCCCGGGTGGTGGCACCGCTACAGCGACCTGATGCCCACCTGGTTCCAGGACCTGGTCGGGCTGCAGGAGGCCGCGTCCCGGTTGCAGATGTACGAGCTGCAGTTCGTGCCCGGTCTGCTGCAGACCGAGGAGTACGCCAGGGCGCTGGTCAGCCAGGGCCGCCCCGACCTCGCCACCGCGGAGACCGAGCGGCTGGTCGCGCTGCGGATGTCGCGGCAGAACATCCTGCGCAGCCTGAGCGCGCCGAAGCTGTGGGCGGTCGTGGACGAGTCGGTGTTGCACCGGCCGATCGGCGGGGCGCGGGTGCTGCGCGAGCAGATCGATCACCTGCTGGAGGTGACCCGGCTGCCGAACGTGACGTTGCAGGTGGTGCCGTACGCGCTGAGCGGGTACGCGGCCGAGGGCTCGTTCTCGATCCTGCGCTTCACCGAGCCGGAACTGCCCGACCTGGTCTACCTGGAGCACCTCGGCGGCGCGGCGTACCTGGACCGGCCCGAGGAGATCGAGCGCTACAGCCGCGTGGCCGACCGGTTGACCGTCGACGCGGAGACGCCGAGCCACACGCGGCAGTTCCTGGTCAAGCGCCGCCAGGAGATCTGACCCGAATCTTATTTTGCTTCACCTTTTTGTGTCGCCCTGACAGCTCCTCGTTCGACTCTGCGCATCCCCGTTCGCACGTTCGAGTTCCACGAGCGGATGACACTTTCGGATGCACGTGCATGTGCAAGCCCTTCGACCGTGTTACGGTCAGCAACGGCAGATGCACGTGCAGACACGAGACGGTCCGGAGGTCGACAGATGACCGACATTCGCAACGGGATGCCTGCGGGGCTGCTGAGCGCGGCCCGGTGGCGCAAGGGGTCGCGCAGCGGGGCCTACGGCAACTGCGTCGAGGTGACCCCGGTCGCTGAGGACCACACCGCGATCAGGGACAGCAAGGCGCCCAGCGGACCCGCCCTGGTGTTCCCGCGCGCCGCGCTGACCTCGCTCACCCGCGCCGTGCGCGCGGGGACGGTGCACGCGCCCAGCGCCGAAGACCTGCTGCGGGTGCTCGTCCTCCGCGGCTTCGAGTTCCTGCACCCCCGAGACGCCAACGGGGACCTGACCGCCGTCGTCGGGGTGCGCGCCCACCACGACGTGATCGACGTGGTCCGGTTGCACGCCGAGGACGACGCCATCGCCTCCCGCCTCCCGGCGGACACCCTCGACGTGCTCAACCCCACCCTGGTCCTCTGGCAGCGCACCGGGTGGGCGACCGCCGTCCTGCGCCAGCTCGTGGACCTCGCCGACGAGCGCACGCCGGGTATGCCCGCCCGCGGGGAAGCGTCGGTCTCGCCGCTGCGCGGCTGCTGGGTGCCGACCACACCCGGCCGCGCGCGGTGGCTGCCCGCCACCGCCTGACCGCCGCCCGAGCACTCGTCCAGCACAGAGGACGGTGGTCGCCTCCCCTCCGGGAGGTGGCCACCGTCCTCTGTGCGCTGGTCAGGTCTGCGAGACGACGACCGAGAGCATGCCGGGGCCCGCGTGCACGGCGATGGCGGAGCTGGCGTCGGTGACGACCCGCTCGCGCACCCCCGGGATGCGCTCGGTCAGCTCGGCCATCAGCTCGGCGGCCTGCCCGGGGGCGCCGACGTGCTCCACGGCGACGTCGACCGTGCGGTCGCCCGCGGCGGCGGTGGCGATGTCGGCGAGCCTGCGCTTGGCCCGGCCGCCGCCGATGACCCGGTCCAGCGGGGCGATCTGACCGTCCCGCATGGTCAGCAGCGGCTTGACCGACAGCGCCGTGCCGACGAGGTGCGCCGCGGCGCCGATCCGGCCGCCGCGGCGGAGGTGGTCGAGGGTTTCCACGTAGATGAAGGTGGAGCCGCCGTCCAGGCGGCGCTGCAACGCGTCGATGATCCGGCCGGGGCTGCCGCCCGCGCCCGCGACCCTGGCCGCGGCGGTGACCGCGTAGCCCAGGCTCATGCCCATGGTGCGCGAGTCGACCACGTTGACCGGCAGGCCGACCCGCGCGGCGGCCTCGCGGGCGTGCTCGGCTGTCTTGGACTGCCGGGAGGAGATGTGGACGGACACGACCGCGTCGGCCCCGTCCTCGGCCGCGGCGCGGTAGGCCCAGTAGAGCGCGGCGGGCTCCGGCGGCTCGGTGGACACCGGCCGGTCGGCGCGCATGGCGGCGACGACGGCGGCGGCGGGCACCCGGATCTCGTCGTCGAGGTGGTCGCCGATCCGGATGCGCAGCGGCACGACCCGAATCCCCCACTGCCGGGCGAGTTCCGGCGGCAGGCTCGCGGTGGAGTCTGTGATGACGGCGACCCTCATGGCCCTCGACCCTAGCCTTTCCCCAACCCCCGTCGGGGTTGCTTTGAGCGGTTGGCGGTGAGCACCGTCACGCGGTCGGCGGAAGGTCATGGTTGCACGTTCGCTACTGACGGGTAACATTGCGGTGCAAAAGGCCACCGTGCCAGCAGGCCGCAGGGCATGGCAAGGTCAGCCGAACCGCACATGTCCAACCACGGTGCGCTGGTCGCCGGATTTCCACGGCGGTACACGGTGCTCGTTCCCAGGAGGTCGAAGAAGACCCATGCCAAACATCGTTGTCCTGGTCAAGCAGGTGCCCGACACCTACTCGGAGCGCAGGCTCTCCGACTCCGACCACACGCTGGACCGTGATTCCGCCGACGCCGTCCTCGACGAGATCAACGAGCGCGCCGTCGAGGAGGCGCTGCTGATCAAGGAGGCGCAGGGCGGCGAGGTCACCGTGCTCAGCGTCGGCCCGGACCGCGCCACCGAGGCGATCCGCAAGGCGCTGTCGATGGGTGCGGACAAGGCCGTCCACGTCTCCGACCCCGCCCTGCACGGCTCGTGCGTGATCCAGACCTCCAAGGTCATCGCCGCCGCCGTCGGCAAGGTCGACGGCGTCGACCTGGTCATCGCGGGCAACGAGGCCACCGACGGCCGCTCCGGCGCCGTCCCGGCGATCCTCGCCGAGCTGCTGGGCTACCCGCAGCTCACCCACGCCCGCAAGGTCGTCATCGAGGGCACCACCATCAAGGTGACCCGCGAGACCGACGAGGGCCTGACCCACCTCGAGGCGTCCCTGCCCGCGGTGGTCAGCGTCGGCGAGAAGATCAACGAGCCGCGCTACCCGTCGTTCAAGGGCATCATGGCCGCGAAGAAGAAGCCGGTCGAGACGCTCACCGTCGCCGACCTGGGCATCGACGCGGGCGAGGTCGGCCTCGCCAGCGCCACGTCCACCGTCGTCGAGGCCGCCCCGAAGCCGCCGCGCGCGGCCGGGCAGAAGGTCGAGGACGAAGGCGACGGCGGCGCGAAGATCGCCGAGTACCTCGTCGGCCAGAAGCTCATCTGAGATCAGCAGCGAAGGAGGAAAGACAATGTCCGAGGTCCTGGTCCTCGTCGACCACATCGACGGCGAGATCAAGAAGGTCACCTTCGAGCTGCTGACCGCGGCCCGCTCGCTCGGCGAGCCGTCGGCGGTCGTCGTCGGCACGTCCGGCACGGCCGCGAAGCTCAAGGAGTCCCTGGCCGCCTACGGCGCGGAGAAGGTGTACGTCGCCGAGTCCGACGACGCCACCGGTTACCTGGTGACGCCCAAGGTGGACGTGCTCGCCGCGCTCGTCGCGTCGAAGTCCCCGGCCGCGGTGCTCGTGGCCGCGTCCGCCGACGGCAAGGAGGTCGCGGGCCGCCTGGCCGCCCGCACCGGCTCCGGCCTGCTGGTCGACGCCATCGGCGTCGAGGGCTCCGGCTCCGACGTGACCGCCGTGCAGTCGATCTTCGGTGGCGCGTTCACCGTCAAGTCGAAGACCACCGTGGGCACCCCGATCGTCTCGGTCCGCCCCGGCGGCGTCGAGTCCTCGGAGTCCGCGGGCGCGGCGGCCGAGGAGGTCGTGGAGGTCCCCGCGACCGACGCGGCCAAGGCCACGAAGATCACCGGCGCCGAGCCCATCGTCGGCGGCGACCGCCCCGAGCTGACCGAGGCCTCCATCGTGGTCTCCGGCGGTCGCGGCGTCGGCTCGGCGGAGAAGTTCGACGTCGTGGAGAAGCTCGCGGACGCGTTCGGCGCGGCCGTCGGCGCCTCCCGCGCGGCGGTCGACTCCGGCTACTACCCGGCGCAGTTCCAGGTGGGCCAGACCGGCAAGACGGTCTCCCCGCAGCTCTACGTGGCCCTGGGCATCTCCGGTGCGATCCAGCACCGGGCCGGGATGCAGACCTCGAAGACCATCGTCGCGGTCAACAAGGACGCCGAGGCGCCGATCTTCGAGATCGCCGACTACGGCATCGTCGGCGACCTGTTCGCCGTGGCCCCGCAGCTCACCGACGAGGTCGGCAAGCGCAAGGGCTGAGTTCTCCGGCTGGGTCCGCCCAGCACCACCGCCAGGGGCGGGCACCGGCACCGGTGCCCGCCCCTGGCGGTTCCCCGGTGTCAGATCGCCGTGAGGTTGACCGTTAACGCAACCTCCACTGATCCGTCACGGGAATCACCCCGCGCAGGTCGCCTGCCCGGCGTGACCCTTGTGCCATGACGCGGACCCAGGTGCTGCTCAGCACGGCGAAGCCGGGAACCGACACCCCCCACTACTCACTGCTCGTCGCGCAGGACGGCGCCGAGGTCGAGGCCGCGCAGAGACTGCGCCACCGGGTCTTCGCCGAGGAGATGGGCGCGACCCTGCACACGCCCAGGCCCGGCCTCGACATCGACGCCTTCGACGCGCTGTGCGACCACCTGGTGGTCCGCCACGACGCCACCGGCGAGATCGTCGGCACCTACCGGATGCTGCCGCCGGGGCGTGCCGCGACCCTGTACTCCGACACCGAGTTCGACCTGGCCCGGCTGGCGGGCCTGCGCGGCGCGCTGGTGGAGACCGGCCGCTCCTGCGTGCACCCGGACCACCGCAGCGGGGCGGTGGTGAGCCTGGTGTGGGCCGGGATCGCCCGGTACATGTTCCTCTCCGGCCACAACTGGCTGGCAGGCTGCGCCTCCGTGCCGCTCGACGACGGGGGCACGCTGGCCTCGGGCGTGTGGGACACCGTGCGGGACAAGCACTACGCCGACGAGCAGTTCCGCGTGCGCCCGCTCAGCCCCTGGGAGCCGGTGGGGTCCTCCGGCCGCGTCGCGCTCCCGCCGCTGCTGCGCGGCTACCTGCGGCTGGGCGCCAAGGTGTGCGGCCCGCCCGCCTTCGACCCGGACTTCCGCGTGGCGGACTTCTTCATCCTGCTGGGCCTGTCCGACATCGACGAGCGCTACCTCCGCTTCTTCCTGGGGGAGGGCCGATGACCCGCCCGCTCCCCCTGCCGGTGCCCCGCGCGGTCACCCTCCCGGCAACCCGCCCGGTGCCATCTCCCGCCCCCCGCGCTGTGCCGTCCCCCGCCCCCCGCCCTCTGGCCCACGCGTGGATGCCGACCTCGCCGTGCGGACCCCGCTGCCTGACCGGCGACGAGCCGACCGTCGGCGCGCTCCGGGCGGGCCTGCGGCTCAGCGGCGCCGCGTGCGTGCTGCTGGTGTGCGTGCTCGCCGTGCCGGTCCTCCCGTTCATCGGCCGCGACACCTTCGCCCGCCTGGTCTTCCGCTCCCTCCTCCGGGCCTTCGGCGTCCGGCTGGCGGTGACCGGCGGTGAGTCGCTGCGCGAGGCCAGGGGGCGCGGCGCGCTGGTGGCGACCAACCACGTGTCCTGGCTGGACATCGCGGCGGTGAACGCGATCCGCCCGATGCGCGCACTGGCCAAGCGCGACATCCGCGACTGGCCGGTCCTCGGCCGCGTCGTCGCGGCGGCGGGCACGGTGTTCGTGGACCGCGAGCGGCTGCGGTCGCTGCCCGGCACCATGGCGCACCTGGCCGAGGTCCTGCGCGCGGGCGCCCACGTCTACGCCTGCCCCGAGGGCACCACCTGGTGCGGCCAGGGCGTCGGCCGCTTCCGCCCGGCCATGTTCCAGGCCGCCATCGACGGCGGCGTCCCGGTCCGCCCGATCGCCCTGCGCTTCCGCACCGGGGACGGCCGCGAGACCACCGCCCCGTCCTTCATCGGCGACGAGACCATCGTCGACTCGGTCCGCCGGGTCGCCCGCCTGCGCGGCCTGGTCCTGGAGGTCAACGTCCTCGACGAGCTGGCCCCCGGCCGCGCCGCCGACCGCCGGGAACTGGCCGCCCTCACCGAGGCGGCGGTCAACGCCGCCCTCGGCCGGGCGCTCGTCCCCACCCCCCGGAACCGGCGCGGGCCGCACCCGTCCAGGACCCGCCAGTCCGCCTAGGTCCTGTCCGGCGCAGCCCGGTCTTGTCGTCGGTGTGCCCGGGTGGGTGGCCAAGCACATCCACCCGGGCACACCCACCAATCCCAAGGCGCAAAACCGGGAAAAGGACTAGACCTCCACCCGGGTCGAAGTTGCACGATGGCCCGATGAGCCACGATGGACCGATGAGCACCGCAGAGATCGCACCGGGGAAGTCGTTGTGGCTGCCGGAGAACCGGCGCACCACCTCGGCGGTGCTCCTCCTGATCACCATCGTGGCCTTCGAGCAGCTCGGCATCAGCACGGCGATGCCCAGGATGCTCGCCGACCTCGACGGCACCTCCCTCTACTCGTGGCCGTTCACCGTGTTCCTGTCGGCGAGCGTGGTCTCCACCGTGGTCTGCGGGCGGATCGCCGACCGCGTGGGCCCGGCCAGGGTGCTCTACGTGGCGCCCGCGGTGTTCCTCGTCGGGCTGCTGGTGGCGGGCACCGCGGACACCATGGCGGTGCTGCTGGTCGCCCGCGCGCTCCAAGGGGCGGGCATGGGCGCCGAGGCCACCTGCATCTACGTGCTGATCACCCTCGTCTACCCGGAGCGGTCCCGGCCCGCCGCGTTCGGTGCCCTGTCCGCGGCCTGGGTGGTGCCCTCGATCGTCGGGCCCACCGTGGCCGGGGTGGTCACCGAGCAGGTCGGCTGGCGCTGGGTGTTCCTCGGGTTGGCGCCGCTGGCCGTGCTCGGTGCGCTGCTGCTGCTCCCCGCCCTGCGCGGGCTGCCCCGCCCGGACCGGTCCGGCACCCCGGCGGGCAGGCGGTGGCTGCCGGTGGCCGCGGTCGCGGCCGGGGTCGCGATCCCGGTGGTGAGCTGGGCCGCGCAGCACCCGTCACCGCTGTGGCTGGTGGCGGGGGTGGTCGGGGTGGTGGTGCTGGTGGCGGCGCTGCGGACCCTGCTGCCGAAGGGGACGCTGCGCGCCGCCCGCGGCCTGCCCCGGGTGGTGCTGTCGCGCGGGCTGTTCGCCGGGGCGTTCCTGGCGGTCGAGGCGTTCCTGCCGCTGACCCTGGCGTCGGTGCACGGCTACCCGCTGGCGCTGGCCGGGTTGCCGCTGACGATCGCCGCGCTGGGCTGGTCCGGGGCCTCGCACTGGCAGGGCAGGCACCCGGAGGTGGAGCGGTCGGCGCTGATCCGGTGGGGGTTCGTCGTGCTGGGGGTCGCGTTGGCCGCGATGACGCTGGTCGCGGTGCCCGGTGGGCCCGGGTGGTTGGCGGTGCCGCTGTGGCTCTTCGCCGGTGCCGGGATGGGGATGGCGTTCCCGGCGATCAGCGTGCTGGCCCTGGGGCGGGCGCCCGAGCACGAGCGCGGGTTCGTCTCTGCGGCGGTGCAGGTCATCGACACCGTTTTCGCCGCCACCACGATCGCCCTGGGCGGGGTGTTGCTGGCGGGCATCGCCTCGGCCGCCGAGCCCACCGCCGCTGTGGTGGCCCTCGACCTGCTGATGGCCGCCATGGCCCTGGGCGGGGCGCTGCTGTTCCGGCGGGTGCGGGACGCGGCGGTGTGAGGTGGGCGGTGGGCGGTGTCTCGTTCCGCCCCGGTCCGGGGGCGGTCTACTCTGGGAGCGCGATGACGTATCTCGACCACGCAGCGACGACGCCGATCCTCCCCGAGGCGGCGGCTGCCCTGACCGCGGCGTTGACCTCGTTCGGCAACGCCTCGTCCCTGCATTCCTCCGGCCGCCGCGCCCGGCGCGCCGTCGAGGAGGCCAGGGAGACCATCGCCGGGGCGCTGGGCGCCCGCCCGTCGGAGGTGCTGTTCACCTCCGGGGGGACCGAGAGCGACAACCTGGCCGTCAAGGGCATCTACTGGGGGCGGCGGGCCAAGGACCCGGGGCGCACCCGCGTGCTGGTCTCCGCCGTGGAGCACCACGCGGTGCTCGACGCGGCGCTGTGGCTCGCCGAGCACGAGGGCGCCGAGGTGACCCTGCTGGAGGTCGACGACTTCGGCCGGGTGCACGAGGACACGCTGCGCGCCGCCATCGCCGAGAACCCCGACGACGTCGCCCTGGTCAGCGTGATGTGGGCCAACAACGAGGTGGGCACGGTCAACCCGGTCCGCGAGCTGGCGGGCACCTGCGCCGCGCACGGCATCCCGTTCCACACCGACGCGGTGCAGGCCGTCGGCGTCCTGCCGGTGCACTTCGCCGAGTCCGGGGCGAGCGCGCTCACCGTCAGCGCGCACAAGGTCGGCGGCCCGTACGGCGTCGGCGTCCTGCTGCTGGGCCGCGACGTGCCGTGCGTGCCGGTCGCGCACGGCGGCGGCCAGGAGCGCGACGTGCGCTCGGGCACCCTCGACGTCCCGGCGATCGTGTCGATGGCCACCGCGGTCCGGGTCGCCACCGAGCAGCGCGCCGAGCGGGCCGCCCGCCTCACCGCCCTGCGCGACGAGCTGGTCCGCGAGGTGCGCGCCGCCCTCCCCGAGGCCCTGCTCAACGGCGACCCCGGCGAGACCAGCGTGGACGGCGGCCCGTCCCGACTGCCCGGCAACGCGCACTTCACCTTCCCCGGCTGCGAGGGCGACAGCCTGCTGATGCTCCTCGACGCCCGCGGCATCGAGTGCTCCACCGGTTCGGCCTGCACCGCGGGCGTCGCCCAGCCCAGCCACGTGCTGCTGGCCATGGGCGTGGAGCCCGCGCCCGCCCGCGGCTCGCTGCGCTTCTCCCTCGGCCACAGCACCACCGTCGCCGACGTCCGCACCCTCGCCGAGGCCATCGCCCCGGTCGTCGAGCGCGCCCGCAACGCCGGGTTGGCGGGCCTGCGCCGCGGGGCGGCCCGGACAGCGGAGGTCTGACCCGTGCGCGTACTGGCCGCGATGAGCGGCGGCGTCGACTCCGCGGTGGCCGCCGCCCGCGCCGTGGAGGCCGGGCACGACGTCACCGGCGTGCACCTGGCCCTGTCGGCCAAGCCGGGCACCCTGCGCACCGGCTCCCGCGGCTGCTGCACGGTCGAGGACGCCCACGACGCCCGCCGGGTGGCCGACATCCTCGGCATCCCCTACTACGTCTGGGACTTCGCCGAGCGCTTCACCGAGGACGTCGTCGAGGACTTCGTCGCCGAGTACGCCGCGGGCCGCACCCCCAACCCGTGCCTCAGGTGCAACGAGCGCATCAAGTTCGAAGCCCTCCTGGACAAGGCGATCGCCCTCGGGTTCGACGCCGTCTGCACCGGCCACTACGCCCGCCTGGAGGTCGTCGACGGCCGCCCCGAGCTGCGCCGCAGCGCCGACCTCGACAAGGACCAGTCCTACGTGCTGGCCTCGCTGACCCGTGAGCAGTTGTCGCACGCGATGTTCCCGCTGGGCGGCTCGGTGAAGTCGGACGTGCGGGTCGAGGCGCAGGAGCGCGGCCTGGCCGTCGCGGAGAAGCCGGACAGCTACGACATCTGCTTCATCCCCGACGGCGACACCCGCGGCTTCCTCCAGGCCAAGCTGGGCGCGCGGCCGGGGCACCTGGTCGACGACGAGACCGGTGCGGTGCTCGGCGTGCACGCGGGGGTGCACGGGTTCACCGTCGGGCAGCGGCACGGGCTGGGCATCGAGGCGCCCGCACCCGACGGGCGGCCCCGGTACGTGCTGTCGCTGGAGCCGGTGAGCGGGAACGTGCGGGTCGGCGCCGTGGAGAAGCTGGGCGTGCGCGAGATCGTGGCCGAGCGCCCGATCTGGCCTTCCGGGGTCGCCCTGGGCGGGGAGGTCGAGTGCGTGGCGCAGGTGCGCGCGCACGGGGGGACCTCGGCGGCGCGGGCCGCCCTGGTCGACGGGGCGCTGGTGGTGCGGCCGTCGGCGGAGCTGCGGGGGGTGGCGCCCGGGCAGGCCGTGGTGCTCTACCGCCCGGACCCGGGCGGGGACGTGGTGCTGGGCAGCGGGATGATCTCCGCCACCCGCTGACCCGCTCCGGACCGGTGCCCGTCGGCACCGGTCCGCGCTGGGAACCCGGTCAGCGGGTGGGGTCGAGCAGCAGCTTGCCCACCGTCTTCCTGGCGCGCAGGTCCTCGTGGGCCTGGCGGGCGTCGGCCAGCGCGTACTCGCCGCCGCCGATCACCTTCAACGAGCCCCGTTGGACCGCCGCGAACAGTTCCCGCATGGCGTGCTGCATCAGGCCCGGCTTGGTGAAGGCGTGCGGGAGCCAGAGGCCGCTGATCGTCGTGGAGTGCGACAGCAGGGCGGGGAGGTTGACCGGCTTGGGCGGCTGGCGGCTGGCCATGCCGAAGAACGCGAGCCTGCCGAGGGGTGCGAGGGCGGCGATGCTGCGGTCGGTGACCGTGCCGCCGGTCATCTCCAGGACGACGTCGACCCGCTTGCCGCCGTTGGCCTCGCGGATGGCGGCGGTGAGGTCGTCGGCGCCGGGGTCGATGGCGGCGTCCGCGCCCAGGCTCAGGGCCAGGTCGCGCTTGTCCTGGGTGCTGGCGGCGGCGATGACCCGGCCCGCGCCCATGGCCTTGGCCAGTTGCACGGCCAGGGTGCCGACCCCGCCCGCCGCGGCGTGGACGACGACCGACTCGCCTGCCTCCAGGTGGGCGGCGGTGCGCAGCAGCAGCCAGGCGGTGGTGCCCTGCACGACGAGGCCCAGGGCGGTGAGGTCGTCGACGTCGTCGGGGACCTCGAAGGCCATGTGCTCGGGGGCGGCGACGCGCTCGGCGTAACCGCCCGCGTCGACCATGGACACCAGGCGCCTGCCGTCGGGGGTGCGGCCGACCACCTCGTTGCCGGGGATGAGCGGCAGGGAGGCGGGGGCGAGGTAGCTGTTCTCGGCGTTGTGAGAAGTCGCCAGACCTACCTCACGGCGCGAGCGCGGGCTAGTGTCTGTGCCAGCCCCGAAAACAGGGCGACCCCGCCCCGGCGGCAACCGGAGACGGGGTCTACTGCGCACCTGAATCGACCAGGAGTCAGCAGATGTCTGTGTACACCATCGAGGCCGCAGGCCGCGCCCTGCACGCCCAGCTTCTCGCGGAGGCCCGTGCCGCAGTGGCCACCGTCTACTCCCCAGACGAGTCGGTCTTCTCCATCGACCGCCTCACCGCGCTCTCCGCCCTCATCCCCGATGATGACCTCTTCGTGGAGGTGGCCGACCAGTTCGGACTCGCTCTCTGACCCAGCAACTAGAAGACCCCCTGTCACCCGACAGGGGGTCTTCTGTGTTTCGGCCTCCGGCACCGATCAGCCGGGCGGGAAGCGGCGGAGGCTCAGCGCCCGCGCCTGCGTCGTCGCCTGTGCCAGTGCTTCGACCAAGGCGTTGAGCTGGCTTACGGTCACCGGCTCCTCAGCGTCGATCGCGTCGCCGACGAACGTCGCGCGGGTCGCGGCCACCCGCAGCGCGGTCGCAGCCCGGGTGTCCACTTCGCTGATCATCGGCCCGACCCCTGTCCAGGTGTCCACAACGACGGCGCCCGCCCGATCACCAGCGACGGCGCGGCGGCGGTGCCCGGGTCGGGGAGGTCGAGCAGGCTGTCAACGACCTCGGCGAGGGTGCCCGCTCGCTCCCAGAGCAGCCCGCCGCCGGGGTCGGTGCGGGTGGCGAAACAGTCGGTCTCGCTGCGCAGCCTGACCGCGTCGGCGGTGTTGTCCGCCCATACCCTCACGCCGTCGAGCTGGTCGATGCCGTGGTCGTCCACCTTCGGCACCCAGGTCCACTCCGGCGCGGTCGGTCGAGGCGCGGCGAGCCGGACGACGTGCGGGTTTGCGAGGAGAGCGCTCACGCCAGCACCCCCCGCACCCTAGCCAGTCCGTGCACCTGTTCGAGATGGCTCGCCATCGCGTCGCCCGCGGCCTGTGGGGTGAGGCCGAAGCACATCGACTCGCATCCCTCGCGCGGGCACCGGACCCGGTACAGCGGGGGGTCCGGTACGCGCGGTGCGGGCACGTTGGCCCACATGCGCAGCAGCGTGCGGGAGCCGGTCACCGGTCCATCACCGGCCCGAGGAAGACGTTAGCGACGGCCAGCGCCGCGGCGACACCTAGCATGATCAGCACGGACATTCGGTCACCTCCTGATTCCAGGAAGCGACGCTAAGCCCTTGATTGCTGGTTTACGGTTACGTGCTCACGCTACCTCGCCGGGGGTACAGGGTGTACCCCTCCAAAATGTGAAGATGAGTACGTCCATATCAAGACCGTCGGTCGACCTCAAGGTTCTGAGAACAACACCACCCCGCGCTCGACATCCCCGGGTGAGGAGGTTGAACGCGGGGTGCCCTTTGCTGCGCACGCGAAGTCACGCGCCAGCGATGTTCTGTTTCGGTTGATCTCCGGATGGCCTCACAGCCCGCAGTCGTCGGCGCATCATGAACGGATGTTCGGCAGCGGCAGGGTGGTAGCCTGCCAATTCGGCGACCTCGCCATCAGTTAACCCTTTGGCCCGGAGCGCCCCGCCCAAGGTGGCGATCAACTCCGGAACTTCAGGCGCAAGGCTATCGCTACCAGGCTCGGAGGTTTTCCAACCGCGAGCGTTCATTGCCTTGTAGAACGAGGTCCGCTCCGCAGCGCTGGCCAGTTTGAGGTGGTAGGCCCGCTCGAACAGTGCCTGCATGGACACTCCCCACACCCGCTTGAGGTCGACCAGGCGACCAATGGTTGGTGGTCGCAGATCTGGCTTGATGACGTGGTCAGGCATGAGGAACTGGGCGGCGAACTCGTTGGCTTCGCGCTCGGGGTCATCGCTGGCCAACCCATTGTGGAGGACCAAATGACCAAGTTCGTGGGCGAGGGTGAGTCGCTTGCGGTCAGTGGGCACGGCACTGTTGATGAGCATGACCGGGTGGTTGCCGATCCACTGGGAGAGCCCATCGACCCGGGAAGTGCCGAAATCTTCCTCGAAGATCACGCATCCTGCTGACTCCAGCCAACGCATCAGATTCCGAACGGGTCCTACGGGCATACGCCATTGGGCGCGGACCATTAGTGCTGCTTCCGCTGGTGGGGTGTCGAGAGGGTCGAAAGTGGGAACTGACTGCTCAGCGCGCATCGACACCTCCTCGAACAATTCGGAGACATGCAGACGGTGCTTGTTGAGGCGGGCCTCCCACATGGTCCACAGCGACGGCTTGGCTGTGGCCTGTCGCCGCATATGCGCATCAACGGCGAGCGCGCCCCGTACTGTGTGGTCCCGAGTCAACAACCGCTTGGAGACACCGAAAATCTCTGCGAGGCGTTCCAGCGTCGCATCATCCGGTGTCCGTTGGTTGTTCTCATATCGAGACATGGTGGCCTGCGTCACGCCGAGCGCGGTCCGCAGGTCCTCCTGTTTCCACCCACGGGCGCGGCGAAGTGTCTCCAGCACTTCGCCAAGGCTCATGATGTTTCGTCCTCCGCCTCATCGACAACCGCGGCCAAGTCGAATTGCGGTAGGGTCGGGTCGACAGGTGTGCGGGTGATCTGCGTGCCACCGGCTTCGTCGGAGTCCGATTCGCCGAGTTGAACCACCCAGAACGGAGTCTTATCCAGGCCGTCTCGCAGGGACACCACTGCTGCCCCCATGTTCCGTAGCTCGGCATCCCAGCGGTAACCGAACCCCAGGCGGATCTCTTCAAGGCCATCCAAGGTGGGCACTGCGCCCTGCGCCCAAAAAGCCAGCGCAGCACGTGTGGGGTACGAACGAACCTTGTCGTTATCTGCGTGCCGTTTCACCCGTGCTCTGTAGCGAGTGCCGACCAAGACCTCCCTTGTAGGCCCGCACTCCAGGAACTCCACTCCTGCAACGTCATGCAAGTGATGGCGCAGGTTGGCGAACATGCGGTCGTGGACCCAGTTCGACAGGCCCCGGTCGCTGTGCTGGACCACGAATTGAGGAAGGGTCTCGCGGTAGAGAGTGAGGTCGTTCCGGCTGGCCTGCGTGGCATCCGACAAACCACGCAGTACCTTCTCGCCAAGATCGTCGAGCACGGCATCCGAGCTGGGTGCTGAAAACATACCAGAAAATATACCACCTGCATGGCTGGCCCGCTCGTGCCTACCGGTCAGACCCGTGCTGAGGCACACTGCCGCCGGTATGGTCCGCTAGCGGCATCGCTGCCGCGTGCGCCTTCGCAACGAAGGTGGGGGTCCACGATGTCATCTTCGGGAGGTACTACACAGCGACCCCGAGATCCGTGGCCAGTGCGCGAGCCTCGCGTTCGATCAGACTCCCGCCGGAGGTGACCAGCTCTCCGGCCAGAGTGCGTGCAAGCGGGTGGCAGGTCATCGACTCGCGGCTGATCCGGGTCGCACGCTGAAGCACGTGCAGGCTGGCCGTGTTCTCCTTGCGCTGCCGGTAGCCGCGAGCGACGTCCAGCCACACCCTGGCACGCCGATCCAGTGACGGGACCTTGTCCGGGTCGGCAGCCTCAGCGGTAGTCACCGCGGCTCCGCCCTTGTGCAGTTCGACCTGCACACTGACCCCGGTCAAGGCCGCGTTTGCCGCTCCGAACAGCGTTGCGGGGTGGGCGTATCCGGATGGAAGCCGCGTGGACATGTCGGCGGCGTCGTCCAAGCGCCGCAGGGCGTCGCCCTCGCGGCCCATCTTCGCCGCGGTGATCGCCCCGTGTGCTCGAACCGCGCCCCACAGCGCCCGCGGCTCGTCGTCGTCTCCGTCGAGCGCGGAGGCGAGAAGCCCGGCGGCGTCGTCGGCGAGCTGGAGGGCGTCGTCCTCGCGGCCAGTGCTGCGCCAGACGTTACCGACTACCCACGCCGCGGAGGCCAGCGCGCGCGGCTCGTCGGCTTGCTCTGCGGCGGACATGCACCGGTCAGCGGCCAGCCACAGCAGCGCCGAGTCCGCCACCCACGCGAGCATCTGCCCGGAGAGGGCGTAGGCGGACGACAGCGCGGCGTGCGCTTGGCGCCGGTCGGCTCCGTCGAGAGAGCGCGCGGCGTGGCGGCCGTCGGTGATGATCCGGGGCAGCACCGCGCCCACGGCGTCCCGCGGGGTGGGGGAGGAGTGCCAGAGCGCCCAGGCGTCGGCGACTCGGCGGGCGAGGTCGGTGGCCGACACCGGCCTCGCGGCGGCGAGCGAGAGGAGCGGGGCCTCGATCGCCTCGCGCACCCCTGAGACCGCCGCGTGCCCGGTCCTGCCTTGGAGGGCGAAGGGCGGTTGCTGTTCGCCGACGAGCACCGCGAGGTCGACACCGAGGACCCCAGCGAGCCGCATCAGCATGTGCACGTCGGGCGCGTTCCGACGCCCGCGCTCGACAGACTTGAGCCACTCCTCGGACCGGCCGACCAGACCGGCGACCACGGGCCGGGTCTTCCCCTTGCGCTCACGGACGGTCTGGATTCGAGCGCCGATCGAAAGCCCCGCGAGCTCGTCAACTGGCACGATGTGCCCCCTTCGGCTGGCCTCGCCCGCGGAGGAGCTGGCGCCGCGGAGAGGGGTACTGACTCCACCTACCTCTCAGGGTAGGCCCTTCTCGGCTTCCGTGGGACCTCCGCGACGCCGAGGACGCGGGTGGTCGCCGCGGAGGATCGGCGCCGACCGGGTGCCAGGGGCGGTGCGGACGCGGCGGGAGGGCAAAACCCCACTGAGAGTGGGGTTTTAGTGCCCTGTCCCTATTCCCCCTTAGAGAGAGCGTCTCTCTAAGGGGGAATAGGGAGAACCCACTAAAACCCCACTCTCAGTGGGGTTTTGAGGACGCTGCCGCTTCTCCGCGCAGCGGACCGGCCCAGATGAGCGACGAGTCACGGCGAGCGCAGACCTTATCTAATAAGACCCCCGGCGCTGCTCCAATAGTCGGGATTCCTCGAAAGGAGAGGCGCCGTGCTGCCGACGCCCGGACGCTGGCGGACCTGCCGCGAGTGCAATCGACCCTTCGACGCCTCCGGCGTTGGCCGCCCGCCTGTTCGATGCGGAGAAGTGTGTCGCCGTGCTGCCGACGCCCGGCGCAACCGGATCGCCCGCGTCCGGCTGATCTCGGCGAGGGACAAGCTGGCGGCCGTCACCGCGCAGCTTGCGGCGTGATCCCCGTGTGGCCTTCGGCCCACTGACCGTCACGCCCCCATACCTCGGACTGGTCCTCCGAGGGGACGCACCGCCAACGGCGGATCTCGCGTGGTGATCGGAAGGGCGGCGGCTTCGGCCTGCCGCCCTTCCCGCACCGCGAGCCAACGTCCCCAACCAGACCACCACCACGCGATCCGGCGGCTGACCTCCGCCAACGATCCCCGAAGGACGACCCCCACCATGACCTCGACGACCCTGGGCACCTTCGCCCACCACGCGGAGCGCTACCGCGCCGCAGGCTGGTTCGGCACGCTGCCTCTCCCCGCCAACGCCAAGTACCCGCCCCCCGGCGGCTTCACGGGCGGTTCCGGCGGCTGGCCCACCGATCAGGACATCTCCGCGTGGGGCGCGCGCTTCGGCGACAGCTTCAACCTCGCCCTCCGGCTGCCCGAGGACGTCATCGGCGTCGACATCGACGCCTACGGCGACAAGCCCGGCGCGACCACGCTGGCGGAGGCCGAAGCCCGGTGGGGCACCCTCCCCGCGACCTACACCTCCACCGCCCGCGCGGACGGCGTCTCCGGCATCCGGATCTACCGCGTCCCCGCCGGTCTGGCGTGGAACGAGGAGGTCGGACCGGCGGTCGAGGTGATCCAGTACGGCCACCGGTACATGGTCGCCGCGCCCTCGACCAACCCGAAGACCGGCACGGCCTACCGGTGGACGACGCCGCAGGGTCTCCCGGTCGACGTGCCGATCCTCGCCGAGATCCCCGCGCTCCCCGATGCGTGGGTGGCCGGGCTGACCCGCGGACCTCTGGCCGATGAGCGGCGGCGCCGGGTCGGCGTGGACGTCGATGCCTGGCTCGCCGACCTCCCCGACGGCCCGCCGTGCGCCGACGTGGAGGAGGCCCTCGACCGCGCCCGACTCGCGCTGTCCGGCGGTGGCAGCCGGTACGACGCCGCCGTGCACGGAACAATGGCCCTGGTCGGTAGAGGCCGCGGAGGCTGCTCCGGTGTCGCCGGAGCACTGCTCACCCTCCGGGCCGAGTACGAGGACGCTGTCGCTGGCGAGTCCCGCGACCCCCGCGAGTGGGACCGCTCGTTCCGCGGCGCTGTGGAGAAGACCGCCGGTCAGCGGGTCGAGTTCCACGAACGTTGCATCGAACATCAGGCCCGAATGTTGGTCTTCGACTACACCCCGCCCTCACTCTGGGATGAGCGCCCGATCCTGCGGCACCTGCACGACTTCGCCCGCGGTCGGCGAGTGGCGCCGCTGGCCGTACTCGGCGTGACCCTGGCCCGCGTGGTCGCGGCAACGCCGTCCAATATCGTTCTCCCGCCGATCATCGGCGGAGACGGGACGCTGAACCTCTTCGTGGCCCTTGTCGGAGATTCCGGCGCTGGCAAGGGCTCCGCGGAAGCCGCCGCGGCCGAGGCCATCGACATCTCAGCGCTGACCGACCGCATCTCCGGCGAGCCAGTCCGCACCGTGAACGTCGGCTCCGGCGAGGGCTTCGCCCACATGTTCGTAACTCGGAGACAGGGCGAACTGGTCCGTATCAGGGACTCGGTCCTCTTCTCTGTCCCCGAGGTCGACACCCTCTCCGCGCTGGGCGCCCGGCAAGGCGCGACGCTCATGCCGGTACTTCGGTCGGCATGGTCAGGTGAGCGGATCGGCTTCTCCTACGCGGACCCCACGAAGGCCCTGGACATCGAGCCCCGGTCCTATCGGTGCGCGCTGCTCCTCGGAGTCCAGCCCGCCAAGGCCGGTCCCCTTCTCGGCGACGCGGAGGGAGGCACGCCCCAGCGGTTCCTGTGGGTGCGTGCCGCCGACAAGGGGATACTCAAGAACCCGCCGCCGCCCCCGACCCCCGTCGTCTGGGATCGGAAGTACCCCACGGTTCCCCGCTATGAGATGGCGGTGACCCGCGAGGCCGTTGACGAGATCGGCGACGCTCACTGGCGCCGGAGCAGGGGAGAGGGCGACGCGCTCGACGGCCACGCGCTCTACACCCGGCTCAAGGTCGCCGCGGCGCTGGCGCTGTTGGACCGGAGACTCGACGTCACCTCCGACGACTGGCGCCTCTCCGGCCGGATCATGGCCCTGTCCGATCGGACCCGGGCCGGAGTTGTGGCCGACCTCCGCGAGCGAGCCAGCAAGGCCAACATCGGCCGCGCCAAGGCCGAGGCCGCCCGCGCGGTCGTCGTCGCCGAAGCCGTGGACGCACAAGCCATACAGCGCGCCAGCCGGGCCGTGAAGACCGCGCTGGGCAAGAACCCCGGCGGGTGGATGTCAGCGGGCGAACTACGTCGAGCGGTACCGAGCCGGGTCCGCCGAGACCTGGACGACGCCCTCGACGCGCTGGGCCTCTCCGGCGACATCGACACCGAGGCGATCACCTACCGCGGACAACAGGGCACCCGGTACCGGCTCCGCGGGTGATCTTGATTGAGCAGTGGACAGGTGGACACCTGACCAACGCTCGCCGCGATCCGCCTGCACTGTGGGAAAACAAATCTCTCTCTGACCTGCACGAATACACCGCGCCGGGCTGCCTCCGTCGAGCCAAGCAGTGGCCAGGTGTCCACCTGTCCACTGCTTGGCAGCGTCCGTAACCGCCCGCCGCCGCGGCCCTAGAAAGCGAGCCACATGACCGACAACGCTCCCGGCCCGCCCCCGTGCCCAAACCCGTGCACCGGGTGCACACAGCTCGCCGCCACCGCGGCGCGCATCGAGGACGTCCTCCAGACCATCGCGCTGGACATCTCCGAGTTCAAGAACAAGTGGGAAAGATCCACTGAGCAGTTCTGACCCCTGACTCCCGCCGCGCTCCCTCCTAACGCGGCGGTGAGGCTCCCGCGCCGGGCTCCGGCGGCTCCCAGAGCCCGGCGCGGTCGAGCCCCCTACTCCTTCGAGTCGAGCCGCCTCGGAGGCAATCGAGCCCCACGCCGCCGGGGCTCCGTCCGAAAAGGAACCCAATGACGCCAACCCGTACAGTCCACGTCCGCGAGAACTCGCTCGCCAACCGAACCCTCCGCTCCCCCCGTCTCTCCGCCCGCGTCCAAGACCAAGACGAGTGGAACACCCTGCTCAACGTCGCCATCCCCGGCGTGGACGCGGCCCTCGCTGCCCTGTCCCAGCGACCCCGGATCGACCCTGCCGCCACCGCCGCGGAAGTCGCACGAGCGCTTCGGAACGGCGCGGAGCTGCCCGCGAACTTCGGGGCCGCCGCGGTGGCGGCACAGGCAGAGATGGAGACCCGAAAGGCCGAGCAAGACATCCTGACGCGGCTTCGGAATGAGTTCGTAGCCGAGCTCGGGCACCTAGTGGATGACTCCGCCGAGAATATGGTCGCGGGGCTGGACGCCGATCTCCAGCAGACCCTAGACGCGGCGACGGCGGCCCTCCGCGAGCTCGACGGAGCGACCGATCCGATCGCCGCGATCAAGGCTGGGAAGGCCGCCGCGCTCGAGAAGTTCGCCGACGCACACCGCACCTACCTGGAGGTGCGGGAGCTGGCAGACGCGATCATCAGGCACGAGAATCCCGAGCTTGCTGCCGCGGACCCGATCCAGCGGGTCGCACTGCACATCGTGGACATTTGGCGGGATTGGGGGCTCCGCAATGCGGTGGCAACCCGGGACGGCTGGCGAGAGTCCGAACCTGCCCCGTACCCAGCCGACCTGGAGAGCCTGGAGTTTTTCGTATGGCTCTTGGATAACCGAAAAGCCGCATCCCCGCGAGTGGTCTCCGCAGGCGTGCTGCACACCCGCGTGGCCGCGGACGGCGCGTCGGCCCACAGAGAGTTTCAGGCCCGACACAGCCCCGGCACCGCGCATCGTCCCCTCGCTGACATGGCCGAGGCCAATCGGGTGCTCTGGGGCGGGGCTCCTCGCTCCTAACGTGCCTTGAAGGCCCCTGGGCAGCTCCCTGTCCAGGGGCCTTCCCCTCTTCATCCGCCTTGCCCTGCCTCGCCGCGCCTCCGTTGCCTCCGGCCGCGCGCTAACGGTGAGAGCTCAACGCGCAGACGTTTGCCGCACCGCGAGGACATGAGCCGCGTCGGCGCAGTCCCGAGCGCGCCCGTTCGACAGCCGCTCAGTGCCAGCCGCCGCGCCGCTGTCCTCCTGCTTCAACAGCCCTCGCGTCCGTGTCGACGCGGCAAGCCCGGACGGCCCCGTACGCGCGCCTAGGAACTCCGCGGGCGTCGCCGATCGCGCGACCTCTCCCGACCTACCCGGGGGTGCCCCTCCCCTCCCCACGGCCCATCGTGACCGGTGAGGAGGGCTCCTCGGAGCCGGACGGGTCAAGATGCCTCGGCGGAGCGTCCGAGCCCCCTATTTTCCTCTTCTGCAAGGAGTCTCGCCGTGCCTTCTGGCGGACACGCCCGCTCTGGACCACCCCCCGACCCCTACGCCGTGCGCCGCCGCGGCGCCGCCGCTGACGGCTGGATCACCATGACCCCGCCGCCCGAAGTGCCGCCATCATGGCCGCTTCCCAGTTCTCCCGATGACCGCGAGAAGGCCATCTGGGGTGAGCTGTGGAGCCGCCCGCAGGCTTCCCTGTGGCCGCGTTTCCACCTGACCACCGAGGTAGCCGTCCACGCTCGCACTGTCGCAGCGTTCGAGGCCGCGGGGTGTGTCAACGCCGCCCTCGGCGGTCTGATTCGCCGTCAGGCCGACGACCTCGGCCTGACAATCCCAGGCGCGCAGCGGAATCGCTGGACCTTCCCGGCGGCTGAGGAATCGCCCCGCCCGCAGCGGCCCCGATCCGCCCCCGGGTCCCGCGACCGCTTCCGCGACCGCTTCCGCGTCGTCCCTCCCGCCCGCGCAGACGGCGACCCCGCCGCCGAGTAACCGCCCTCGGCCACGCCGAGGCGACGTAGCGCGCGGGCGCCACCTCCTGATCTGACTGGAGATCCCATGCCACCGACCGCCACCATCACCGCCACCACCCCCGTCTCCATCGCCAGTTGGGTGACACCGCTGGTTGTCCTGAGCAACACAGGCACGGCTACCGCCTACGCGGGGGAGCACGGTGTCACCCCGGGCTCTGGAACGGCGGTGCCAGCAGGCGAAACCGTCGAGTTGACGAACAGCCGCGATGGCAATCTCTACCTCGTCGCTGGCGAGCCGACCGACGTGGAAGTCACTCGCTACGCGACCTCGGAAGAGGTCGCCGACTACCACCGCGCCGCCGTCTCCGCCGCCACCGGAGTCCCCTCCGCGCTGATCGGCGGCACTACCGCGGCCGAGATGGAAGCCTCCGCGGCTCTCCTCAACGCCTGGCTCGCTGGCGAGTAACCGCCCCCGGCCACGCCGCCGCGCTGGCGACCCCACTCCGCCCTCGCCGCGGCGTGGCCCTCGGCACCGTGCCCTCTCCGGTGCCGCGCATCGGCCGCGCTGGGGCGCCCTCCGCGCCCGCGCCGCCCTCTTCCCGAGCCCGCCGACTCCGGCGCCGCTTGCCACCACCTGAACGGACCAGACATGACCGACGACGGCCGACTCGCCGCCCTTCGCGCCCGGATGGAAGAGCTCCAACGGGACATAGAAGCCTTGGAGGAGGACTCCGCGGAGCCCGCGGCCTCCGGGCCAAACGCAGGTAGCAGCAGTTTCGAGATCACCAACCAAACCTTCGCCGCCCGCCGCCGCTACGGCTCCACTCAGGGCACCGCGACCGACTCCGGCGAGCCCTCGGCGGTCTCCGGCATGGCCGCAGGCCGCGCCGAGGCGCTTCGCCGTTACGGCTCCCCGCAGAGCGCCGCGCGGTCGGAGGCATCCGACTCTGACGAGTCCCCGTCGATTTCGGGCATGGAAGCCGGTCGCGCCGAGGCTCGCCGCCGCGCTGCCCAGGACCGCCGCTACCAGAAGCGCGGCTGAGCTCCGCGCCGCGCTGGAGATCGGTGCCCTTACGCATGACACCGCGCGAGTAAGACGCTGAGGTTCGGCTCCGATCCGGCCACGAAACGATGCGCTCAGAAGCGCGCCACCGCGTGGCCGGATCGTGTGCACAAAGTGAAGGAGCCTATCCAATGCCGACAACCGGCCCCGACGTCGTCACCCACCCCCCGATGCGTACCCGCGCCAAAGTAGATGACAGTGCATGGCGAGTCTGGCAGTCGCCAGACCCGGCTATCGGCCGCGGCTTTCTCACCGGCCCCTTTGATTTCTCGTGGCGTACGAGTTTCCTCTCCGGGTGCACGGGGGCTGAAATATGGCACAACGGGATCTACGAGGCAACCTGCAAGGCTCCGCCCGCCTACCTTCTCGGACACGGA
>NZ_AYXG01000101.1 GCF_000564855.1 Actinokineospora spheciospongiae
GCAGCGCCCGCCACACCGTCCTGCTCACCGCCTGCATCTCCGCGGCCGTCGTGGTCAGCATGCTCGGGTACCTCGTCTTCGACGCGGCGACCTCCGTGCTCCACCCCACCGACTACCAGCGCCTCTCCCCCGGGCAGGCCGAGTCCGAGGTGGCCGACGTGCTGCCCGCGCGGACCCGCGTCGACGACCCCGGCACCGGTCCGCCCCCGCGAGCCGGGGCGACCTGCCGGTACTACAGCACGCACCCGAACCCGTTCGACCAGCGGCGGCACGACCTCTACCGGCTGTGCTTCCTGGGCGGGCGCCTGGTGGACAAGGCCCTGCTCACCCGCGACCCGTGACCGGCGGGGATGATGCGGGCATGATCCGGGCATGATCCGGGTTGTCCTCGCCGACGACGAGGCGGTCGTCCGCATGGGGGTCCGCGCGGTCCTCGCCGCGGCGGACGACATCGAGGTCGTCGCCGAGGCCGACACCGGGCGCGCCGCCGTGGACGTCGTCCTGGCCCACCGCCCGGACGTGGCCGTGCTCGACATCCGCATGCCCGGGCTCACCGGGCTGGACGCGGCAGCGGAGATCCGCGGGCTGGGCACCGGCACGGAGGCCCTGATCCTGACCACCTTCGCCGACGACTCCTACATCTCCCGGGCCCTCGGTGACGGCATCGGCGGGTTCGTGCTCAAGACCGGCGACCCGCACGACATCATCGCCGGGGTGCGCGCGGTCGCGGCGGGCGCCGCGTTCCTGTCCCCGCCGGTCGCCAAGCGGGTCGTCGACCACCTCTCCGGCAGCGGCCCGCGCCTGCGCACGACCGAGCGGATCACCGGGTTGACCGACCGCGAACGACAGGTGCTCGGCCTCGTCGGCGCGGGGCTGTCCAACGCCGAGATCGCCCGTCGCATCCACGTCGTCGAGGGCACCGTGAAGGTCTACGTCAGCACCATCCTCACCCGACTGGACGTCCGCAACCGGGTCCAGGCCGCCATCATCGCGTACGAGGCGGGTCTGATCCCCCGGTCACGCGTCGACCGGGGGCGGGACGAGCGGGGCACGTGACGCTTCGACGACCGCTGCCGCGGCGAGGCAGTTGTCCTCGCGGTACGCGCGACCGATGATCTGCACCCCCGCGGGCAGTCCGCCGTCGAGTCCCGTGGGCACCGCGACGGCGGGGAGCCCGGCGAAGGTGGTCGCCACGTTCAGCGCCATGGCCCGGCCGTAGCGCTCGTTCGCCTCGGCGTCGGCCCGTTCCAGGTCGGGCGGTGGGGCGAGGCGGTCGTACACCGGGCCCAGCACGAGTGGGAACTGCTCGCCGAACCGCGCCAGCGCCTTCCGGACCGCCATCAGCGACGCGGTCGCGGCGATGTACTCCGGGAGTGCCGCCGGGGGTCTGCGGTCCATCGCCAACCGCTGGTAGCTCCTGTCCTCTTCGGACAGGACCGTGGCGATGCGGTCCCAGATGAGCCCGAACTCGGTGTTGACCAGCACACCGTAGGCGGACAGGGCCTCGTCGAGGCCGGGCAGCGCCTCGACCTCGGTGACCTCGTGGCCCGCCGCGGCCAGCGCGTCGGCGGCGTGGTCCAGGGCCGCTGACACCGCCGCGCTGGTGCCGACCCCGCCGGGGTCGCGGACCAGCGCCACCGGTTGGGGTGGGCTGTCCCCCAGCCGCGCGGGGACGGGGAGTGCGCGCGGGTCCCGCGGGTCCGGACCGCACAGCACCTCGTGGACCAAGGCCAAGTCGTCGACGGTCCGGGCGATCGGGCCGTCGACCGGGAAGAGTTGCGAGGCCAGGGACGGTTCGTCCGAGCCGATCCGGTGGTCGGCCGGGTAGCGGCCGGGCGTGGGCTTCAACGCGGCCACGCCGCAGAAGTTCGCGGGCAACCGCAGCGAACCCCCGGCGTCGTTGCCGAGGCCGAGCACGGCCATGCCCGAGGCCACGGCCGCGGCGTCGCCACCGCTGGAGCCGCCGGGCGTGCGGTCGGGGCGCCACGGGTTGGCCGTGCTGCCGAACAGTTCGCTGCGCGAGTGCATGCCCGCCATCGTCAGCGTCGGCATGTTGGTGTGGCCGACGAACACCGCGCCCGCCCGCCGCAGGCGCTCGACCGGTGGGGCGTCCCGCGCGGCGACGTTGCGCGCGAGGAACCGGGCGCCGTGCGTGGTGGCCAGGCCGCCCACGGCGATGCTCTCCTTGACGGTGAACGGGACCCCCGCCAGCGGGCCGACGTCCGCACCGCGCGCCCGCCGGGCGTCCAGCGCCTCAGCCTCCCCCACGGCGTCCTCGGCCCGCTGCGTGATCGCGTTGACCGTCGGGTTCACCCGGTCGATCCAGGCGAGTGTGTCGCGGACGAGGTCGGCCGCCGAGACCGTCCCCGCGCGGACGGCGGCGGCCAGCTCACGTGCGCCAGTGGTGATCATGCGCATTAATATACGACGTCGTATATAACTTGTCTCCCGCGTTACCGGCGGACCGCCGCCTCGAAGAACGCGCCGAGTTCCGCACCGATCCGCTCCGCCGCCGCCGCGTCGGTGACCCGGCCGGAGCGGATCTGCGTGTCGAGCGCGACCCGGATGACCTCGGCCGCGAGCCCCACGTCCAGGTCGCGCACCAGGCCCGCCCGCTGCCCGTCCCGGAGCAGGGCGACGAGTTCCACCGACCCGTCGCGGGCCAGGTCGGCGTACTCGACGCCGCCCGCCGCCTCCCGGTGCCGGACGATGGCGGCCAGCGCGCAGGCCTTGGCTGGTTCATCCGCGATGAACCGGACGCTCTCCGCGATGTAGGCGGTCAGCCCCGCGAACGGGTCGGGAGCCGCGGCGACCGCGGCGGCGAGCCGTCGCCCCGCCTCGGCGACGATTGCCGCCAGCACGGTGTCGACGAACTCGGCGCGGTCCGCGAAGTTGCCGTGGAAGGCTCCACGGGTGCAGCCCGCGGCGGCGGCGAGCCGATCCAGCGACACGTCCGCGACCGGGTGTTCCGCCCACAGCGCGATCGCCGCCGCCACGAGTCCCCGCCGGGTCTCGGCGCGGCGTTCGGCCTGCGTGCGCCCGCCCCGGGTGGTCCTCACCGGTTCGCCCGGCCCACCGTGTGACGACATCGAATCCACCGCTCCCCTCCCGCACGAACGTACCGCCCACCTGCGCGCTCACGCGCAGGGCGGACCGGCGTGGTGGTGATCGCCCGCGAATTCGGCGTTGGGCCGATTGAGGGACGGGCGGGCGGGGTATTTCCCCGGCAAGGCGAACGTCGTCGAAGGAGTGGACGTGACTGTCTCAGGGATCATCAGCGCACTGGTCGTCGGTCTGATCATCGGGGCGCTCGGCAGGCTCGTCGTGCCGGGCAAGCAGCACATCCCGATCTGGCTGACCATCGGCATCGGCATCGTGGCCGCCATCATCGGCACCTTCCTGGCCAACGCCCTCGGCGTCGGCGACACCCGGGGCATCGACTGGATCGAGATCGTGTTCCAGGTCGCCCTGGCGGGTGCGGGCGTGGCCCTGGCAGCCGGTCTGTACGGCCGCAGGGGCGCGGTTCACCGGTAACCCCATACCTCAACCGACCAGCGCCGCCACCGGAGTTCCGGTGGCGGCGCTGGTCGTTCGTACGCGGATCGAGGGGCAGCGCACGGGGTTGACCCAACCTATTCCACAAGTTATATATGATGCGTGACATATGACAGGCAGGACCGGGCCGTGGTGCTCGGTGCCGGGATCGCAGGTCTCGTGGCCGCCCGGGTCTTGTCCGAGCACTACGACGAGGTGGTCGTGGTCGAGCGGGACGAACTCCCGGACGGTCCTGGGCACCGGCGCTCCACGCCCCAGTCGCAGCACGCGCACGGCCTCCTGGGTTCCGGTCGGCGGGCACTGGTCGGCCTGTTGCCCGGGCTGAGCGCGGACTTGGCCGCCGAGGGGGCGATCACCCCGGGCTCGGGTGATCCGGCGATGGGCGACCGTTCGCTGTTCGTCGTCCGGGGCGGCACGACGATCCGGATACCCTCCTGGTGGAGCGCGGGCTTCGCCGCCAGCCGGGTCCTCGTCGAACACGCGGTCCGCAGCCGGGTACGGGCACTGCCGAACGTCGTCGTGCGGGAGGGGACGGCGGTCCTCGGGCTGGTGACCGATCGGACCCGCAGTCGGGTCACCGGGGTGCGGACACCCGGCGGCGACCTGGGCGCGGACCTGGTCGTCGACGCGTCGGGCCGGGGTTCGTCGCTGCCGCGGTGGTTCGAGCGGATCGGGCACCGGCCGCCGCCGGTGTCGGTGGTGCACTCCGACGTCCGGTACGCCAGCGTGGTGACCGAGCCGGACCCGTCGTTCGAACCCGAGTGGTTGGCCGTCCTCGGTGGCCAGGCCGAGTCCGGCTCGTCGGTGGGCGGGGTGGTGCTGCGCATCGAGCACGGCCTGCTGCACATCTCGTTCGGCTCGGTCGGCGGTGGCCCGCCGATGCCGACCGACACGGCAGGACTGCGCGACTTCGCCGACCGGATGGCCGCGCCGGTCGTGGCCGAGGCGCTGCGGCGGTCGACCCCGGTCGGCCCGGTGCGCGCCTTCCGGGTCCGCAGCAACACCCGCCGCCACTACGACCGCCTGCGCGAGGCACCACGGGGTGTCGTCGCGCTCGGCGACGCGGCCTGCGCGTCGAACCCGGTCTACGGCCAGGGGATGAGCGTGGCGGCGCTCTCGGCGATCGCACTCGGCCGGGTCCTGGCCACCGGGGGCGGAGCGCCGGGGTTCGAGCGCCGCGCGGCGCGAGCGGTCGCCGCCACGTCCGCCGAGGCCTGGCGCCTCGCCCTCGGGGAAGACCTCCGCCACGGGTGCCGCACCGAAGGCGTCCGCACACCGTGGACGACGCGACTCGGGCAGGGCTACCGCGACCGGCTGGAACGGGCGGCGGCGGTGGACCCAGAGGTGGCGTCGGCGTTCAACGACGTGCTCAACCTCCACCGGCCGGTGTCGTCGCTCGGCTCCCCGCGCATCGCCCGGCGGGTCCTGCGCCCGCTGCGGGATCGCGACCCCGGTCCCCTGTCGGCGACGGTCGCCACCGTCCTCGGCATCGCCTGAACCCGCCCGAGCGAGGAGAACCGGATGTTCCAGCCCCAGTTCGTCGACGTCGACGACGTCCTGCTGCACGTCGAGACCGCGGGCCCGCAGGACGGTCCCCCGGTGCTGTTCCTGCACGGCTGGCCCGACCTGTGGCTCAGCTTCGCCGAGCAGATGACCGCGCTCGCCGGGCGCGGGCACCGGGTGGTGGCGCCGGACCAACGCGGCTACGGCCTGTCGTCCAAACCCGCGGCGGTCGCCGACTACGCGATGCCCCTGCTGGTCAAGGACATCGTGCTGCTCATCGAGCGCCAAGGCCTGGCGCCGGTGCACCTGGTCGGGCACGACTGGGGCGGCGCGGTCGCCTGGGCGGTGGCCATCGAGCGGCCCGACCTGCTCCGGTCGTCGACCGTCGTCAACTGCCCGCACCCGCGGGTGTTCGCCCGCGCCCTCACGCGGATGCCCTCCCAGGTGGCGCGGAGCTGGTACATGGCGGTGTTCCAGGTCCCCGGCCTGGCCGAGGCGGTCCTCGGCGCCCGTGGCGGCGCGGTCCTGGCGGCGATGCTCAGGCACGGCGCCCACCTGAGCGAGGCAGACCTGGACAAGCACCGCGCCGTCTGGCGCCACCCGGGCGCGATCCAACGGCCACTGTTCTGGTACCGGGCGATGTTCCGGTCACTGCCCGCCTCGATCCGCGCCCAGCCCGACACCCCGGTGCGCGTGCCCACCCAGCTCATCTGGGGCCACCGCGACGGCGCGTTCAGCACCCGCCTCGTCGACCCCAGCGCCGCCCGCTGCGACGAGTCCGAAGTGCACTGGCTCGATGCCGGGCACTGGCCGCACCGCGAACACCCCGAGCAGGTGACCGCGCTGCTCGAAAGCTGGTTCGCACGGCACGCGGACGACGGGTGACGATTGGTACCCTCCTGCCTGCGCCCGCCGGAAGGAACCCGATGCTGAAGTTCGCCCTGCTCGGCTTCCTGCTCCGCCACCCGATGACCGGCTACGACCTGGCCTCGGCCATCAGGAACAGCATCAACTTCGTCTGGCCCGCCCAACTCAGCCAGATCTACCGCACCCTGGGCCAACTGGAGAAGGACGACCTGGTGGTGTCCGAGGTGGAACCCCAACAGGGCCGCCCCGACCGCAGGGTGTACTCGGTGACCGACGCGGGCCGAACGGCGTTCGAGACCTGGACCGGCGAGCTGGTCACCGACCTGGACCCGGTCCGCGTCCCGTTCATGGTCCGCTTCTTCTTCTACGGCGCCCGCCCGCCCCAGGAGACCATCACCCAACTCCAGGTCCTGCGCGACCTGCACGCCAAAGACCGCGACCGACTCGCCACCGAACTGCGCGACCAGATCGCCGCCGCCACCGCCCACCACACCGGCGACGACCTCGACCCCCTGATCGTCGACTCCGTCCGCCGAGCAGGCGAGATGATGTCCCAGACCTGGGTGGACTGGATGGACGAAACCATTGAGCGCCTGCGCAACGTCCCCCCGCGATCGACCACCTGACCCGACGCCCCTCCGGCAGCGACGGCTCACGGCGAAGTGGTCCTCTCGGGCCTGCTGCGGCTATTCGGTGGCGGCAGGTCGGCTGTGTCTGGCGTAGTGCCTGGCCGCGCGGGCGCGGTTGCCGCAGGCGGTTGAGCACCACTCTCGGCGCGGGTGGTCCTTGAGGAAGTAGAGGACGCAGCCGGGGGCAAGGCAGACGCGCAGGTCCAGGTCGTTCCACTGGCCGAAGAGGGTGACGGCCTCGGTGGCGAAGGCGCGCAGGAGAAGGTCGTCCGGTGATCCGGAGGTGTACGTCCTCTCGGTCACGGTGCCGTCGTCGGTCAGTTCGAGAGCTTGCCAGGTGTGGGCCGTGCGGGCGTTGTGGTTGACCGTGTGGAGCGCGGTGTCGAGGGAGGTCATCGCGGACGCGGCTCGGGAGCGGGGGTCGGCGGTTCGCTCGGCGGCCAGTCGCCGCAGGGCGTTGCGCAGGTCGCGGAGGCGGGCCAGTCCGTTGTCGGACAGGTTTGCCGGGTTGGACGGTTGTGGTGCCAGTGCGGTGAGCCAGTGGCGGGCGTCCCGGGGGGTGGCGAGGGAGTCGTGGATGCCGTGCCGGTCCGCCCAGATGGTGTTCACCAGGTCGATCGGCGGTGCCTGCCCCAGCAGCGGGGGCAGGGTGAGCTGATCGGCGGTCACACCTCACCCTAGCTCTTCTAACGGATGGGGCGCAGTTCACCCGTTGACACCAGCCGATCGTCGCGCCTACTCTTCTAACGGATTGCATAGCTTCTTACCGTTAGATGCCCCTGAGCTGAGCAGGAACACCGCCATGTCTGAATCCCGTCCCCCGTTCCCGCCCTTCGACGAGGAAGGCGCCCTGCGGAAGGTCCAGGCCGCCGAGGACGCGTGGAACACGCGCGACCCGGGTCGGGTGGCCCTCGCGTACACACCGGATTCGGTGTGGCGCAATCGCGACACCTTCGTCACCGGGCGGGAAGCGATCGTGGAGTTCCTGACCGCCAAGTGGGAGCGCGAGCAGGACTACGCGCTGCGCAAGGGCCTGTGGGGCTTCCGCGGCAACCGGATCGCGGTGCGGTTCCAGTACGAGTGGCACGACGACCGGGGTCAGTGGTGGCGCAGCTACGGCAACGAGCTGTGGGAATTCACCGAAACCGGCCTGATGTCCCGCCGCGAGGCCAGTATCAACGACGTGGCCATCAGCGAGGCCGACCGCCGCTGGTTCGGCCCCCGCCCCGAAGCCGAACACGGCCGGGACATCCCGCTCCGGTGATCGCGGTACGGGTTCACACCCGACCGCAGGCGGAGCGATCGATGCGCCTCAGATGATTCCGTGGTCGCGGGCGTACACGGCCGCCTGGGTGCGGTCGCGCAGGTTGAGGCGGGTGAGGATGCGGGAGATGTGGTTCTTCACCGTGCCCTCGCTGACGTAGAGGTGCCCGGCGATCTCCTTGTTCGTCGCGCCGCCTGCCACGAGGCGCAGGACGTCCCGTTCACGCCCGGTCAGGGGTGGGGTGTGCGGTGCCCGTGGGCTTTTCGGTGCCGTGAGGGACTTCGCGAGGCGGGTGGCGATGGTGGCGTCGAGTTGGGCGACCCCGGCGTGGGCGAGACGGACGGCGTTGGCGAGGTCGGGGGCGGGGAGGTCCTTGAGGAGGTAGCCCGCCGCGCCCGCCGTGAGGGCTCGGACCACGTACTCCTCGTCGTCGAAGGTGGTGAGCATGATGATCCTGGTGGTGGGCAGGCGGTCGCGGAGGATGGTGACCGCGCCGACGCCGTCGAGGACGGGCATGCGCACGTCCATGAGGATGACGTCGGGGGTGGTGGCCAGGGCCCGGTCGACGGCGTCGCGGCCGTCGACGGCGGTGCCGACGACCTCGATGCCGGGCTGGATGGACAGCAGCGACGCGATGCCGTCGCGGATCAGGCGCTGGTCGTCCACCACGAGAACGCGCGTCACCCGGCCCTCCTGGGGACCACGACCGTCACCGTGGTGCCGTGCCCGGTGCTGCTGACCTCCAGGTCGCCGCCCGCGAGCACGGCCCGCTCCCGCATGCCGGACAGCCCGTGGCCCTCGCGGCGACCGCCGGTGCCCCGGCCGTCGTCGGCCACCTCCAGCCGGGCCCACGCGGGGTCGAAGTGCACGGCGATGCGGACCTCCGACGCGCGGGCGTGTCGCCGGGCGTTGGTCAGGGCCTCCTGGGCGGCCCGGTAGAGGGTGGTCAACGCGGTTTCGTCGGCACCTTCCTCGTCCCCGTGGAACTCCACCGCGACCGCGGGGCCCGTCGTCGACCCGACCAGCTCGCGCAGTGCCGGTTCGAGGCGGAAGCCCGCCCGGAGGAGGCGCACGGACCGCCGGACGTCCTCCAAGGCCTTCCGCGTCGACGCGCGCGCCTCGGCGACGGCCTCCACCACCACCCCGGGGTCGCGCTCCCGGAAGGCGTCGGCCCGCTCCAACTGCACCGCCACGGCGGTCAGGTGGTGCCCGAGGCTGTCGTGCAGGTCCCGGGCGATCCGGGTCCGCTCCGCGGCGGCCGACAGCTCCGCCACCCGCGCCGCCTGCTCCTCCAGCCGCGCGCGGACCCGCGCCTCCCCCGCCGCCGTCTCCGCCATGGCGAGGGCCAGCACGAGCCCGACGGCGAACATGAGCAGGTCGTTGACGTACTCGGCCTCCCCCAGCCACCCCGGCTCGACCACCTGGAAGACCACGACCATCCCCGCCACGCACAACCCGCCCGCCAGCAACCCGACCCGGCGCCCGAAGGCCAGGTGGGCGGCGAACGGGACCAGCACGAACAGCGCCTTCGCCAACCCCGAACCGTCCGTGGCGGCGGCCAGCCCGAACAGCACGACGTCCACCGCCAACGACAGCCGAGGGTCCCACTCCCGCCCCACGGCCAACACCCCGAACAGCACGAGCATGACCCCGCCGAACCCGAGGACGTCCACAGCGTCTCCGTGCACCATGGCGTAGTAGACCCCCGCCGCGAGCACCACCCCGTAGACCGCCGCTGACACCGCCCTGACCATGCGGCCCAGGCTACGGCCCACCCACCCGCCGGTCGCGGCCCCGCGACGCGGTGTGGCCACCCGGCACGTGCCACCCGGCCATCGCGGTGTGGCCCGCTGGGACTCGATCACCCGGCCCCGCCGCTCCTACCGTCCACCCCGACGAAAGGAGCCACCATGGCCACTCTGACCACCCCGACCACCGGCACCACCGTCCCCCCGGGCCTGTTCCGCTTCGGCCGCGCGAGCGGCATCGCCGCGGGTGCGCTCATCGGCGTGCCGGGTGCGATCGAGGGGTTCACCGGCGAGACAGCCCCCACCAGCACCCTCGTCGGCGTGTCCCCTGCCCTCGCCTTCCCCTTCCTGATCGCCCTCTACCTCCGCCACGCCCACCCCCGCGACCGCTTCGCCCTCACCGCCTTCGCCACCAACCTGATCGGCCTCGGCCTCTTCGGCGCCTCGGCCTTCACCCTCAACCTGGCCCTGTTCCACCTGCCCCAACCGGCCTTGCAGACCCTCCTCGAAGGCCCCACCCGCCCGGCCCTGTTCGCCAGCGCCGCCCTCTTCGCCGTCGGCAGCGTCCTCTTCGGCGCCTTCCTCATCCGCTCCAGGACCGCCCCCACCGTCGCCTCTTGGCTCTACACCGGGGCATTCCCCCTGTTCGCCCTCCTGGCCCCGCTCCCCGACTCCCCGCTCACCAGCGCCCTCCACGCCGTCGTCGGCACGGCCGTGGTCTGGCTTTCCCTGGACCTCGGCAGGCACCGCTCCGACCCGGCCGCTTGAAGCCGGTGCGCGGCGAGCGAGGACACCGCCCGAACCCCTGTGGCACAGTGGAGCGGTGAACAGGACTGGGGGAGTTCTGGCGGCTCTGCTCGCCATCGTGCTGGTGGGGTGCGGCAAGGCGGAGGAGTCGGCGCCGCTCGGGTTCGCGCCGCACCCGGGGGCCGTGCAGGCGCCCTGGGCGCACGGCGACTGGGTGCCGGAGAACGTCGGTCTGCGGGACCTGGTTCCGGTCGGCGACTGCGTCGTCGGTGTCGGGACCTACGCCAACGGCTACCGGAACGTCAGCGCCAACTGGCTGCCGGACGCCGGGTGCGCCCGGTTGGACATCCGCCCCGCACCCGACGGGTCGGCGGGCGGCGGGGACTTCGCGGGAGAGCGCGGGCGCGGCTGGCCCGGTGGCGGGCTCGCGGCCACCTCCGTCGTGGCCGGGCCTGCGGATTCGGTGATCGGGGTGTACGAGAGCGGGCAGTTCGCGCGCCTCGACCGCACCGGCGAGGTCGTGCGGTTGGCGAAGCCGGGCAACGTCCAGCGGGTCACCGGTCTGGCGCGCGCGGGTGGAATGCTCGTGGCCGTGGGGACGGCGGAAGAGCCCGCGAGCAGCCCGATCGCGTGGGTTTCCACCGATGACGGCGCGACGGTGGCGGAGGTCCCGTTGCCGCGCGACCCGGCGAGCACCCACGCGACCGACCTGCCGTGGTCGGTCGCGGCGGCGGGTTCGACCGTCGTCGCCGTCACCTTCGGGTCGCCGCTGAGCATCTGGTCCTCGACCGACGCCGGGCGCACCTGGACCGTCGAGCACCTCGACGACCTGCCGAAGTCCACCAACGTCAAGGGTGTGCTGCCGGTGGGTGACCGCTGGCTGCTCTTCGGCTCCGCCGAGGCCGAGCGCGGCCCGAACCGGCCCGTGCTCATCTCCGGGACGCCGGGCGACTGGCGCCTCGACGACACCGCCGCCCTCGGCGAGGGCGGGATCGTCGCCGCCACCGTCGACGCCCGCGGCCTGCCCGTCCTGCTCGGCAGGACCTACCTGCCGCACGTGCCGGAGCAGAACCAGACGTACTGCTCCACCGTCTGGACCCGGACCACCACCGACTGGGCCCGCGGTTCCCTCGGCTGCGCCCAGCAACCCGCCACCGCGATCACCACCCTGCGCGACGGCAGGGTGGTGATCGCGGGCAACCGGGACCTGTGGATCAGGCCCGCTTCGGCTTGACGGTCAGCAGGGCGCCGGGATCAGGCGTTGGGGCAGGAGGCGGTGTACTCGGTCAGCCCGTCTCCGGTGGGGGCGGGGCAGAGGAACTGGTCGTAGCGGGTGTCCTCGTCGACGAAGCGCTTGAGCCAGGCGGTGGCGTACTTGCCGATCGTGGCGTTCTCGCGGACGAAGGTGCCGTGGTCGGCGCCTTGGACGTTGACCAGGGCGCGTTCGCGGGCGCCGGTCATGCTCCGGTAGAACGGGCGGGAGAAGGTGCCGATGCCTGCGACGTTGTCGGCACTGCCCGCCATGAGCATGGTCGGGGTCTTGACCGTCTGCCAGGTCTTGTCCTGGTTGTACGGTGCCAGCGGGACGGCGGCCTTGATGGTGGTCCGCTGGGAGACGGCGTACAGCGCGCCGCCGCCGCCCATCGAGTGCCCCATGACGGCGAGCCGCTGCGGGTCCAACCGCTGCCGGACCGCGGCCGGGGACGACGTGGTCAGGTAGTCCAGTGCGGACAGCAGTTCCCGGCCCCGGGTGGTCGGCTGGTCGTAGATGCTGTTGGTGGCGATGGTGATCACGACGAAGCCTCGGGAGGCCAGGCGCGGGCCGAGCCAGGCGACGGCGCTCTGCGGTGAGGTGTAGCCGGGCACGACGGCCACGCCGCCGTAGGTGCCGTGGGTGGTGTCGTCGGGGTAGTAGATGGTGGCCGCGCCGAAGCCGGGGGTCTGCGAATCCGCGATGGTGACCTGGCTGAAGGCCAGGTCACCGACCGGCTGGCGCAGGTTCGCGTCCGTGGGGTCGACACCGTGGACGGGTACGGCGGCGGGAGCGACGGCGACGGGTGCCGCTTCCGCCCCGGTCGCGACGGTCAGGGCACCGGCGCTCAGCGCGATGGCGGAGGCGAGGCTGACCAGGGATTTGCGCGTGGTGAAGGACATCGGTGTTCCTCTACGTCGAGTGGCACCTACAGGGGAAACACACGCCACCAGGGGGTACATGTGTCCGGCGTGGACACCGACACCCACCGGGGTGGCCGGGCGTTCTCCTCGTTGTCGTCCGCCGTGTTCCGACTGTACGCAGACCGGCTTCCTTAAATCAACACTCGGTTCGACATTGTCGACCTATCGGGTATCGTGTACGACAATGTCGAACTACATACTTGACCTTGCGGCCCCCCTCCGGGTGCTGGTCGTGGACGGTGACCGCACCGCGGCGGGCACCCACCGCGGCCAGGTCGAGGGCCTGCCCGGCTTCACCGTCGTGACCACCACCCACACCGCCTCCGCGGCCCGGCGCGCGCTCGTGCACCGGCGGGTGGACCTGGTCCTGCTCGACCCGCGCCTGCCGGACGGGTCGGGCGTGCACCTGCTCCGGTGGCTGCGCGCGACCGGCCTGGACGTCGACGTGATCGCGGTGGCCGACACCCCCGACCCCGCCGGGCTGCGCGCCTGCGTCTCCCTCGGTGTGCTGCACTACCTGCTCAAACCGCTCACCGGCGAGCACCTGCGCCACCGCCTGGTCCGGTACGCGCAGTACCGCGCGGCGGCGGGCGGGTTCGACGGCCAGGAGGACGTGGACCGGGCGATGGCGGTGCCGCGCACCCCGCCCGCTCCCCCGGGTGGCATCAGCGGCAGCACCCTCGACACCGTGCGCGGGTCGCTGCGGGCGGCGGGCGGAGCCGGCCTGACCGCGGTCGACCTGGCCGCGCGGGTGGGGCTGTCCCGCGTCACCGCCCGCCGCTACCTGGAGTACATGGTCCTGGCGGGCAGCGCCGACCGCGTCCCGTACTACGGGACTGTCGGCCGACCACGGTTGCACTACCGGTGGTTGGGCGCCTGAACGGAACCCGGGTCAGTCGCCGCGCTGGTAGACGTCGGGTACGCCGTCGTGGTCGGCGTCGACGGATTCCTGTTCGCAGATCCGGCGGTGCGCCCGCACCCGCAGGCGCAGCAGCACCGTGGCGAAGACCGCGGCCACCACCGACCCCGTCAGCACGGCGATCTTGGCGACGTCGTCGCGCGGGGTGCCCAGCCCGAAGGCGAGTTCCCCGATGAGCAGGGACACGGTGAACCCGATGCCGCCGAGCACCGCGACCGCGACCACGTCGAGCCACCGCAGGTCGCTGTCGAGTTCGGCGCGGGTGAAGCGCACCGCCGCGTAGGTGGCCAGGGTGATGCCCACCGCCTTGCCCCCGACCAGCCCCAGGATGACGCCGAGGGCGACCGGGTCGGTCACCGCCGACACCAGCCCGCTCACCCCGCCGACGGTGACCCCGGCGGCGAAGAACGCGAACACCGGCACCGCCAGGCCCGCCGACACCGGGCGCAGGCGGTGCTCGAAGTGCTCGGCCAGCCCGGGGCCCTCCCCGGCGCGGCGGCGGATGACCGGCACCGCGAACCCGAGCAGCACCCCGGACACCGTGGCGTGCACCCCGGAGGCGTGCACCAGGGCCCAGGTCGCGGCGGCCAGCGGCAGCAGCAGCCACCAGGAGCGGATGCGCCGCTGCACCGCCGCGGTGAACGCCGCGAGCGGGACGAGGGCGAGCAGCAGCGGCCCGATCGACAGGTCGTCGGTGTAGAACACGGCGATGATGACGATCGCGATCAGGTCGTCGACGACGGCGAGGGTGAGCAGGAAGGTGCGCAGCGCCGAGGGCAGGCTGTGCCCGATGACCGCGAGCACGGCCAGCGCGAACGCGATGTCGGTGGCGGTCGGGATCGCCCAGCCGCCGAGCGCCCCCGGGTTCCCGAGGTTGACCAGGGCGTAGACGACGGCGGGGACGATGACGCCGCCGACCGCGGCGGCCACCGGCACGATCGCCCGGCGCGGGTCGCGCAGGTCACCGGAGACGAACTCGCGCTTGAGCTCCAGCCCGGCGACGAAGAAGAAGATCGCCAGCAGCCCGTCCGCCGCCCACGTCCCCAGGGACAGGTCCAGGTGCCAGGCCGCGGGCCCTACCCGCAGCTCGCGCAGGGCGGTGTAGGAGTCGGCCCACGCGGAGTTCGCCCAGACCAGGGCGACGAGCGCACCGATGAGCAGCAGCACGCCGCCGACGGTCTCCTTGCGGAGGATGTCGGCGGCGCGGCTGGCTTCCGGCCAGGACCGCCGGTCGAGCGCGCGGGCCGTGGCACCGGGCGGGCGCTGCGGAGCGGGGTCGGGCATGGGGTTCTCGTCGGCCACGGGCGCCTCCAGGGGTGCGGTCATCCAGGCGCCGACCAGGCTTCCCGGCACACCACAGGCAAGGGCCTGACGCACTGACCGTAGTCGATACCGCGCTGTGCCGCAGCACACTGTGACGCGGCTCGGTGCCGGTGTGGCCGCTCCCGCGACACGTTCCGGTGGGCACGCACCCGGTCCGGGCGGGCCACCGTTCGCGGGGTCCAGATGCGACACCGGCCCACCGGGGCTCTCCGCCCGCTCGCACGAGGTGGATCTCAGTGTTCCCCCGGTGCGCCGGGCACCGACCGCCACCACCGCTGCCCGGCTGCCCCCTGCCCCGCTCGTGGTCGGTCGGTCCAGGCCAGGGCGAGGGCGCTGCCGATGAGGCCGCTGAGGGTGCCGACCAGGAACCCGCCCAGGTTGCTAGTCACCAGCGCGACGAGCGAGAGCAGGGCCGCCGTGGTGCCCGCGGCGATCCGGTACTGCGGTCGCACCCACAGCGACAGGCCGCAGATCGCCATGAGGGCGCCGATCAGCAGCGCCGAGACACCGCCGAGGGTCCTGATGGAGATCACGGCGTCGCCCACGCGGAAGGTGGCGTACGGCGGTACCGCGATGGCCACCGCCGACAGCAGCAGGAACACCCCCGCGCGGAAGGGGCGTCCCCGCCGCCAGCGGGCGAACACCCTGCGCTGCCCGCCCGCCGCCGCGGCCCAGCGGCGGGCCGCCGGGCGCAGGCCCGCCAGGGTCGGGGTCCACGCGCCGCTCAGAAGCATCCCTGGTCACCCTTGCGCAGCGAGAGGTCGATGTTCTTCAGCCGGATCGTCTGCGCGCTGGTGCTCCAGGACGTCTGGCGCAGTCCCACGATCGTGGCCCGGTCGGCCTGGAGGCCGAAGCTGCCCGCGGCGCCCTTGACCGGCCCCCTGTCCAGGCGGGCCGCGTCGACGCCGAGTTGGGGGTTGACCAGGGTGAGGTCGCCGCTGAGCCCGGCGACACCGATGACCAGGTCGGTGGCGGCCATCCCGCCCGGGCCCGCGGAGACCATGACCAGGGTGATGTCCCCGACGACGGGGACCGAGCGCAGCAGCACCGACTGGCAGAAGTTGTCCAGCACCGCGCCGCGGAACCCGCTCACCGCGACCGGGTGCGCCGCGCCCGACCCCTGGTCCACCCCGACGAGCTGGACGAACCCGTCGCCCACGAGTTTGTCGGCGCTCACCTTGAAGCTGACGCCGGACACCGCGAAGGACGCCGCGACCGCGCCCTGGGCCATGCCGAACACCAGCACCGCCGCCCCGGCCAGTCCCGCACCGAGGGTTCCGGCGAAGCGCCCCCAGCGAGTGCGCCCACCTGTGTCGAACTGTGCCATCACACCGCACCTCTCGTATCGGTCTGGGTCGTTCCGGGTCTCGGCCGGGGAGGACGGGAACCGGTCACGCCGGTGGTGGGGTCACCGCCCGGCCTTGCGCACCGCGTCGACCACCGCCTCGAACTCCACTTCCAGGCAGCGGACGAGCATCCCGGCCTCGGCGACGGACGCCGGGTCGAGGTTGACCCCGATGCAGCAGTTGCCGTCGAACCAGACCATCGTCACCGAGATCGCGCCCCCGGGGAGCGGGCCGAACGGGTACAGCCGCTGGACCCGCGCACCAGCGAGGTACACCGGCTCGGTGAACGCCTTCATGCTGCTGAGCTGCACGTCGTGAGCGCCTGCCACGCGGCGGAACAGCGGGATGACGGCCGGGGTGGGAAGAGGAACGAGCAGTTCGGCCAGGTGCACCGGGGCCGCCGCCGCCTCCTCGGCGCGGGCGGAGGCGATCAGGTCGCTCACCACGCGCATCCGGCGGGCGTTGTCGGTTTCCCCCACCGGGGCGGGGAACCGGCCGACGGTGAAGCTGTTCCCGCTGGAGCGGGCACCGTTCTCCATCGCGATGGGGATCGCGACGGGGAGCGTGTCGAGGGTGACGCCGTGCCCCTCGTGGTAGCGCCGTATCCCGCCGAGCACCGTGGCGACGAACACGTCGTTGACCGACACCCCGTGGCGCGAAGCGGTCTCCCGCATCACGTCCAGGGGGACCTCCAACACGTCGAACCGCCGGGAGGTGCTCCGCCGGGCCAGTAGCGGGGAGGTATCGCCCAGGCCGGGGAGCAGGACGCGGAACGCCGAATCGACCAGCCGCTGCGCGTGCAGGAGAGTGCCGAACGGTTGCCGCAGCACCCGCCCGACCAGCCTGCGACCCTCGCCCAGCACGGCCGCCGAGCGCCCCAGCAGGCCGTGCCGCTCGCGGTCCTCGCCGTCCAGCGGTTCGAGCACCCGCAGCCGTCCCGGTCCCGGTCGCTCGTCCGGTGCGCGGCCGAAGGCCAGCGACATCATCCGCTGCACGCTCAGACCGTCCATGCTGCTGTGGTGCAGCTTGAGGAGGAACCCGGCCCGGTCGCCGTCGAGCCCCTCGACGAGCACCGCCTCCCACAGCGGGCGGGAGGGGTCGAACGGGGTGCGCTCCATGAGCTGGGCCAAGTCCAGTAGCTGCCTGAGGTCGCCGGGGGCGGGCAGCCGGACCCGGTGCAGGTGGTGGTCGAACTCGAAGTGCGGGTCGGGTGCCCAGCGCGGGGTGCCGATCCCACCCGCGGGCTCGACCACCCGTTCCCGCAACCGGGGGACCTGGACGGTCAACCTGGTCCACTCCTCGACCAGGCGGGACCAGTCGGGCGCCGAGTCGAGCACGTGCACCAGCACGATGGGCGAGCGCAGCAGGGGCTCGCGCCCCGTGCGCCACATGACCGCCTCCATGCCGGTCATCCCGGAGTCGGCGCCCGGGGGGACCTCGTCGACGAACACCCTGCTGTCGACCACTTTCCCGCTGTCGGCTACTTTCCTGCTGCCGACGACTTTCCTGCTGTGGTGGCTGTGCACGTCCGCTCCTTCGGCCAGTGGGGGTGTGAACGCGGCGGGCCCGGCACCGACCGGGCTCCCGGTGGGGGTCGGGCGGCGGGGTCATCGTTCGCGGACCGGCGGCGGTCGCCGCGACACCGCGCCGACGCGGTCCAGGATCAGCTCGGCGACGGCGTGCGGGTTCTCCCACAGGGCCAGGTGACCGCTCCTCGGGATGACGCTGTGCGTCATGACCCCGACCCGGTCGACCAGCGGCTTCGCGTAGACCGCCGCGGGCGCCATCCGGTCTTCCAGCGCCCAGGCGGCGTGGACGTCGTGGGCGCGGCCGTCGACCGGGCGCACGCCCGCCGACCCGACCAGCCCCCGCATGGCGGGCCAGTACGCGTCGGCGCGGACGAACCCGCGCAGCACCTCCACCGCGTCGTCCGCGGACAGGGTGTCCACCCGTTCCACCACCGAGCGGAACACGGTGTGGCGCACGGGCGCCCACCGCATCAGGAACGGCGCGTACGGGATCGTCAGGTGGGCGGCCAGGAAGATCGAGCTGAGCTGCGCGATCAGCCGCGCCCGGTGCCAGGCGTGCCGCCACGCCACCGGTGGGCACAGGACGGTCGTGGACAGCGCCCGGCCGCGGCGGGCGAGTTCCAGCGCCACCCACGACCCCAGGGAGTGGCCCACGACGTGCGCCTGCCGGAACCCGGCCAGGTCCATCCAGGCCTCCACCTCGTCGGCCATGACCTCCGGCATCGGCGATCGCACCGGGCCGTGCCACCGGGCTCCCCAGTGCCCCGCCGTCGTCGGCGCCAGGACGTCGCAGTGCTCCTCGATCAACCGCAGGACGGGGCGCCAGATCGGCCACGTCCCGCCGAGGCCGTGGATCAGCACCACGGGGTGCCCGCGGCCCGAGCGGTGGTGCGCGGGCGGGGGTGGCGTCGAATCCCTGCTCATACCCGGTCGGGTCCCTTCGCTCTCGGTCGCGTCCCGGGGCCGCCCGGGTGGCCGGGGGCTCCCCGAACGCGCGGATCACCGGTCGAGGTCGTGCTTGACGCTAGGGAACGGCTCCGACGACGGGCCGACGAAATCCGGACGCGCCCGCTGACATCCCACCGACAGGCACGTTCGGTGACAGGCGTCCGCTCACCTGGGGGAACGGGGGAATATGCGAGCGGAACCGGCGACTGTCGGTGATGGAACACCCGCGCTGTTGGGAACTTGTTTCACGTCCAATTGCCGCCGGCCACCGCTGCGGTGCTGGCTCACCACCGGGCGGGCCCGCGTCAGGATGAGGTCGGGTGGGGCAGGCGGAGGAGGATGTGCATGCAGGTCCGGTGTCTTGGCCCGATGGTGATCGGAACCGGGCGGCGGGAGGTCGTCGTGCGGTCGTCCCTGCGGGCCAGGGTGCTCGTGGTGCTGGTGGTCAACGCGGGCGACCTCGTCTCCCGGGAGTGCCTGGTCGACGAGGTGTGGCCGAGCGACCCCCCGGCGGGGGCGGTGGGCTCGTTGCACGCGCACGTCAGCAGGCTGCGCGGGGACCTGGCCCGCTGGGGCGTCGGTGATCGCATCGACATCGCGGCCGAGCAGGGCGGCTACCGGCTCCGGATGACCGGCGTCGGTCTCGACGTCGAGGACTACGAGGGGTTGGCCGCGACCGCCCACCGGCGGCGGCGCACCGCCGCGGGCGAGGTGCCGGAACTGGCCAGAGCCGCCCTGCGGCTGTGGCGCGGCGAACCCTTCGAGGGGTTGGAACTGGGGCTGCGCGGCCACCTGGCCCGCGCCCGGCTCCAGGAGTCGCGGATGGCGTTGTTCGAGGCACTGGTCGACACGGCGCTGACCAGCGGCAGGCACCAGGACGTCGTCGCCGAGCTGCGCGAGCTGACCATGGTCTTCCCGTTCCGGGAGAAGTTCCACGAGCAGCTCATGGTCGCCCTGTACCGCTGCGGGCGGCAGGTCGAAGCCGTCCAGGCGTTCCACGGCCACCGCGAGCGCATCTCGCGGGAACTGGGCTTGGAGCCCTCACCCGCACTGCGCAGGCGGATGACCGAGATCCTGCGCCACGACCCGGCGCTGTGGCAGGCGGGCTGACCCCGGACGGGAACGCGGCCGGGCACCGGAAAAGTACCCGGCGGTCCCGCGGGCGCATTGATCCGCGCCCGCACATCAGCGCGGGAGTTGTGAGGTGAGTTACAGATTCCCAATCGGAAGCCCGCACTTGTCACCACCTCATACTTCACCGGGTTCTTCTTACGCGGTTCGAGCGCGAGGTGAGGCAAACCCTAAGTCGAGGATCACACCCGTTAGGCGCTAGCCCGCACCATCGGATCAGCGGATGATGATTTTCCGACCGAACTCGCCCACTCGCCGTAGAGGGATGGCCCATTCCCATGCGCGTTGTGCCTGACGGCAGGAAGATCGAGCAGCGTCGCCGGTCGAAAGGACTGTCCAGGAGAACACTGGCCGGTTTGATCGGGCGGAGCCAGGAATGGCTCAGGCAGATCGAAAAGGGAATGCGCCCGTTGGACAGCCTGGAGGTGCTGGGTCGCATCGCCGAGGCGCTGCGGGTGGAGAGCTGGTCGGAACTGGTCGACCTGCCGACCGGTCTCGACCTCGACGCCCGACCGGCCGGGCGCCAGGACTTCGTCCACCTGCTCTGGCGCTCGCTCCTCGGCGTGCGGGAGGGAGGATCGCGGGTCCCGGGGCCGCCCAGGGTGCCCGTGCTCGACCGCCGGGTCGCCGGTGTCTGGTCGCGGTGGCACGCGCCGGGCCGGAACCTGGGGGCGATCGCGCACGACGTCGCCTCGCTGCTGAACGGGACGCGCGAAGCCATGACGTGGTGCGCCGGGAAGCAGCCGCGCGAGCTGCCCGGCGCCCGGCGGGCCCACGTGCAGGCCCTGCAACTGGCGCGCGCGGTGCTCAGCCACGCCAACGAGCACTGGCTCGCCCACGTCGCGGCGGCGCAGTGCCTGGCGCTCACCCTGCCTGCCGAGGACGCCGTCCTGACCGGCGTCGGCGGGCACGGCGCGGCCCGCTCCCTGCTCGGCCTCGGCTTCGCCGCCGACGCCCAGCGCTTGGCGCTCGCCTCGCTGGAAGCGCTCGCCTGCGCCCCGGTGCCCGCCCGGCAGCGCTACGCCGCAGAAGGCGCCCTGCACCTGCTGGCAGCCGAAGCCGCGGCCCAGGCCAACGACGTGACCACCTGCCAGGAAATGCTGCGGGGGGCGGAGAAGCTGGCCGAGCGGCAGGTCCTGACGGGCCACCCGGTGTTCGGCCCGGTCTCCGCGCAGATCGGCGAGGTGCGCTCGATGATCCGCCTCGGTCACGTCGACCTCGCCGTCGACCTCGCCGAGAAGATCAGGGTGGACAACCAGCACCCGGCCGACGAACAGGCCGACCTCTACCTGGCGGTGGCCCACGCGCGGGCCTGCCGCCAGGACCACGTGCCCGCGCTGCTGGAACTGCTGAAACTGGAGCGCACAGCGGAGGACGTGCTCCGCTACGCCCCGCTCGCCGGGGAGACGATCCGACAACTGCTCGAAACCGCCCCGCACAGCCTGCGCGCGGAACTGCGCCGCCTCGACAACCTCGCCCGCGACGGCAACTGAACAGCCGGTGACGTCGTGACGAAGAACTTTCCGCTCCGCAATGGCGAACACCGGAGCCGCTGCCCGAACTCCATTCGGTGGAACCCCGCACGAACCGGAGTTCCGGATACCGCCGGGCGCACCACTGGGGTCAGGCGGAAGCCCTGGGTGCTTCCGCGATCCCGTCCTCCTCGACGACCTCCCGGAGGTCGTGTTCGAACAGGTCGACGAACTGCTTGGCGATCCGCCTGTCGTCGATTTCCCGCACCACGTCGATCGCGAGCCTGCCCGCGTCCGACGCCGCCTTCGGCTTGTCCTGCGGTTTCGCGACACGAACCTTGGCCAAGGCGGTGCGCAGGGGCATGACGTCGGCTTCGGACATCGCAGGTTCCTTTCCTGTGCCGTGGAGAAGCCAGCCGGCGGCAGGAGATCTTTTCCATCCGCCGGTTCCGTGGCAGTGGGATACCCCGGTTCGCGCACACCCAATCCCAGGCAGACAAGGACATGTTTTCATTTTCCGATACCACGATCGGGGGGTTTCATCGACGATTGGACGACACCGCGAACTTCCCCAAGATCGATTTCATCCCGGTTTCGGAGTTCTTTTCACATGACGCACCGGTCTCGTCCAGCGTGGACATTCATCGGAGGGCGGCGATGGCGGCCTCCAGGTTCGGTTGGGGGCCGATGTGGCGCGGGTCGGCGGCCGGTTGCGCGGCGCCGGTGGCCTTGAGGAGTTGGCGGACCCGCACCGGCGTCAGCGGGGGTCCGGACTCCTGGGCGATGCTCTGCACCACACCCACCGCGCCGACCACGATGGGGCAGGCGCCCGAGGTGCCGTTCATGTTGCTCCAGTACACCCGGTTCGGGTCGGTCTCGGTCGGGGTCAGGTCCTGGAGCGGGTCGAGACCGCCGCCGAGGGTGGCGACGCACCTGCCGTACGCCTGGAGGTCAACGCGCGACCCGTGGGTCGAGAAGGGCATCGAGGTGCGCTCGGCGGGCCTGCCGGGCACGCACTCGGCCGTGCCGGGGATGTCGGGCGGCTCTCCGGCCCCGACGACGATGGCACCGGAGTCCGGGCGGTCCATGACGGTGCGGGCCAGTGGGTCGTCGGGGTCGTCGAGGTCGTTGCCGCCGTTGCCCGCGGCCTCCACGACGGTGATGCCCGCCGCGGTGGCCAGGACGACCTCGTCGTAGACCGCCGGGTCGACCTCCCACGGGTACCAGCCGCCGGTCTCGCGGTCGTAGGACGAGATCTCGACGAGGATCACGTCGCCGGGCTCGGAGTGCTGCCTGGCGAGGGTCATCGAGCCGGGTTCGGCGCCGCTGGCGAGCTGCAACCGCGCCCGCGGCAGGATTCCGGCGACGCCGAGGCCGTTGTCCGCCTGGGCCGCCACGATCCCGATGACCGCGGTGCCGTGCACGCCCGCGGGGGTGCACGGCGAGGAGACCATCGTCTGCAAGCGCACCGGCGCGGGGCGGTCGGCCAGGTCCTCGTGGCAGGTGTTCCACAGGTTGCGCAGGCTCGCCGCGCGCTTCTGCACCGGGCTGCCGGTGGTGCTCCCGTCGCCGAGCTGACCGCTGCCGTTGGTCCCCCAGCCCCACAGCGCGCCGTCAGCGCCGACGGCCAGGCTGAACGCCGTGCCCGCGCCCACCAGCGACCGGGTGGCCGTGTCGCCGGGCGGGGACCGCACCTCGGACGGGGAGGACGCGTCCGCCGTGCCGCCGGTGCCGAGCTGGCCGCTGCCGTTCGCGCCCCACGCCCACAGCGCGCCGCCCTCGGTGACGGCGACGGTGTGCTGGTCGCCCGCGGCCACGTCCGTGGCCGAGTCGAGGTCGTCGACCCGGACCGGGGTGAGGCGCGTGGTGGTGGTCCCGTCACCGACCTGGCCGTGGGAGTTGTCGCCCCAGGCCACCAGCGTTCCGTCGAGCAGCCGCGCGACGCTGTGCCCGCCGCCCGCGCCGACCTGGGCGACGGCGCCCAGGTCCGTCACCGCGACCGGTGTGGCGCTGCCCGCGGTGGAGCCGTCGCCGAGTTGGCCGCTGTCGTTGGCACCCCAGGCGCGCACGGTGCCGTCGTCCAGCAGCGCCACCGAGTGGTCGCGGCCCGCGGCGACCCCGCCCGGCCGGGTCGAGACGCCGGAGAGGTCGTCGACCGCGATCGGGGTCGTGCTGAACGGCACCCCGGCGGGCGGTGCGCCGAGCTGGCCGTGGGAGTTGTCGCCCCAGGCGCGGACCGTGCCGTCGGAGCGGACGGCGAGCACGTGGGCGTCGTCCGCGCTGATGCTCCTGACGCCTGCGAGCCCGGGGACCGGCACGGGCGCCTGCCTGGCCGTCGTGTCGCCGAGGCCGAGCTGGCCGAGGTCGTTGGCCCCCCAGGTCCACACCGTGCCGTCGGTCGTGAGCGCGACGGAGAAGTCGGTGCCCGCCGCCACCGATTCGACGCCCGCGAGCCCCGGGACCTGCGTGAACACCGAGCTGCCCGCTGTCGTGCCGGTGCCGAGCTGGCCGCTCCCGTTGGCCCCCCAGGCGCGGACCGTGCGGTCGGCCGAGGGCACGTCGGCGTCGCTGATCACCGCCAGCGCGTGGGTCCGCCCGGCCGCGATCGCGCCGGGGCGGACGGCGACCCGGTCCGCGTGCCCGGCCTCGATGTCGGTCACCGTGACGTTCTCGCCCCCGCCCCCGGGCCGCGCGTTGGCCGCGTCCGCGCCGATCCCGGTGCCCGCGGTCGCGCCGACGGTGTTGCGGTAGACCTGGTTCGGGCGGAACGGGTCGGCCGCGGGTGACCGCGGTGGCAGTGGGGTGTAGGCGATCTCGACCGCGGGCAGGGCGTTGAGGTCGGCCACCAGCGCGCCGGCGCCGCCGGGCGCGGTGATGGTGAACCACGAGTTGAGGTCGGGCAGCTCTCGGTCGGCGCGCTGCTCCAGCCGGAGGCGTTCCCCGGTGACGACGTCTTCCGGGAGCGGTGTCATCGGGCGCATCGACGCGCCGGGGTGCCTGCTCAGCACGGTCCGCACGGCCGAGGCGTCCCGCGCGTCCTGGGCCACCGGCCGCCGGTCCCGGACGCGCACGGCGCGGTCGGCGCGGAACTTGACGGCGACCTCGGTGGCGGAGGGATCGGCGAGGACCGCCGCACGGGTCGCCTTCGCCCGGCTGTGGTCGTAGGCGGGTGCCCTGTCCGCGGTGGACACGGCCGCGGTCCACGCGGGCAGCAGCACGACCGCCAGCACGGCGAGCGCGACCACCGGCAGCCGTTTTCGGTGCTGTGCCTGCCATTCGACGGTTGCGGACATCTCACTCCCCCGGTCGACCTGAAAACCAGGATGCCCCAGACCACCGACAGAACCGTCCGCTTTCCCGGGCGATGGCCGCCGACCGAAGAGGATTCACTCGTTCGAGTGGCGCGCACCTCTGCGGCGGCGCGCCTGCGGTCTACCCGCCCGCCCCCTCCGCAGGCGTGTCCACTCGGGCGGAGTGGAGCAGTGCCCGCAGTTCGCGCGCGTTGCCCTCGCGGCCCTGCTCCTCGTACCTGCCCAGCGCGCTCTGCCAGGCCGCACGCGCTCGATCGTGCTGCCCGAGTGCCGCGTGGGCGTGGCCGAGCCGGTCGAGGGTGTCCGCTTCCTCCGCCGCGGAGCCGATTTCGCGCAGGAGGGCGAGCGCGGTCAGGTAGTGGTCGACCGAGTCGGCGTGCCTGCCGCTGTGGTGGGCGATGTAGCCGAGGCTGTCCAGGGTGGTCGCCTGCCCCTCGGTGTTGTCGTGGCGCAGGAACAGGTCGTAGGCCTCCCGGCAGTGCTCGCGCCCCGCGGCGAGGTCGCCGGATATCGCGGCGTACCAGCCGACCGCGTTGAGCGCCCCCGCCTCCCACAGCGGGTCGCCGAGGGTGCGGCAGATGCGCAGCGCGTGCTCGGCGTGGTCGCGGGCCTGGTGGCTGTCCCCCCTGGACATCGCGGCGGAGGCGAGGGTCCGGTGGGTGTGGGCCTGGTTGAGGTCGTCGTCGTGGTGCTCGGCCAGCGCCAGCGCGGCCCGCAGGCAGCGGCCCGCCTCGTCGTGCTGCCCGAGGTCGGCGTGCGCGCGGCCGAGCAGCCGGTGGGCGCGCACGTGCGCGGTCGGGTCGGACAGGTGGGCCACGGCGTCCACCGCGGCCGTCCACACGGCGAGCCGGTCGCGGAGGTGGCCGCGCCTGCGCAGGTAGGTCTCCAGCGCGCCCGCCAGGCCCCAGGTGACCCGGTGGAGCTGCCGGTCCGCCGCCGCCCGCTGGGTGGCGAGCAGGTTGTCGCGCTCGGCGCTGAACCAGCGCGTGGCCGCGGCGTCGTCCTCGGCGGTGAGCGGGGCGCAGCCCGCCACCGGTGGGGCCAGGTCCAGCGAGGGGCGGTCGGGGTTGAAGACGGCGTCGGCGTTGCGCGCCGTGTGCAGGTAGAAGTCGGTCAACCGGTCCAGCGCGGCGGTGACGACGTCGGCGGGCAGGTCCTGGGCGGTCTCGCCCGCGTGCAGCCGGATCAGGTCGTGCATCCGGTGGCGCCCGGTGTCCGAGCCGGTGAGCAGCGACGCCTGTTCCAGGGCGCGCAGCACCGCCGCCGCGGCGGTCTCGGGCAGGCCGAGCAGGCTCGCGGCGGCGGGCAGGCCGATGTCGCGGCCCGGCGCGGTGCCCAGCAGCGCGTAGGCGGTGGCCTGCTCGGGGGTGAGCACCGTGAGCGACAGCGAGAGCACCGCCCGGAGGTTGGCGGCCGGGTCGGTGTCGGCGAGCGCTTCGAGCCCGAGGTCGCCCAGCGCGGCGGCCAAGCCCACCAGCGTGAGCCGCGGCCGGGTCAGCGCGTGGGCGGCGACCAGGCTCAGCGCCAGCGGGAAGCCGCCGCACAGCTCGACGAGCCGGTCCAGCCCCTCGGCCTCCGCCGTCGCCCGGTCGGTGCCGATCCGGTCGGCGAGAAGTGCCCGCGCCTCACCGGCCGAGAGCACGTCCAGCGGCAGGTGACCCGCGCCGTGCCGGGTGAGCAGGCCGGTGAGGACGGTGCGGCTGGTGATCAGGACCGTGCAGCGGTCGCTGTCGGGCAGCAGCGGCGCGACCTGGGCGCTGTCCGCCGCGTTGTCCAGCACCACCAGCACCCGCTTGCCCGCGACCAGCCCCCGGAACAGGGTGGCCGCCGCGTGCGGGTCGACCGGGATGCGCGCGGGCTCCACGCCGAACGCGTCGAGGAAACCGCGGACGGCGGCCGCCGCGGGCAGGGGCGCCCCCTCGGGGCTGAAGCCGCGCAGGTCGACGAACAGTTGGCCGTCGGGGAAGCGGTCGGCGTGCCGGTGCGCCCAGTGCAGGGCCAGCCAGGTCTTGCCGATCCCGCCCGCGCCGGTCAGGGCCGAGATGACCACCGGTGCGCCGGGGTCCACGCCTGCCAGCGCGGCGTCCAGCCGGGCCAGGTCCCGGTGGCGGCCGACGAACCGCCGGGGGGCGCGCGGCAACTGGCGGCACAGCGCGGCGGGCGTGATCGTCGGGGCCCGGCCCGCGGCCAGCAGGGTGCCGTGCCACTGCTGGAGCCGGGTGCCCGGCTCGGTGCCGAGCTCCTCGACGAGCCGGTCGCGAATCCGGCGGTAGTGCGCCAGCGCGTCGGCGGTGCGCCCAGCCTGGTGCAGCGCGAGCATGTACTGACCGGCAACGCGCTCGTCGAGGGGCCGGTTGGCGACCCTGGTGGCCAGCTCGGCCACCAGGTGTTCGCCGTGGCCCGTCCGCAACCGCGCGTCGACCAGGTCGCACTGGGCCGCGATCCGCTCCTCGTCGAGCCCGGCGCGTTCGACGGCGGCCCACGCGCTGTCCAGGCCGGTCAGCGCCTCCCCGCGCCACAGGTCCAGCGCGTCGGTGAGCAGCCGGGCGGCTTCGGCGGGGTCGGGTTCGGACCGGGCCCGCGCGCACAGGTCGCGGAAGGCGACCACGTCGACGGCGCGGGCCCCGGTGGTGACGAGCGCGTAGCCGCCGGGTCTGCGGGCGATCTCGAGCCAGTCCACGCCCGCGAGCGCCTGCCGCAGCCGCGACAGGTAGCTGTGCAGCGTCGCCCGGCCGCGCCGGGGCACGTCCTCGGCCCAGACCCGCTCGACCAACTGGTCCACCGGCACCACCCGGCCCGCGTCGAGGGCGAGCGCGGCGAGGAGGCACCGCTGCCTCGCGGGCCCCAGGTCCACCCGGTGCCCGCCCGCGTGGACCGCCACCTCCCCGAGCAGGCGCAACACGCCGCCACCTCCCCCGTACCGCCCCTGACCCGCGGAATGCGGAAACGTCGCAAGCGATCCGCAGTGCCCGCGTCCCAGTATGGCCGCACAGCGCAAGCCGAACGGACGAGGGAGCCGAACATGATCGGGAACAGGGTGGCGCGCGGGGTGGCGAAGGTGGCCGGGGTGGCGTTGACCGCCGCGGCGGCGCTGGTGGTGGGGCCGCAGGCGGCGTCGGCCCAGGTGGCGGCGCAGGCCCCGGCGGTGGCGTGCCAGGCCGTCGGGCGGGTGTCCGGCTCGGTCGCCGAGTACACCCTCTACGACGACGCCGGGTACTCCGGCGCCTGCATCACCTTCTACCGGCTGGGGAACTGCACCGCCACCACCGGGGACGTGAACGGGCTCTACAACCTGGCCGGGTGGGGCTGGGACAACCGGGCCGGTTCGGTGCACACCTACAGCCAGTGCGACGTGATGGTGTACGACGCGCGGGACTGCCCGCGCGGCGGGGCGCACAGCACCTGGGTCGACCAGAGCGCGGACCTGCGGCTCGGCGGCGTGAACTGGCAGAACCGCGCCACCTGCGTGCTCGTGAGCTGATGGGGGTGCTCGAACAGCAGTGGTGCCCGGACCCCGACCGGGTCACCGACGACGCGGGGCTGGTCGAACAGCTCGACCTGCTGCGGCGGCGGGCGGCCCGGGGCACCGGCAAGGCGCGGGTCGGCCTGAGCACCCTCGCGCGGCGGGCGGGCCTGCCCCGCTCGACCGTGCACACCTACGTCAGCGGGCGGGCGTTCCCCCCGGTCGACGCGCTCGACCGGATCGTGCAGGCGCTCGGCGTCCCGCCCTCGGGCCTGCGCCCGTGGGGCGAGGCGTGGTTCCGCGCCGCCGCCGACCTGGACCGGCGGCGGCGCGGAACCCGGTGACCCCGAAAGCGGCTCAACGGTGACGACGAACACCGACGCGGTCGGTCCGGAGCCATGAGCTGCCGCAGGTGGCGATCCGGTGGGAGTTGCCGTCCGACAGCGGACTCGTCGTGCTGCCTCAGAGGTCTTCGTTCGCCCGCGCCACCGGTTCGGCGACCGCGCGGCGGTGGGCTGGTCCGCGCACCAGCGGGTCGGCGGCGGTCGAGGCCGCGAATTCTCCTGGAGCAGCAAGGCTTCCACTGCGGTGAGCCAGAGGCCCACCGGGCTGCGCACCGCGGCCAGCAGGGCACCGGTGGGCACAACGCCCCGAGCACCTGGTCCCGTGCGGTGACCGGCTCCGCCGCGGCCTGCCTGCCCCGCGAGAACAGCTTCACCTGTCGAAGATCGTCGTCGCAGGTGGACCGTCGACCGGAGCCCATTCGCCGAACCCGGCCGGTGGGAGTTTTTTCACCCGGGCTGCGAGGGCAGGCGGCCAGACCCCCCGTGGGTCACCGGCCGCCTGCCCCGGTCGACACCGGTCGGACTACGGCAGTGAGCGGCCGCTGAAGAAGTCCCACACCAGGGTGCTCAGGTCCGGCCCGATCGGGTCGGCGTAGGCGCCTTCCCCGCCACCGGGCCACCGGTGTCCGAGGCCCTCGACGCTGTACTTCTCGATCAGCAGTTCGCCGGTGCCCGCGTCGGTGTAGCCCGTTTTGACGTACGGGTAGGCGCCCGGCTCCACCACGCGCTGCCGGGAGTCGGCCACGTCGTCGACGTCGCCGTCGAGCACGCCGTCCCGGGCCAGGTCGTCGATGGCGGCCCAGTGCGTGACCAGGCGGTCGCCGAAGACCGGTTCGACGGTGGTGTCGGCGTCGCCCTGCGCGATGAACGTCGGCACCTGCCGGGCCCGCGGGCCCATCTCGGCGTAGGCGAGTTTCGCGGTGTCGACCGGGCTGACCTTGTCCCGACCGCCCAGGATGACCCGGTCAGCGGCGTACTCGCCACCGGCGAGGCTGCCGATCGCCGCGTAGACGTCCGGGTAGGTGACCCCGAGGACCACGGCCATCGCGGCACCGGCGGACGCCCCGACGGCGTAGACCCGCTCGGCGTCGGCGCCGTACCGCGCCACGACGGCCTGGGTGGCGCCCGCCAGCAGCGACGGTTCCCCGCTGCCGCGCTTCTGGTTGCCCGGCAGCAGCCCGTTCCAGCAGCCGTTGATGTTCCACAGCCGGTTCTGCGTCGGGTAGACGACGATGAACCCGCGGGCGTCCGCGAGGTCGTTGAACCGGGTCATGGCCTTCATCGAGTTGTCCCCGTAGCCGGTCATGTCGCACCCGTGCAGGGCGACGAGCACCGGCAGCGGCGTGCCCGGCCGGTGGGACGGCGGCAGGTGGACCTCGTAGTCGAGCCGCCCCCAGAAGTTGACGAACGTGGCCCGCTCGTCGCGCCCGCCCGCCGCCGACGCCTGGCTCGACAGCGACGTCACCGACGCCAGTGCCAGCACCAGGGTGGTGAGTGCCCGCAGCACCCGTTTGGTCTTGACCCCCATGGATTTTCCTCTCGTTCTCCCCATCGGATTTCCCTGTCTTGTCAATCCTCACCAAGACCGGCCCGCGGCGACACCGGCCCCCGACCCAACAGTGGTAGACGGGAGTTGTGACTGATGACAACGAGGCGCTGACCATCGGCGGCCGGGTGCTCTACCAGCGGCTGTTCGCCGAGCGGCGCCGCATGGCGCGGCGGCTGGTGGAGCGGTTCGGCCGGGAAATCGGTGCCTACCAGCGGCTTTCGAGTGCGGAGCTGCTCGACACCATCGCCGCGGTCACCGAGGAGAACCTGCGGATCTTCGCCGAGTCGGTGCGCGACCGGGCGGCGCCGTCGCCCGGGGAGCTGGTCGGGCCGATCACGGTGTCGGCCGCCCGGCGCGCGGGCGAGGGGATGGCGCTCGACGGTGTCATGGGCGCGTACAGCATGGGGATGCTCGAAACCTGGCGCGCGATGGTCGCCGACGCGCGACCCGAGGACCTCGACCACGTCCTGGCGTTCACCGAACTCGTGCTCGGCTACATCCACGGCGCGGGCACCGCCTCGGCGGCGGCCTACCTGGAGGAGCGCCGCAGGCTGGACAGCGGCGAGCAGCAGCGCCGCCACACGCTGGTGTCGGCGTTGCTGCGCGGCGACCCGCTGGAGGAACCCGCGCGCCGCGCCGGTGTCCGGCTCGCGCCGCGCTACCTGGTGCTGCGCCTGGCCTTCGCCGCGCACGAGGACGAGACGGAGCCCGGCGTGGACGCCACGATGGCCGCGCAGCGCAAGGTCCACCGGGCCGAGCAGGAACTGGCGGCGGCGGTGGGGGAACCGGTGCTCTCGCTGCTCGACACGACCGGCGGCACGGCACTGCTCGCGGGCGAGGACTGGTCCGCGGCGGAGGCGGTCGTCGACGGGCTCAGCCGCGCCGCGGGCGTCGAGGTGACCGCCGCCGGGGTCGCCGCGGAACCACCGGGCGTCGCCGGAGCCGTCCGCCAGGGTGGTGAGATCCTGGAACTGGCGAGCGTGTTCGGCCGAGGCCCCGGCTTCTACCGGCTGGCCGACGTCGTCCTGGAGTACCAACTGACCAGGCCGACCGCGGCGAGCGGTGCGCTGCGCGCCCTGCTCGCGCCGCTCGACGAGCACCCGGACCTGCTCGTCACGCTGGAAACCTACCTGCGGCTCGGGTTGAACCGGCGGCAGACGGCCGTGCGGCTCCACGTGCACCCGAACACCGTGGACTACCGGGTGCGCAAGGCCGTCGCGCTGACCGCGCTGGACCCGGCCGATCCCGCCCACCTGCAGCTCATCGGCGCCGCGCTCGTCATCCGCCGGATGACCGTGGGCGGGCGGGTCAGGCCGGTCCGATGAGCCCGGCGACGATGGCGGCCGACAGCGCCACCAGCGGCAGGCCGCCACCCGGGTGGGCCGACCCGCCGACGAGGAACAGGCCGGGCACGGGGCCGCGGTTGCGCGGGCGCAGCAGCGCGGCGCGCGGCCCGTTGGACGACGTGCCGTAGATCGAGCCGCCCACCGAGCCGGTGTCGCGCTCCCAGTCGGCCGGGGTGCGCACCTCCCGCCAGCGCACCCGGTCGCGCACGTCCAGCCCGCGCTCGGCGAGCACCCGCAGGACCCGGTCGGCGTAGTCGTCGGCCAGCCCGGGCGCCCGCCAGTCCACCGGGCCCTGGCGCGGGGCGTTGACCAGGACGAACCACGCCTCGTCGCCCTCGGGCGCCACGGCGGGGTCGTCGGGTGAGCAGACGTACACCGCGGGGTCGGGCACGGGTCGCGGCGCGCGGCCGAAGATCGCGTCGAACTCGGCGTCGTAGTCCGCGGGGAACAGCACGCGGTGGTGGTGGCGCGGACCGGGGGTGCGCCCGCGCAGGGCGAGCAGCAGCACGAACCCGGACAGCGAGGGCACCGCGCGCCGCAGCGCCCGCCGGGGTCGGCGCGCCGACCGGGCGGGCAGCAGGTCGCGGTAGAGCACCTCGGCGTCCACATCGGACACGACGACGTCCGCGGCGATCCGCTCCCCGTCGCCCAGCCGCACGCCGCTGACCCCGGTGGGGGTGGCGTCGATTCCGGTCACCGGGGCGTTGAAGCGCAACCGCACCCCCAGTTCGCGGCACCGGTCGGCCAGCGCGTCGCCCAGCACCCGCAGGCCGCCGCGCACGTACCAGCCGCCGAAGTGCTGCTCGACGTAGGGCACCACGCTCAGCACAGCCGGAATCCGGCGCGGGTCCGACCCGCTGTAGGTGGCGTAGCGGTCCAGCAGCACCCGCAGCCGGGGGTCGTCGAACCGGGCGCGGCCGAGCGCGCGCAGCGTCCGCCACGGCGCGATCGCGGCCAGGTCGCGCGGGTTGGCCGAGCGGCGCACCAGGTCGCCCAGCCCGCCCAGGGGGCGCTGCAGCACCGACTCGCCCACCAGGCCCCACAGGTGCGCGGCGTCCGCCATGACCCGGCGCCACTGCGCGGCCGACCGCTCCCCGAACGCCGCCGCCAGGGCCGCGGGCACGTCCTCCTCGGCGTGCGGCAGGTCGACCTCGGTGCCGTCGGCGAAGCGGTAGTGGCACACCGGGTCCACCGGCACCACGTCCACCACGGTGTCGAGGGGCGCCCCGGTCGCGGCGAACAGGTCGCGGTAGACCTGCGGCATGGTCAGCAGCGACGGGCCGGTGTCGAAGGTGTACCCGTCCCGGCGCAGGGTGCCCAGCTTGCCGCCGTGGGTGTCGCCCTGCTCCACCACGGTCACCCGGTGTCCCAGCGCGGCCAGGCGCGCGGCCGCGGCCAGCCCACCCATCCCCGCCCCCACCACCACGACACCGGCCACCTCAGCGGTCCCCCCTCGGCGCGCACCACGGGCACAGGGCGGGAGACGACCGGCCGGGAGCGGGCATGCCCGCACAGTAATCGCGGGCGGGCGGTTCGGCAGGGCGGCGTCGAGGGGCGCCGCCGACGACGGCGCGACCGGTGCGAATGGCGTTCGCGGACGAGGTGGTGCGGAAAAGGTGGTTTCGACAAACCGGGGCAAGCACATCGGTGGACGCCGGAGCACGTGTCATCACTACTTTCGTCGGGTGGACGGCGTCGCCGACCGAACCGGATAATCCGACCGCCGTCCGAGCCATAAGCGTGCGCCATAAGGTCGACGAACACCCGGGCCAACTGGGAAAATCCTTCCCAGGCAATGGGATCGGTGACCTTGTGCCCGGATCGCGAGCTGGTGCATATTCAGGAGGCGAAAGCACCCGGGATGATTTCATCTCCACTGGACCGACATTTCGCGAATCGTCCTCGCCCATCCCCTGCACGGCGTTCCCACGCCGATTGGAAGGCTCTCATGCGCAGATTCCTCGCAGCCCTGGCTGTCGCCGGTGCGGCGGTGCTCTCGATCGCGGGCTCGGCCTCGGCCTCGGCCGAGCCGTCGGGCGGGATGCAGCCGAACGTCATAGGCGGGCACAACGCGACCGAGACCTACTCCTGGATGGTCTCGTTGAGCAACGGCTGCGGCGGCAGCCTGGTGGCCCCGCAGTGGGTCGTCACCGCCACCCACTGCGGCAGCGCGAGCCAGGCCCGGGTGGGCTCGACCAACAAGAACTCCGGCGGTGAACTGCTGCGCGTCGACCGGCGGGTCAACCGGGCGGGCACCGACCTGACGCTGATGCACCTGTCCACCGCCTCGCGCCAGGCGCCGGTGCGGATGGCCACCGCGAACCCCGCCCCCGGCGGCGCGGTGCGCCTGCTGGGCTGGGGCTGCCTGAGCTGGCCGTCCTGCTACACGCCGACCACGCTGCAGGAGATCGACCTGACCCTGCTGCCCGCCAGTCGGTGCGCCGCCGGTGGCGGCACGTCCACCGACATCTGCGTCTCCGGCGACCGCGCCCACTCGGCCTGCCACGGCGACTCCGGCGGCCCGGCCGTCGTGGGCACCCGGGGCAACTGGACCCTGGTCGGTGAAACCCACGGCCCCGGCGACAACGGCGGCGAGTGCGCCACCACCACCCTCTACACCGGCATCGCGGCGAACCTGGGCTGGATTCGACAGCAGATCGGCGGCTGACGAGCCGAACCGGCAGACCGGAGGCCCTGACAACGCCCCGTGCTCGGTGGTGACCGATCACCACCGAGCACGGGGCGTCCGGATTCTTCCCACGGAATGCGCAGACGAGTAGGCCCACCTCACCCGAGAAGTGGGGAGAGCAGCCACGATTCCGCCCACTGCGGCCGGGGGCGAAAGCTGACCACCTCGGAGTTCTCCGGCGTCACGACCCTCCCGGTCAGCAGGTTCCCTTGGGGTCGGGCATCGGCAGCGATGGGTCGAAGATCCGCTTGCGGTCCTCCTCGGGGGTGGCGCCGCCCGGGTTGACCAGCTCGGCGTCCGCCGGGGCCAGGTAGCCCCGGACCGCGGCCGAGCAGCTCATCGAGTAGAAGAACCGCGAGTGGTCCAACGGGGTCAGCCCCCGGCCGACGCCCGGCCAGTCGGCCAAGCCGTAGAAGCCGTACTGGGACTGGGCCCGGACGACGCTGATGATCTGCATCGGTCCGGTCAGCACCGCCCGGTTGCGCGGGGTGAAGGCGTAGGCGAACGAGTGGTTCATGTCGATGATCAGCTCGCCGCGTCGGCCCGCCTGGACGGTCATGGTGCCGGTGACCTTGACCGGCACCCCGTCCAGCAGGGTGCTGCCCTCGGCGATCGCGGTGCGCAGGTGCGGGGAGGCGAGCACCTCGGCCCGCTTCGGCGCGGCGAACTGGTCGGCCAGCAGGTGCACGTCGGTGCCGTGGAGGACCCGGGGGTCGATCCGGGCGCTGATCAGCGCCCGGCGGGCCCGGTCGAGCGCGTCGGCGACCTGCGCCCGGGTGAACCCGGCGAGCGGCGCCGCGGCGGGGGCCACGATCCCGGCCTCACCGTCGGCCCACCCCTCCACGGCGGTGCCCGCGAAGGGGTGGGCCAGGTCGACGGTGGGCGTCAGCGACCGGGCAACCGGGGGGCGATCAACCGGCCGAGCGCGGTCACCTTCTCGCACAGGGCTTCTTCCGGGACGCTGCCGTCCTCGCTGTCCAGGCTGAGCGTGGCGACCTCCATCCAGTCGTCGTTGATCGCGGTGTGCTCGACGTACCTGCGGTGGATGATTTCGATCTCGCACCCCGTGGCGCCTTCGTCCGCATTGGAGTCGGTGCCGACGTGAGCTTCGCCGACCCCGGTGGAGACGGTGGTTTCGTCGTCATCGGCATCCTCGGGCCACTCCCGGCTGAACACGAGCGTGAGGTCGAAGGAGTCGGTCTGCCAGTAGCAGGTCCAGTTGCCGAAGTCGGGCTCCGGTGTCACCGGGGTGGTGAACACCGTGGCCAGTTCGTCCTCCGCGAGGGTGGCGCACGCGTCGGCGTTCGCCAGGGACCGCGGGTCGAACGGCTTGCCACGACGGGGGATCTGGGTGGCCTGGCCGAGCTTGGACAGCACGCTGCCCGACACGTCGGAGGCCATGGAGCACAGCTCGGACGGGTGCCCGCCCTGGTTCCGGGCGGTGACGACGACCCGGTTGCCGTCCGGGAGCGTGATCGGGCGCTCGCACTCGCCGTTGCGCTCGGGGGGAAACTCGCCCGCCTCGAGTTCCCCGGGGGTGTGGGGCTGGGATCGGTACTCGTCGGGGTTCACGATCCGGACCCACACCTCCCCGACGTCCTTCTCCTCCTTGCCCAGCCGCACGGTCATGCCGCAGCGGTTGAACTCGCCGTACTCGGTGTCCTTCCGCACCACGTGGTTGCCGAACCGGGCGAGGGAGTTCGGGTCGAGCAGGGAGCACGGGTCGGCGGTGCGCTTGTCCCCCACGTTGCCGTTTCCCACCAGCGGGGAGGCGAGGGAGGACGAGCCGCTGTTCGCGTAGACGACCGCTCCCGCCGCCACCGCCGCGGCCAGGAGTGCCGACCCGACAAGGACACCCCGCTTGCGCGGTGGCGGGCCGACCGGGACGGTCGCGCCGTCCGCCGTGCCCGCCATCGGGTTGATCGGGACGGTGATCCCGGAGATCACCTCCAACTGCATCTTGGCCGCGCGCAGGGTCGGGCGGACGTCGGGGTGGTGGGCGAGCAGGTCGGACAGCAGCGGTTCGAGCGCCCCGGCCCGGGTGGTGGGGCAGCGGTCGCCCGCCATCGCCCGCCGCTGCTGGGCGTGCGGGTCGTGGCTCGGCGGTCCCCACGGGGAGTGGCCCTCCACGGCGGCGAACAGGGTGGCCCCGAGGGAGAACACGTCGGCGGCCGGGCCGCCCGGGGTGCCGTTGGCCACCTCGGGCGCCATGTAGGCGGGGGTGCCGACGACCCTGGCGTCGCCGGTGTTGGTCAGCTCGGCCCAGTGGGCGATGCCGAAGTCGGTCAGCTTGGCGGTGCCGTCCTCGGCCACCAGCACGTTGCCCGGGGTGACGTCGCGGTGGACCATCCCGCGGTCGTGCATGGCCACGAGCGCGGCGGCGATCTGCGCGCCCACCCCGGCCGCGGCCCGCGGCGTCAGCGGGCCGGTGGTGGCGAGGGTGGCGGCGATGCTGCGCGCCGGGAAGTACTCCATGACCAGCCACCGGTCGGCACCGTGGACCACCACGTCGTACATGCTGACCACGTTCGGGTGCTGCAACCCGGCGGCCATCTGCGCCTCCCGCCGAAGCTGCGCGTCGTTCCCGCCGGTGGACCGCTTGAGCGCCACCACCCGCCGCAGTTCGGAGTCGGTGGCCCGCCAGACGACACCCATCCCCCCGGCACCGATCTGCTCCTCCAGCCGGTAACGCCCCGCGATCATGTCCCCACGCTGCATGAGCGAAAAGGTAACAGCCCGAACCGCCAAGTCGAGGGGCGATGGCCTTTGCCCGTCAGGGTTCCACGCGCCCACCCGCGGCGGCGGCAGATCCCCGGCCCGCCGCTCGGGACCGGTCCCGGGTGACCGGAATATCGTGGTCGGACTACGCACAACCGCCTGGGGAGATCGACATGCAGTTCGCGCCCGTGGAGCCGATCGCCGTGCGGAGCCTGGTGCTCGGTGCGGCGCGGGTCCCGCCCGGAGGGCTGTCCGCGCTCACGCTGACCGGCGGGGTCACCGTCGAGCCGAGCGAGGGCAGGCGGGTCCGGTTCGGCCGCAACCGACCGCGGGTGGAGGTGTGCGTCGGGGAGAACGACGTGACCGTCAGCCGCGAGCACGGCGTGCTCGACCACCGCGGCGGCCGCTGGTGGGTGACCAACACCGGTCGCTCCCCCATCCGCCTGCCCGCTTCCCCGCTGCTGCACCGAGACGGCGAACCGCTCCCCCTCGCCCCCGGGTACACGCCGCTGTTCCTGCGCGGTTCCCGGGGCCGCGAACACCTGGTGGAGCTGTACGTCGCCGACGCGGGCGGGAGCCAACTCGCCCCGCGCCCCAACGACATCACCCAGCCGCCGAAGCGCTGGCGCCTCACCGAGGAGGAACGGCTGGCCCTCGTCGTCCTCGGCAGGCGCTACCTCCTGCACGACCCGCACCCGCAGCCGCTGTCCCGGCAGCAGGCCGCCGACCAGCTCCGGGAACTGCGGCCAGCCGCCAACTGGACGACCAAGCGCGTGGAGCACACCATCGCGGGCGTCCGCGGCCGCCTCGCCGCGAGCGGTGTCCATGGGTTGCTGCGCGAAGAGGTGGGCGAACCGGTCGGGCTGACGCTGACGGTCAACCTGCTGCGCGAGCTGATCTCCTCCACCACACTCGTCCCGCTCGACCTCGACCTCGTGGACGACCCGAACGCGCCCTGACCGCTGCCCGGCGGCGGGCAGCTCACCGAGTCCACCGGGCACAGCGCCTCCCTGGGCCAGGTCAGCTCCGGCCAGCACAACCCGGGCGGCGAAGCCCGAGCCCTGGTCGCGTGGTCGTCCCGCCCAGTTCGTACGCGCCGACGTCGTGGCCCGCTCCCGCCGGTCGGGGTGTGCCGTCGAGGTCGAAGGCGGGGGCCAGGCGGGGTGAGCCGGCGTCGACGGCGGGCGAGCCCGCGGTGAGGTGGAAGTCGCCCCCGGCCGGGTCGGCGAAACCGGGGTCGCCGGTCATGTTGTGGTCGCTGATGAAGGGGCCGGTGTCGACGGGTCCCTCGGCGAAGATGTTGTTGCGCAGGACGTTGTGGCCGCGGAAGCGGTCCGCGTCGATGACCACCGCACCGAGCCGGTTCCCGGCGAAGGTGTTGTTGACGATCTGGACGTCGGACATCGTGCCGGTGGATTCCACCCAGAGGCTCAGCCCGGCCTGGGCGTTCCCGGTGGAGACGTTGTTGAACACCCGGACCTCCGCGAGCCGCCTGGTGGTCGAGTAGTCCTCGACGGCCAGGGCGATGCCCGCCTTGGTGCTGTTCTCCGCACCGGAGACGACATTGTTGTACACGTCGACCGAGGTCGCGGAGTCCACGTAGATGTTGGGGCCGCGGTTGTCGGTGACCACGTTGTCGTGGATCTTCACCCGGGCGTGGTCGGTGTACTTGACGTCGATGCCCTCCTCGCCGTTGTCGTGGACCCGGCAGTGCCGGACCTCGACGTCGCGGGAACCGGACGCGATGCTCAGCGCCTCGTGGTCGGCCGAGGTGCCCCGCGCGTTCGTGCCGTGGATGTCGCAGGAGTGCACCGAGACGCGGGACGTGCCGACCAGGACCAGCCCGCCGTCGCGGGAGCCGTCGACGGTGAAGCCGCCGAACTCCAGGTCGTGGCCGCCGTTGGCGTGGGCACCGAATCCCCGCGAGCCGGACACCGCCAGGTTCAGGAACCGCTGCCAGGAGTGGTTCCCCACCGCGAGCAGCCCGTCGGGCCCACCCGCACCGGTGATGACGGCGGGGCCGCCGACGCCGGTGAAGGTGATGGGGCGGCGCGGGGTGCCGTCGGTGCGGATGGTGAGCCCGCCCGGGTAGGTGCCCGCGGCGATCGCGACGGTGTCGCCGGGCCGCACGACGTCGGCGGCGGCCTGCGGCGTGGCGTACCGGGCGCCCGGCCCGACCGCGAGGACCCGCCCGGCCGCCGCCGTCGCCGAGCCGGTGCCCGGCAGGACCACCACCGCCACCAGTGCCAACGCGCAGGCTCGTTCCAGCATCATCGCCCCCCTGTTCCGACGCGGGCACTCCCGGCGTCGCCCCGGTTCTACCCCCGGTGCGCGGGACCGGTCCCCCGCGCCCGGTGGTCCGTTCAGGTGCCCCGGTCCGGGGCCGACCGCGCCGGGCACCGGCGCTGCCTAGACTGGTCCGGTGCGAGCCGACCACGTCATCGCCGACCGCTACCGCCTGGACGAAGAGCTCGGCGAAGGCGGGATGGGGGTGGTCTGGTGCGCGACCGACCTGGAACTGGGTCGCGCGGTCGCGCTGAAGCGGTCCCGGGACGGGGACACCGGGCAGATCCGCCGCGAGGCCCGGATCGGCGCCGGGCTGCTGCACCAGAACGTGGTCACCGTCTTCGACACGGTCGTCGACGGCGAGGAGCGCTGGCTGGTCACCGAGTACCTGCCCGCCCGCAGCCTCGAGCAGGTGATCGAGGCCGACGGGCCGCTGCCGGAGGACCTGGTGGCGCGCATCGGCGCGCAACTGGCGGACGCGCTGGCGGCCATGCACGCGCGCGGGATCGTGCACCGCGACGTCAAGCCGGGCAACGTCCTGGTGACCGGGGACGGCACCGCGAAGCTGACCGACCTGGGCATCGCGCGCTGGGCCGAGGTCACCCGCACCGGCGGCGCGCAGCTCACCGGGACCGTCGGCTACGTGGCCCCCGAGGTGGCCGACGGCCACGACGCCGGACCGGCCGCGGACGTGTTCTCCCTCGGCGCGACGCTGTACGCGGCCGTGGAGGGCCATTCGCCCTGGGGCACCGGGGAAGACGGCCCGTTCGTGCAGATGCGCCGCGCCGCCGCGGGCCGGGTCGACCCCTTCCGCCGCGCCGACCGGCTCCGCCCGGTGCTCACCGCCCTGCTGCGCGTCGACCCGGCCGGGCGCCCGACCGCGGCCGAGGCCACCCTCGCGCTCGCTGGCGGGCAGGAGGTCCCCCCGCGGCGGCCGGGCCCGCCGGGTCGCCGGCGGCGCAGGCTCGCCGCCGCGGCCGCGGGCGTGGGCGCCATCGCCCTGGTGACCACCTTCGCCCTCACGGCGGGCCCACCGGAGCGCGACGGCGACCTCCCCGGCACGCTGGGCGCGGACCCGGCCGCGGCCGACCCCTGCGCCGCGCTGTCCACCGACGCCCTGGCCGGGTTCGGCGAGGCCTTCATCGACCCGGAACTGGGCAACTTCGGCACCTGCGTCGTCACCACCACGCTGCCGGACGAGGCGGGGCAGGTGCAGACCCACCTCGACCTGACCGGCCCGCTCCGGTACCCGCCCCGGCCACCGACACCGGGGCAGGTGGGTGGGATCGAACGCCCGGACGTCCGCGACGGCGCCTGCACCCGCGCACTGCCCCTGGCCGACCTCAACCGGGTGGTCATCACGTCCCGGCCGCTGGACGACGCGGAGAACACCCCCGTGTGCGCGATCTCCGAAGCCGTGGTGGGCACGGTGGCGCAGATGCTCGCCAACGGCCCGCTCCCCCACCGCGCCCAACCCCTCCCCTCCTGGTCACTGGCCCACGTCGACGCCTGCGCCCTGCTGTCGGGGTCCGATGTGGCCACCGCTCTCGGATCGGTCGAAGCCGGTGACGCGAGCCTCGGCGGCTGGCAGTGCGACTGGGACCACGACCGCAGAACGGTGCGGGTCCACTTCAGCCGGGAGTGGCCGATCGAGGACGACGCGGACGTGGTCGGCACGCGAATCCGCGTCGGCGACCGCGACGCGGTCATCGCGGCGACCGGGAAGACGTGCCAGGTGCAGGTCGTGCACAGGTTCTACACCCCGCCGTCGGTGCTGCACGGCACCGAGGAGGACCGCGAGGAAATCGTGGTCGTCGACTTCAAGGACCCGGGCGGCACCGACCAGGCGGCGCTGTGCGAGACCGCGCGCACCCTCGCCGCCGCCGCCGTCGCCCGGCTCCCGTGACCTCGTACCCGTCGCACCGCCCGATCGTGTCTTGTTGGCCCGACGGCAGGTGCTCCCCCGCGTCCCGGGGTAGAACCCAGGGGAACGGGAGGCGAATGTGAGTCGCGGTGACGAGGTGCGCCGGGTCCGGCGGGGGGCCGGCTTGGCGGTGAGCCCGGGGACCCGCCGGGTGCTGCTGGTCGTGCTCGGGGTGGTGGCGCTGGGGATCGGCGGGTGGGCCTACTTCGCCCCGGAGGCCTGGTACGGCTCCTTCCCCGGCTTCGGGTTGCGGTGGCTGCCGGTGCTCGGCCCCTACAACCAGCACCTGTCCTCCGACGTCGGCGCCCTCTACCTGGGTTTCGCCGTGCTGACCCTGCTCGCGGCGGGCAGGGCGGCCGACACCGCCCTGGTCCGGGCGACCGGCGCGGCCTGGTTGGTGTTCAACGTCTTCCACACCGCCTACCACCTGCGCCACCTGGACATGCACAGCGCCACCGACAACCTGCTCAACGCCGTGTCGTCGGGCGTGTTCCTCCTCATCAGCGCGGCGCTGCTCCTGCCGCTCCGGCGGGGTTCCGCGGCCAGGGGGTGACCGCCCCCCGGTGACCGGGTCGGCACCGCCTCCCTAGCGGCGCAGGGTCGTGGGGCCGAGGGCGCTCTCCAGTTGCTCCCACCGCTTGACCAGGTCCGCCATCATGAGCATCAGGACCTCGGGGAAGGCGTGCAGGAAGCTCCGGTACCGGTAGTGGTCCAGGTAGAACACCAGGACCTCGTCGCTGAGGGCGGTGACCGAGGTGGTGCGGGCGTCGGCGAACAGGTCGTGGTGGCCGAGCAGGGCACCTCGGCCCAGGACCGCGCGGTCGTAGACGCCGCCGAAGTCGACCTCGACCTCGCCGCCGGCCACCAGGAGCACCCCGTGCGCGGCGTCGTCCTCGCGGCACAGGGAATCGCCCGCGGTGAACGGGATCTCGTCGAACATCGAGGCGAGGGTTTCCAGTTCGGTGTCGGCCAGCGAGGTGAACAGCCGCACCCCGTGCGGGTCGGCGCTGTCCCGCAGGCACGCCACCCGTTCGGCCAGTTCCCGCTCGCCGACGTGCGCCATCCGCATCCGCGCGAAGCGCAGCACGCGGTCGGTGTCGCGCGCCCGGCGGCGGGAGGTGCCCGCGTTCGGCGGGGTGTGGGTGGCGGGGTTCCCGCTGATCCGCGCCGCTTCGCGCAGGCCGGACTCGTAGGCGCTGTGCACGCACCCCCAGTGGTGGGGGTTGGTGCCCTCACCGGCGAAGAACAGCCGGTCGCCGACCGGTTCGGCGAGGGTGCCGATGTCCCTCGGTGAGGCGTCGACGCCGATGCAGGTGTAGGAACCCCTGGCGAAGGGGTCGGCGGACCACGCGGTGCGCGAGATGTGCTCGGGCGCGGGCACGCCCGCGCCGAAGACGTCCGCGACGATGGTGGTGGCGTAGGTGCGGACCTCCTCGTCGGACCAGGTTTCCAGCTCGCGGCCGAGCGAGGCGCCGAGCAGCATCACCAGGACCGGTGCGCCGTGGGACTTCCACATGCTGATGACGACCGTGGGGTGGCGGTCGGTGTCGCGGCACAGGTAGCCGAAGACGTACTGCTCCTTCGGCCAGAAGGGTTCCCGGTAGTGCAGGGCGATCTTGTTCAAGGTGCCGAAGCCCAACCGGGCGACCGCCGTCCGCTTGGCCTCGGGCAGCGGGGGCTCGAAGCGCACCGCGTCGGCCTTGAGCACCCCCAGCGGCAACGTCACCAGCACCTTGTCGGCCTCGAAACCACCCCGGTCGGTCGTCACCCGCACGGGCACGGCCCCCGTGTCGATCCGCGTGACCACGTGGCCCAGCCGGACGTCCAGCCCCTCGGCGAGGGCGTCGACGACCGACCGGTAGCCCTCGTGCAGGACGCTGTCGCCGTAGCCGTAGACCAGGTAGCCGTCCTCCCAGTGCTTCAGCGACAGCTTGTCGGGGTCCTCGGCGACGTCCTCGCGCAGGATCACGTTGAGGTGGTAGCGGACCGCCTGCTCGTCCTCGGGGGACAACCGGCGCTCGGCGAGGACCTGGCGCACGGCCTCGCCGAGCGGCGTGTCCGGGTGCTGCCCCCGGCGCGCGGCCTCGGCCCGCTGTTCGAGCTCGTGCAGCACGTCGTCGGCCAGTTCCCGGGTGCGGCTCTTGTGGCGGTGGCCCGCCGGGCGGTTGTCCGCGCCGAACAGGTCGAGGTTGTCGAACCCCCCGGTGTAGGCGCTGTCGCCACCGACGTAGCTGTGCGGGATGCCCAGGTCCTCCACCAGTTCGGTGATCGGGTTGCCGTCCGTGCCGTGAATCCAGTGCGCACCGAGGTCCACCCCGTGCCCGTCGGTCCAGATCCGCCCACCGACGCGGTCGCGCGCCTCCAGGACGGTGACGGGGTGGCCGAGTCCGCGCAGCGCCCGCGCCGCGGCGAGCCCGGCGATCCCGGCCCCCACCACCAGCACGCTGGGTGGACCGTCCGGGTCGGCGTCGTGGGGCATGGCTCGATTGTCACGTGGTCGGCGGCGTCCGGACAGTCCCGGATCGTGTACTGGCGCCCGGCGGCTCAGGCGCCCAGGACGAGCGCCCCCGCACCCCGACCCGTGCCGACCAGCTCGGCCACCCGGGTCAGGCGGGGGTCCCCGGGTGGGACGTCGATCTGGAAGTGCGCCTCCCACGGGGTGGCGAACGTGCCGCCCCAGCGGACGACGCCCTCGCAGGACGCCACGATGTCGGCGACGACGGCGCGCTGGAACCCGGTCAGGTCACCGGTCGTGCCCGGCGGGTACCAGCCGGGGCGGATCGCGACCGCGGTGCCCGAGCCGAAGTTGCTGTCCGGACCGCGCCGGGACAGGCCGGTGGCGCGGAAGCCGGTCACCTCGTCCGCGCGCAACGCGTCGACCTCGTAGTGGTAGCGGCGGACGACGTGCACCAGGACCGCCTCGACCGCGCCCACCCGCAGCGGGACGCGCAGGTCGCTGCCGGGGACCGGGCGGGTCCACACGGCCCCGCCCGCGTCGGCGGACGACTCGACCGGCCAGCCGTTCGCACTGGTGGCACCGGTGCGCGGGTCGCGCGGGGCGCGCACCGGCGGCGCCGCGGGCGCGGCGGCGGCCGGGGTGGTGGACACCGCGCCCATCCCCGCCACCGCGGCGAGACCGACGCCGGCGCGCAGCAGCGCCCGGCGGCCGAACACGGAGGTGGGCTCGGGTGCGGCGAGTTCTTCCGACATGACAGGGCCTTCCGGGTCAGGGACGGTTCACAACCACTGGACGCAGTGCCAGAGCGACGGCCAGGCCAGCGCGAGGGTGCCCGGGAGCAGGACCAGCAGGCCACCCCAGGCCCACCTCCACCCCCACGGCACCCCCCACAGCAACGCCAAGCCGAAGTTGACCAGGTGGTACACCCCCGCGACCAACACCACGCCCACGCCGCCGACGACGGCGTCGACGCCCGGTTGCCCGGTGTACCGCCAGTCCGCGACCACCAGACCCGCCGGGGCGAGCAGGCCCTGCCCGATCGCGTACACCAGGAGGATCAGCGGCACCAGCGCCAGGTGCCCGAGCAGCCAGTTGGCCATCGTGGCCGCCGCCCAGGCAGCCACCCGCCGAGCCCCGACCACGTCCCCCCGATCTCCCGCGCGTCACGAGCGCAGCGGCGCCTGGTACCTCTCGAAGATCCGGTACAGGTCCACCATGGCGACGCCGTAGCCGACGGAGCTGTTCGCGGTCCCGTTGTACCGGGCCATGATCCGCCTGCTGTCGTCCTCGTTGGTCAGCGGGTTCGGCCGGGCCACCCCGATGTCCGCCGCACCCCAGACGTGCACCGCGGGGATGACGCCGACGTTGTACACGGGGTCGCCGTTGAGCTTCTGCCAGACCTCCCACAGGTCCGCGTCGGCGTCGGGGTTCCTCAGCTGACCGCCGATGACACCCTGCCGGACGCAGTGGTTGGTGGCGGTGATCGCGGTGCGGGCGAAGACCTGCCCCAGCCCGGTGCTGGAATCGGCCGGGCCGACCCCGGTGCCCTCGTGGTACTGCCGCACCAGCGCGTCGGCCGCGGGGTCCCCGACGTTGTAGGCGCGGTACTCCCACAGCAGCGGGCACTGGATGAGGGCCTTGCGCATGCGGTAGGACCGGGCCAGGCGGGTGATCAGCCAGTCCAGGGCGAGCACCACGTCGACGGCCTCGGTGGTGCTGTTGAGGGTGAGGGCCTGCCACCCGTCGCCACCGGTCTCCGGCACCCCCCGGCCCTCCAGGTAGGCGCGCACGTCGGCCAGCAGCGCGTCCCGCTTCGCCGGGTCGAAGCTGACGTCGAGCGCGCTGTCGGGGACCTCGGGGTCGTAGCTCGACTGGCCGGGGTCGCGACCGGAGGAGATGTTGTTGTCGATCTCGATGGCCCCGCTGCCCGACCCGACCGAGATGGTGGAGATCTGGTCGAAGGCCCAGTTCGCGGGCATGGGGTAGCCGAGGTTGCCGGAGAACCCGGTGGACATGTCGGAGACGAAACTGGCGTCGGCCAACCCCTCGGCCGCCACCCGGCTGCACACGTTGCGCGGGCCGTAGATCCCGACCCGGTACTCCGCCCCGTACTGGGCCGCGGTCGCCGCGATCGCCCGGAAGTGCGGCAGGACGCCCTCGGTGACCTGGTGGTCCAGCGCGTCGAAGTCGACCGCGAAGTAGATCCGGGTGCCCGGCCGGTACCCGTGGTGGCGCGCCCGCTGCACCGCCGCCAGCGCGTCGGCCACGCCCTGCTGGTGGCTGAAGTAGTCCGCGGACCCGCCCAGGGTCTGGTAGATCGGGAACGAGTTGAGCCCGAACGACCGCAGCCGCTGCAACTCGCCGGGCTGGATCTGCTTGTTCAGCGAAGAACCCGGCGCGTTGGCCAGGTAGCGGCCCACCACCCGGTACCCCGCGGCGCGCAGGGCGACGGCCCGGTCCGCGGTGACCTCGGTGACGCAGTCGGCCGCGGTCCCCCGCCGGGTCGCGTCCCCGGTGGACACCAGCAGCGACGCCCAGGTGGCGAAGTCCCCGGTGCCGGTCACCGGCAGCGCGACGAAGGCCTGGAAGCTCCGGACCGCCGCGGCGAGGTCGCTGCCGAACGCGCTCGTGAACGCCACCCCGGGCCGCTGGTTGAAGACCAGCGCGGCGCTGAACAGCGACACCCAGGTGCCGGTGCTGCCGGTGGCGAGCGGGTGCGCCCGGATGCCGTCCCTGGTGCCGGGCCCGAAGACCCCGTTGGCCACGTCGTCGCCCATCCCGATCTCGTACTGGATCGCGTACACGAGCGCTTTCTGCACGTCCCGCGAGAAGTGGCCGTCGCACGGGATGATGAAGAAGTTGCGGCGCGCCTGGTGGCGGCCGTTGAGCCACTGCTGCACGGACCGGATCTGCTCCCCGCCACCGGAGAGGGTCACGTAGGCGTCCATGGTCAGCAGCGCCTTAAACACCTTCGGGGTGACACCGTCACCGGGATAGGCGGCGGACACGCCCATGTCCTGCTTGAGGCGGGTGACGGCGGTCGAGACCCGGGAGTTGAAGGTGCCGTCGATGTTGCCGCCGTCGTACCCCTTGCAGTACAGGGCGGACTGCACGATCCGGTAGGCGTTCGCGTGCCTGGTGCCCGCGTCGACCACCGGGAACCGCGATTGCAGCGCCGCCAGCGTCGTGGGTCCGAAGCTGTCGGACAGGGCGGTGATGCCGAGTTCGTACTGCAGCGCGCGGGTGAGCGCGTACATCACCGGCCACCCGGTCTTGCCGTTCTCCGCCACCTTCGGAATCCCGGCCACGGAATAGGAGTTGATGAACCGCTGCGCCCGGACAACCATCTCGTCGACCACGCCACAGACCTCCCCGCCGCCCCTCGGACGGCAATGCGGACGCGCGCCACCGAACGCGCGGGCGAAAAGCCCGCGGCGCACGCACCACGCGAATGGAAATCCCCACAACGAGCCGGCCCCCGCCGGCGGTCGAAGGCCGGGCCGCGGCCCCCGCCCGCGACTCCCGGCCACTCCCCAGTGTCGAAAACATGCTAGCCACAGCCGGAGAACGTTGTCGAGCAACAACAGACCCGACACGCGGGATCTTCACGGGAAAAGCACGGAACCACCACGAAAACGCCTGTGCGGGATTGACAAGAATGCGAGAGCGCGTCCATTCGCCGAAGACGATTGGACTTGTCGGACGCTGTCGGCGGACACCGCCGCAGTGTGATCCTTCCCGAGCCCGCATCGTGTGCGGGTCCTGGGAGGAGTCAACGATGAGCACCCATTCCCGAAGATCACTCGGACGGCTGGTCGCCGTGGCGGCGCTGGTGGTCGGTGCCACCGGGGCCGTCGCGGCACCCGCTGCCGCCGGACCCGCGGCACCCGCCCCCGTGGCCTGGGGGCCGTGCGCGTACGAGGACCTGGTCAGCCTGCCCGCCAACGAGGTGCTGCGCTACTCCTGCGCGCGGTACCCGGTCCCCATCAACCCGGCCCGGCCGCAGCTGGGCACGGTGGAACTGGCGCTGATGCGCCGGGCCGCCGACAACCCGGACACCCGGATCGGGTCGCTGTTCCTCAACCCCGGCGGCCCGGGCGGCAGCGGCTACGCGCTGCCCAAGGCCATGAAGAGCTACCTCTCCGCCGACGTGCTGTCCCGGTTCGACCTGATCGGGTTCGACCCGCGCGGGGTGGGACGCAGCTCGCCCGTGCGCTGCTTCACCACCCAGGAAAACTTCGACGCCCTCAACGCGCGCATCTCCGCGATCCCGCTCACCGACGAGCAGGAGCGCAGCACCAACGCCGCCTACGGCGACTACGGCCGGGCCTGCGCCCAGCTCGGCGGGCCGCTGCTCAACCACATGTCCACCGAGTACGTCGCCCGCGACCTGGACCTGCTGCGGGCCGGGGTCGGCGACGCGCAGCTGAACTTCCTCGGCTTCTCCTACGGCACGCTCATCGGGGCGACGTACGCCAACCTGTTCCCGCAGAACGCGCGGGCGATCGTCATGGACGGCAACGTCGACCCCCGGCTGCGCACCACCAACGGCCTGGAGTACGACCGGCAGCGCACCGAGAGCTTCGAACTGGTGCTGGACGAGGTGTTGACCCAGTGCGACCTGGCGGGCCCGGCGGCGTGCGCGTTCAGCGGCGACGCCAAGGCCAAGTTCACCGAACTGCGGGAAACCGCCGAGCGGGACGGCACGCTGCGCTTCCCTGCGCTGAGCCCGGACTGGCGGATGACGTTCGAGGCGTTCACCAACTTCATGTCCAGGGCCGTCTACAACCAGACGATCGACCTGCCGACCGTGGCGATCCTCCTGCAATCCGCTTACGACGCCCTGCACCCGAGCGGGACCCAGGCCCGGACAGCCGCCACACCCGCGATCACCCTGCCCGCCAACGCCTTCGAGCCCGTCGTCGACGCCCTCCCGGACTCCCCCTACACCGGCGACGACTCCTACGCCGCGGTGAACTGCGCGGACAAGCCGTTCCTGCACTGGCCCGGCCTGGTGCCCCCGATCGCCGACGCGTGGGACCGCGCCATGCCCACCTTCGGCCGCGGCCTGGCCTGGGGTGACCCGGGGGTCTGCGTGCAGTGGCCGTTCGCCGCGCGCTGGGCCGACCGGTACACCGGCCCCTGGAACCGCCGCACCCCGAACCCGGTGCTGCTGGTCAACAACACCCACGACCCGGCGACCCGCCACACCTTCGCGCAGCGCATGTCCACCCAGCTGGGCAACGCCCGCCTGGTGACGGTCGAGGCGATCGGCCACACCATCCTCGGCCGCAGCGCCTGCGCCGACCGCATCGCCACCGACTACCTGATCAACCTCGCGGTCCCGGCGAAGGGGACCGTGTGCCAGCCGGACGAACAGGCTTTCCCGGCGCGGTGACCACCGGCCGGACGGCGGCCCGGGTGCTCCCCGGTCCGCCGTCCGGCAGTGGCTTGTCCTCCGGCAGCGGTCACTATCCGGCGGTGACCTGCCTTCCGGCAGCGGTCGTCATCCGGTAGCGGTCACCCTCCGGCAGCGGTCCGCCCGCTGCGGTGATCGGTGACCTGGATATCTTTATAGTTGATAGCTAATAAATGTATTTCTGGGCAGACTGGTGCTTCGCCATCTTCGACCCGGATGGGCAGAGGGAGCGCCGGAATGGCGCGGGGGAACGGGTTCCGACGCTGCCCGCCACCGCCGGGGCGGTGGCGGGCAGCGGGTCAGACGCGGCTGCGCAGGCGGGACACCAGGGCGGTCACGGACCGGCGGTTGCGCTTGGGCAGCCTGCCCTCGGCGGCGTCGGCGATGATCGCGTCCACCGTCTCGGCGGCGTCGGCCTTGTTGGTGCCGATGCCGCCGGTGGGGCCGCGCTTGATCCAGCCGACGACGTACTCCCCCGGCCTGCCCGCCACCCGCCCGTCGGCGTTCGGGATGGTGCCGGTGAGCTCGTCGAACGGCAGGCCGGGCACGGGGGTGCCGTGGTAGCCGACCGACCGGACGACCTGGTCGGCGGCGATCTCGACCATGCCGTCGGCACCGGAGACGCGCAGCCCGCGCACCCGGGTGTCCCCGAGCGCCTCGAAGGGCGCGGAGTGGAAGCGGAGCACGATGCGCCTGCGGCCGGCCGCGGGCGGGGCGGACCAGTCCACGGCCTCCTGGGCCACCCCGCGCAGCAGCGCCGCCTTGTCGGCGGGAGCCGCTTCGGCGATGGTCTGCACCGTGCGGGGGTCTTCGGAGTCGACGACCACGTCGACGTCGTCCCGGGTGAGGAGGGCGATCAGTTCCGCGCGGGTGTAGGCGGCGTCCTCCGGGCCCCGGCGGGCGAGGAGGACGACCTCGCGGACCTTGCTCTCGCGCAACCGGGTCAGCGCGGCGGGGGCGATGGACGTGCCCACCAGCGCGTCCGGGTCGGCGGTGAGGATGCGCGCCACGTCCACCGCGACGTTGCCGTTGCCCACCAGGACCACGCGCTCGGCGGACAGGTCGACCGCGTCCCCGGCGACGTCCGGGTGGCCGTTGTACCAGGCCACGACGGTGGTGGCGGCCAGGCTGCCAGGCAGGTCCTCGCCGGGGATGCCGAGGGTGCGGGCCGAGGAGGCGCCGACGGCGTAGACGACCGCGTCGTACCGCGCCGTCAAGTCCGCCGTCGTGACGTCCCGACCCACCTCGACGCCCAACCGCAGTCGCAGCCTGGGGTGGCTGTGGAAGCGGGCGAACGCCTCGCCGATCTTCTTGGTGGCCGGGTGGTCCGGTGCGACACCGAACCGCACCAGGCCACCGGCGACGGACAGCCGGTCGATCAGGGTGATGCGCGCGTTGGTGCGCAGCAACAGGTCCTGCACGGCGTACATGCCCGCCGGACCGGTCCCCACCACCGCCACCTCCAGCGGCGCCGGGTTGCCGGGGATCGTGCGCTCGAACGCAGGCGGCCCCCAGGGGTGCAGGTTCGGCGTGGCGGCCTCCGCGATCACGTCCCGGCCCGCGAAGTACTCGGCGTTGATCCCGGCGTAGACCTGGAGCGGTCCGGTCAGGGCGGCGACCGGGAAGATCGCGTCCACCGGGCACGCGTCGACGCACGCGCCGCAGTCGATGCACGTCCCCGGGTCGATGTAGAGCATGTCGGTGCTGCCGAAGTCGGGCTCACCCGGTGCCGGGTGGATGCAGTTGACCGGGCACACCGAGACGCAGGACGCGTCGTTGCAGCACGTCTGGGTGATCGCGAAGGCCATGGCTCAGATCAGGTTCGCGCGCTTGTAGAAGACGGTGGCGGCACGGGTGAGCAGACCCGCGGAGTGCAGGAACTCCATCAGCCCGGCGCAGCTGGAGCGCAGCATCGCCTTGTGGTGCTCGTTGGCCTTGGCCTCGCGGCGGGCCCGCTCGGCGTCGAGGCCCGCGTTGGCGTAGATGTCCTCGTTCCACATGCTCGTGACGATGGCGTACGCGGCGATCGCGACCACGAGGGCGTTGAACTGCTTGCGCGCCCAACTCGCGCCCGCCAGCCGCTCCTTGGTCTCCTGCCTGGCGAACTTCATGTGCCGGGATTCCTCGACCACGTGGATGTTGTTGATGGTGCGCACGAACGGCACCACCCGCTCGTCGCGCATCCAGTCCCGCTGCATCACGTCGAGGACTTCCTCGGCGACCAGGATGGCGGCGTAGGCGGCCTCCCCGAAGGCGAGGGTCTTGAACCCGCGGCCCAACTCCACGACGACCCGGCGCGGCCGGTAGGCGGGGGCGCCCAGCTTGGCGGCGCCGCGGGCGAACATGATCGAGTGCCTGCACTCGTCGGCGATCTCGGTCAGCGCCCACTGGAACGCGGGGTCGGTCGGGTCCTTGGCGTAGAAGTCCCTGAGCACCATCTGCTGCAGGATCATCTCGAACCAGATGCCGGTGCTGGCGACCGACGCGGCCTCGTGGCGGGTCAGCTCGCGCTGCTGCTCGGGGGTCATCTCGTCCCAGTACGAGGTGCCGTACAGGGTGCTCCACTCCGGGCTCGCGCCGTGGTAGGCGGTGTCGAGCGGGGTCTCCCAGTCGACCTCCTCCACGGGGTCGTAGGACGAGGTGCGCGCGGAGTCCAGCAGCGTGCGCGCGACGGCCTGCCGGTCCGGCGCGAACACGTCCGTGCGGCCACGAGGATCGACGCTGGTCATGGGGCCTCCTGACGTCATGGAGAATGTTACCCGAGGTTACTGTTACCCAAGGTAACACACCTGACGCCGGGGCCGCACGGGTAATCTTCCCTGCTCGCGCGGGTTGGTCAACACCCTCTTCCACCGGGTGCCCCACCCGGCTCGGACTTACACCACCTCGCGGGCCACGGCGGGTGGGCCGCGCGTGGCCGCTGTGCTGATTCCGCCGGTGGCGTAAGCGGGGCCCGACGCCCGGTGGCGGCCCTACCTTGGTCGCATGGACCCCATGATCACGGGTACGGCGGCGGGCGTGCCGTTCACCGCGCTGCCGCCCGCGGGCGGTGGCGCCGCGCCGCTGGTCGTCAGCTGGCACATGATGGACCCGCCGAGGTCGGACGCCGCGTTCGCCGCCGCCTTGCCGATGCTCGACCTGCCCGCGTGGCGGGTGCACCTGGGGATGCCGATGTGCGGGGCGCGGATGGTCGACGGGAGCACGGACGCCATCGTGGCGCTGATGCGCGAGGACGCCCTGATGTCGTTCCTGCACCCGTTCGTCCGGCAGGCGACCGAGGAGTTCCCGGCCGCGCTGGCATCGATCCGCGAGCAGCTGCCGGTCGGCGGCGGTCCCATCGGGGTGCTCGGTGGCTCGCTGGGTGGGGCCGTCGCGCTGCGGGTGCTCGCCGAAACCGACATCCCGGTCGCGGCGGGCGCCGTGGTGAACGCCGCCATCCGGATGCGGTCCGTCGTCGACCTCTTCCCGGGGGAATACGCGTACGACGCCGAGTCCACAGAGGTCGTCGACGGCTTGGACTTCGTCGCCAGGGCGGGGGCGATCGCCGGTCGCGCGCCGCTGCTGGTCGTCAGCGGCGAGCTGGACCACCCGGCGCTGCGGGCCGACGCGGTCGACCTCGTCGACGCCGTGGGGGAACGCGCCGAACTGCTGTCGATCCCCGGGTTGGCGCACCCGCTCGCCGAGGAGCCCGGCATCGAGCCCGCACCGCAGCTGCCGCAGGCGCGCGAGGTGGACGCGGGTCTGACCGCCTGGTTCCGGCGTCACCTGGCCGTGGGCCCACAGGGCTGACGGCTCGACCTCACCGCGCGCACAGCCGGTCCAGCGCGGACTGACTGACTTCGTCGGCCGCGCGGCAGATCATCAACCGCTGGTCCGGGTCCTGCACCGGCACCAGCACCTCGAAGTCCAACGCGATCACCCCGACGTCGGGGCGCCGCACCACCTTGAGGCCACGCCCGCTGACCTTGACGTCCCGCTCGGCCCACAGCCGCGCGAACTCCTCGTGGTGGGTGGTCAACCCGGTGATGAGCCCGGTCAACTCCGCGTCCTCCGGGTGCGCGGCCCACGCAGCGCGCAGGTAGGCGATGCCCTGCCGCACGACGTGCTCGCGGTCGTCGTGGAACCGGCTCACCTCCGGGTGCAGCAGGCACAGCCACATCGCGTTGCGCTGCGACGGCGGCAGGGTGCCGAAGTCCACCAGCAGCGCCGCCATCTCGCTGTTCCAGGCGAGGATGTCGAAGCGGTGGTTCATCAGCATGGCGGGCAGCGGCGACAGGTCGGCGACCAGCCGGGCCAGGGGCGGCGCCGCGGCGGTGGCGGGCCGGTCGGCGGTGCGGGGGCGCTGGTGGGCCAGGTCGAACAGGTAGGCGCGTTCGTCGGGGGCCAGGCGCAGCGCCCCGGCCAGCGCCTCCACCACCTCCGCCGAGGGCCGCAGCCCGCGGGCCTGCTCCAACCGCACGACGTAGTCGACGCTGACCCCGGCCAGTTCGGCGACCTCCTCGCGGCGCAGCCCGGGGGTCCGCCGGGACCGCCCGCGCGGGGGCAGGTCGAAGTCGCGCGGGTCCAGGCGTTCGCGCCGGGTCCGCAGGAACGCGGCCAACTCCTGCGCCGGGTCGATCGTGCGGGTCGTCATGCCCGGTCCAACAGCCGGGGTGGGACTGCTCTTCCCAGGAAGTCCTCTCCCTTACCCCCGGGTCGCGGCGGTCGCAGACTCGGTCCCGACGGCGGATCACGAGCACAGGAGGACACGATGTCGCTCACCCTGGACAGCTACCGGCTGCTGGGCCGCTCCGGGCTGCGGGTCTCACCGCTGGCGCTGGGCACGGCGACCTTCGGCACCGAGTTCGGCTGGGGCGCGGAGAAGGACGAGGCGCGCACGCTGTTCGACACCTACGTCGGGCGCGGCGGGAACTTCGTCGACACCGCGAACACCTACACCGGCGGCAGCGCCGAGCGCTGGCTGGGCGAGTTCACCCGGGACAACCGCGAGGGCCTGGTGCTGGCCACGAAGTACACGACGCTGCGCAGGCCCGGCGACCCGAACTCCACGGGGAGCCACCGCAAGAGCCTGTTCGCGTCGGTGGAGACCAGCCTGCGGCGGCTGGGCACCGACTACCTCGACCTGCTCCACCTGCACGTGTGGGACTTCACCACACCCGTCGAGGAGGTCCTGCGCGGCCTGGACGACCTGGTCCGCCAGGGCAAGGTGCTGTACGTGGCGATGTCCAACGCCCCGGCCTGGGAGGTCTCGCGCATGCAGGCGATCGCCGATCTGCGCGGCTGGTCGCCGCTGGTCGGGTTGCAGGTCGAGTACAACCTGCTCAACCGGGCCGCGGAGCGCGACCTGATCCCCATGGCCAGGGCGGTGGGGCTGGGGGTGACCCCGTACTCGCCGCTGGCGGGCGGTCTGCTGACCGGCAAGTACAGCCGCGCCGACCTGACCGCGGCGGACACCGGGGAGGGCACCCGCAGGAGCTTCAACGCGGGCCTGGGCCTGGTCAACGAGCGGAACCTCGCGATCGCCGACGTCGTGCGGGAGGTCGCCGCGGAGCTGGGCCACACCCCCGCGCAGGTCGCGCTGGCCTGGACCCTGGGCAACCCGGACGTGGTGGCACCGATCATCGGCGCCCGCACCCCCGAGCAGCTGGAGGGGAACCTGGGCGCCCTGGAGGTCGACCTCACCGCCGCCCACCTGGCCCGCCTCGACGAGGCCAGCGCCATCGACCTCGGCTTCCCGCACGACCTGCTGGCCAGTGACCACATCCGCACCGTGATGAGGGGGGACCTGAAGATCGAGAGCCGCCGCTGACAGCCCGCCGGGGCCGTGCGGGCGGTGACAGGTGGGGCGGGCCACCGGACTGTTGCGGGGGTCTGCCCCATCGCCCAGGGCGCCGCCGGTTCCTACCTTCGACACCACCTACGAAGGGGGTTCTGGTGCGTCGAGTGGCGGTGGCCGCGGCTGTGGTGCTGACGGTGGGGGCCGTGGTGGGCGCTCCCCCGGCCCTGGCGGAGTCGGGGGTTGCGGGGGTGGTCTGGCACGGGTGCTCGACCGGGCCGGACGACCCGCTGGGCGCGGCGTTGGACGAGGCGGGCGCGCAGTGCGGTCGGGTGCGCGTCCCGGTGGACTACCGGCAGCCGCGCGGGCGGTCGATCGACATCGCGCTGGCGCGGGTGCGGGCGACCGACCCGGCGCGGCGGCGGGGTGTGCTGGTGGTCAACCCGGGCGGGCCGGGCGTGCCGGGGATGGAGCAGGTGCTGCTGGCCGGGGCGGTGCCGGAGGTCGCCGCGCGCTACGACTTCGTCGGGGTGGACCCGAGGTTCGTCGGGCGCAGCGCGCCGCTGCGCTGCGACTGGGACACCGACACCTTCCTGCGGTCGGCCGGTCCGGACCGGCGGGCGTTCACCGAGAGCGCGGACCTGGCCCGGCGGCTCGCGGCGGGCTGCGCCGCCGACCGCGACCGGCTGCCCTTCGCCTCCACCCGCAACACCGCCCGGGACCTCGACCTCGTCCGGCGGGCGCTCGGCGAGGAGCGGATCTCCTACCTCGGGGTGTCCTACGGGACCTACCTGGGCGCGGTGTACCTCCAGATGTTCGGCGCGCACGCCGACCGGTTCGTGCTGGACTCCGCGGTCGACCCCGCCGTCCACGGACCCAACCTGCTGCGGCGCAGTGCCCCCGCCATGGCCGCCGCGCTGCGGCACTGGGCGGGCTCGGCGGCGGCCCGCGAACTGGGCGCCGACGCCGACGCGGTCCTGGCCACCGTCAACCGGATCAACCAGACCGCCACCCGGGGACCGCTGCGCGTTGGACAGTACTCAGTGGACGAACACGTCCTGCCCTACCTGTTGCTCGCAGGTCTTTACGACGACAGTCCCGAGGCGCAGGCCGACCTCACCGCGACCGTGCGCGCGCTCGACGCGGCGGCCCGGGGGATCGCCGTCACCCCGCCACCGGCCCTGGAGCACACCTTGGCCGGTGTCCTCACCGGTGCTGGTCCGGCCACCGACCGGGCGGGCACGCCCATCCTGTGCGCCGACCGGGCCGCGTCCCGCGACCCGGCCACCTACTTCCGCGACATCCAGGCCCACCGCGCCGCCGAACCGCTGTTCGGTCCGCTGACCCGCAACATCACCCCGTGCGCGTTCTGGCCGGTGCGCCCGGTCGAACCGCCCACGACCATCGACACCGGCGCCCCGGTCCTGGTCGTCGGCGCCGACGGCGACCCCGTCACCCCGCACGCGGGGCAGCTCGCCCTGCACCGCGCCCTCCCCGGTTCCCGCCTGGTGACCCTGCGCGGCGCGTTCCGCCACGGCGTCTACCTCGCCGCGGGCAACTCCTGCGTCGACACGGCGGTGCGGGACCACCTGCTCGGCGGAGCACTCCCCGCGACGGACCGGACCTGCGGCTGACCAGGCAGTCTTGATCCGGCGGACACGCCACGACGCCCGGTCCGGGTGATCCGGACCGGGCGTCGTGGGTGGTCGGGGTGGGTCAGTCGGTGATGGTCATGACCACGGCGGCGCGGGCGCGCATGCCGTCGTCGTCGCGGTCGTCGTCGTCACCGTCGTCGTCGCCGCAGGCGGCGAGCAGCGGGAGCAGTCCGAGAACGGCCGTGGCCGCCAGCATGCGCAGCGAGCGGCGGGTGGTGTCGGGTGCCATGGTGTGCTTCCCATCCTCAGCGGACATACCGGTCACTCCTCCCATACCCCCTCCGACGCGCGCTCAAGCACCGCACGCACGACAGTGGCCGGTCACCGCCCGTGCGCGGGCAGTGACCGGCCACCGGTTGCTCAGCCTGCGGACACCGGGGCGGGCAGCGCCGCGACGATGTCGACCACGCGGTCCTTCGCGTCGCCGAAGAGCATCTGGGTGTTCTCGCGGAAGAACAGCGGGTTCTGCACCCCGGCGTAACCGGAGGCCATCGACCGCTTGAACACCACGACGTTGCGCGCCTCCCACACGTGCAGGACCGGCATGCCCGCGATCGGGCTGGCCGGGTCCTCCGCTGCGGACGGGTTGACGGTGTCGTTCGCGCCGATCACCAGGACCACGTCGGTGTCGGCGAGGTCGTCGTTGATCTCGTCCATCTCCAGGACCACGTCGTAGGGGATGTTCGCCTCGGCCAGCAGCACGTTCATGTGCCCGGGCAGGCGCCCGGCCACCGGGTGGATGCCGAAGCGGACCTCGACGCCCTGGGCGCGCAGGCGGCGGGTCATCTCCGCCACCGGGTGCTGGGCCTGGGCGACGGCCATGCCGTAGCCGGGGGTGATCACGACCGTGCGCGCGGAGGTGAGCAGCTCGGCGACCCCGGCCGCGTCGATCTCGCGGTGCTCGCCGTCGACCTGGGCGGCGCCGGAGGCGGTCGGGGCACCGAAGCCACCGGCGATCACGGAGACGAACGAGCGGTTCATCGCCTTGCACATGATGTAGGACAGGTAGGCACCGGAGGAGCCGACCAGCGCGCCGGTGATGATCAGCAGGTCGTTCGACAGCAGGAAGCCCGCGGCGGCGGCGGCCCAGCCCGAGTAGCTGTTGAGCATCGACACCACGACCGGCATGTCACCGCCGCCGATGGAGGCGACCAGGTGCAGGCCGAGCAGCAGCGCCACCACCGTGACCACGCCGAGCACCCACACCGCGGGCTGCACCACGAACACGACCGTGAGCACCGCGAAGGCGACCAGGGCCAGCAGGTTGAGCACGTGGCGGCCCGGAAGCTGCAGCGGGGAGGAGTTGATCCGGGCGGAGAGCTTGAGGTAGGCGATGATCGACCCGGTGAAGGTCACCGCGCCGATGAACACCCCGATGACGACCTCGGCGTGGTGCACCCCCAGCAGCGATCCCGTCAGCCCGTCCTCGGCGCCGTGGTCGAGGTAGCCGTTCCACCCCACCAGCACCGCGGCCAGGCCGACGAAGCTGTGCATGAGGGCGATCAGCTCGGGCATGCCGGTCATCTCGACGACCTTGGCCCGCCAGAGGCCGATGGCGGCCCCGACGACCAGCGCGACCACCAGCACCAGCAGGCCGGTCGCCCCGGAGTCCAGGTTCGCGGCGACCGCGGCCACCAGCGCGATGGTCATGCCCGCGATGCCCGTGCGTACGCCGGTGCGCGCGGTCTCGTGCTTGGCCAGCCCGGCGAGGCTGGCCAGGAACAGCAGCGCGGCCAGGAGGTAGGCCGCGGTGGTCAGTGTCTGTGCGGTCACCGGTCAGCTCCTCGAGAACATGTTGAGCATCCGCCGGGTGACGGCGAAGCCACCGACGATGTTGATGGTGGTGAGCAGGACGGCGGCGCCCGACAGCCCGGTCACCAGGGCGTCGTCGGTGCCGATCTGCAGCAGCGCGGCCACCACGATGATCCCGGAGATGGCGTTGGTGACCGACATCAGCGGCGTGTGCAGCGCGTGGTGCACGTTGCCGATCACGTAGAAGCCGATGACGACCGCGAGCGCGAAGACGGTCAGGTGACCGGCCAGGGGCGCGGGCGCGACCGAGGTGATCCCGAACAGCACCAGCGCGCCGAGCACGGCACCCGCGGCGCGCAGCCACGGCCGCCGGACCGGCTCCTCCTTCGCGGCGGGCGCAGCGGGCGCGGCGGCGGCCGCGGCGGCCGGGGTCGCGCTGACCGACACCGGGGGCGGCGGCCAGAGGACCTGACCCCCGTGCGCGACGGTCATCCCGCGCTGCACCACGTCGTCCAGGTCGAGGGTCAGCTGACCGTCCTTGCCCGGGGTGAGCAGGCGCAGCAGGTTGACCACGTTCGTGCCGTAGAGCTGCGAGGCCTGCGCCGGGAGGCGCCCGGGCAGGTCGGTGTAGCCGATGAGCGTGACCCCGTTGTCGGTGACGACGACCTCACCGGCCACGGTGCCCGCGACGTTGCCGCCCTGCGCGGCGGCCATGTCGACGACCACGCTGCCCGGCTTCATCGAGGCGACGTGCTCGGCGGTCAGCAGGCGCGGGGCGGGCCTGCCGGGGATGAGCGCGGTGGTGATGACGATGTCGACGTCGGCGGCCTGCTCGGCGTAGATCTCCGCCGCGCGCCGGTCGTAGTCCTCGGAGGTGGCCTTGGCGTAGCCGTCGGTGCCCATGTCCTGGACGACGTCGACGGCGAGGTACTCCCCGCCGAGGGAGCGGACCTGGTCGGCGACCTCCGGCCGGGGGTCGGTCGCGCGGACGACGGCGCCCAGGCTGTTGGCCGCGGCGATGGCGGCCAGCCCGGCCACACCGACCCCGGCGACGAGCACCTTGGCCGGGGGCACCTTGCCCGCCGCGGTCACCTGGCCGGTCAGGAAGCGGCCGAAGGCGTGGGCGGCCTCGATCACCGCGCGGTACCCGGCGATGTTGGCCATCGAGCTGAGCACGTCCAGCGACTGGGCGCGGGAGATCCGCGGCACCGCGTCCATGGCCAGCGCGGTGACCCCCTGCTCGGCCAGCACCGCGACCCGGTCGGGTTCGAGGGCGGGCGCGAGCATGGAGATCGACGTGGCACCCGGGCGCAGCCGCCGGATGTCCTCGGCCGGGGGCGGGTTGATCCCGATGACGACGTCGGCGCCCCACACCGGGCCGTCGACCACCTCGGCGCCCGCGTCGCGGTAGGCCTGGTCGTCGAACCCCGATCGCGTGCCCGCCCCGGACTCGACGGTGACCTGGTAGCCCAGCCCCAGCACCTTTCCGACGGTGTCCGGGGTCAGTGCCACCCGGGTTTCGGCCTTCTCGGTCTCGGCCCGGACTCCGACGCTCGGCGCGGCGCCCGCGGTCGGTTCACTGTCGTTCACACGATCTCCTCTCACGCCGGTGCGCGGCGCCGGATGGGTCAGCCCCGGTGCGGGGCGTGTCGATCGCTGCGGGTGCGCGATCCCACCGTAGGGAGGGAAGGTACCGCGAAAACCGGCCGTTTCTGGATATGGCGATGCTCGCACCGCAGCGGAATCAAGCCGTTCCGCAGAGTGGGAACCGCATCGGTGGCTTTGTCCCGGCACCGTTGCGCGGCAAACCCACCCACGGGTTCCGGGCGGGACACGGATTCGCCCGGCCGGGCTTTTGTCATCTCGGCGCGCACGCGTTCGGGCAACACGCCGACGGTTCTGCGCCCTGTGCTGCCGCATTCCGGCGCGCGGGGGGACCCCGGGGACCGCGTGGCCGATTCCACCCCGTCCCGGCGGGCGCGGGGCGCGGCGGACCGGTGGGCGGTGATCGGCATGTCAACGGTGAACGCCCTCGGGGGGTTCCGCGTGCTCCGGGTGCGGCACAGGACGTCCGTCACATTGACTCGGGGGGTCGCGCGGCAGTATTCGACTCATCGTCGCCGATGTCGGAATCGCGCGAGCCCGGGCAGGGGCACCGCGTCCCAGGTGGACGGTCCGGGGTCACGGTTCGACGGGTACCGCCGGGCGGGTGATGGCGGCGAGGACGAGGCCGCGGATCTCCTCGGCGATGGCGGCGGTGTCCAGGGGCGGGTCGTGCGCCTGCCACTCCCGCAGCAGGCCGGTGATGGCGCCGACGACGGCGTAGGCGGTGAGGCGGTAGTCGCGGTCCGGGGCGTCGCCGCGGGTGGCGGCCAGGCGGGCCTCGGACTCGATAAAGTCGGCCCAGCGGCGGACCCACTCCTGGTGCTGGCGGTCCAGGTCGGTGCTCACCCCGACGGCCTCGACGTAGTTCAGGCGCGGCAGGCGCGGGTCGGCGGTGATGCCCGCGATGAAGGTGTCGATCAGGACCCGCACCCTGGTCGCGGTGCCCGCGCCCTCGACCTCGGTGAGCCTGCCGCCGACCCGGCGCAGCGCCTCGGCGTTGATCCGGTCGTGCAGGGTGAGCAGCACCCGCTCCTTGGCCGGGAACTCCTCGTAGAAGTTGCGGGTGGACACCCCGGCCAGCGTGCACAGGTCGACGATCTTCGTCTGCTGGTAGCCGCGCGCGGTGAACAGCTCCAGCGCGGCCACCAGCAGCCGGGCCCGGCGCTGGGCGCGGCGGTCGTCGGCGGAGACGCCCCCGTAGGCGCGCCTGGGCGGTGTGGTCACCGGTGCTCCCGTTCCCCGACCGGGACAAAGTGGTAATCGGGCTTGTCGCTTCGGCGGTGCGGACCTAGGTTTCCGAAAATCGGAGTTTCCACAATACCGGAGGCACCATGGTCCGCCGATCCGCCCTGGTCTCGTCCCTGGTCGCACTCGCGCTGCTCACCTGCGGGCCCGCGCCCGTGGCGGGCGCCGCCGAGCCCCTGCCGGTGCCGTCTCAGGACGCCTTCTACACCCCGCCCGCCCCGCTCCCCCCGGGGTCACCGGGTGACGTGCTGCGCAGCAGGCGGGTCGACTGGCACCCCGAGCCGTTCCGCGTCCTGCCCGCGCCGGTGGACGCCCACCAGGTCCTGCACCTGTCCACTTCGGCCACGGGCGCGCGCATCGCGGTGTCGGCCACGGTCCTGGTGCCGCCGGACGCCTGGCCCGGTCCCGGCCCGCGCCCGGTCGTCGCCTACGCCATGGGCACGCAGGGACTCGGCGACCAGTGCGCGCCGTCCTACCACCTGCGGGCGGGCACGGAGGTGGAGATCGCGTTCCTGGCGCAGGCGCTGCTGAAGGGCTGGGCGGTGGTCGTCACCGACTACGAGGGTCTGGGTACCCCGGGCACGCACACCTACGCGGTGGGTCGGTCGGAGGGTCACGCGCTGCTCGACGCGGCCCGCGCCGCCACCCGGCTGCCGGAGGCGGGCCTCGACCGGCGCGCCCCGGTCGGCGCCTTCGGCTACTCCCAGGGCGGGCAGGCCGCCGCCTGGGCGGGTGAGTTGCAGCCGACCTACGCCCCCGAGCTGAACCTGGTCGGGATCGCCGAGGGTGGCGTGCCGTCGGACCTGAACGAGGTCGCCGCGTTCAACGATGGCAACCTGGGTTCCGGTCTGCTCGTCGCGGCTGCCGTGGGCTACGCCGCCGCCTACCCCGAACTGCCGTTCGCTGACCAACTCACTCGACGCGGCAAGGAACTGACGGCCAAGGTGCGGGACGCCTGCGTCGCCGAACTCGCCCTCGCGGCGCCGTTCACCCGGCTCAACGACCTCACCACGACCCCGGACCTGATCGACTCCCCCGCCTGGCAGGCCCGGCTCGCCGAGAACCGGCTCGGCACGACCGCGCCCACCGCACCGGTGTACCTGTACCACGGCACGCTCGACGAACTGATCCCGTACGCGGCGGCGGAAGGACTGCGCGACCGCTACTGCGCGCGCGGCGCCGACATCCAGTGGACGCCGATCCCGCTCGCCGGGCACATCACCGCCGTCTCGGTGTGGGGCACCGCCGCGCTGAACTGGCTCGGCGACCGCTACGCGGGCAAGCCGACCCGACCGTCCTGCTGATCCCGCGAGCGGGGTGATCACAGCAGGGGGGTGATCACCCCGCCTGGCGCGGGTCCGCCCGGACGCCGACGAGCCCGGCCGATCCACGGGGATCGGCCGGGCTCGTCGGGGCAGAGCGGGCTCAGGCGAGGTCGAACCGGTCGAGGTCCATGACCTTCGTCCACGCCTTGGTGAAGTCCGCGACGAACTTCTCCTGGGCGTCCTGGCTGGCGTAGACCTCGGCGAGGGCGCGCAACTGGGAGTTGGAGCCGAAGACGAGGTCGACCGCGGTGGCGGTCCACTTCACCTCGTCGGTGGCCGCGTCGCGGATCTCGTAGGTGTTCTCCTGCGACTCCGACGCCTTCCACCTGGTGCCCGGGGACAGCAGGTTGGCGAAGAAGTCGTTGCTGAGCACACCGGGCCGGTCGGTGAGCACGCCGTGCTCGGCGCCGCCCACGTTGGCCCCGAGGGAGCGCAGACCGCCGACGAGCACGGTCATCTCCGGCGCCGTCAGGTCGAGCATGTAGGCGCGCTCGACCAGCAGCACCTCCGGCTGGAGCTTCTCACCGGGGCGCAGGTAGTTGCGGAACCCGTCGGCGCGCGGCTCCAGGACGGAGAACGACTCGACGTCGGTCTGCTCCTGGGTGGCGTCGGTGCGACCCGGGTGGAACGGCACGGTCGTCTCGACACCCGCGTCGCGGGCCGCCTTCTCGACCGCCGCCGAACCGGCCAGCACGATCAGGTCGGCGAGGGAGATCTTCGCACCGCCCGCGTCGTTGAACTCCCGCTGGATGCCCTCCAGGGTCTCCAGGACCGTCGCGAGCTGCTCGGGCTGGTTGACCTCCCAGCCGCGCTGGGGCTCCAGGCGGATGCGGGCGCCGTTGGCGCCGCCGCGCTTGTCCGTGGCGCGGAAGCTCGCCGCGGAGGCCCAGGCGGTGGAGACCAACTGGGCGGTGGTGAGGCCGGAGTCGAGGACCTTCGCCTTGAGCGCGGCGATGTCGGACTCGCCGACGAGGTCGTGGTCCACGGCGGGCACCGGGTCCTGCCAGAGCTGCGGCTCGGCCACCCACGGGCCCAGGAAGCGGCTGACCGGGCCCATGTCGCGGTGCAGCAGCTTGTACCAGGCCTTGGCGAACGCCAGGGCGAACTCCTCGGGCTTCTCCAGGAAACGGCGGGAGATCTTCTCGTACGCCGGGTCCACGCGCAGCGACAGGTCCGTCGTCAGCATGGTCGGCTTGTGCTTCTTGGCCGGGTCGAACGGGTCCGGGATGATCTCCTCGGCGTCCTTGGCGACCCACTGCTTGGCGCCGCCGGGGCTGGTGGTCAGCTCCCACTCGTGGCCGAAGAGGATCTCGAAGAAGCGGTTGCTCCACTGCGTCGGCACGTCGGTCCAGGTGACCTCGAGACCGCTGGTGATCGTGTCACCGGCCTTGCCGCTGCCGTGGGTGCTCAGCCAGCCCAGGCCCTGCGCCTCCAGCGGGGCGCCCTCGGGCTCGGGGCCGACGTGGTTGTCGGCGACACCGGCGCCGTGGGTCTTGCCGAAGGTGTGGCCACCGGCGATGAGGGCGACGGTCTCCTCGTCGTTCATCGCCATCCGGCCGAAGGTCTCCCGGATGAAGTGCGCCGCCGCGGCGGGGTTCGCGTTGCCCCGGGGACCCTCCGGGTTGACGTAGATGAGGCCCATCTCGGTCGCGCCGACGTCCTCGGCCATCTCCGAGTCGCTGACGTAGCGCTCGTCGCCCAGCCAGGTGTCCTCGGGACCCCAGATGATCTCCTCGGGCTCCCAGACGTCCTCGCGGCCGAAGCCGAAGCCGAAGGTCTTGAAGCCCATGGACTCCAGGGCCACGTTGCCCGCGAGCACGAGCAGGTCGGCCCAGGACAGCTTCTGGCCGTACTTCTGCTTGACCGGCCACAGCAGCCTGCGCGCCTTGTCCAGGTTGGCGTTGTCGGGCCAACTGTTGAGCGGGGCGAAGCGCTGACCGCCGTCGCCCGCGCCGCCGCGGCCGTCGTGGATGCGGTAGGTGCCCGCGGCGTGCCAGCTCATGCGGATCATCAGGCCGCCGTAGTGGCCGAAGTCGGCGGGCCACCAGTCCTGCGAGGTGGTGAGCACCTCGGTGATGTCGCGCTTGAGGGCCTCGACGTCGAGCTTGGCGAACTCCTCGGCGTAGCTGAAGTCCGGGCCGAGCGGGTTGCCCTTCGACGAGTGGGCGTGCAGCACCGACAGGTCGAGCTGGTTGGGCCACCAGTCCTTGTTGGTGTGCGGGCGGCCCGAGGTCTTCGGGGTCGGCGAGTCGATCGCCGGGTTCTCGCTCTCGCTGCCGTGGGCGGTCACCGAGTCGTGCGCGACCGGGCAGCCGGCCGCCGCCTTCTCGTCCACGCCCTGAGCGCTGGTGGGGGGCGTTGCCCTGGGGTCGCTCATCTGCGTCCTTCCGAACTTGCGCTGGCTGTACTGGTGTTCTATCGGCTGTGCTGGTGTTCTATCGGGTTGTGCGTCCGGTCGAGCAGTCGGGGCAGGTGCCCCAAAAGACGACCTCCGCCTCGTCGACCGCGAAGCCGTGGTCGTCCGAGGCGGTGAGACAGGGGGCGTGGCCGACGGCGCACTCGATGTCGGCGATCGCGCCGCAGGAGCGGCACACGACGTGGTGGTGGTTGTCGCCCACCCGGGACTCGTAGCGGGCGGTGGTGCCCGCGGGCTGGATGCGGCGGATCAGACCGGCGTCGGTCAGCGCGCGCAGGACGTCGTAGACCGCCTGGTGGGACACGGTCGGGTGCTGGACCCGCACCAGCGCGATCACCGTGTCGGTGTCGACGTGCGGGTGGTCGCGCAGCGCGGTGAGCACCGCCAGCCTGGGTCGGGTCACGCGCAACGAGACCGCCCGCAACTGAGCCTCGAAGTCGGACGTCACACGGCACACCCTAGAGACTTTTCTGGAGTAGTTCAAGTTCCCTGGTCGCCCGGGGCGGCGGGGTCCGGGACGGTCACCATGATCAAATCACAGTGCCGCGCCCGCGTGGCGGCGCACCCCGCTCACGTCCGAGTGGACGGCCTCCCCCACCGCCCCGCGACCGCCCGGCGGGAATTCCGTCGACCCCGACCCATTGGCGCACAGCCGCGGGAGTTGCGGAAAAACAAGGGGAAAACGTTCTCCGGTTGCCCCTGTTGCACCTTTTCGCGACCGTCCACAACGATTATCGTCAGTCGCATGGACAAGGGTGACATCGCACCGGACTTCAAGCTCGTCGACCAGGACGGGAATCCGCGCTCACTCAGGGAGTTCCTGGAACTCGGCCCCGTGGCGCTGTTCTTCTACCCCGCCGCCATGACGACCGGGTGCACCGCGCAGAGCTGCCACTTCCGGGACCTGGCCGCCGAATTCGCCGAGGTGGGCGCGCAGCGGGTGGGGATCAGTTCCGACGGGGTGGACAAGCAGCGGGAGTTCTCCGACGCGCACTCCTTCGGTTTTCCGCTCCTGTCCGATCCCGACGGCGCTGTGGCCGCCGCCTACGGGGTCCGACGGAAGCTGGGACTGCCGGACCGGTTCGGCGCCGTGCAGACGCGGCGGCGGACCATCGTCATCGACACCGACCGGACCGTGCTGGCCGTGGTGAAGTCCGAACTGCGGATGGAGGTGCACGCGGACCAGGCCCTCGCCGCCCTGCGGGCCCGCGCCGGGAAGTAGCACGACGCCGGGGGCGGGCCCACGTGGGCCCGCCCCCGGCACAACGGGCCGATCAGAGCCGGACCAGCACCTTGCCCTTCTTGTCCGCGCCGTCGGCGAACAGCGACCCGTAGGCCGCGGGGATCGAGTCGAATCCCTCGTGCATGGTGTGCTCGTGGACGACGGCGCCGGAGCGGACCAGGTTGCCCAGGTCGGCCTCCAGGTCCACCCAGCAGGCCGGGTCCTCCATCCACTCCAGGGAGAACACGCCGCGGACGGTGGCCTGCGGGCGCATCAGCAGCGGCAGCAGCCTCGGGCCGACGTGGTCGCCGCCGACCTGGCTCTCGAACTGGGCGCAGATGGCGATCCGCGCGCCGACGGCCAGCATCCCGAACACCTCGTCGGTGAGGGCGCCGCCGACGGTGTCGAGGTAGCGGTCCACGCCCTTGGGCAGGGCGCGGCGGAGGCGGTCGCGGACCTCGTCGCGCGGCTCGTCGCGGCTGTAGACCACGACCTCGTCGAATCCCAGGCCCAGCAGGTGGTCGGTCTTGGCCGCCGAGCGGGTGGTGGCCACCACCCGGCCCGCGCCCGCCAGCCTGGCGAGCTGGCCCGCCACCGAGCCGATCGCCCCGGACGCCCCGCTGATCAGGACGCTGTCACCGGGCCGGACCTGGAGCACCTTGCGCATCGCGCCCCAGGCGGTCATGCCCGGGCCGCCCAGCACGCTCAGCGCCGTGTGCAGCGGGAGGGCGTCGCCGTAGTGGGCGGGGTCGAGCAGGCGGTAGGCGGGGAAGACCAGGGGCATGTTCTCGGCGTGCCAGGTCGAGTCCCAGCGGGTGGGGCCGCCCGTGTCGACCACGTGGGTGCGCCAGCCGCCGAAGCCCTGGACCAGGTCGCCCGGCCGGAACAGGGCGCGGGGGCCCGCCTGGAGGACGCGCATCACCGAGTCGGCGCCCATGTGGTCGCCGACGCGGGTGTCGAGGGCGAGGCCCTGCTGGTAGGGGTCGACCGAGACGTACAGCGTCTCCAGGAGCATCTCGTCCTCGGCGAGGTCGACGACCAACTCCTCCTCGACCCTCTCGTAGATGCGCGCCGGGTCCGGGACACCGCGCATGTGCTCGCGCACGACCCACTTGGAGACCTTCACGACGCACCCCCGCCCGCCAGCGAGACCAGGTTCCGGGGCGTGCGCTCGTGCTGCGGGCGCACGGCTATCACGCGGTGCGTCGGGGGCGGTCCGTGATCGTCCACGTGTGCGTCGAACTCCTTGTTGTCGTCCTTGCAGATGAATTGCATGACCTGCCTGCCCGCCGTGGCGGCGCGGATCAGGCCGCCGGTGGTGGCCCAGACCCCGGACTGGTAGAAGTTGCGCAGCCCGGGCAGGCCGGGGCCGTACTTCTTGACCAGTTCCTCCAGCGTCTCGCCGCTGTCGACGAACGGCTGCCAGCCCAGCACGGTGCCGTTGTAGTTGCCGGTGTAGCGGACCTGGGTGAGCGGTGTGGACACGTCGCGGGCGACCACCGAGGCGGTGATGCCCGGGTGGCGCTTCTCCAGGATGTCCATCAGCGCCAGCCGCGCCCTGCGCTTGGCGGCGTAGTACTGCTTGCCGTGGCGGACGGGGAGGGTGTGCAGCTTCTCCCCCGCCCGGACCCGGGTCACCTGCTCGGGCCCCTCGTCGACCTCGCGCCACGGTGCGATGTCGGCGAAGTAGGTCATGTAGACGATGGTGGTGCCCTCCGGCGACAGCTCCGGGTAGTGGGTGCTGCGGAACTGGACGTTGATGCTGGGGTGCTTGATGCCGACCAGGTCCCGCGCCTCCTCCTCGGTCAGGAGGTAGGTGGTGCACGGGTCGCCATCGGGCACCGGCCGGTCCAGGGCCAGGAAGAGGCAGACGTAGCCGGGGAAGACCATGCCGGGTTCGTGGATGGTCTCGGTGTAGAGCTTGCGGTACTCGTCGGTGAGGTACTTGTCGTCGAGGAACTTCGTCATCGTGGTGGGCCCGTCGGCGGCGGAGACCACGATGTCGGCGTAGTGCTCGGTGCCGTCGTCGAGCAGCACCCCCACCGCGGTGTCGTCCTCGACGAGAATCCGCTGCACCTTGGCGTTGTAGGTGACCTCGCCGCCGAGGCGCCGGTAGCGCTCCTCGATGGACTTGGCCAGGCCCAGCGAACCGCCCTCGGGCACCCCGGCGGAGAGGTTGGCGTGCGAGGCGAGCTGGAAGTAGATCGGCAGCACCGGGAAGTTGGCGTGCTTCTCGTAGAGGACGTAGTTGAACGCCTCGCGCAGCAGCGGTTCCTCGAAGCGGGCGGAGTAGTCGGTCATCAGGGTGCTGATGGACTTGCGGACCACGTTGAAGTACGGCAGGAACCCGGCCAGCATCCGAATCCGCTCCAGCGTGCCCATGATGCCGACCGGCTTGAGGAACGGGTACACCGCGAGCGCCTTGCGGAACTTGCGCAGCCCGTTGCAGAAGTCGCGGATGAGCTTGGCGTCGGCGGGCGAGATCTCCAGCAGGTGGGCTTCGAGCCGGTCCGGGTCGGAGTAGAAGTGCACCTCCCGGCCGTCGCGACCGCGGACGATGTTGAACACGTCGAAGTGGCGGATCTCCTTGCCCTGCAGCGCACCGAGTTCCAGCCAGATCTGGTGCATCTCGTTGCCCGGGCCGCTGCCGAGCAGCCAGCTTATGCAGCAGTCGAACCAGAAGTCGCCCCGGTCCCAGGCCGTGCAGCAGCCGCCGGGGATCTCGTGCATCTCGAAGATCCGGCTGTCGTAGCCGTTCATCTGCGCGTAGCAGCCGGTGGACAGACCACCGAGGCCCGCACCGATGACGATCATGGTCTTGCGGCTCATGAGGACGTCCTCGCTTCTTCCCCGGATGGCACCTGCTGTTCGGTCCACCGGTCGAGTTGGGGCAGTTCGCCGAGGCGCTCGGGGCCCCAGGGGCGGGTGTCGGTGCTCTCCACGGCCCGGAACGGCACACCGAGTTCGCGGCAGAGGTACTGCGCGGCGAAGCGGCCGGAGGCGGCGGCCTTGATCAGGCTGCCCCCGCCGACCCAGTGCCCGGCCAGGTGGAACCCGCGCAGGCCGGGCAGGCTCAGCCGGTCCTTGCCGATCATCCGGTCGATCAGGTCGTCGGCGCGCGGCGACTTCCAGGCCAGGATCGCACCCCTGGCGTTGCCGGTGTAGCGCTCGGTGGTGGCCGGGGTGGACACCTGCACCTGTTCGACGCGGTCACCGATGCCGGGGTGCAGGCGTTCGAGGTATTCCAGGACGAAGGCCGCCACCTCCTGCTTGCGCGCCCGGTATGCCTTGCGGTCACCGGTGCGCAGGTCCTTCCAGGTGTCGAAGTCGCTGAAGTAGTTGCACATCAGCAGCGAGTGCCCCGGTGGGGCGATGCCCGCGATCATCCGCGACCGCAGGTGCACCACCAGGCTCTTCTGCAACGACCCGGGCAGCCGGGCCGCGTCCTCGTCGGACAGGAAGTAGGTGGTGCTGTGCGACTCCTCGGCGGGCAGGTCGCCGCGGATGCCGACGAACACCGACACCAGCGCCGGGTACAGCTCACCGGGGGCGGGCATGACCTCGGTGAGCATCGTGTCCAGCGTGGGGCTGCTGTGGCTGCCGCCGAGCAGGGTGGACACCGTGGACAGCGCGTCGCACGCGGCGACGACGTGGTCGGCGTAGTGCCGCTCACCGCCGCGCAGCTCCACGCCGACCGCGCGGCCGTCCTCGACCAGGACGCGGGCGACCCGGGACCGGAAGTCGATCCGGCCGCCGAGGGCGGTGTAGCGGTCCTCGATGGACTTGGCCAGGCCGAGCGAGCCGCCCTGGGGCATCCCCACGTTGCCGTTGTGCGCCTCGGCCATCGTGTAGTGGTACGGGATCAGCGCGAAGTTCTCCGGGTCCTGGAAGAACATGTTCCGCAGCGCCTTGGCCAGGAACGGGTCGCTGAACCGGGCGGTGAAGTCGGCCATCTGGGTCCCGCCGCTGCGCCAGAACAGGCGGAACGCGGGGAGCACCGTGGCGAGCATGGCCAGCTTCTCCCGCAGCGGCGTCAGCGGCGGCGGGGTGAGGAACGGGTGCAGGGCCAGCTTGGTGAACCGGCGCAGGTCCGCGCAGAACCCGCGGATCAGCTTCTCGTCGGCGGGTGAGCAGGCCAGCAGCTCGGCCTCCAGCCGGTCCGGGTCGGTGGGGAAGGACACCGACCGGCCGTCGGTGTCGACCACCTTGTTGAACACCTCGAACCGGGTGACCGACTTGCCGTCGAGCGCCCCCAGCTCCCGCCACACCTGGTTCGCGGCGTTGCCGGGCTTGGTGCCGTTGAGCCAGTCGATGCAGTAGTCGAACAGCCAACCGTCTCGGCCCCAACCGGTGCAGCAGCCGCCCGCGATGACGTGCTTCTCGAAGATCCGCGTCTCCAGGCCGCTCATCTGCCCGTAGGAGCCGACCGCCATGCCGGAGACCCCGGCGCCGACGATGATCACCCGGGGAGGCTGCCCGGGGCGGCGCCCGCGCCGCTCCCAGACCTCCCGCCTGCTACGCGACATCGCGCTTGCCCCCCTGGCCCAGGACCTCCAGCAGCAGGGCGGCGTTGTGCTCCAGGTGCTCGCCGTCGAGCATCTCCTCGTGCGCCCCGGAGCCGCGCAGCACGACCGTGCCCGCGGTCGAGGTGCCGTGCCAGCTCCCCTTGGCGCCCTGGGCGTACTTCTCGGCCTTGGACTCGTCGGACAGGACCGTGACCGGGGCGCCCACCACGCCGGTGTTCGGGGTCTGGCTGGAGTAGCCCAGGTAGTCCCGCGCCTGGGCCACGGTCTCCTCGGTCACCGTCGCCGACCCGGTGTGCCGCCGCAGGTGGTCGGCGAGTTCGCGCTCGAACTCGGCGATGTGCTCCTCGGCCAGCTCGAAGCGCTCCGGCACCCGGTAGGAGTCCATGATGACCACGTGCGCGGTGGCCGCGCCGCGGCGCTCCAGCTCCTTGGCCACCTCGAAGGCCAGGTTGCCGCCGAGGGAGTAGCCGAACAGCGTGTACGGCCCGTCGGCCTGGCAGGACTGCACCAGGTCGGCGTACCGGGCGGCCTTGTCCGGGCCGGGGATGAAGTTGAACGCCGTGAGCCGGTGCTCGGGCAGTTGCGCGGCGAGCTGGCGGTAGACCAGGCCGTGCCCGCCCGCGGGCGGGAAGCAGAACACGGTGTCGGTCCGGTCGGGATTGAACTCCAGGAACGGCTGCGAACCCGCCACCCGGCCGGTCACCACGTGCTCGACCGCGGTGGCCATCCCGTGCAGGGTGGTGAGCCGGAACAGCATGCTCACCGGGACCTCCACCGCGAACTCGGTGCGCAGGTGGTGGATCAGCTCCACCAGCTTCACCGAGCTGCCGCCCAGCTCGAAGAAGTCGTGCCGCAGCCCGACCCCCTCCACGCCGAGCAGCGACTGCCACAGCGCGGCCGTGCGCACCTCGTACAGGGTGACCGGCGGTTCGAACGCGACGGTGCCCGCGCTCGCCTCCGGCACCGGTAGCGCGTCCACGTCGACCTTGCCGTTCGGGGTGAGCGGCAGCTCGGGCAGCGCGGCGAAGTGCGTCGGGATCATGAAGGTGGGCAGCCGCTCGCCGAGGTGGGCGCGCAGCGCGCGCCAGTCCGGGGCGGCCCCGTCGGCGGGCACGCAGTACGCGCACAGCACGTCCTCGCCGCGCTGGTCGGGCCGCACCAGCACCACCACGTGCGCCAGCCCCGGCCAGCGCGACAGGTGGGTCTCCACCTCGCCGACCTCGACCCGGTGGCCGTGCACCTTCACCTGGCCGTCGGCGCGGCCCAGCAACTCCACGTGCCCGCCCGCGCCCCAGCGCGCCAGGTCGCCGGTGCGGTAGAGCCGCACCTCGCGGCCGTCCAGCTCGCGGGTGGTGAAGCGCAGCGCGGTCTGCTCCGGGTCGCCGACGTAGCCCGCCGCCACGCCGGTGCCGCCCACGAACAGCTCGCCCGCCACCCCCGGGGGCACCGGTTCACCGCGCTCGTCGAGCAGGTACAGCTCGGAGTTCGGGAACGGGCGGCCGATCGGCACCATCCGCCCCGGTTCCAGGCCGTCGACCGGGCCCTCGAACCAGGTGCTGTCGATCGTGGCCTCGCTCAGGCCGTAGGAGTTGACCACCCGGGTGTCCGGGCCGCACAGGTCGACCAGGCGCCGGTACTCGGCGACCTTCCAGGCGTCCGAGCCGACCGCGAGCAGCCGCAGGAAGTCCAGCCGGGCCCCGGTCCGGTCGCAGTGCGCCATCAGCGCGCGGACCACCGCGGGCACGAACTCGGCGCACTCGACCCGCTCGGTGACCATGGTGTCGTACAGGCGGGCGGTGTCGAAGAGCAGGTCGCGGTCGACCAGCACCAGGGTGCCGCCGGAGCCCAGCGCCCGGGCCAGGTCGCCGGTGAACACGTCGAAGGCGAACCCGGCCATCTGCAGGTGGACCCTGGCGTCGGTGTCGAGCCGGTACTCCGCGCGCCACGCCTCGAACGCCGAGGCGAGGTTGCGGTGGGTGACCCGGACGGCCTTGGGCAGGCCGGTCGAGCCCGAGGTGAAGATGACGTACGCGGTCGAGTCCAACGGCACTGCGTCCAGCGGCACCGGTTCGAGCACCGCGGCCGGGTCGGGCTCCAGGTCGGCGAGGGCGGTCACCGCGCCCGGCAGCCGGTCGGCGTACCGGTCGTCGGCCAGCACCAGCTCCGCGCCCGCCGTCTCCAGCATGTGCGCCAGGCGCTCGGCCGGGTAGTCCGGGTCCAGCGGCAGGTACGCCGCACCGGACTTGAGCACGGCCAGCACGGTGACCACCAGGTCCGTCGACTTGGGCAGGCACAGGGCCACGACCGACCCCGCGCCGATGCCCCTGGCGCGCAACCCGCCCGCCAGTGCGCGCGCCCGGCTCTCCAGGTCGCCGTAGGACAGCCGCTCCCCGCCCGGCACGACCACCGCGGTGGCCTCCGGGGTGATCGCCGCCGCGGCGGAGATCAGCTCGGGCAGCGGGATTTCGGCCGGGACGACCCGGCCCGCGCCGCTCCACTCGGTGAGCACGGTCCGGCGCTCGGCCGCGTCCAGCACCGGCAGGGCGGTGGCCGGGGCGTCGTCGGCCGCCTTGGTCAGGCCGTCGAGCAGGGTCACGTAGTGCCGGGCGAAGCGCTGGACGGTCTCGGCGAAGAACAGGTCGGTGTTGTACTTGAAGACGCAGTGGAAGCGGTTCTCCGCCTCGTCCTCGTACACCGACAGGGTCAGGTCGAACTGGCCCTCCTCCTCCGGCAGCTCGATGTAGTCGAGCTGGTAGCCGTACTTCTCGGTGGAGACCTTGTGCGCCAGCAGGATGAACATGGCCTGGAACACCGCGGACCGGCTCGGGTCGTGCTTGAGCTTGAGCTGCTCGACCAGCAGGACGAACGGGAACTCCTGGTTGTCGAGTCCGTTGAGGACGGTGGAGCGCACCTGCTCGATCAGCTCGCCGATGGTCGGCTCGCCGGACAGGTCGGCGCGCAGCGGCAGCGGGTTGACGAAGTAGCCGTAGACGCCCGCGAACTCCGGTTCGGTGCGCCCGGTCACCGGGCTGCCGACGATGATGTCGTCCTGGCCGGTGTAGCGGTGCAGCAGCAGGTAGTAGGCGGCCATGAGGACCACGAACACGGTGGTGTCGTGGGCGCGGGCCACCTCGTGCACCCGGGCGGTCAGGTCCCCGTCGACGGTGAAGAACTCCGACGCGCCGTTGTCGGTCTGCACCGCCGGGCGCGGCTTGTCGGTCGGCAGCGCCAGCACCGGCACCTCCTGGGGCAGGTGGTCGCGCCAGTAGGCCAGCATCCGCTCGGCGTCGGGGCTCGCCAGGAACCGGTTCTGCCAGTTGAGGAAGTCCAGGTACTGGGCGGCGGGCTCGGGCAGCTCGACAGTCTCCCCGCGCTTCATACCCTCGTAGAGCGACAGCAGCTCCTCGATGAAGGTGAAGGTGGAGATGGCGTCGGAGATGATGTGGTGCACCGCCTTCATGATCACCCAGCGGTCCGGGCCCCTGCGGAACAGCCGGAACCGCACCAGCGGGTCGGTGCCCAGGTCGTACGGCCTGCGGTACTCGTCGATGATCGTCCGGTAGATGTCCTCCCACGGCCGGTCCTCGACGTCGAACAGCGCCACGTCGGCCTCGGCGGTGTCGGCGATCCGCTGCACCGCCTGGCCCTTCTCCAGCACGAAGTTGGCGCGCAGCAGCGGGTGGCGGGCCACCAGGGCGCGCACCGCGTCGAACATCAGCTCCGGCTCCAGCTCCACCCGCACCTCGACCGCGCCGCCGATGTTGTAGGCGAAGCCGTCCGGGTTGAGCTGCTTGAGGAACCACAGCGCCTTCTGGTTCTGGGTGAGCGGGTAGCGGTGCTCGTCGGTGAAGACCTCCACCTCGGCACCGTCGTCGCCGCCCGCGGCGCGGGCGATGAGCCCGGCGTGCACCTGCTCGACCAGCTCGGCGACCGGGGCGCCGCTGAGCAGCGCGACCACCGGCAGCGACACCTTCAGCTCGGTGTTGACCTTGGCCCGCAGTTCCATCGCCAGCAGCGAGTCCAGGCCAGCCGAGGTCAGGCCCGCGCCCTGGTCGACCTTCTCCGGGGCGACCCGCAGCACGCCAGCGACCAGCGCGGTGAACCGCTCGGCGACCAGCTCGCGCCGGGTGGCGTCGTCGGCGACCCGGAACACGTCGAGGAAGCTGCCGCCGGTCTCGGTGACCTCGGTCGCCGCGGCGGCCAGCTCGGCCACCAGCGGCGGCGGGTCGGCGTACCAGGACAGGAACGTCGGCCAGTCCACCACCGTGGCCACCAGAAGCTGAGCCTGCTCCTGGCCGAGCACGCGTTCCAGCACGGCCATGCCCGCCTCCGGCGACAGCGAGCTCATGCCGCGGCTGACCCGGTAGTGCTCGACCAGGCCCAGCTCCTCGATCATCCCGGTGGCCCACGGCCCCCAGTCCAGGCTCAGCGCGGGCAGACCCCGGGAGCGGCGGTGGTGGGCCAGCGCGTCGAGGAAGGCGTTGCCCGCCGCGTAGTTGGTCTGACCCGCCGTGGTCAGCAGCGAGGCCACCGAGGCGAACAGCACGAAGTGGTCCAGCGGCTCGTCGCGCAGGTGGCGGTGCAGCAGCCACGCTCCGACGACCTTGGGGTCGTGCACGGCGTCGAAGGTGGCGCGGTCCATGTCCGGGACGAGGGTGTCGCGGACGTGACCCGCCAGGTGGAACACCCCGCGCAGCGGCAGCCCGTGGTCGCGGCGGTACCCGGCCAGCCAGCGGGTGAGCGCGGCCTCGTCGGTGACGTCGATCGGGGCGAGGATGACCTGCGCGCCCGCCTCCTCCAGGTCGCGGACGAAGCGCACCGCGCCGCCGACCTTGCCCGCCGGGTCGAGCGCGTCCCACCACGCCCGCTCCGGCAGCGGGGTGCGGCCGAGGAGCACCAGCCTGCGCGCCCCCCGGGAGACCAGGGTGCGGCACAGCAGCCTGCCCAGGGCGCCGAACGCGCCGGTGACCAGGTAGGCGCCGTCCTGGCGCAGGCGCGGCGGCAGCGGCGCGGTGAGCGCGTCGGCGGCGGGCACCAGCCTGCTGGTGTGCCGCACTCCCCCGCGCAGCGCGACCTCGTCGACGTCCGGGTCGGCGGGGGCGGCCAGCTCGCGCAGCAGCGCGTCCGCCTCGGCGGCCCGGTCCGGGGCGCCGGGTTCGAGGTCGACCAGGACACCGCGGTGCGCGGTCAGCTCCTGGTGCCACAGCACCCGGCTGATGCCCCAGGCGCGGGCGCCGATCGGCTCCACCGGGTCCTCGGCGCGCACGGCCTGGGTGCCGCGGGTGACCACGTGCAGCCTGCCGGTCAGCTCCCCGGCCAGCACCGACTGCGCGGTGGTGATCAGCGAGTAGGCGCCCGCCGCCGGGTCCAGCGCGGCCCGGTCCAGCGCGTCCGCGCCGGGCAGGTCCAGGTTCCACAGGTGCACCACGGCCTCGAAGCCGGTCTCGGCGCCGTCGGCCAGGTCCGCGGCCAGCCGGGACAGGTGGGTCGGGTCGCCGGGGACCACGGTGGACTCCCAGCGGCCCGCGCGGTAGGCGGGCCCGGTGCGCACCAGGTGGCAGTGCCCGCCCTCGGCGCGCACCCGGGCGGCCAGCTCCTCGGCCACCCCGCCGCGGTCGGCGAACAGCAGCCAGCGGCCCAGCGGGCCCTCGATCGGGGCCGGGTCGGGCACCGGCCGCCAGGACACCCGCGACAGCCAGCCGTCGATGGTCTGCCTGCCGACCGCGGTGGCCGCCTTCTCCACGTCAACGGCGCGGAACCCGCCGACGCGGCCCAGCGGCTCGCCCGCCTCGGTGTAGAGGGTGATCTCGCCGACCAGCTCGTCGGCCTCGCGGCCGGTGAGCACCGCGTGCGCCCACAGCGGCCGGGCGCCGACCTCGTCGACCCGGATCTCCCCGATCGACACCGGCAGCCGGATGCCGTCGCGGGCCTGCTCGGTGATCAGCGGGGTGAGCAGGGTCTGGAAGCAGGAGTCGAGCAGCACCGGGTGCAGGTGGTGCCCGGCGGCGTCCACCCCGGCCGGGGCCTCGATGCGGGCCAGCGCCTCGTCCCGGCCCACCCACACCTCGGTGATGCCCTGGAACGCCGGGCCGTAGTGGTAGCCGAGCCGGGCCAGTTCGGCGTAGGCGCCGGGGCCGTCGAGGTGCTGCCGGGCGCGGGCACGCACCGCGTCGGCGTCGAGCGGGGTGGCGGGCAGGGCGCGCTGCTCGGCGCGCAGCACGCCGCTGGCGTGCACGACCCGCTCGCCGGTGTCGCTCGCGGTGGCCACGGTGAACGACGCGTCCTCACCGGACAGCGACAGGTGCACCGGCCGCGGGTCGCTGTCGGAGAGGAACAGCGCCTTGCGCAGCCGCAGGTCCGCCACGGTGGCGTCGGTGCCCCCGGTCAGCGCCTTGACCGCCTGCAACGCCATCTCCACGTAGCCCGCGGCGGGGAACAGCGGGTTGCCCTGGATGCGGTGGTCGTCGAGGTAGGGCAGCGCCTCGGTGTCGAGCCGGTTCTCCCAGGCTGCCTCGGCGCCCGCGCCGCGGCGGCCCAGCAGCGGGTGGTCGCGGTGGCCCAGGCGCACCCTGGCGACCGGCTCGGGCTCGACCCAGTAGCGGTCGCGGCGCCACGGGTAGCGCGGCAGCGGCACCGGCGACCCGGCGGGCTGGAGCACCGACCAGTCCACGGTGGCGCCCGCGGCGTGCAGGGCGGCGACCGAGCGGGCCAGGCGGACCGGCTCGTCCTCGGCGCGGCGGATCGACGGCACGCTGGTGCCGCTCAGGCCCCGGGCGGCCAGGCACTCACCGATGGAGTGCGCCAGCACCGGGTGCGGGCCGATCTCCAGGAACAGCCGGTGCCCGTCGGCGGCGAGCGCGTCCACGGCCTCGCGGAAGCGGACCCGGTCGCGCACGTTGTCCCACCAGTAGCCCGCGTCCAGCTCCGGGCCCGCGCCCCGGCCGGGGCGGCCGGTCAGATACAGCGGCACGGTGGCCGGGTCGGCGGTGATCCCGGCGAGCGCGGCCAGCAGGTCTTCCTTGATCGCGTCCATGGCGGCGCTGTGGTAGGGCACCAGCACCGACAGGAACTTGGCGAACACGCCGTCGCCGTTGAGCGCCTGGTGCAGCTCGGCGAGCGCGTCCCGCTCACCGGCCAGGGTGACCGCGCCGGGGCTGTTCACCGCCGCGATCGACACCCGGTCGCCGTAGGGGCGCACCCGCGCGGTGGCCTCCGCCTCGGTCAGGCCGACGGCCAGCATGGTGCCCGCGCCGACCAGCTTCTGCTGCAACCGGCTGCGGTTGAGGATCACCGTGACGGCGTCCTCGAACGAGTACACGCCCGCCTCGTAGAAGGCGGCGGCCTCACCGGTGCTGTGCCCGACGATCGCCGCCGGTTCGACCCCGCGCGAGCGCCAGACGGCGGCCAGGGCGATCTGCACGGCGAAGTTGGCGGGCTGCGCCAGCCAGGTCTCGGCCATCTGCGAGTCGGCCTCGTCGGCGCCCATCAGTTCGACCAGCGACCACCCGGCCTGGGCGCGGATCTCGGCGTCGACGCGCTCGATCACCGCCCGGTACACCGGGTCGGCGGCGAAGAGCTGCCTGCCCATGGCCCACCACTGCGGGCCCATGCCGGTGAACACCCACACCGGCCGCTCGTCGGTCCCCGCCCGCCCGGTGAGGACGTCGGGGTGCGCGGTGTCCGCCTCGGCGGCGGCCAGCGCCGCGTCCAGGGATTCCCGATCGGTGTAGACCACGGCGGCGCGGTGCTCGTGGTGCTGGCGGCGGTGGGCGAGGGTGTGGCCCAGGTCGGCCAGGTCCACCCCGGCGGCCAGTTCGGCGCGCAGCCCGGCGGCCAGCTCGGCCAGGGCCTCCGGCGCCCGCGCCGACAGCGGCAGCACGGCGGGCACTGGCACCTCGGCCCGCTCGGCCGGGGCCTCGCGGGCGGGCGGCTCCTCCAGCAGGACGTGTGCGTTGGTGCCGCCGAACCCGAAGGAGTTCACCCCGGCGCGGGCCGGGCCGTCGTGCTCGGGCCACGGCACCGGCTCGGTCGGGATGTCGAACGGCAGCGCCGCCAGGTCGATCTCCGGGTTGACCCGGTTCAGGTTGATGTGCGGTGGGATCACCTTGTGCCGCAACGCCATCGAGGTCTTGATCAGCCCGGCCATGCCCGCGGCGGCCTCGGTGTGGCCGATGTTGGCCTTCACCGAGCCGATGTAGCACTTGGCACCGGGCGCGCGGCCCTTGGCCAGCACCCGGCCCAGGGCGTTGGCCTCGATCGGGTCGCCGACCGGGGTGGAGGTGCCGTGCGCCTCCACGTACTGCAACTCGCCGGGAGAGACGCCCGCCTCGGCGCACACCCGCTCGATCAGCGCCGTCTGCGCGTCGCCGCTGGGCACGGTGATGCCCGGGGTGCGACCGTCCTGGTTGACGCCGGTGCCGATGATCACCGAGTGGATCGGGTCGCCGTCGCGCAGCGCGTCGGCCAGGCGCTTGATCGCCACCACGCCCACGCCCTCGGCGCGCACGTAGCCGTCGGCGTCGGCGTCGAAGGTGCGCGACTTCCCCTCCGGGGACAGGAAACCGCCCTTGGTCTCGGCGATGGTGTACTGCGGCGCGGAGTGCAGCAGGGTGCCGCCCGCCAGCGCCAAGCCGGTCTCCCCGCTGCGCAGGCTCTGGCAGGCCAGGTGCACCGCGACCAGCGAGGAGCTGCACGCGGTGTCGATGGACACGCTGGGGCCGCGCAGGTCGAAGCAGAACGAGATCCGGTTCGACACCATCGTCATCATCGTGCCGGTCGCGGTGTGCGCGGCCAGCGTGGTGAAGCCGAGGTCGGCGAACTGGAGGATCTTGTAGTCCAGGGTGAAGGCGCCGATGAACACGCCGACGTCGGTGCCCGCCAGCTCGGCGGGCTTCTGGCCGCCGTCCTCCAGCGCCTCCCAGGCGACCTCCAGCAGCTTGCGCTGCTGCGGGTCCATGTGCTCGGCCTCGCGCGGGCTGATGCCGAAGAACTCCGGGTCGAACTCGTCGAAGCCGTCGATGTAACCGCCCCGACCGCCGACTAAGCGCCCCGGTTTCGCCTTGTCCCGGCTGCCCAGGGTGGTCCGGTCGTAGCGGTCGCGCGGTGTGTCGGTGACGCAGTCCTTGCCGTCGAGCACGTTGCGCCAGAAGGTCCGGTAGTCCGACGCGCCGCCGGGCAGGCGGCAGCCGATACCGACGATGGCGAAGCGGTTGTCCTCGGGAACGGGCGTGCGTGGGTGCATCGCGGGGCTTTCCTTCGTGTGTCGGGAAACCGGGTGGACGCGGACCGGGACCGCGCGGGCGGACCGGGCGGCTCAGCCGCCCGGCCTCGGCGCGCGGCCCCGGGGTCGCAGCGGGTGCAGGAACGAGGCGACGACCTCCCCCGTGCGCGGGAACGAGGTCGGGTCGGACAGGCCGATGGCGGCCGGGGTGCGCCCGGGCCGCCAGGTGTAGCTGCCGAACAGGTGGTCCCACACGGACAGGTCCGAGCCGTAGTGGCCCGCCTCGGCCAGGTCGGTGCTGTGGTGCAGGCGGTGCTGCTCCGGGCTGGCCAGCACGTGGTTGAGCCAGCCGATGCCGACATCGATGTTGGCGTGGGTGAAGTAGCCCTGGAGGACCACGAACAGGCCGACGGCGAACACCGACTGGGCGGAGAAGCCCACCAGTGCCAGGGAAAGCTGCACGACGACCTGGGTCATGGTGATGTCGAGGACGTGGTTGACGCCGTTGTTGCCCACGTTCACCTTGTCCGGGACGTGGTGCACGCCGTGGAACCGCCACAGGAACGGGTTGCGGTGGCTGAACCGGTGGAAGGCGTACCCGCCGAGCGAGCCGAGCAGCAACGCCGTGGGCAGCTCCAGTGCCAACGGCCAACCCGGTTCCAGCGGCGCGATGGCCTCGACCACAGCGGCCACCAGGGTCTGGGCGAGTGCGGTGCCGAGGGCGGTGAACAGGAAGTACAGGGCGTACACGCCCCACTCACGCGGCCTCGGCCGCCACCGCGGCTCGAACGGGATCAGGTGTTCGAGCAGGGCGAACACCGCGATGATGGTGAACGCGGCCAGCGGGCTGACCACACCGGGGTCCCAGTCCTCGGCTATGGCGACCACGGCGGTGGTGAGGGTGGCCAGGAGCAGCGCGGGGTAGGCGATCCGGCGCAGCACGGGGTGCGGCGAGGTCCCCCGCCGGGACAACGAGTCGACCACTGAGCGCTCCTCACGATCACCGTCCGGGCACGCGGACGTGCGCCTGCCACGGGAAAGTCGTGGCAGGCAGGGGAATGAGCGGGACGGTCCACATCGGCCGTCGGGAGTGGAACGCGGAGCCGGACCGTTCCGACCACCGCGAGAACTTCCGCGCGGTGGCGTGCACCCGTCCGAGCGCCACCCGAAGATCAGGTCGCGGCAAACGTTACCGATTATTTCGAACACCGGGCAATGCACCGTTCGGTTGACGGAGATTTTCCGGGTACAAGCACGTCCGGGCAACGGTTGTTCTGCGCCTCCTGGCCCATGCGGTGATCCACTCGGAGTACCCCGGGTACAGCCCCGCCCGACGGCCCCCGCGCGCCCGGACCCCGGAACTGGGCTGGTGGCAGTCCCGGCTCGCAGCTTCCGGACAACACGCGTGCGGTTTCGCGGTTCCGGACACCGCCGGAGCAGGCCGCCGCGGGCGGGGACAGCCGATGATCACACAGCGCCACGACGGGCGGAGTGGTCCCGCACCCGCTGCGCCACAAGGAGGAAGCGGTGCGATCGACGCCACAGCCCCGGCTGAGGCCCGCTCAGGAAAGGCGGTTCCCATTTCTCTGGGAATGGGGTACGGCTGATTTCCGCGTCATGAACGACATTTCAAGAGCCGGACATCTTGTCGTCACAATGCGCGGATTAATCCAGAACGGGGCGGACTACGCGGGGGCGGGCGGGTCGGTCCGCACGGGGTCGACACCGTTCCACGGGATGACGCGGAGGGTCTGGGCGGCCTGCTCCCGCGCGCGCGGGTCGGTGATCCGCTCGTCGTCCACCAGGAGCGTCTCGCGGATGAAGTCGCCGGTGAGGCGGGTCGAGGCCGGACCGCCGGGGTTGATCAGGACGTCAACGCCGTCGGCGAGGTGGACGACCAGTTCGTCCAGGTCGACCCGGTGCCAGCCGGGCGGGGTGACGCGGTCGCGGTGCGGTTCACCGGTGACCACCACGACGCAGGGGACGTCGTCCGGGGACTTGGTGATCAGGGGGCGGCCGTCGGCGTTCACCGCGAGTTCGAGCGCGGCGTCGCGCAGGACCAGTTGCAGGTGGGAGGTCTCGGCGCGGGCCTGGAGCACCAGCCGCAGGACGGCGTCCAAGGGGTCCGTCGGGGAATCCGCACCGGTGGGGCGGTAGTCCCGGTTGGGCCGGAAGCGGCCGAGCCCACCGCCCTCGTCCACCGGCCACAGACCGACCACCGCCTCCGCCGGTGGCGCCGCGCCCTCGGCGGGCCGCCAGGTGGGGTCCATCAGCAGGAACCAGTTCTCCAGCGAGTCCTCGCCCCGCTCCGGGTCGTCGGTCATGGTGTCCATCGTGGTCCCTCCTCCTGGGCGCGGTCCACCGGGGTCACAGCCACTCGGGCCACTGCAGGGACGCCGCCACGGAGTGCTCACCGGGGCGGGACACGACCGGGTCGCCCGCGAACTCGACCAGCTCGGCGGCGCGGGGCGGCAGGACCACCCGTCGGGGGGCACCGGTCTCGTCCACGCCCTCCAGGGTCACCGAGCGCACCAGTTCGGCCAGTTCGGGGCGGGTCGCCAGGAAGGCCAGGACGACCGTCCACAGCTCACCCGCGCGCGGGTGGCCCGCGATGGCGTCGGCCACGGCGAGCAGGTTCAGGTCCCCGTCGCGCTCGCGCAGGTCCCGCACCAGCTCCTCGATGACCCGCTTGGCCGCCTCGTCCACCGGGAGCCCGGCGAGCGACCCCGCCGTGGGCTCGTCCACCGGGCCGGGGTCGCCGGGGCTGAACCCGGCCAGGCCGGGCAGCTCGGCGGCGTCGGCCAGACCCGCCAGGCGGGCCAGGTCGGGCAGCACGCCGTCACCCGGGAGGCCGCCCGCGAACGGTGCCGCGCCCGGAACCGCCCCGGGTGCGGCGGGAACCCCCGCGGACACCGGGGGAACTCCCGCGAGGGCGTCGCGGTGCAGGTCGGCGATCGGGTGGCCCTTCGGCACGGCGAGCAGACCGCTGCCACCCGCCCAGCCGGAAGGGCTGTCCACCACGGCCTCGGCCGGGCCCAGGTCGTCCGCCCGCAGCCGGGGGTCGGCGTGGACACCGCCGAAGCGGGACAGGATCTCGTTGGCGGCGATGGCCGCCGCCGCGTCCCGGCTCTCGCGGGTGCCGCGCTCCAACTCGGAGGCGAACCGGTCGTACTGGTCCATGGGCGCCTCCTCGTGGAAGACCTCGTTCACGTCGAGCAGGGCGATGCCCGCGCCCGCCGCGAGGTCGTACAGGTCGGCGACGTTGGTCAGGTAGTCCAGGTCCAACTCGTCGTCCTCGCCGCTGACACCGTGGCGGGCCTGGGTGAGCACCTGCCACCGCGCCGCGGCGCGGGCGATGTCGGCGCGCGACACGTCGGTCCACAGCACCGCCTTCCACCGCTCCCCCGCGGTGCGCGCGGTGTGCAGGAGGTTGTCGCGGAAGTGGGCCACCGCCCCGGCGGTGCGCAGCGCGCCGCCCAGCACCACCGAGTGCACCAGGCGCGGCAGCTCCAGCAGCTCCGGCAGCGGCGGCAGCCCGCGGTCACCCGCCCAGGTGTAGCGGCGCTCGCCCGCGGCGGACCGGGTGACCGCGTTGTCCGGGGCCGCCGCCAGGGCGACCGGGGTCAGGTCGGCGTGGGAGGGGGTGGACTTGGTGAGGTCGAGCCGCTTGACCAACTCGGTCCGCTCGGCCGCGGAGAGGTCGGCGTGGTCCTGCCCGGCCAGGTGCGACTGGGCCGCGCGCGGGGCGGGCGGGGCGAACACGCCCTCGCCGCGCGCCTCGTCGGTGGCCACGTGCAGGTCGATCACCGTCGAGGGCACCGAGTCGGCGTCGTCGTCGGTGGACCGGGACAGCTCGTCACCGTCGGTGGACCGGGATGGCGCGGCGCCGTCATCGGACCGGACCTCCATCACGACACCGGGATGCCCGGGGGTGGGGGTGGGGCTGTCGGTGAGCGGGCCGGGCACGTCGGGCCGCTCCCCCGCCGTCCGGAGCCCGCCGCCGTCGGGGAAGGACCGGGTACCGCTGGCGAACAGCGTCACCGGGGAGTCCGGGCCGCGCACGTCACCGCGGTAGCCGTCCTCGCGCAGCAGGTCCGCCAACCCGCCGAGCCGGTTGCCCAGGGCCGGGTCGGCCACGCGGCAGCTCAGGAACACCAGCTCCGAGTGCCTGCGCCACGCCTGCCCGCCGGGCAGCGCGGAACTCGCGAGCAGCCGGAGCACCCCGGCCTCGTCGATCCGGACCTCCTTGCCGTCGGACCTGCGCCGGACGGCGAACCCGTCGGCGGAGTGGTGCATGGCCACCGAGTAGGCGCCCGCGTCACCGACGCCGTGCGCGAAGGCCTCCGACAAGATCTCCGCCTCGCCCGCCCGGGGGAACGCGACGCCGACCACCTCGCCCGAGGCGTCGGTCAACGGGGTGAACACCACGTCGTCGGCGTCGACGTGCTCGGGGGCGAGCAGCTCGGTCAGCGGGACGGGGTTGTCCAGGGTTCCCGGCGCGCGGGTGGTCGAGTCCTGGGTTGTCGCGTCCTGGGTGGGCGCGGCGTCCGGGGTGGCCATCTCGACGCCGGGGCGGCCACCGCCGAGCAGCAGGACGTCCGACAGCGCGACCACGTCGATGATGACGGTGCGCCTGCGGGTGGCCAGGTCCGGCCCGTCCGGGCGCGGGTTCCGGCTGCGGCCACCGGAGTGGACGGTCGGCTCGAAGGACGCCGGGTTCGGCAGCGTGGCGCGGTCGTGGCCGTGCCGGGTGTACCGCTCGTGCTCCGCGGCCAGGGTGTCCATCAGCAGGTCCCGGACGGCGCGGGCGCGGGCCTCACCGGTGCGCACCGCGTGGGTGCGGGAGTTGCCGTAGCCGACGATGGAGATCCGCGGCGGGAACTCGTCCGGCCCGCGGCGGCGCATGTCCTCGAACAGGCCGTAGGCCAGCTCCTGGACCTGCCACCGGGCCTGGTCGTCGAGCCGGGTCTGCTCGGTCTGGAACAGCACGGTGGTCTGCTCGGCCGGGGAGACGGCCGTGGGGCGCACCCCCATGGCCTCCTCGTAGAGCACGTCGTAGGCCGCCGGGTCCATCCCGCGCGGCGGGACGGCGGGACCGGGGTCGGCGGGCTGGGGGCCCGCGGAAGGCCGGCCGGGCTGCGTCCGGGTCGGCTGGGCCTGGGTGGGCTGGGTGGGCTGCGCCTGCGGGGCTGCCCGGTGCCGTGCCGGGGCCTGCGGGGGCGCCTGCGCCGGGGCGGGAGCGTTGCGCTGGGCCTCGGCGCGCGGGCGCGGCTCGCGGGCGGGGACCTCGAAGACCTGGTTGTTCTCCTCGGCGATGCGGACCCGCGGCTGCGGCCTCGGGTCGAGGTGGAACGGGTCGCCGTGCGAGGAACCCGAGGACGAGGGCCGCGAACCGGTCGAGGCCGCGTCGAAGTCGCGGGCCAGGTCGTCGAGGTCGAAGGGGTCGGAGTGCCGCGACTGCTCGGGCAGGTCCGGCAGCACGGCGCGGGCGGCGTCCCAGTTCACCAGGGCGAGCGCGTGCTCGTCGGGGAACAGCCCGTCGACGGCGACGTTGGCGCGCAGCTCCTGCTCGCTGAGCGGGCCGAAGCGGTGGTAGCGGCCGAAGTTGTCGTCGTAGAGCAGCGCCGGGTCGACCAGCTCCGCCGCGCGCATCACCTCGTGGTAGGTGTGCTGGTAGTGGTTGGTGCTGCCCAGGAAGCCGACCAGGCCCATCCGCAGCACGTCGAGGTTCAGACCGGCGTTGCGGTGCTGGTTGAGCATCGACGCCAAGGTGAGCACCAGGTGCGTCGACCCGGAGGAACCGGTGCTGACCAACCCACCGGTGTTCTCGGCCCGCTGGTGCAGCCCACCCTCCCGCGACCCGCCCGAGGGTCCGGGCTGCCCCGGCTCGGTGGACGGCCCGGGGTCGACGTGCAGGGCCATCTCCATGCGGTTCTCAGCGGGAACCCACTGGAGTTCCCCGTCGCGCACGCCGGTGGCCAGCTCGCGCTGGCTCAGCGGCGGGTGGACATCTTCCGGCCGGGTCCGGGTGCGGATGCTCCGGGTGATCTCGTCGATCTGCCGCTGCCGCTCCGCCCGGGACAGGGACGTGTCCTGGGTGAGCCGGGTGATTTCCTGAACGGCGTCGGTGGGGCGCCGCTGCGACCGCTCCGCCTCGATCTGCGGGTGGCGGGTGTGCAGGTCGGGCAGCGCGCCGAGCAGGTCCTCCCCCCGGGCGAGGGACCAGATGAGCGTGATCCGCTCACGCAGGTTGCCGGACTGCACCACCTGCTGGTTCTGGGTGCCGACCCCGACCGCCCCGATCAGGGACGGCTCGTTCTCCCCGGCCCAGCGCTTGCGCCGCTGCGGCACCACACCCCAGACCGCCTGGGCGAACCGCCCGAACTCGGCCTGGACGTCCTCGCGCCGCATCAGGTAGTCGGCCAACCGGCGCTCGTACTCCTCGGCCCGCCGCTGGAACTCCAGCCGCGCGTCGAACCAACTGCGCGAGAACTCCCCCAGGTCGGACAACCGCTGCGGCCGACCGGCGGACCCGCCGTCGTCGTCGCCCAGGGTCACCGAGCGGGCAGCCGGACCACCCGCCGCGTCCGCGCCGGGCGCGGGCACGCTGCTGCTGCGGACAGCCGACCCCGTGGCGGGGTTCGCCACCGCGACCGGCGCGCTGTTGCGGCGGCGAGGCGGGGTGTCGGCGGGGGTGCGGGTGCCGTTCGTCGTCGACTGCTCGACCGCGTGGGTGGGGGTGGCGGACGAGTCGGTGGGGGTCGTCCTCGCCGTGCTGGTGGTGACCGGCCCGGGGGTGGCCAGGTTGAGGGCGGGGGGCCTGGGGTTGTTGGTGGGCGTGGAAGTGGCCTGCTTGGGAGCGGTCGAGGTGGAGTTGGCCGGTTCGGGGGTGGCCGGGCTGGGGATGGCCGAGTCGGTGTTGACCGGCTCGGGGGTGGCCAGATCGGAGTTGACCGACTCCGGGGTGACCGAGTTCAAGGCGGCGGGCTCGGGCGTGGCCCGGCTGAGGTCAATCGGCTCCACATCGGCCGGGTTGGAAGGGGCCGAATCGCGGCTGACCGACTCCGGGCTGACCACGCCGGAGTCGACCGACCCCGGGCTGACCGAGTTCGAGACAGCAGGCTCGGGCGTGGCCCGGCTGAGGTCAACCGGCTCCACATCGGCCGGGTTGGAAGGCGCCGAATCGCGGGTGACCGACTCCGGGGTGACCGAGTTCGAGACAGCGGGCTCGGGCGTGGCCCGGTTCGGGTTGACCGACTGCGGGGTGACCGGGTTGGTGATGGCCGAGGCGGGGTTGACCTGCTCGGGAGTGCTCCGGGTGAGGGTGGCCGAGTCGGGGGTGATGGGTTCGGGGGTGGCCGGGGTGGACTCCTGGCCGTTCGAGGTGTGGGACTGCTCGGGGGTGGGCTGGTTGCCGGGGCGGTGGGTGGGTTCGGTCGGGGTGGGGGCGGCCTCGGGGTCGACCTGCGCGGGCTCGCGTGCCGCGCTCGCTTCGGGAGTGGTGCTCGCGGGGTCGGGGGTGGGCGCTTCCGGGGCGCGGGTCGTGCTGGGGTTCTCCTCCTGCCGGGCGACCTGGGCCGACTCGTTCGCGGGGTCGGTGAGCGCCGACTCCGGGGTGGTGTTCGGCAGGTGGCCGGTGGTGGGGGTCGAGTTCTCCTCGGCGAGGGCACCGTTCAGGTCGCGGGCGGCTCCTTCGGCGTTCGAGGAGGTGCGCACCGGCAGGCGGGTCGGGGTTTCGGGGGTGGCGGCGCCCTGGGGGGTTCCGCGCCGGGGCGACGAGTCGCCGTGGTCGGTGGGCGTCCGCGGGTCCGGGACCGAGCGGGTGCGGGTCGGCGTGGTGGGGGTGCTGTCGGACGATTGCCCCGCGGTCCGCGGTCGATCGCCGGGAGAGGTGGGGCCTTCGGCACCGCCCCGCCGCTGCTGGGCGCGGTCGGCCGCACGCTCCAACTGCTCCTGCACCTCACGCCTGCGCCCGGGCGACTCGCTCTCGATCTGCTGCTGGACGCGCTCCTGCTCGGCCTCGAACCAGGCCCGCTCTTCCGCCAACTCCCGAGCCGCGGCACCATCCTCCCGCGAGGGTCCGACAGGCGTCTCCCCGGAGCCCTCCTCCGAAGCCCGCTCAGCAGTCGCCTCCACCACGGGACGCTCCCCGGCGGGAACCTCACCCTCGGCAACCTCATCACCCACGCGCTGCCCGGCAGCCAACTCCTCGGCCCGCTTGGCCGCAGCCTCCTCCTCGACCTGCCTCGCCGCAGCTTCCTCAGCCCGCCTCGCCGCAGCCTCTTCCTCAGCCCGCTTCGCAGCAGCTTCCTCAGCCTGCTTCGCCGCAGCCTCTTCAACCCGCTTGGCCGCGGCCTCCCTCTCAGCCTGCTTCGCCGCAGCCTCCCTCTCAGCCTGCTTCGCCGCAGCCTCCTCAGCCCGCTTCGCCGCAGCCTCCCTCTCAGCCCGCTTCGCCGCAGCCTCCCTCTCAGCCTGCTTCGCCGCAGCCTCCTCAGCCCGCTTGCGGTCGGCTTCGGTCTGGTCGGCTTGGCGTTGCCGCTCCGCCTCAACACGCCGGCGGTCGGCCTCTGCCGTCTGGCGCTGCCGCTCCTCATCTGCGGTGCGCTGGGCGCCGCCGTCGTCGGAGTCGGTGCTGTTGTCGGAGCTGGTGTCCGATTGGGAGCTGCCGTCGTCGGGGGTGGTGTTGGTGGGGGTTTCGCCGCGGGCCGTGGCGAGGGCGCTCTGGTAGGTGTCGTAGGCCGACCACCACTTGCCCGCGGCCTTGTCGGCTTCGGCCTTGCCCTTCTCGACCTCCGCGAGGCCGTCCTCCAGGGCCTCCGGCGTCAGCACGTCGTCGAGGGCGTTGCGCATTCCCTCCAACTGCACCACGGCCTTGTTCCAGGCTTCGCCGGTCTCCTTGAGCTTGTTGACCGCGTCGACCAGTTCCTTGGGCAGTGCGGTGGCCGCGTCCGGGGTGCTGCGGATGACGTAGGCGTCGTGCACCTTGAGGTCGGCGGCGCCGGTCTTGAGCGTGCTGAACAGGCCGCCCGTGGGGCGGAAGACGAAGCGGAACTCGGCGGTGCGCAGGTCGGCGCGGGTGACCTTGTCCTCGGGCTTGACCGCCTCGGGGGACTGGGGGGTGGTGACGCTGCCCGCGGGCTTGGTGACCTCGGTCGTGCCGACGAGGTCCTTGGCCGAGATCGGCAGCCGCTTGCGGGTGTTGCCGAACAGCGACTGGAAGTTCCGCCGCCCCTCGCTCAACGAGTTCGCGCCCGCCGGGTGGCCCGCGCCCACGCTCATCGCGAGTGCCGTCGCCCCGGTCCTGTACTCGTTGCCGGACTTGAACTCGACCTTCACCTTCCGGCCCGCCTTCTCCGAACCCTTGACCTGCACGCCCGCGCTGGCCGAGGCCAACCGGGGCGGGTCGGGGAAGCGCACGTGCACCTCGAGTTCGCCCTTGACGTGCGAGGGCAGCGGGAGCGAGAACTTGCCCTTGTTCATGGCGCCGAGGCCCGCCTTGGCCGCGACGACGTTGAGGCCCGACCGGAGGGCGGCGACCGTGGCGGCGTCGACCTTGGCCCCGCCGTTCTCGATGGCCTTCTCCGCGCCCCGGCGCAGGTCGCCCACGTCGCCGAGGAAGTGGTCGACGAAGAAGGTGCCGTCGGAGGGCAGGCCCGTCGCGTCCTCCCCCTTGTGCCAGGCTGCCAGCCCGTCCTTGCTGTGCTGCGACCGGTCGGTGACCGTGACCGCCGGGTCCGCCTCGCCGTAGGTCGACTTGCCCGCGGTGCGGGCGGGCAGGGAGTCCTCGGCGAGCTGGACCACGGTCACGTCCTCCGTGGTGCCCTTGACGGTGGCCAGGGTCTCGTTGGCCCGCTCCTGGCCGGTGGCGTCGACCTCGACCTTGCGCTCGATCGTCAGGTCGAACGACAGCGTGCCCCGGTAGGCGGCCATCGGGCCCGCCGCGGTGGCCGACTGCTTGCGGTCGGTCTGCTGCTCCACGGAGGTCTTGCGGTCGAACTTGCCCAGTTCGGCCCCGGCGTCGGGGCCCGTGCTGAGCGTGCTGCCCGGCTCGCCGAAGCCGGTCTTCTTCCCGGCGTTCGCCGGGTCGCCCTGCTTGGTGATGGCCATGGCGGGGCGCACGGAACCGTTGACCGACGCGATGGTGACGCCCTTGGAGCGGTCCGAGGTGCTCTTGGTGGTGGTCTTGTTCGCCGAGGTCGCCTCGGAGACGTGGTCGATCCCGGCGAACGTCGGGGTGCCCTGGAAGCTCGCCTCGAGCGTGGCGTAGTAGGTCTTCCCGGAGATGCGGTCCTCCAGGCGCAGCGGGAGGGAGCGGCCGCCGTTGAGGGAGGAGTTCACCGATCGTTCGGCGTGGGCGAGGAACTCGTTGAGCGCGCGGACGTTGTCGTGGTTCTCCGCCAGCGCCGAGTCGGGCAGCAGCCGGGCGGCGAGGTCGGCGCCCAGCTTGCCGCGCAACTGCGGCAGGACGGAGCGGCTCAGATCGATCGGCGTGGTGACCCGGCCGATGCCGATCGACGGCTTGGCCGAGCCCGCCAGGCCCGCGGGTGCGGGCAGGGTCCGGTCACCGTGCTGGGAGGGTGCGGCGGGAGCCGGGGCCGGCTCGTTGTTCATCTTGGCGATCTGCTCGTCGGTGGCCCACATCAGCACCGCGTTGTCCATGTGGAAGGTCTCGCCGGACCTGCCGATGTCAGCCGGGTCGGGCTTGGAGAACCGGCCCAGGAGGTTGCCGTGGTGGTGGACCTCGGCCACCACCGCGACGTCGAGGTCAACGGCGACGAGCGACTTCTTCACCGGCACGCCGTTCTCCATGACGGTGCGCTCGACGTTGGTGGTCTCACCGCCCTCCTTGCTGCCCCACCGCACCGACAGGGGGGTGAAGTCGGCGATGAAGATCCCGCGCGGGCTGACGATGTTGCCGGGCTTGGCGGTCGAACCCGTGCCCGACACGACCGCCACGCCCGTGCTGGTCGCCCCGAGGCCGTTGTCGACGCCCCGGCCCGAGCCCGCGGTGGTGCGGCTGCCCGTTCGCTCCTGGATCTTCTGGAACTCCACGGGCCCGAGCTTGCGGGCCCCGGTGGGGGTGAACACCGCGGCCGCCCGGCCGCGGGCGTCGGCGAGCCTGCGGCCGTGGTGGATGCCGTCGACCTTGGTGACCTCGCTGAACAGGGTGGGGTTGCGCTTCATCGCGTCCGGGCTCACCTTCGCCTGGATCAGCCTGGTCCTGCCCCCGTCGGGGAAGCTGAAGGCCTGGTCGTTGCCCGAGGCGCGCAGCAGCGAGTCCTCCATGGACTGGTTGATGTGCTCGGTGCCGAACACGGCGACGACCTCGGCGTTGTCGAAGACCTTCGTGTCGGGCGCGAAGAGGTTGTCGATGGCGGGCGGCCTGCTGGTGACCCGGTGGTTGTTCGAGGTGATCGTCAGGGGGTCGGGCGGGGTCGTGCTGACCAGCTTGTCCGGGACGTGGACCTCGATCGGCACGACGTGCGGCGCCACCGGGGTCGAGTCGGTGGACAGGCTCAGCGTCTCGACCTCGGGCACGGTGCGCCCGGGCTTGCCGAAGGTGATGGCGCGGGTGCGCTCGTTGAGCCGGTTGTAGGTGCGGACCTCCTCGGTGATCTCGAGGGTGCCGCGGAACTTGTGGAGCTTGCGCTTGTCGACGGTGCCGTCCGCCTTGAGGCCGTCGCCGTCGGTGCGCACGACCGAGCCCTTGTCCCCGACGCTCAGCTTGTCCGTCCTGGACCTGCTGTGGGTGCCCTTCACCTCGCCGATGTAGACGCCGAAGGCGCTGCCGATCGGGCCCTGCACCCGGGCCTGGCCGCCGAAGGCGAAGGACTTCTTGCTGCCCTTGCCGAACTCCACCTCGGACTTGGACTTGGCGGTGCTGCCGCTCTCGGCCTCGGTGAGCGTCTTGCCGGGCACGTCGGTGAAGTCGGTCAGCTTGGCCCTGAGCGTGACCAGCGCGTGGTACTCGCGGAAGACGCCCTTCTTGACGACCTCCATGGTCAGGCCGTTCGGCGACAGCATGGTGTCGACCAGTTCGGAGAGCTGGGCCGAGGTCAGCTTGGCGGCCAGGTCGTCGCCCCGGGACAGCAGCTCGTTGACCCGGTTCTGGGTGGTGTGCCACTTGGCCAGGTCCGGCGAGTCGAACGTCCGCAGGAACTTGCTCGAGCTCAGGTGGTACCAGCGGTGGCCGGGGGTCTTCTGCAGCAGTTCGGCCACCTTCTCCCGGATGTGGCCGTTGTCGTAGAGCTCGTTGATCTTGCCGCCGCTCAGGGACAGCTTGGACTCCATGTGGGGAGGCCCGTAGTGCACCCGCGGCGGGGTGGCCGCGGGAGGAGCGGGGGTCGAGTCGGTCGCGGTGTTCGGAGTCGCGGTGCTCGGGGTCGCGGTGTTCGGCGGGTTGGGCGTCGTGCCGGGTGCCGTGTCGTCCGGGAGCATCCCGGCCCGCTCGGCGCGGTCGCGCCGGGTCCACTGGATGGCCTCGACGTGGCCCACCAGCGGCACGGGGTCGTGGCCCACCCGGCGGACCTGGAGGTCGTAGACCGCCCGGTAGCGCACGGCGTCGCCGGTCGTGGACAGGGTGTCCTTGGCGACGTCGTTGCGGGTGATGTTCTGGGAGTTCTCCTTCGACACGCTGATCCCGCCCGTCGGCCCACCGCCGACGAAGAACGCCGGGGTGTCGACGCCCCAGCCGAAGAAGGCGATGCCCCCGGTGGTGCGGGAGGTGGTGTGCTTGTCGCCGGAACCGAGGTCCAGGGCACCGGTGTCGGTGTGCTTGACGTCCTTGGGCTGCTCGATGACCTGCACGTACCGGGTCACCGCGCGGACCTCGACCTGGTCGACGGCCTGCGACCAGCTCTTGCTGTGCTTGCCCTTGTGCAGGACCTGGTCGGCCCGCACCCAGCCCTCGTCCTTGCCGACCGCCGTCGGGTCGGACACCGCGTTGGGGACGACCTTGTCCGTGAGGGTGGACTCGGAGAACAGCTCCCGCAGGGCCGTGCGCCCGTCGGCGCCCACCGCCACGAGCTGCTTGGCGAACAGTCCCTTGGCCTGGTCGAAGAAGCTCTTGCCGCCCTCGGTCTTGGCGTGCGCGGTCTCGACCGCGAACCGCCTGGGCATGGTGCTGGTGGGCGCGACGAAGGGGCCCGCGGTGCTCTCCTGCTGGAGGGTGGTGGGCACGCTGAGCCCGACCTTGCCGGTGGTCGTCTGGGCGTCGCCCACCCTCGCCCCGGAGGCGTCGAAGAGCGTGTAGGTGAACTTGATCGGGACCTCGACGTCCTCGAGGGCCTTCAGCTCGACGGTGGAGCTCTGGGTGGCCTTGTAGGTGGACTTGTGCTCGTGCGCCCCGCTGGGCGCGGCGGGCACGTCGAGGCCCGCCCCGACGAACATCGGCGGGATGGCGGTGAAGCCCACCTGGACCCGCGCGACGCCGTCCCGGGAGTTGTCGACCTTCTGCTCGTTGGTGGACTCGACCTTGGCGGTCGGCTTGGCCTTGCCGTACTCCTTGGCGTCCTCGGCCTTGGTCGTGGTGGCGTCCGCGCTGTCGTCGGTCTTGGTCGTGGCGGCGTCGGTGCCGTCGGTCTTGGCCGCGTCCGCCTTCTTCTCCTTGAGCGTGAGGCCGTCCCAGAGGGGCTCCGAGAGGATGTGCAGCTCCATGTGCTTGCCGTTGACCCTGATGGGGGTCGTCTTCCCGGCTCCCATCAGGGTCAGCGCGGCACCCTCGACCTGCTCCTCCTGGATCTGCTTGACGTCGGCGTTGTCGGCCAGGCCCTTGATCAGGGCGTCGAGGCCGGAGCGGATGTCGGCACCCACGACCTTGTCGATCTGCTTCGCCTTCCCGGGCGAGCGGTTGTCCCTGGAGTAGGCGGGGATCTTGCGCTTGACCTCTTGTGCGGCCGGGTCGGTGGTGGTGCCGCCGTTGGTCGTGGTGGCGCCGTTGTTGGGTGTGGTGGCGCCGTTGTCAGTACCGGTGTTCGTGGTGCCGGAGCCGGTGCCGTTGTTGGTCGTGGTGCCGTTGTTGGTGGTGTCGCCCCCGGGCCTGGTGAGGTTGTCGAGTTCGATGGTCTCGATGATGTCCGGCAGGAGCGCGGCCGGGCGCCGCCCGCCGCGCGACGACGGGTTCGCGTCGCTCACCGGGGTGGGCGTCGGGGGCGTGGGCGTCGGCGGGGTGGGCGGCTTGGGCGGCATCTCGGCCGGGACGTGCATCTCCGAGTACGGGCCCTGGCTGACCACGCCCGGCCGCGCGGTCCACGGACGCGCCGGGACGGGGCGCGGGTTGGCCGGGGCGCCGAGGGAGTGGTCCACCACCTGGCCCGCGCCGCGGGACACCTCGTCGATCTTCCTGATGTCCTCCGGGGGCAGGAACAGGCCGCGGCTGGCCCGGGGACCCATGATGCCCTCGCGGTCGGCCCGGCTGAACAGCATCTTGGGGTCGGCGTAGCCCTCGCCGAGGCCCGCGAAGTGGAACAGCTCGTGCAGCAGGCTCGCCGGGCCCTCGCGCAGGTCCCACTGCACCTGGTTGGTCTCGCGCGTGTCACCCTTCGCCGAGTCGAACACCTCCACCGGCACCGAGCGGTGGGAGTCGGTGTCCCAACCCGACTCCGGGCCGTTGGAGAACTTCGCCTCGATGGTGAAGTGCGCCTGGTCGCCGTTGGCGAAGTGCGAGCGCTGGTTGAACCTCTCGTCGAGCACCTGTTGCATCTGCTCGACCAGCGCGCGGCTGCCCGCGGGGTCGACCGCCCCGGCCTTGGCGTGCACCTCGACCGGGATGGTGAACTCCCGCACCCACTTGCCGGGCGCCACCTCGAAGCGGCGCAGGTCGAAGCGGATCTGCGTGATGGTCCCCGCCCGCTGCCCGTCCTTGGTGCGCCCGCTCGCGAACGGGTCGAACCGCTCGGCGCTGAACCGCGTGGGCTGCGCCGAGTCGCGCCGCCCGTTCCAGTCCTTCGGGGCGACGAAGTCCGGTCCCGGTCCACCTGCGGACCGCCCACCGGGGGCGTGCGGGGTCCCGTCGAGGGCGAGGCTCGCCGCCGCCGCGGCCGCCAGCGCGTCCTGCGCCGGGGTCGGCGCGTCGGGGTCGGTGCTCGACCGCTGCGCACCGGGCCGGTTCTGCGGCTGGGTCGCCTGCTCACCCGCCTTGGCCGTGGCCTGCTGGGACCGCTGCTCGGCGGCGGGGGTCTCCGGGCGGAGCGTGGACTCGGCCTTGGGGGCGGGGCCCGTGGAGGAGGTGGCGGTGGACTGACCGGCACCCGGGGCGGGGCGTGCCGGGGCGTCGGTGCGGGAGGACGTCTCGGGGCGCGACTGTCCCTCGGAACGGGGCTGGGCCTCCGTGCGGGCAGAGCCCTCCGGCCGCGCTGAGGACTCCGGGCGGGCCGAGGACTCCGGGCGGGCCGAAGAATCCGGACGCGCCGGAGCCTCCGGGCGAGCCGAGGACTCCGAGCGGACTGGCGCCTCCGCCCGGACTGGGGCCTCCGACCGAGCCGTGGCCTCGGAACGGGTGGGGGCGTCCGAGCGCGCTGGTGTCTCCGAGCGCGTCGGGCTCTCCGAGCGGGCGGGGGTGTCGGCCCGGCTGGGGGTGGCGTCCGGGCGGGGTGCCTGCTGCTGGGGGGAGGTGGGCTCGGCGCCGCCGGGGGTGCGGTTCGGGGATTGGGTGGTGGGGATTTCCGGCATCACCGGGCGTGAGGTGGAGGACTGGGTAGGCGAGGCGGGCTTCGCCTGCTGGTCGGGGGTGGTCGCGTCCGAGCGGGTGGGCTGGGACTGGGTGGGGACGGGGCCGGACTGGGCAGGCGTGGACACCGGACCGGACTGGACCGGGCCGGGCACCGGACCCGGCTGCGCGGCACCGGACTGCACCGGACCGGACTGGGTCGGGGTGGGGACCGGGCCGGACTGCCCCGCACCGGAGTGCGCGGGTCCGGTCTGCACCGGACCGGGCTGGTTCGAGCCAGGTTGGCCCGAGCCGGACTGGGTCGAACCGGAGTGGGCTGCGGCGGGGATCGGACCCGGCTGCCCGGAACCGGACTGAGCAGGACCGGACTGAGCAGGATCGGACTGAGCAGGATCGGACTGGGTGGAGCGGGACTGCGAAGGGCCGGACTGAGCAGGGCCAGCCTGAGTGGGACCGGACTGGGTGGAACCGGACTGGGTGGAACCGGACTGGGTGGAACCGGACTGCGATGGGCCGGACGGAGTGGAGCCGGACTGCGCAGAACCGGGCTGGGTGGAACCAGGCTGGGTGGGGCCGGACTGAGCAGGGCCGGGCTGAGTGGGGCCGGACTGGGTGGGGGCAGCAGGAGCGAGGGGGCCCGCCGCGGGGCGGTCGGTGGGCGGGGTGGGAGGTGTGGACGGGGTGGTGTTCCCGCCTCGGGCGGGGGTTTGTGCCGGGTCGGTGGGGTTCGTCGACTGGGGGCGTCCGTCCGGTTGGGACGGAATGGTGCCGGGCTGCTGGGTCGTCGGGGTCGAGCCCGTCGTGGTCGTCTGGGACTTGCCGGTGTCGGGGCGGGAGCCGCTGTCCTGGGTGGGGGCGGTGTCGGTGCGGGTCGGGCCCGAGGTGGTGGTCTGGGGCGTCGCGTTCGTGGAGGTGTCCGACTGCTGACCCGTGGCCGGGCCGGACGAGGACGTGCGGTCCCCCACCGGGCTCCCCTGTGCGGGGGCCGCCGGGGCGGACGAGGTGCCCGGGCCGCCGGACGTCGTGCTGGGCAGCCCCTGCCCACCCGCGCGGCCGCCCGCGGACTGCTGGCCCGCGCTCTGGCCTTGACCCGCGCTCTGGCCCTGCCCCGCGCTCTGGCCTTGACCCGCGCTTTGGCCTTGACCCGCGCTCTGGCCCGTGTTCTGGCCCTGGCTGCCACTCGGGCTGCCACCCTGACCCGCACCCTGGCCGGCGTTGTTCCCGCCCGCGGCGTTGTTGCCACCCACGGTGTTCCCGCCGGGGTTCACGCCACCGGCGACCGCACCGGCCGGGTTGCCGTCGCCCGCGGTGGTGGAGTCAGCGGGCCTGGTGTCGCCGAAGCCGTCCCGGCCGCCGACGTCGGACCGCCCGCCGTCCGCACCGGCACCGTCCCGGCCACCGGTGTTCGACCCGTTCTCGCCGAAGCCCTCACGGCCACCGGTGTTGGACTGGCCGCCGTTCTCCCCGAAGCCGCCGCGGCCGTCGGCGTTCGGCTGGCGGCTGTTCTCGCCGAAGCCCTCCCGGCCGCCGGTACCCGACTGCTCGGTGTTCTCCCCGAAGCCGCCGCGACCGCCCGCGTTCGACTGCCCGTTGCCCTCACCGGAGCTGCCCCGGCCACCACCGTCGAACTGCCCGCTGGTCTCACCGGAGCCGCTGCGGCCACCGGTGCTCGACTGCCCGCTGGTCTCACCGGAGCCGCTGCGGCCACCGGTGCTCGACTGGCTGCCGGTCTCACCGGTGCTCCCGCGACCACCCGCGTTCGACTGGCCGCCGGTGTCGCTGTGACCGCCCGCGGTGTTCGTCGTGGTCTGGGGGGTGTTCTCGCCGAGGGTGACGGCGGCGGGCTTCCCGTTGGACGATCCCGCAGTGGACGACTGGGGGCTGTCGCCCGACTGGTTCGAGCGGTCCGCGCCCTGTGACTGGCCGCCGTCGGAGACGGTCGTGGGCCGGTCGCCCCCGGTCGAGGTGTCGCCCCGAGACGGGGTGTCGCCCCGGGTCGACGACGGGTCGCCCTTGCTCTCGGTCTGCACCTCGGGGGGGTCGAAGACCGTTCCGAGGGACTTGCCGGAGCCGTCGACGACCGGCTGGCCCTTCTCCGAGGTGGGGCCGCCGTCGGACGAGGTGGTGCCGCCGGGGTCCCCGTCCAGGGTGACGTTGATCGGCGTGCCGTTGCGGATCTTGTCGAAGACGGCGGCGAGCTTGGCGCCGGTGCCGCGGCTGTCGCCGTAGCCGGAGTACTCGCCCTTCTTGTACATGCCCTGCGCCGGGCCCATGGCGCCGAGCAGGCCGTCCCACACGTCGCCGTGGCCGCCGGTGGCGATGTTGACCACGGGGTTGCTGGCGGCGACCATCGCCACCTGGCCGACGGCGTAGCCCGCGTTGCCGCCCAACTTGAGGCCGATCTGCACCTTCTTGGGCAGGCCCGCCCGCACCCTGGGGTTGATCGCCCCGGCGACGCCCTTGGCCACGCCGTGGAAGACGCCCGCCGCCGCGCCGCCGATGGCGCCGCCGATGACCGAGCCCTTGAAGGAGTCCCAGTCGAAGTCGTCGCGGCCGCCCGCCGCCATCTGGCCGAGCTGGATGCCGCCGTCGAGCGCGCCCATGAAGATCGCGCCGAACGCGCCCATCTTCAGGGCGTTCACGAGCACGTTCGTGGCGACCTGCTTGATGCTCAACTGCATGATCTTCGACAGGAGCAGTCGCAGGATGCCCTGGAGCGTGAACCTGGCCGTGGTGAGCACCGGGCCGACGAAGAAGGCCCCGAACAGCGAGGAGAGCAGCGCGATCACCGTGGCCAGCGCCAGCGCCGCCATGGCGATGAGCATGATCTTGGCCTTCTGGATGTCGGCCGCGGCGGTCTTGGACGACTTGGCCAGGTCGTCGGCCTGGGTGGCCAGCTCCTCCAGGCCCTTGACCATGTCCTGGTTCAGGTAGTCGACGACGTTGGTGGCCGTGACGCCGTCCATCGCGCGGTCGACGTCGCGGGCGGCCCCGACCACCTCGTCCCTGACCGCGCGCAACTCCTTGGCGAAGTCCGTCCAGGCGCGGCTCATCGCCTTGAGGCCGCCCTCGTTGCCCTCCGGCCACTCCATGCCCAGGGTGACCTTGAAGAACTTCTGCAGGCCGTCGGGGAGACGGGTGACCTCGTCCGAGCCGCTCATCCGCCCGCCCTCCTGACCTGAACCGAATGGGAACCGCCAGCAGGTGGCGGGGAAGTCGGACTACTCGGGCGGCGTCCGGTCGATCCTGGTCGCGTGCTCGTGGTCGACGGACTGGAACGTCGTCGAGGCGCTGTCCAGGTTCTCGCCGGTCTTGACGATCCCCGTGCCCGCGTCCGCGCCGTACTTGCGGGTGTCGGTGGCGGGCTTGACGTACTTCTGCTCGAAGGCCTTGCCGATGTCGTCGGTGCCCCAGCAGCCGTCGTGGTCGTCGAGGACGACGTTGAGGGCGGTGACGGCCGTGTTCAGCCGTCCCCCCGCGCCCTTGAGCTTCTTGGTGCCCGCGGCGACGCCGTCGGGGTCGAGGCGGAACTGCTCAGTCATCGGATTTGCGCCTTCCGTTGTCGGCGGGCTTGCCCGCGGTCCCGCCGAGGGCTTCCAGGCCGCCGAAGCCGTCGAGCATCGGGCCGAGCAGGGAGTTGACCATCTCCATCGGGTCGACCTTGCCGCTGGCGAGGCCCGCGACGTCGATGCCGGGGATGGCGGGGTCGCCCATCGCCTCGCTGATCTTGGCCATGCTCTCGGCCTTGGCCCGCCCCAGCGTCTCGACGATGACGTGGGCGAGCTGCGCCGGGGGCATCGTCTTGTACTTGCCGCCGGTGAAGGCCATCTCCAGCAGCTCGCCGCGGCCGTCGACGGTCATCGACAGCGAGCGGTCCTTGGCGTGGACGGTGGTGTTCTCGTTCCACAGCCTGCCCAGCTCGCCGAGCTTGGCCCGCTCGCGGTCGAGGTCGGCCATCGCGTCGTCGGCCATGCGGCGCAGGTCCGCCTCCGACATCGAACTCCAGTTCACGTCATCTCTCCCGTTCGCTCGTCCGGCCCAGCATCCGCAACGCCTGCTCCCGCGCCTGTTCCAGCAGCTTCGCGTCCTCCTCGGACCGCTGCGGTCCCCCGGTCGGCTGCTCGGCGGGTGGGCTGCCGATCGGCGACGGGGACTTCTGCTCGGTGGCCGGGGGCCTGCCGAGCACGGTCGCGCCGACCGGGTTCTGCCACACACCTGCGTCGGCCTCCAGCGGGATCTCGGCGAAGCGCTCGTTGTCGCGCTCACCAGGACCACGTCCGCCGAGCCCCATCGGGTTCATCGGCCCGTAGCCGGGTGCCGCGGGCGGGCCCGTGTGCCCGTTGAAGGACGTGTGCGCGGCGGGTGCGCCGGGGAGCCCGGTGCCGGGTTGGACGGCGGTCAGGTCCGTGGCCAGGGGCCGGACCGGGGGTGGCCCGAACTGCCCGGACGCCGGGGTGACGGTGCCGCCCGGCATCCCGTGCCCGCCCGAGGAGGTCGCGATGGCGGGGATGGTCGGGGTGCCCCCCGGGTGCGCCGGGGGTGCGGCGACCGCCGGGACAGCGGGGCCGGGGGGCGCGGGAACGACCGGGGCCGAGGTCGCGGCGAGGGTGGCGGGCGCCGCCGCCGTGACCGGTGGGGCGGCGGTGACCGGCGGGGCCGCCGAGACCGTCACCGGGAGGACCGGGACGACGGCGGGGACGGCGTGCTCGGTGCTCGGGTCGGAGGTGACCCGGACCTGCCGCTCGTCCAGCGCCTCCCCCTGGTCCTGCGGCCTGCGCGTGGATTCCTCCTCCGTTGACTCGTCCTCCTGCTGGGTGGCGATGACGGTGCGTTCGCGCTTGCCCGTGGGCTGGGGCGCGCCTGTCCCGAGACCGGAGCTGCGGCCGAGCACCGCGGGCGGCAACCCGACGGAGGCGGCGGTGACCACACCTTGCGCGGGCGAGATCGCGGCGGCCCAGGGGCCGCCCCCGGCCGCCGTGACCTGGTCGCCCGACCCGGCGACCGCCCAGGTGGTCCCCGCGGTGGTCTCGACGGGTGCTCTGCCGACCACCGGGGTGCCCGCGAAGCCCCACTGGGTGTCGCCGGGACCCCCACCGGAGGTCACGGTCTCGCGCCTGCCGAAGGCCCCACCGCCCACTCCACCGAAGGTGCCCGACCCGGGGCCGCCCGCGGCGAAGGCGCCGGGGCCGAACCCGGCGCCCACCGCACCGTAGGTGCCCGGGTCGCCCTGGCCCTGGAACAGGTCCACGCCGGTCTGCGTGAACGAGTTCACCGGCTGGGGCCCCGGCGCGGTCTGATCGGGGGCCTGCCAGGTCTTCGCCCCGTTGATCAGCGGCAACGGGGTGATCCTGGTGCCGATGTCCCGGTAGGCGGTGCCCAGGTCGCGCACGATCTGCAACGCCGACTCGGCGTGCTGGGCCTGCACCACCTCGGGCGCCGGTGCGTCCGGGGCCGGTGGCGCCGCGGCCTGTTCGGCCTGCTTGCCCTGCAGGTCCCGGAAGCGCTGCTGGCTCGCGGCGAGGGCGTCGCCCGCCGCGCGCAGGGACGCGGCGTAGCCGGGGTTCCACGCGGCCTGCAGCACCGCGTCGACCGAGGCGCCGAGGCGGTGCGACACGTCGTCGAAGGCGACCAGCACCTCACCGTCGAGCGCCTCGTGGATCAGGCGGGCGTCGTGCCGGATGCCGTCGAGCACCTGCTGGAGCCGTTCGGTGGCGGCGTCGATCGCCCTGGCCTGCTCGTGGTACACCTCCGGGTCTCCCGCGAAGACGAGCGCGGCGAGCTGCTCGGTGGTGAGGTTGGCCAGGTTCGGGTCGTCCGCCGGGGGCGGCGGGTCGAGGGGTGCGAGTACCACGGGTCAGCTCCGTCCCAGAACGGGCGGCCGGGGGCCGTCCTTGTCCTCGTCCCAGGCACCGTCCTCGGCCTGAATCCAGATCTGCGGCTCGCGCTCCTTGTCCTGCTGGCCGCCCATGCCGCCCATCCCGCCCATGCCGCCGCCCATCGGCATCCCGCCCATGGGCATGCCGCCCATCTGGCCCGCCTGGGACAGGCCGCCCGGGATGCCGGGGGTCGCGTTCGCCGCGGCGGTGGTGACCCCGCCGGGGACGGTCAGGCCGCGGTCGCGGGAGACGTCGGTGTCGAACCGGGCCTCCCCCGCCGCGCCGACGGAGGCCGGGACGTGCCCGGCGCCGCCGCCACCGCCGAGGGACGGCACGTGCACGCCGCCACCACCGCCCGCCCCGCCGCCGCCCAGACCGCCGGAGGAGGTCTTGATGTCCGGCTTCTGCGCGCCGAGCGGGTTGAGGAAGCTCTCCAGCGCCGAGCTGGTGCCACCCGCGGTGTCCCCGGCGGCGCCGATGCCGTCGATGGCCCGGCGGGCGGCCTCCTTGGCCTCCTCCAGCGCCCTGGTGCGCTCGGGGCTGTCGCCCTCCTGGGCGAGCGCGTCGATCGCCTTGTCGGAGGCCGCCTTGGCGTCCTCGACGGCCTTGGCGTAGTCCGGGTCGTCGGGGTCGATCGCGCTGTCGAGGCCGTCGATCGCCTCCCGCGCCGCCTTGGCCGCCTCGTCCAGGGCCTTCTGCTGCTCCGGGGTGTCCCCCGGCCTGCCGAGCTTGTCGATCGCGGCCTCGGCGGCGTCCTTGGCGTCCTCGACCGCGCGGTGGTGCTCGGGGCTGATCAGGTTGTCGATCGCGTCCTGGGCGGCCTGCTTGGCCTCCTCCAGCGCCGCCTTCTGCGCCGGGTCGTCGGTCTTGGCGATCATGTCGTCGAGGGCCTTGGTGGTGGCGTCCTTGGCGTCCTGGAAGGCCTCGCGGGCCTTCGGGTCGAGCGGTTCGGAGCCGGAGCCGGGGCCGTCGGAGGAGGTGGAGGGCTTGTCGCCCAGCCCGCCCGCGCCGCCGCCGATGTCGTCGATGGCCTTCTGCGCGGCGTCCTTGGCGTCCTCCAGCGCCTTCTTGCGCTCGGGGTCGTCGGTCCCGCCGGCGAGGTCGTCGATGGCCTTGCCCGCGGCGTCCTTCGCGTCGTCGAGCGCTTCCTGCTCCTCGGGGGTGGGCACACCGGAGCCGCCGCCGAGCCCGCCGGATTTGTCGCCGGACCCGCCGGAGCCGCCGGTGAGGTCGTCGATGGCCTTGTTCGCGGCGTCCTTGGCGTCCTGGAGGGCCTTCTGCCGCTTCTGCTCGGCGGGGTCCGACCCGCCCGGGGTGCCGCCCATGCCCGGGGAGCCGCCGGTCATGCCGCCGCCCGCACCGGTGTCGCCGCCACCGCCCGCACCGGTGTCACCACTGCCGCCCGCACCGGTGTCGCCGCCGAGGCCGCCGGACTTCCCGCCGCCCATGAGGTCGTCGATGGCCTTGCCCGCGGCGTCCTTGGCCTGCTCCAGCGCCTGGTCGCGCTTGGCCTGCTCCGCCGAGCCCGCGCCGCCCGCGCCGGTGTCGCCGCCGCCCGCCGCGCCCGAGCCGGTCTCGCCGCCGCCTGTCGCGCCCGAGCCGGTCTCGCCGCCCGCGCCGCCCTTGAGGCCGTTGATCGCGTCGGAGGCGGCCGCATTGGCCTTGTCCAGCGCCTCCTTGTCGGAACCGCTCCCGCCGCCACCCGTGCTGCCGCCCCCGCCGGTGTCGGAGCCGCCCGACTTCGAGCCGGACCCGCCGGAGGAGCCGCCGCTGCCACCCGTGCCGGAGTCGTCGCCCAGGTCGTCGATCGCCCCGGTCACGGCCTTCTTGGCCGCCTCGAGGGCGGCCTTCTCCTCGGGGTCGTCGGTCTTGGCGATCAGGTCGTCGATCGCCTTGACCGCCGCGGCCTCCGCGTCGTCGAGGCCCTCCTGGTAGTCCTCGTCCTCCCCTTCACCGCCCCCGGTGTCGGTGTCGGTGTCGTCGTCATCGTCGTTGTTGTTGCCGTTGCCGTTGTTGTTGCCGTTGCCGTTGCCGTTGTTGTTCCCGCCGCCCGTCGAACCGCCGTAGCGGGGGTCCTCGGACTTGGCCAGGCCGTTGATGATGCGCAGCGGGGCGAGTTCCTGGCCGCGCGAGTCGTACTGCGTGCCCAGCCCCGAGGTCAGCTCCTGCAGGCTCTTGATCAGCGCCGCCTCGGCCTCGTCGTTGAGGGCGACGATCGCCTCGTTGGTCTTCTCCGCCAACTTGTTGATCAACTGCTGGATCTCGGAGGCGTTCGTGTCGTCGGCCAGGTCCATCAGGTTGTTGATGCCCTTGATGCCCGCGTTCTGGATGCGCTTCTCTTCGCTCTCGCGGTTCTTGTCGGCCTCGTCGACGATCTCCCACCACCGGTTGGCGTAGGCCTGGATCGCGTGGCCGACGTTGCCGATCGTGGTGCCGTACTGCTTGCTGTTGAGCGTGGTGTACAGCTCTTCGCTCTCGCTGAGCAGGTCCTTCGTGTACTTCTCGAAGGCCTCCCCCGCCTCGCCCTCCAGCGCGGTGCGCACGTTCTTGATCTCGGTGGCGAACGCCTCGTTGACCTCGCCCAGCCGCTTGGTGGCGTCCTTGACGGCGAACTCGAGGTCGTACCAGGCCTCCGCCGTGTTGTTGGTGGAGAGGCTGCCCTCGACGCCGCGGCCCCGGTGCGCGGTGTAGAGCAGGTCTTTGACCGCGTCGCTGAGGGCCTTGTACGTGGTGTACTTCCCGGGGAGGAACGCTGGGGCGGACGCCTGGTAGACGCCCACCAACTGGGGTTTTTTGGAGTCGGCCATGGGATCGGTTCCTCACCGGGGAGCGGTTGGCTTGGGTGGGTCGGTACGCGCACCAACCCGCCGTCGTCCTGCCGGGACGGTGCCGGGCCGGGGCGGAGGGCGGGTGGGTGGGGAAGGGCGGAAGAGGAGGGCTCAGCCGACGCTGTCGTTGTAGCCGTCGCCGTCGGCGTCGTTCTTGCGGCCGCCGAAGTTGCCCTGGTCCTTCTCGGTGTTCTGGTCCAGCGTGGTGATGCCGGAGGTGATGTTCTTCTTCAGCTCGCCGATGCTGTCCTTGATCTTCTTGGCGTTGTCGCCGTCGAGGTTCTCGAAGTCGTCGGCGATGTGGGTGAGGGTGGTCTCCATCTGCTCGAGCGCGATCTTGAGGTGCTCGGCGTGGGCGACGATGCCGTTGCGCCGGTCGTCGACGACGCGCTCGAGCCACTGCGCCAGCTCGAACTGGCCCGCGTTGGGCCAGTGCGGCTTCAGCTTGGAGAAGGCACCCATGTCGTCCATGAGGGCGCCGAGCTTCTTGGCCGACGTCCGGATCGCCTCCGGGTCGAACTTGGTGGTCATGATCGGGGCTCCTTGACCTTGTTCTGCGGGAGGGGGAAGGGTCCGCGGTGTGCCTGCGACCCGGCAGGCACACCGCGGACCGATCAGCCACCGTTGGCGAGGATCTTCTTGCCCCAGTCGCTGTCGGAGCCCTGCATGCCCGAGGCCGCGGCCTCCAGCTTGACCTTGAGCTGCTCGAGGTAGTCGTTGTGCCTGTGCAGGTCGTTGACCAGGTCGGTGGAGAGGCTCTCGTAGGCCTGGGCGCTGGTGCCCTCCCAGTCGACCATGATGGTCCTGACGTCGCCCTGGAGGCCCTGCACGTCACCGGCGATCTCGTTCGCCTTGTTCTTCATGAGGGTGACGCACGCCTCGATGACGTCGTAGTCGTAGAGAGTCTGGTCGTTCGCCATGATCGGAATCCTCTGCTCGTGTGGGGTGGTTCAGGTGGGATCAGGAGGTCGTGCGGTGGACCGGGCCGGAGTCCGGCGCTCAGCCGCCGAGGAAGCTCGAGCTGGACATGGACAGGTTCGTGATGTCCCGCGCGCTCGTCAGGTCCATCTCCGTCTGGTCCGCGGCCGCGCTCCGGATCGCCTTGATCATGCCGTTCATGTTCGTGATGACGCCCTGCTTCATCTGGGTGATCCACTCCTCGCAGACCTGGTCCAGCGCCGTGGTGACCTTGCTGCCGCTGGAGGCCAGGGTGTTGGCGATCTCCGTCCGCAGCGCCCGGAGGTGGGTGTCCTCCAGGGTGTTGATGAAGTCCTGGTGCTTCCCGGCAGCGGTGTCGATCTGTGTCTGGCTGAACTTCGTTGCCATTGCGGCTCTCCTCGGTTCGGTGTGCGACTGCCTTCATCCCCAACACGGTTGGGGCGCTCCGGGTGGTTCACCCCCGGAGCGGGGGAATTCGGATCAGGGGCCCTGGGTCTGCAACGCGGCCTGCGTGCTCAGCAGCGGACCGGTGGGCAGCAGGGCGAGCAGTGCGGCGGGGACGGGCACCGCGGCGTTCTCGGCGTAGCCGAGCGCCCCGAGCGCCGCGGCGTCGGCCACCGGGTAGCGCATCCCGTTCTCGGTGATCAGGTGCAGGGCGCCCGGTGCCGCGCCGGGGGCGGGCAGGTCGCGGGCCAGCACGCCGCCGCCCGCGGGCACGGAGGCCCGGTCGGCCATCGTCCCGGCGTCGTGCGGGGCGGTGGGCACGGCTTTGGCGTCGACCTCCGCGGCGGGTCGGACCTCGGCCGTCACGTCCATGTCGCCGTCGCCGGTCGGCCCGTAGCGGACGCAGGCGTAGGAGTCGCGCGGTGGGGTCACCAGGGTGGGTGGTTGCGCGGGCAGGCCGCTCACCAGGTCGACCCCCGGTGCGACCGGGATGCCCTGCAGGGCGGCGGGTCCGACCTCGATCGGCGTCACCGCCGCGCCCGGGTATGCGCGCTTGGTGTCCGGGGCGGCCAGCAGCAGGGCCGCGGTGGTCCGGCTCAGCGCCGCGACGCCGTCGGCGCGCAGCAGGTAGAGCTGGTCGGAGTCGATCGCGGGGTTGCGCACGCGGAAGACCTGGCCCACCACACCGGGTTTGCCGTCGACCTGCGGGCCGGCCGCGCCGATGCCCGGGGTCACCGGCGCCGCCACGTCCTTGCCCTGCTCCAGCGGGTTGAGCCAGGCCGCCGACACCGGCAGGGGCCGGGTGTCGCCGTAGCCGAGGGTGTCGAGCACGGCGCGGTCGCCGACGCGGTGCCGCTTGCCCTGCCACACCAGGTGGACCCCACCGTCCGGGGTGGACACCAGGAGGGCCTGCGCGTCGGTCAGCCCCGGTCGGGACGGCCCGCCGATCAGCAGGGTGACCTGCGGGCCCGCCTGGGGTGTGCCGTCCCCGGGGGTGACGCAGGCCGTCCAGGGGCCGCGGTTGAGCCGGTCGGCGCCGGGGAGCATGTCCGGTGCGCCCGTGATGCCGATCGGCTGGCCGACGGGGGTGTCGCCGAGGGAGTTGCGCGACACGGACTTCACCTGGCCGCCGCCACCGGCACCCCCGGTCGCCAGCCGGGCCGAGGAGTAGTTGAGCACCGGGCGCAACTGCCCGGCGAGGTAGACGTACCGGGTGCCGGTCGTCTTGTCCATGACGATGGCGCCGTCCTGCCGCCAGGAGTTGTCCCCGCCGGGGACGAACAACCCGTAGATGCCGAAGATCGCCATCAGCACCGCCGCGAGCAGCACGCCGAACACGGTGCCGGTGTTCAGCCGCCGGTAGGGCGACTGGATGGCGTCGGGCCGCCCGGTGGTCACGGCGGACACCAGCCGCCCCACCACGAAGAAGTAGGCCTGGACCTGGTCCCTGCGCGACTGCATGTCAGCCCGCCAATCCGCGCATGGCCGCGTACACGCCCAGCACCTGCAACAGGATCGGCACCACGGCGATGGCGGTCACCGATTCGAGGATTTCCACGGCCCGGCCCCAGTAGGGGCGCAACCGCCGCCCAGGCAGGCGTTCCCCAGCCAGCAGGAGCAGCAGCCCGACCACCAGGACGGGCAGGAACACCACCAGCAGCCGCGCGCCACCGGTCTGCTCGGCACCGACGTGCAGCAGGTTGGTCACCACGACCACGAGGGCGGGCACGACGAACGCCCACCGCGCCGCCAGCCCGCTGGGGTGGCGCGAGCGCAGCAGCAGCAGGAACGCCATCACCAGCGACAGCACCATCGACCAGCCGTGGCCGCCGACGACCAGGAACGGCACGAGCACCGACTGGGCCAGGCCGAGGCCGGTGTGCAGGGCGGTGGAGTAGCCGACGGTCGCGGCACCGCGTTCGATGACCACCTTGTGCGGCACCGGGTCGATGTCCTCGCTCAGCTCGTCGGCGCCACCGGGCAGCATCGGCAGGGTCAGCCCGGAGAGCCGGAACGCCGTGGACGGCACGAACGCCCCGGCGAGCAGCGTCAGGGTCAGGCCGATGGCGACGGCCTGCGGCCCGGTGACCTCGGCGAGCGACCCGATGAGCCCGGTCACCGCCAGCACCCCGGTGAACAGGATGGCCCCGGCGAACAGCAGGGCCGAGTCGGCGACCGCGACGACCCCCACGGCCAGCGCGATGAGCGCGGCGGCGGCCGCGGCGGTCAGCCGCACCATCGTCCCGGACTCCGGGCTGAGCACCCGCACCAGCAGGTCGCCGCCGAGCGCGGCGTAGACCGCGGCGGCACCGGCGAGCACCGTGGCGGGCTGCGGCTTGGCGGCGCCGCGCGCCACCAGGGCGCTCGCCCCCAGCAGCAGGACGGCCACCACCCCGGCGACCAGGGCCTGGAGGCCGACCGCGCCCACACCGGGCACCAGGAGCACGCCGAGCACCAGCGCGGCACCGGACACGACGCGCAGCAGCACCCGGGTGCGGGCGGCGTTCCACGCGCCGGGGTGCTCGCGCACCTGCTCGCCGACGCCGTCGACCAGGTCGTCGAAGTCGATGGCCGCCAGCTCGTCGGCGCGCGGCCGGAAGTGGACGGTGTCGCCGTCGAGGAGTTGCAGCTCGGCGAGGGTGCGGTCCTCGTCCAGCGGCGGTTCCCCGACCCGCTGCACGACCCACCCCTCGTGGTCGGCGCCCTGCTCGATCCACTCGGCCCCGAACTGGGGCAGGACGGCGGGCAGCAGGTCGGTGAGGGGGACGTCCGCGGGCAGGGCGACGTCGGTCGCCTTCTTCCCGAGCACGAACCGCAGCCTCACGGCGGTGGTCGTGCGGTGCTGTGTCTGCTCTTCCATCGGTGTCCGGGTCCTTTCCTGCCGGTGCGAGGCAGAGCACGGCTGCGGGGCCGTCCCGGGTTCACCCGCGGCGGCGGTGACCCTTTTCGGGGTCGGGAGCCGTGCAGGGGTGGAGAGCACCGACCGACCGAGGAGAGCACGTGGGCACAGTCCTGTTCGCGCGGAGGTCGCGGCGGCCCAAGCCGACCGCCCCCGACTCCGAGATCGAGATCCAGGAGCCGCCCGCCGTACCGGAGGACACCGGCGGCGGCATGAGCTCGGTGCTGATGTACGCCCCGATGGGCCTGGGCTCGATGGCCATGGTGATGATGTTCGTCCGGCCCGGCGCCGGGGCGATGGCCTACATCGGCGGCGGCATGATGGTGCTGTCGGTGGTCGGGATGCTCGTGGTGCAGCTCATGCGCAGCTCGGTGACGCACAAGCAGAAGCTGCACGGGCACCGCCGCGACTACATCCGCTACCTCGCGCAGTTGCGCGGCCGGGTCCGCAAGTCCCTGCACGCCCAGCAGCGCGCCGCCCGGTGGGTGCACCCGGACCCGCGCGCCCTGTGGTCGATCGCCCTTGGCTACCGGCTGTGGGAGCGCAGGCCCGCCCACGACGACTTCGGCGAGGTCCGCCTGGGGGTCGGCGCGCAGCGCTCGACGCTGAAGCTGCTGCCGCCGAGCACCAAGCCGATCGAGGACCTGGAGCCGATGTCGGCGCACGCGCTGCGCCGGTTCCTGCGCGCCTACTCGTCGCTGCCGGACGCGCCGATCGCGGTGTACCTGCGCGGTTTCGGCCAGATCCAGTTCAGCGGCGCCGACGCGGCCGTGCTGGACCTGGTCCGGGCGGTGCTGGCCCAGTTCGCCGTCGCGCACGCCCCCGGTGACGCCCGGATCGCCGTGTGCGCCTCCGCCGACCGGGTGGACCGCTGGGACTGGGTCAAGTGGCTGCCGCACAACCAGGACCCGGAGAGCCGCGACGCGGCGGGTCCCCGGCGGCTGGTGGCCGCCGAGGTGGCCGAGGTGGAGCTGCTGCTGGGCGGCCCGTCGTTCACCGGCAGGCCCCGGTTCGAGGCCGACACCCCGATCACCGCCTCCGAGCCGTTCGTGGTGCTGGTCGTCGACGGGGTGTCCGTGCCGTCGGACCACCGCATGGCCGACGAGGGCTACCGCAACGCCGTGGTGCTGGACGTGTCCGGTTCGCTGCCCTGGCAGCAGCGCCCCGGCGTGCTGTTCCTGGAGGTCGACGCCGACGAGGCGCGGACCGTGTCGTTCGACCGCTTGGGCAAGCCGAGGACCAGCCCGCTGTGCAGGCCCGACCGGCTCAGCGCGATCGCGGCGAGCGCCCTGGCCCGCACCACGGCCAGGTTCCGGGTCGGCGAGGTGTCCGAGGACGACGAGCCGATGGCCGCCGACTACGACCTGGCCGGGCTGCTCGGCCTCGGCGACGTGGCCCGGTTCGAACCGGTGAAGTACCGCCGCGAGCGGATGACGGCCAAGCGGCGGCTGCGGGTGCCCATCGGCATCGCCGCCAACGGCACCCCGCTGGAACTCGACCTCAAGGAGGCCGCCGAGGACGGCATGGGCCCGCACGGGCTGTGCATCGGGGCCACCGGCTCCGGCAAGAGCGAGCTGCTGCGCACGCTGGTGCTGGCGCTGGCCGCCACGCACACCTCGGAGGACCTCAACTTCGTGCTGGTGGACTTCAAGGGCGGCGCGGCGTTCCTCGGCTTCGACGAGCTGCCGCACACCTCGGCGGTGATCACCAACCTGTCCGAGGAGCTGGAGCTGGTCGACCGGATGCAGGACGCGCTGGCCGGTGAGATGAACCGCCGCCAGGAGCACCTGCGCGCGGCGGGCAACTACGCCTCCCGCCGCGACTACGAGGCCGCCCGCGCCCAGGGCGTGCCGCTGGAGCCGATGCCCGCGCTGTTCATCGTGGTCGACGAGTTCTCCGAGATGCTCTCGGCCAAGCCCGACTTCATCGACCTGTTCGCCATGATCGGCCGCCTGGGCCGGTCGCTGGGCGTGCACCTGCTGCTGGCTTCCCAGCGGCTCGACGAGGGCCGCATCCACAAGATCGAGACGCACCTGTCGTACAAGATCGGCCTGCGCACCTTCTCGGCGATGGAGAGCCGCAGCATCCTCGGTGTCCCGGACGCCTACGAGCTGCCCAACAGCCCCGGCAACGGCTACCTGCGCCCGGACACCCAGTCGCTGATCCGGTTCAAGGGCGCGTTCTCCTCCTCCCCCTACCGCACCAAGCAGCGGGCGCAGTCCGACGACGGGGTCGAGCAGCGGGTCGTGCCGTTCGGCACCGCCTACGTCGAACCCCCGGCGACCCTGGAACCCGAGCCGGAGCCGGAGCCGGTGAACGGCGAGGTCACCGAGACCATGCTGGACGTGCTCATGGGCAGGCTGCGCGGGGTGGGCCCGCGGGCGCACCAGGTGTGGCTGGCCCCGCTCAAGACCTCGGCCACCCTCGACCAGCTTCTGCCGCCGCTGGTGGACGACCCGAAGCTGGGCCTGCGCCCGGTGGGCGACCTGATGACCTCCGAGCTGACCGTGCCGCTGGGCCTGGTCGACCTGCCCGCGCAGCAGAAGCGCGACCTGCTGGTGGCCGACCTGTCCGGCGGCAAGGGCAACGCCGCGGTGGTCGGCGGCCCGCAGAGCGGCAAGTCCACCGTGCTGCGCACCATCATCTCGGCGCTGGCGCTGACCCACAGCGCCGCCGAGGTGCAGTTCTACTGCCTGGACTTCGGCGGCACGCTCAGCTCGCTGGCGAAGCTGCCGCACGTGGGCAGCATCGCCAACCGGCTCGACCGCGACCGGGTCACCCGCACGGTGCTCGAGGTCACCAACATCATGTCCAAGCGGGAGGAGCTATTCGCCGAGCACAACATCGACTCCATGACCACCTACCGGCGGGCCCGGCGCGAGGGCCGCTTCTCCGACCTCGACCCGTACGGGGACGTGTTCCTCGTCGTCGACGGCTGGTACACGATCAAGCAGGACTTCGACGAGCTGGAGGAGAGGTTCACCGAGATCGCCGCGCGCGGGCTCAGCTTCGGCGTGCACCTGCTGATCTCGTCGAGCCGGTGGGCGGAGATGCGCCCGTGGCTGCGCGACGTGCTCGGCACCCGCTTCGAGCTGCGCCTCGGCGACCCGACCGACTCCGAGATCAACAGCCGGTTCGCCGCGACCGTGCCCGCGATCCCCGGCCGGGGCATCACCCCGGACCGGCTGCACTTCCTCGCCGCCCTGCCCCGCATCGACGGCCAGTCCGACACCGACGACCTCGCCGAGGCCACGGTGGAGCTGGCCGAGGCGCTGGCGGTGCCCGGCGGCCCGGTGGCCCCGCAGGTGCGGCTGCTGCCGCACACCCTGTCGGTCGCCGAGCTGCCCCCGCCCACCGCGCCGTCGAAGGCCGCGGAGGTCCGCATCCCCCTCGGCGTCGACGACGTCGAGCTGGGCCCGCTGTGGCACGACTTCGACGCCAGCCCGCACCTGCTGATCTACGGCGACACCGAGTCCGGCAAGACCAACCTGCTGCGCCACATCGCCCGCTCCGTCGTGGCCCACCACAGCAACGACGAGGCCCGCATCATGTTCGGCGACTTCCGCCGCGAACTGCGCGACTGCGTCCCCGCCGAGCACCAGATGGAGTACGCGGTCGGCGCGGAAGCCCTCGCAAAGTCCATCGAGGGCGCGGCGTCGGTCATCCGCAAGCGCGTCCCCGGCCCGGAGATCACCCCCAGCAGGCTCCCCAAGCGCGACTGGTGGCAGGGCGGCAGGCTCTACATCATCATCGACGACTTCGAGATGACCGAGACCGCGGGCGGCGCGGGCGCGCTGGCCCCCCTGCTCCCCGTCCTCGCCGACGCCGCGGACGTGGGCGTGCACGTGATCATCGCCCGCTCCACGACGGGGGCGGGCCGGTCGATGGGCAACGCGGCGGTCCGCAAGATGTGGGAGCTGGGCACGCCCGCGCTGCTGCTGTCGTGCCCGAAGCAGGAGGGCGCGTTCCTGGGCAACCTCAAGCCCCGCACCCTGCCCGTCGGCCGGGGTCAGTACATCAACCGCCGCCGCTCGGTGCGGCTGGTGCAGACCCCGCTGGTGGACCTGCCGGAGGCCACGGACTGACCGGTCGGGGCGAAGGGGTGGTCACCGCGCTCGCGGTGACCACCCCTCTCCCGTGCGTTCAACCCGAACCGGTTGCGGGCGGCCACCCGTCCCGCGACGGGTTGGCCGCCTGGCGCGGCTGTCGGAGAACTCCCGGTTGTCACCGACCGGGCGGGCCCGCGGCACTAGCATGCCGGTGCCCGGCGGTGTCAGCCCGGATTCCGCCCCGGACCCGACCTGGATGGACCCGTGAGCCAGTACCCGCCGTACCCACCTGCCGGGTACCCGCCCCGGTTCCCGCAGCCGAGCCCGAGCGGTGCGACCGCGTACACGGCGGCCGGGGCCGGTGTGGTGTTGGCGATCGCCTGCGCCTGGGGGGCCTTCGTGACGTTCGGCGCGGTCTCCGAGTGCGTGGGGCGCTGCGTGGCCAGGTCGGGCGCCTCCTACCCGATCTCGATCGCGTGCGCGGTCGGCCTGAGCGTGTCGGCGCTGCTGCTGCTGGTCGGCGCGGCACTGATCTTCGCGCGCCAGACCGCGGGGGCGGTGCTCACGGCGGTCGGGGCCTTCCTGCCCTCGGTGACGGCCGTCCTGTTCTTCCTCGTCCCGAACATCCGGATCTACGTCGCGTACCTGGGCATGACCGCGGTCGTCGTCCTCATCGGCCTGACAGCGCTGTTCGAGATGATCCTCAGCCTGCTGCCGCCGACGTTCGCGTTCCTGCGGCACACCCCGCACAAAACCCACTTCCCCGGGCACGCGCCGTACGGCCAGTACCCGCCACCGGGGTACGGGCCTCACTGACCTGCTCCGAGGAGCAGCTTCGCGGCGACCACCGCCCCGTCGGTGCGGATCTCGCCCGCCACGGCCCGCGCCCGCACCCCGGTCCCGGGGGCCAGGGCCGTGGCGAGCGCGGCGGACAGGGAGTCGGTGGTCGGGGTCGGACCGTCGTGCGCCGAACCGATGCCCAACCCGGCCACCCGGGCGGCCCAGTACGGCTGATCCGCGATCCGGGGCACGACCACCTGGGGCGCACCGGCCCGGGCGGCGGTCGTGGTGGTACCCGCACCACCGTGGTGCACGACGGCGGCCACCCTGCCGAACAGCGCCTGCTGGTTGACCTCACCGACGACGAAGCAGTCCTCCGCGTCGTCGACCGGCGCCAACCCGGCCCACCCGCGGGCGAGCAGGACCCGGCGCCCCTGCGCGCGGACCGCCTCGGTGGCCACCCGCGCGGTGTCCACCGGGGACTGCGCGGCCCTGCTGCCGAAACCCACGTACACCGGCGGCGCACCGGCCCGGTCCATCAGCGCCGCGAACTCCTCGTCCGGAGGGGCGCACACCCGCGCCTCCGCGCCGAGCTGCCACAACGCGACCGCGAGCGCCGCGAGCGGCTCGACGTCTCCGCGTGATCCCCACGAGGTCAACAAGACACGGACTGTGCACCCATTCCGCAGATTTGGCCTGGAGGCGGCAATTCTGCGACCTGACCGGGGTCTTGCCACAAGCCCCCCGGCGCGCTATATGTTGAAGTGGGGGGGAAGTGAGGCCTTCTTGCCGCTGTCGCGGCTCGTCCACTCTGGACACTGTCGACGAATCGGACACTGTCGGCGAATCCCGTGGTGGACAGCGTGGCGGAGCAACATGGCGGACCGGCTCCATCCGGTCACCCCTTACCACACCTGGACGAAAGTGGTGCCGCGCCATCCACAGGCCCTGGGGGACCCCCGATTTCTATTCTTCCGCAGGGTGAAGGGCTGGTCAAACGTCTATCCACAGGCGATTGCGCCTGCGCTCTGGGTGGGCTGCGCTCTGCGAAGGTCGAGCTTTGAGGCGCTGAGTGGGGAACGTGCTTCGTCGTGGCTGCCCGGTCTTTTCGTTGAGGTACGCCTGGGTGGGTGGATGTGGTCGGCTGTTCCCCGGTTTAAAGCCCGGGGCTTTGTGGGGTGCCCGGCTGGGTGGATGTGCTCGGCTATTCCCCGGTTTAAAGCCCGGGGCTTTGTGGTGGGTGCCCGGCTGGGTGGATGTGTTTGGCCGGGGCCCCTATGGCGATCAT
>NZ_AYXG01000102.1 GCF_000564855.1 Actinokineospora spheciospongiae
CCACCCGGTCGCACTGGAGCACATGATCGCCATAGGGGCCCCGGCCAAACACATTCACCCAGCCGGGCACACCCACAAAACGACCGGGCTTTGCAGGAGACGGCCGAGCCGAGCACATTCACCCAGCCGGGCACCACCCGCAAAAGACCGGGCTTTGACAGGCGACAGCCACACGACCCCGCCCTAGGACTCCACCTCGGAGGACTCCGCGGGAACCGCCGCCGGTTCGGCGCCCAGCGTGTCTACCTCGGCACCGTGCCGCGACATCGTCCACCAGACGACCGCGGCCAGCGCCAACTGCAACGCGCCGGACACCACGAACACCCCGGGTGTCCCGATGCCGCGGGCCAGCAGACCGCCCAGCAGCGCCCCGATCGGGATGCCGCCCCACACCGCTGTCCGCCACACCCCGAGCACCCGGCCGAACAGGTGCTCCGGGACCAGCGCGTGCCGCAGGGTGCCCAGGATGACGTTGACCACGACCACCGCCGCGGCGAACAGCCCGAACAGCAGGCTGGCGGTGATCGGGTCGCGGACCAGCCCCATGCCGAGGAACCCCAGCCCGCACGCCGCGACCGAGACCACCAGCACCAGCCTGCGCGGCAGTACCCGGCTCAGCCGGGGCGCCGCTGCCGCGCCGAGCAGCCCGCCGACGCCGCCGACCAGGGCGAACAGGCCGAATGCCGCCTCGTCGAGCCCCAGGTCCTGCAGGGCGTAGAGCACCAGCAGCGCCTGCGCCAGTTCCGAGGTCAGCGCCAGCCCGAGGGCGATGAACACCAGCCGCACCATCAGCGGCCGGGTCCGCACCCACCGCAGGCCCTCGCCCAGCTGTTCGCGCAGGCGGGGCGCCGGGCCGGTGGTGGCGGGCCGGTAGCGGCCGCGCAGGGCCACCAGCAGGAGCGCGGCGACCACGAAACCGGCGGTGTTGAGCAGGAACGGCAGCGCGGCGAACAGGGCGAAGGTGATGCTGCCCAGCGGCCCGCCGAGGAACGTCTGGCCGACGATCTCCACCGACTGGAGCTTGCCGTTGGCCGATTCCAGCCCGTCGCGGTCCACGACGGCGGGGACGAGGGCCTGCGCGGCGCTGTCGGCGATGGTCTCCACCGAGCCCAGCACCAGCGCCACGACGTAGAGCAGCCAGATCGACGCCGAGTCCAGCAGCACCAGCGCGGTCAGGCCGCCGACGATCACCGCCCGGGCGGCGTTGGCCAGCAGCACCGCCCGGCGCCGGTCGACCCGGTCGATCAGCGCGCCGCTGAGCAGGGCGAACAGCAGCCAGGGCAGGAACGAGGTGGCGGACAGGCCCGCGATCAGGACCGGGTCGCGGGTGACGCTGGCGCCCAGCAGCGGGAAGGCGACCTTGCCGATGCCGTCACCGAGGTTCGACAGCGCGCTGGAGCCCAGCAGCCACCGCAACCTGTGGTCGGCTCGTGAGCGCGCACCCCCACTCCCCATGCCGTGACGCTACTGGCCCGCCGCGGCGGTGAACCAGCCCCAGATCGGGCGGTTCCGTTCCCATCCCGGAACTGGGAAAAACCCGCTCACCCGCACACGACGTCCAGGTCGAGCCTGCCCGCGGCGCCGAACCCGGTGGTGACGCGCAGCCGGGGCGCGGCCACGGTGTAGTCGCCGGGTCGCAGGTCGGCGCCGAAGTCCAGCTCACCGTCCTTGACCGCCAGCGATGACCGGCCGCCGAGCCGCACCAGCACCGCCGCGCCGCCGGTGGAGGTCACCGCCACCTCGGTGCCGGTGGCGTCCGGTGAGCAGCGCCCGCGCACGTCGGAGGTCAGTTCCCCCTCGCCGGGGACGCGCACCGCCAACGTCCCCACCGCCGCCCCGTCGAGCCGGTCCAGGTCCGTCACCGACCCGGGGAGCACGGTGCCCGCGATCGGCGTCCGGACCGGTGCGGGCGGGGCGTCGGTGGGCGCCGGGTCGGCGGTGGTCCCCGGGAGCTCGGCGCCCGCGGCGCAACCCGCGGCGAGCAGCAGGGCCGCGGCGAGGGTGAGCCGGATCACCGGCGCGACGCGGGTCGTGCCGACCCCGCTCAGCCCGGGGGCGGGCAGCTTCTTCTGCACAGTGGGCACTCCGTCGTCCGCGGCGCTGGTCGAGCACCGGACCGCCCGCCGGACGCGCGTCGGTCCCGGGCGGCGGTGTGGTCGCAGGAGGCTGGCACAGGCCCGGCCGGGCGGCGAGCCGGTGGCGCGGAGGTGCCCGGTTTGTCATGTTGCTGATTAGCCGGTTGTGGGTATCTCTGGTTAAGAGACAACCTTTCGGGGGGCGTGCGCGTCCACTGAGTGGACCATCCAGCTAGTCCGGGGTACGTCTGGAGGCGAGATCTGCTGTGCACGCTCACACGTTCGGGCGAAAGTTCTTGATCACGACCGGAATCCTGGTCGCCGCCGCCACCGCGGGGTGCGGAGCCGCGGCCGACAACGCGGGCTCCGCCGCGCCGACGCCGTCGATCACATCCGTGGACCAACCCATCACCAGCACCGCCACGCTCGCCGCGCCGCCGCCGACCGCGCCGCCCACCGCCGCCCAGCCGCCCGCCGCGGCCCAGCCCACCCGGGCGGCCAGCGAAGCCGAGGCCGCCGACGGCGCCGCGGGGTCGAACGACTGCAAGGCCGCGGACCTGGCGCTGTCCATCCGCGACGGTGAGGGCGCCGCGGGCACCGTCTACCGGACGCTGGTCTTCACCAACTCCGGCAGCCGCACCTGCACCATGCAGGGCTTCCCCGGCGTCTCCTACGTCACCGGCGACGACGGCCACCAGGTCGGCCCGGCCGCCTACCGGGACGGCACCAAGGGCGCGCCGGTCACCATGGCGCCCGGGGTGTCGTCCTCGACGACCATCGGCTTCGTGAACGTGCAGAACTTCGACCCGGCGGCCTGCCAGCCGACCGAGACCCGGGGCCTGCGCGTCTACCCGCCGCACGACACCGCGTCGATGTTCCTGCCGCTGCCCGGCACCGGCTGCTCGGCCACCCCGCCCGGCAACCAGCTCACCGTCAAGACCGTCAGCTAGGCGACCCGACCGGTCTGCCACACCCGGCAGACCGGTCGGCGCACGTCGTCCTGTTCGGCTGATCGACCCCACCCGGGCAGGCACTCCGGGGGTGGTCACCGGTTTCAAGGCCCGCGGCGCCCACCGACATACTCGGTGCCGTGACTCTCGAAGAGCTCTCCGCCCGCCAGCGCGCCTTCTCCGAAGCCAGGGCCTGGGGTCCCTGGCACACCCCCAAGAACCTGGTCATGGCCCTCACCGGCGAGGTGGGCGAGCTGACCGAGCTGTTCCAGTGGCTCACCCCGGAGGAGGCCGCCACCGCCGCCGAGGACCCCGCCCTCCGCCCCAGGATCGACGACGAACTGGCCGACGTCCTGCTCTACCTCGTCCGCCTCGCCGACGTCCTCGGCGTCGACCTCATCGAGGCCGCCAACGCCAAGATCGACCGCAACGAGACCCGCTTCCCACCGGGTGTCGGCCGCACCGCCCTGGAGAAGTAGCTCAGGCGCGGGCGAGGGTCTTGCGGAGGCGGTTGAGGGCGCGGTGCTGGGCGACGCGGATCGCCTCGGCGGTGGTGCCGATGACGTCGGCGGTTTCCTGGGCGGACATGCCCATGACCACGCGCATGACGAGGATGTCGCGCTGGCGCTCGGTGAGGCTGCGCAGGAGGACGCCGGTCTGCTCGACCAGTTCGTGGCGCAGGGTGACCTGCTCCGGGCCGTCTTCGGTGGACGGGACGTCGGGGGCGTCGGCGATGGGGTCGGACTTGTCGCGGGTGTTGGCGCGGTGGACGTCGGCGACCTTGTGCGCGGCGATGCCGTAGACGAAGGACAGGAACGGGCGGCCGAGCTGCTGGTAGGTGGGCAGGGCGCGGAACACCGCCAGGCACACCTCCTGGGCGACGTCGTCGGCGCCGCTGACCGAGCGGGGCATCCTGCCCAGCTTGGCGCGGCAGTAGCGCACGACGAGCGGCCGGAGGAAGCGCAGCAGGCCGTCGACCGCGGTGGTCTCGCCCCGGATCGCGGCGGCGACCACCTCGTCGAGGTTGTCCCGCTCGACCGGGGCCGGGGGGCGGCGGACCGGCAGCACGACCTCGGTCGGCGACGTGACCGCGGTCAGCGACGCTTCGAGGGCGGCGAGCTCCTCGTCCAGCGCAATCGTGCCCAACATCGCGTTCCTCCCACGCCGAGGTGATCTCTCACCCGTTGTAGAGCGCGGGGCGTGGCGCGAAATACAGGACGTTGGGCTCTATTTTCACGCCAAAGGACTAATCGTGGCCGATACGGGAACGCATTGCGATCGGGTGATCACTCACGGCTGCGGGGCGTCGAACCGGTAGAGGTCGTTGTCCTGCATCAGCTTGATGACCTTGTCGGCGTAGCTGGGGTCGGTCGCGTACTTCTTGGCGACCTCGGTGACGAATGCGTTCGCGTCACCCGCGAGGGGGAGCGCGGCGGCGTAGTGGTCACTGGTGGTGATCAGGCGGCCGTAGTCGCGGAACGAGGCGGTCATGGACTCGTACGTGCGGAAGGACGCCGTCGTCGGGTGGCACTCCGGGGTGCACTCGGTGGTGGGGTACTCGTGGCAGCCGTTCGCCACCGGGCCGGGGCCCGCGCTGGTGCACTTGAAGCCGAAGTAGTTGCGGTCCTGCACGGCGAGCCTGCTCCGGCCCCAGGCCGATTCGAGGATGGACTGCGCCGCGGTCACCGACGCCGGGATCTTGAACTCCGCGGCGATCGCCCGCGCCGCCGGTTCGGCCGCCTTCAGGTACCCCGGATCGGGTGCGGCGGCGACCGCCGCGGCCCGGACCTGGTCCTGGTCCACCACGTCCCCGTCGGTGGCCGCCGCGGGGACCGCGAGCACGGCCGCGGCCAGCAATCCCAGCAGCGCTCCGGTCGTGCGTCTGACCCGGGTTCCGATGTGCATGATCGCTCCCTCCGCTCGTTGTCCTACGAGCGTCGGCGCAGGTCAGGCGGGTCGCAACCGGTGGTAACCCGATGCGGTGAGAACTGATTGGATGCGGGAACAACCGGTTAAACCATAAGGCTGGTCTCCGCCTCGCACAGCTCCCACAGCGCCCGCCGGGCCGCTGGGTCGTCGTGCTGCCAGGGGGCGAAGTGGGTGGGCCGGACCCGGCGGTCGTGCCAGAAGCCCCCGGTCTCCCGGTGCGCCCGCGGGGCGGCGGCGAGCCACACGACCGTGTCCGCCCCCTGCTCGGGGGTGCGCAGCAGCGGGCCCATCACCCTGGTGAACCCGGGCAGCGACGAGGTCACCCCCGGGGTGTCGGCCCAGCCGGGGTGGGTGCTGTGCACGACCACGCCGTCCGCCGCCAACTCCGCCGCCCACAGCTCGGCCAGCACGACCTGCGCCCGCTTGGTCCTGGCGTAGGCCTTCGTGCCGGAGTAGTCGCCCCGCCGGTACTGCGGGTCCTCCGGGTGCAGTGCCGCCGCGTACATCCCGCCGGAGGTCACGAACACCACCCGGCCCTTCGCCGCCGCCAGCGCCGGGCGCAGCAGGCCGGTGAGCAGGTGCGGGCCGAGCACGTGCGTGGCCAGGGCGACCTCGTTGCCCTCGGCGGTCTCCCGGCGCTCCGGCGGCAGCGTGCCCGCGTTGTGGACGAGCACGTCCAGGCTGCCGTGCGCGGCGCTGAACCGCTCGGCGAACGCGCGCACCGAACCCAGGTCCGACACGTCGCACTCGTGCAGCTCCAGGTGGGCACCGGGCACCCGCTCGGCCACCTCCAGCCGCGCCCGCTCGCCCTTGACCGCGTCCCGCACCAGCATGTGCACCGTGGCGCCCAGTTCGGCCAGACCGGCCACCGCCGCCTTGCCGAGACCGGAGTTGGCCCCGGTGACCAGCGCCGAGCAGCCGTCCAGGGCGTCCGGTTCCGGGTCGGCGGGCCAGAAGCGGCTGCGCACGCGGTAGCCGATCTTCGTGTACCCGGGCACGACGGTCCGGTCCAGCACGGTGTCCAGGATGTCGGTCGCCTTGCGCATGGCGTCGACGCTAGTGCGCCACCGGGCGCCGCGCCTGTCGAGAAACCGTTCGCCCACCAGCGGAACCGCTGCCTATCCTCGCCGCATGGCAGCGACCACGATTCCCGGGCAGCACGTCGACATCCGCCTGTGGGCCCGACCGGAGGCGGTCGAGGACCTGGCGATGCGGCAGTTGCAGAACATCGCCGCACTGCCGTGGGCGTACAAGCACGTCGCCGTCATGCCCGACGTCCACTACGGCAAGGGCGCCACGGTCGGCTCCGTCATCGCCATGCGCGGTGCCGTCTCGCCCGCCGCGGTCGGTGTGGACATCGGCTGCGGCATGTCCGCGGTCCGCACCTCCCTCACCGCCGCCGACCTGCCCGCCGACCTGTCCCGGCTGCGCTCGCGCATCGAGGCGAAGGTCCCGGTGGGCTTCGGGATGCACAAGGACGAGGCCTTCGGCGACCGCGACGGCGGCGGCTGGGCGGACTTCTGGCACCGCTTCGACGCGCTGACCCCGTTGGTGCGCAAGGAAAGCGGGCGCGCGCTCAAGCAGATGGGCACCCTCGGCGGCGGCAACCACTTCATCGAGGTCTGCCTCGACGAGGACGGCCGGGTCTGGCTGATGCTGCACTCCGGGTCCCGGGGGATCGGGAACCTGTTGGCGCAGCACCACATCGAGGTCGCCCGCGGGCTCGCGCACAACGCGGCGCTGCCCGACCCGGACCTCGCCGTGTTCATCGCCGACACCCCGCAGATGGCCGCCTACCGGCACGACCTGTACTGGGCGCAGGAGTACGCCCGCCGCAACCGCGCGGTGATGATGCGCCTGGTCTGCGACGTGGTGCGCCGCGAGTTCCCGGCGGTCCGGTTCGAGGACCCGATCTCGGTGCACCACAACTACGTCGCCGAGGAGACCCACTTCGGCGAGGAGGTCCTGGTCACCCGCAAGGGCGCCATCCGCGCGGGCCGCGGCGACCTCGGGATCATCCCGGGGTCGATGGGCACCGGCTCCTACATCGTCCGCGGGCTGGGGAACCCGGACTCGTTCGAGTCGGCGTCGCACGGCGCTGGGCGGCGGATGTCGCGGAACAAGGCGCGCAAGCAGTTCACGCCGGATGACCTGGCCGAGCAGACGGCTGGGGTGGAGTGCCGGAAGGATTCCGGTGTGGTGGACGAGATCCCGGCCGCCTACAAGAACATCGACGACGTGATCGCCGAGCAGAGCGACCTGGTGGAAGTGGTCGCGAAGCTCAAGCAGGTGGTCTGCGTCAAGGGGTGACCCGCCTTGGGCGCCCGTCCCGCCCGGGGCGGGCGCCCCGGGTCAGCCCCAGCCGAGTTCGTGCAGGGTTTCCTCGTCCACGCCGAAGTGGTGGGCGATCTCGTGGACCACGGTGACCGCCACCTCGTCGACCACGTCGTCCTCTGAGTCGCAGATGTCGAGGATGGCTTCTCGGTAGATGAAGATGCGGTCGGGGAGGTGGCCGCCGTAGTCGGAGAGGCGTTCGGTCAGGGCGATGCCGTGGTAGAGGCCGAGGAGGGTGGGGTCTTCCCGGTCGCGGTCTTCGACCAGGACGACGACGTTGTCCATGGCCTTGGCGAAATCCGCCGGGATGAGGTCGAGGGCGTCGGCCACCAGTTCCTCGAACCGCAGGCGCGTCATCTCGATCGGCACGTCAGCCGCCGGGAGGGGGCTCGGTGGTCGAGGTGGGGGCGGTGGTGGAGGGGGCCGGGACGTCCGCGCCGCGCACGCTGTTGGTGATCGGGGCGAGCCCGCCGCCGCCGGGGAGCTTCGCGCCGACCTTGCAGTCGACCTTGCGGGAGCCCGCCGCCCAGCTCTCGGGCTTGAGGGTGTCGGAGTAGAGGGTCAGCTTCTTCGCGGCCAGGTCGGCCCCGCCGGTGTAGGCCGCGCTGACCTGGTTGCACAGCTCGACGGCCTTCTCGGTCTGCTGGTCCTCGGTCGGGTAGTCGGCCGGGAACGCCGCGGCCAGGTCGACGTTGCCGACGATCTCGAACGCGTGCTCCTCGGCGCAGTCGATCGGGTCGCCGATCTTCTGGTCCACCAGGGCCAGGCAGGTGCCGGGGGTGTGCACGTCGGACTGGTCGCTGCGGGCGGCGGTGCCCTCGTTGGGGGTCAGCGCACCGGACGGGGCGACGGTCTGCACGCCGCAGCGCAACTTCCGGTCACCGTCCGCCCACTGGGTGTCACTGGGCTTGAGCGCGTTCACCGTGTACTTCCCGAACGGGTCCAGCTTGCCGCCCAGGTAGGTGGTGGCGCCGGGGGTGCACTTGGTCTCGGCGATCTCCTGCCAGGTCGCCGTGTCCGGCACCGGGGCGTTCTCCGGGTGGTCGGCGGTGATGTCGACCGTGCTGGTCACCTCGAACAGGTGCGGCCGGGCGCAGTCGACGATCTTGATGTCCTGCCCGTCCGGGGGCGTCCAGTCCAGGCAGCTACCGGTCGGCGCCTCGAACGCGGCCTCGCGCTCCTGCTCCGCCGCGGTCACCCCGCCGCCGGTCGCGACCGGCCAGGAGAACAGCATGCTCAGGACCAGGAGCAGCAGCGAACCGGCCAGGGCCCCGACCATCAGCAGCCGAGTCCTCGCCGTTTTGTCATCCGACCGAAACCAGTCGCCGCTCGCGAGCATCACACCCATGATGCCGTGTCCGGCCCCCGGACGCGGTCACCGACCCCGGGAGAAGGCGAATCAGGTTGCGATCGGGACAATCATCCGACGTCAGCGGGCTCGGGTCGGTACTCTTCGCGCCGGGAGTGGTTCATGACTGACAACGACAAGCCAGACAACTCGGGCACGCCGCAGGGCTCCACGCCGGAGCGGGCGAATCCCGAGGTCAACGACGGTTCCGCCCGGCCGGGGCAGCAGGCGGGGCCGCCGCCGGTGCCCGGGCGAAAGCGGGGCAGCGTCAACTTCCAGGACGCCTCGACCACGGCGCCGCGCGAGCCCACCCTGGGCGAGCAGCGCGCCCGCCGCGACGCGCTGCGCCGCGAGCGGGAGGCGGAGCTGGCCGAGTACGAGGAGGCCGAGCGCAAGCGCAAGCTGCGCAAGCGCGTCCTCATCGGCGCGGGCGTCACCGTCGGCGTGGTGGCCGTGGTCGCGGTCATCTACGCGGCGGCCACCCCGGACGAGGTGACCGCCACCTGCACGTCCAACGGTGTGGTCGTCGACGACGACTACTGCGACCCCGCCTACGCCTCCGCCCACAACGGGTACTCCAGCGGCGGCTTCATCTACATCGGCGGCAGCTCCTACCGGTACAACTACGGCGGCACCGGCAGGGTCGGCCAACCGGTCAGCGGCGGCAGCTACACCGCGCCCTCGGGCAACACGTCGGTGAAGACCGCCTCCGGCAAGTCGGTGCAGCGCGGCGGCCTCGGGGTCGGCGGCAGCGGGAAGAGTTCGGGTAGCTGAGGTGCGCAGAGAACGCTCCACCCCCCGCCCGGACTGGCGCGAGAAGATCGAGTCGCAGGGCCTGGTCTTCGGCAGCCCCGCCCGCTACGGCGGCGGCGGCCAGCGCCCGTACTGGGACGAGTCGGTCCACTACGTGTTCGACATGGACGAGGTCCTGTCCATCGAGGCCGACGTGGAACTGCTGCACTCGATGTGCCTGGAGGCCGTCGACAACATCGTGCTGACCGAGCGCTACCGCGACTTCGGCATCCCGGAGTGGACCTGGCCGAAGATCGCAGAGTCCTGGAAGCGCGCCGACCCGCACGTCTACGGCCGCTTCGACCTGCGCTATGACGGTTCCGGCCCGGCCAGGCTGCTGGAGTACAACGCCGACACCCCCACCTCCCTGCTGGAGGCGGCGATCGTGCAGTGGTACTGGAAGACCGACGTGTACCCCGACGACGACCAGTGGAACTCCATCCACGAGAAGCTCGTCGAGCGCTGGGCCGAGGTGGCCGACAAGCTGCCGTCGAACGAGCTGCACTTCACCTGGTCGCAGTCGGACCCCAGCGGTGAGGACCACATCACCACCGCCTACCTGCAGGAGACCGCCGCCGAGGCGGGCATGGACACCATCGGCCTGGCCATCGAGGAGATCGGCTGGGACCCGGTGCTGCTGCGGTTCGTCGACCTGCGCGAGGCGCCGATGAACACGGTGATGAAGTTGTACCCGTGGGAGTGGATCGTCGACGAGGAGTTCGGCAAGCGGGTCGCGGAGTCGCAGCCGAAGACGCTCTGGGTCGAGCCGCTGTGGAAGATGCTGCTGTCGAACAAAGCGATCCTCGCGGTGCTGTGGGAGATGTACCCCGGGCACCCGAACCTGCTCCCGGCGTTCCTCGACCAGCCCGGCCTGCTCACCGAGTACGTGCGCAAGCCCCGGCTGGGCCGCGAGGGCGCCAACATCCAGATCGTGGCCCCCGGCTACGAGACCCAGACCAGCGGTGTCTACGGCCAGGAGGGGTACGTCTACCAGGCCTTCGACCCGCTGCCGGACTTCGACGGGTACCGGCCCGCGCTCGGGGCCTGGATCGTCGGCGACCACGCGGCGGGCCTGGGCATCCGGGAGACCGCGGGCCTGGTGACCGACGACGGCGCGGCATTCGTCCCGCACCGGATTCCCCAGGCATGACCAGTAGGAAGCTCATGGAGGACGTGTGACCATTCACCTCGCCGCGGTGTCGAACATCGCCCTGCCCGACGGTTTCGGCTCCAGCCTGGGCAGAGGCATCGGCGCGATCGTCCTCTACGCGATCGTGGGCCTGGTGCTCATGCTGCTCGGGTTCTACGCCATCGACTGGACCACCCCGGGCAAGCTGTCCGCCCTGGTCCGCGACGGCAGGCCGAACGCCGTCATCGTCACCGCGTCCGGAATGCTGTCGATGGCGTTCATCATCGTGGTCGCCATCCTGTTCTCCTCCAGCGACCTGACCGCGGGCTTGATCACCTCGGTGGTCTACGGCCTGGTCGGCATCGTCGCCCAGGTCCTGGCGGTGCGGACCCTGGAGTGGGTGACCAAGCTCGACGTCGGCGCCACCATCGAGGAGACCAGGTTCGCGCCCGCCAGCGTCGTCGTCGCCGCGGTGCACCTGGCCCTGGGCATGATCGTCGCGGTGGCCATCTCCGACTTCGGTGCCCTGATCAGCGCCAACACCTGATCCGCTGTGCACGGGGGGCCGGGAGCGACGCGCTCCCGGCCCCCCGTGCTATCCGGTCGAAGCTCCCCGGTGCGGCGGGCTAGGCTCGTCCGCGTGATTGACCTCAAGGTTCTGCGCGAAGACCCGGAGATCGCGCGCGCCTCGCAGCGGGCGCGCGGGGAGGACCCGGCGGCGATCGACGCGCTGCTGGCCGTCGACGAGCGGCGGCGGTCCGCGATCTCCCGCGCGGACAACCTGCGGGCGGAGCAGAAGCTCTTCGGCAAGCAGGTGGGCAGGGCCAGGGGCGAGGAGCGCGAGGCGCTGCTGGCCAAGGGCAAGGAGATCTCCGCCGAGGTCAAGGCCGCCGAGGCCGAGCAGGGCGAGGCGGCCAGGGCCTTCGACGCGGCGCACCGGGCGCTGCCGAACCTGGTGGACCCGGCCGCCCCCGTCGGCGGCGAGGACGACTACACCGTCCTGGAGCACGTCGGCACCCCCCGCGAGTTCGACTTCGAACCGCTCGACCACCTGGACCTGGGCCTCAAGCTGGGCGCGCTCGACATGGAGCGCGGCGCCAAGGTGTCCGGCTCGCGGTTCTACTTCCTCACCGGGGTGGGCGCCCAGTTGCAGCTCGCCCTGCTGAACATGGCCGCCGCGCAGGCGACCGCGGCCGGGTTCACCCTGATGGTGCCCCCGGTGCTGGTGCGCCCGGAGATCATGGCGGGCACCGGCTTCCTCGGCGCGCACGAGGACGAGATCTACCGCCTCAAGGAGGACGACCTCTTCCTGGTCGGCACCTCGGAGGTGGCCCTGGCCGGCTACCACGCCGACGAGATCATCGACCTGACCGGCGGCCCCAGGCGCTACGCGGGCTGGTCGACCTGCTTCCGCCGCGAGGCGGGCTCCTACGGCAAGGACACCCGCGGCATCATCCGGGTCCACCAGTTCGACAAGATCGAGATGTTCTCCTACTGCCGCCCCGAGGACGCCGACGCCGAGCACCAGCGCCTCCTGACCTGGGAGAAGGAGATGCTGGCGAAGATCGAGGTCCCCTACCGGGTCATCGACACCGCCACCGGCGACCTGGGCACCAGCGCCGCCCGCAAGTTCGACTGCGAGGCGTGGGTGCCGACGCAGCAGGCCTACCGCGAACTGACCTCGACCTCCAACTGCACCACCTTCCAGGCCCGCCGCCTGTCGGTGCGCTACCGGGACGACAACGGCAAGCCGCAGACCGCCGCCACCCTCAACGGCACCCTGGCCACCACCCGCTGGATCGTGGCCATCCTGGAGAACCACCAGAACGCCGACGGCTCGGTCACCGTCCCCGCCGCGCTGCGCCCGTTCCTCGGCCTGGACGTCCTCCAGCCCAGGTGACCCCACTCGCCCGCCGCCTCGCCGTCAAGTTCGGCCGACTGGTCCTCGACCGGAGTTCGCTGGACTCCATCCGGGAAGACCTGGAAGCGGAGCTGGCGGCCGGTGTCGACCGCCAACTGCTGATCGACGTCCACATGGAACTCCTGCGCGGATTCCAGCGCGACGGCGACGAAGAAGCGCACGACCTGACGGCGGAAGCACTCGACGTCCTCACCGACTGGGTCGGCGCCCACTACCGGATCTGACCCGGTCAGGATGTCGTCCTCGCCGACCACGGGCACCAGCTTCACCAGGGGGTGGCTTGAACGAAACGCCGAGGTTCGGGGCGGCGAGCCTGTTGTCGCTGGCCGCGGAGGAGGACGCGGGCGACTGGGTCCGCCGCGCGCAGATCGAGTCCGGACGCATGTCCTGGACCCTGGGGCCGGTCGCGGACCTGTTCTGGATGCTGGTCGAGGAAGCCCGGCCCCTCTTGGTGGACTTGGTCCACGAGGAAGTGACCTACGCGGCCGACCACGGTGGGTTCCTGGCGCCGATCAGCGAAATGAGCCTCGCAGGCCGCGTCTTCTTCGATCTGGTGGTGCCCGACCTCAGGTCGGGTGCCCTTCCCGGTGGAGTCGCTTTTCGTTGCCTGGCGATCTGGGAACTCGTGCTCAGGGAGAGCAAGGACCGGTTGTGGCTGGACGTCATCCTCTCGGAAGTGCTTGAGCCGTTGAGCAGATCTGGTTTGCAGGAGAAAGCGGAAGCGCTGCACCCCCGGTTGTGGATCACCGTGGACGAGTGCGATCGGCGGCTCAACCCCTGAGCTGGTCGGCGATGTGCCTGCCGATCTCCAGGGCGCAGGTCGCCGCGGGGGAGGGGGCGTTGAGGACGTGGACCTGGTTCGGGGCCTCCTCGATGAGGAAGTCCTGGAGCAGGGTCCCGTCCGGCAGCAGCGCCTGCGCCCGCACCCCCGCCCCCGACGGCACGATGTCGTCCTCCCCGACCGCGGGCACCAGTTTCGCCAGGGAAGCGGCGAAGCGGCGGCGCGACAGCGAGCGCAGCACCTCGTCCACCCCGGTCGGGTACGCGTACTTGCGGGCCAGGGCCCAGGTGCCGGGGAAGCGGACCGTCTCCGCGACGTCCGCGGCCGACACGTCCCGCCACCGGTAGCCCTCGCGCTTCAATGCCAGCACCGCGTTGGGTCCGGCGTGCACGCTGCCGTCGAGCATCCGCGTCAGGTGCACGCCCAGGAACGGCAGCGTCGCGTCCGGCACCGGGTAGATGAGCCCCCGCACCAGCGACGCGCGGGACGGCTTCAGTTCGTAGTACTCCCCGCGGAACGGGACGATCCGCGCACGCGGCCGCAGTCCCGCCATCCGGGCGATCCGGTCGCTGTGCAGGCCCGCGCAGTTCACCAGCGTGGACGCGCGCAGCACCTCCGTCCCCGTGGCCACCTCGACCCCGCCCGCCGAGCCCGCGCGGATGCCCAGGACCGGGGTGGACAGGCGCAGGTCCGCCCCCGCCCGTTCCAGCTCGCCGACCATGGCGGCGCAGACGGCCGGGAAGTCGATGATGCCGGTGCTGTCCACCCGCAGCGCCGCCACGCAGGCGACCTCCGGTTCGTGCTCGCGGGCCTCCGCCGCCGAGATCACCCGAACCGGAACGCCGTTGGCCTCGGCCCGCTCCGCGAGCACCCGCAGCGCGGGCAGTTGGGACTCCTCGGTGGCCACGACGAGCTTGCCGCACCGCTGGAACGGCACGCCGTGCTCGCGGGCGTACTCGGCCATCGACCTGTTGCCCGCCACCGACATGCGGGCCTTCACCGAACCGGGCGCGTAGTACAGCCCGGCGTGCACGACGTTGGAGTTGTGCCCGGTCTGGTGGGCGGCCCAGCGCGGTTCCTTCTCCAGCACGGTCACCGAACGGCCACGCGCGGTCAGCTCCCTGGCCGTCGCCAACCCGAGGATTCCGCCACCGACCACCAGCACATCTCGCACCCGGGCAGTTTAGGTGCTGCCCGCGTTCTCTACGGTTGCCCGGTGGCGCGACTCAAGAACCTCTTCGGCCCGGCCGTGCTGATGGCGGCGGGCCTGGGCGTCGTCGGCGTCGCCGGGTACGGGTTCATCGGCCTGACCGGGCACACCCTGCCCGCCGCCGACGCGGCGGCCCTGGCCAGCCTGTACCTGCTGGTCAACATCATCGGCCCCGGGCTGTTCGTGGCGCTGGAGCAGGAGACCAGCCGGGCCACCAGCGCCCGGCTGGCGGTCGGCGGCGAGCTGCGGCCGGTGGTCCGGCACGCGCTGCTGCACGGCCTGATCATGCTCGTGGCCGTCCTCGCGCTGCTGGGGGCGATCTCCCCGGTGCTCACGGCGCGGGCGCTCGGCGGGCAGTGGGGGCTCTTCGCGGCGGTGGTGCTCAGCGTGGTCACCTCCGCCGGGGTCTACCTGGTGCGCGGCCTGCTCGGCGGCAGGCAGCGGTTCCACGGCTACGCGGCCACCCTCGGCGTCGAGGGGGTCGCCCGGTTGCTGCCGTGCGCGGTGATCGCCGTCAGCGGCCCCGACGGGGTGCTCTACGCGCTCGCGTTCGCCGCCGGTTCGGGGTTCGGCGCGCTGGCCGGCCTGCCCGGGCTGCGGGCCAGGACCGTCGTCGACGTCCACCTCCCCGGTGAGGGCGGTGAACCGGAGGCGAGCACGTTCGGCAGCATGGGGCGGGGGCTGCTGCTGCTGGTCGTCGGCACGCTGCTGATGCAGCTCGTGGCGAACCTGGCACCCATCGTCGTCACCTCCCGCCTGGTGTCCGACCCGACCACCGCCCAGGCGTTCGCCTCGGCGTTCGTGCTGGTCCGGGTGCCGCTGTTCCTGTTCGCGCCGGTGCAGGCGATGCTGCTGCCCGGCATCACCCGGGCCGCCACCACCGGTGACACCGCCACCGTGTGGGCCCGGCTGCGGCTGGTCCTGCTGGCGGTCGCGGGCATCGGCGTGCCCGCCGCGGTCCTCTCCTTCACCGTGGGGCCACTGGCGGCGCGGGTGTTCTTCGGCGCCGAGGTGGACCTGGCGGGCGCGGTCGTCGGCCTGCTCGGCGTCGGCACGATCGCGCTGATGGTCGCCCAGGTCCTGCAACCCGGCCTGGTCGCCTTCGGCAGGCACCGGTACGTCACCGCCGCCTGGGTGCTGGGCGCGGTCGTGCTGGTCGGGCTGCTGTTCCTGCCCGGGGACCCGTTGCGCGCGGCCATCGCCGCCCAGCTCGCGGCCTCGGTCGCGGTGGTGGTGGTCATGGCCGTCGGGCTGTTCCGCGCGATCCGGGGCGGCACCCTCGCCACCCCGCCCGCGGTGCCCGTCGGCGGCTGAGCCGCCATACCCGAGGGGCTCCCGGACCGGACCGAGGGTCCGCGCCGCGCTGGGTGGGCGTCCCATTACCCTGCAACGCGTGTCCGAGACAGTCGTGCCGGCTTCCGTCCGCGCACTCATCGTCGTCCCCGCGTGGAACGAGGAGCAGTCCGTCGGCGAGACCGTGCGCGAGATCCGCTCGGCCGTGCCGAGCATCCCCGTGCTCGTCGTCAGCGACGGCTCCACCGACCGCACCGTCGAGCAGGCCAGGGCCGCGGGCGCGCTGGTCCTGGAGCTGCCCTACAACCTCGGTGTCGGCGGTGCCATGCGGGCGGGCTTCCGCTACGCCGTGCGCCACGGCTTCACCGCCGCCATCCAGGTCGACGCGGACGGCCAGCACAACCCGGCCGAGGTGCCGCAGCTCCTGACCGGGCTGGCCGAGGCCGACATCGTCATCGGTGCCCGGTTCGCCCAGGACGACGAGTACCGCGTGCGCGGCCCGCGCCGGTGGGCGATGGTCGTGCTGGCGAAGGTGCTGTCCTGGCTGGCCAAGACCAAGCTGACCGACGCCACCTCCGGCTTCAAGGTCACCGGCGGCCGGGCGCTGCCGCTGTTCGCCGAGCACTACCCGGTGGAGTACCTCGGCGACACGATCGAATCGATGGTGATCGCGCTGCGCTCCGGCTGCACCGTCACCCAGCTCCCCGTGCGCATGCGCCCGCGCCGCGGCGGCAACCCCAGCCACCGCCCGTTCAAGTCGGCGATCTACCTGTTCCGCGCCTTCTTCGCGCTGCTGCTGGCGCTGATCCGGCGCTGGGACGTCTCGGTCAACACCGTTCCGCTGCCGACGCCGGTGGCCAGCGAAGGCGGGGTCGCCTGATGAGCAGCACCTACGTGATCGGCCTGATCGGCAGCGTGCTGGTGCTCGCGGGCATCGTGGAGATGCTGCGCAGGCGCCAGCTCAGCGAGAAGTACGCCGTGCTGTGGCTGGTGGTCGGCCTGCTGCTGCTGGTCTTCACCATCTTCCCCGGCACGCTGTCGTCGATCGCCGCGCTGATCGGGGTCGCGATCCCGACCAACCTGCTGTTCTTCGTCGGGCTGATCTTCCTGACCGGCGTCGGCCTGCACCTGTCCTGGGAGCTGTCGCGGCTGGAGGACGAGACGCGCAAGCTCGCCGAGGACCTGGCCATCCTGCGGCTCGACGTCGAGCAGCAGCGCCAGGACCGGATCGAACCGTGACCGGCTCGGCGAGCCCGGTGATCGGCAGCCCGATGATCGACATCGTGATGCCGTACTACGGCGACGTGGCCCTCATGCAGGCCGCCGTGCGCAGCGTGCTGGCCCAGGACGACCCGAACTGGCGGCTGACCGTCGTCGACGACGGCACCGCAGAGGGCGTGCCGGAGTGGTTCGCGGGCCTCGGCGACGACCGGGTGCGCTACCAGCGCAACGAGGTCAACCTGGGTGTCACCGGCAACTTCAACAAGTGCCTGGCCCTGGCCGAGCACGAGCGCGTGGTCATCCTCGGCTGCGACGACCTGCTGCTGCCCAACTACGTCGGCCTGGTCCGCGCCGTGCACGCCGAACACCCGGGCGCGGGCATCATCCAGCCCGGCGTGCGGGTCATCGACGGCTCCGGGGCGGAGATCCGCACCCTGGTCGACGAGGCCAAGCGCCGGGTCTACGCGCCCAAGGTGCGCGGGCGCCTCCTGCTCAGCGGCGAGGACCTCGCGGTCAGCCTGCTGCGCGGGGACTGGCTGTACTTCCCGTCGCTGTGCTGGAAGACCGAGGCCATCCAGGCGGTCGGCTTCCCCGAGCACCTCAAGGTCATCCAGGACCTGGCGCTGCTGGTGGAGCTGGTGCGCCGCGGCGAGAGCCTGGTCGTGGACGAGACCACCGCCTTCTGCTACCGCAGGCACGCGAGCAGCGAGTCGTCGTGGTCGGCCGCCGACGGCTCCCGGTTCACCGAGGCGGGCCGGTTCTTCACCGACACCGCCGACCGGATGGCCGAGCACGGCTGGCCGAGGGCGGCCGGGGTGGCCCGCAGGCACGTGTCGTCGCGGATCTTCGCCCTGACGATGCTGCCGCAGGCCCTGCGCCAGCGGGCCGGTGTCGGCCCGCTCACCAGGCACGTCTTCGGGTCCGGCCGCCGCCCCTGAACGATCCGAGGGGCGGTGTGACCCCCTTCTCAGCATCGGCTACCGTTTTGCGGGTGGCATCCCCGGAATCGACTGACGGCCAGGAGTACACCGACCGCCTGGCGCGGCTCGAAGGTCCCCGCTGGAAGCAGGTCCTGGACGTCCAGGCCCCCTACCGCTGGAACGTGCGGCGCCTGTTCGGCGAACGGGAAGTGCTCGACGTCGGCTGCGGCATCGGCCGCAACCTCGGGCACCTCGCGCCGCACGGCGTCGGCGTCGACCACAACGAGCACTCGGTGCAGGTGTGCCGCGACCGCGGCCTGACCGCGTTCACCACCGCCGAGTTCTTCGACACCGAGTACGCGACCAAGGGCCGCTACGGCGGGATGCTGGCCGCACACCTGGTCGAGCACATGCCCAGGGAGCAGGCGGTGGAGGTGCTGCGCGGCTACCTGCCCTACCTCGCCCCCGGCGCGAAGGTCGTGCTGATCTGCCCGCAGGAGAAGGGCTACACCACCGACAGCACGCACGTGGCGTTCACCGACTTCGACGGCCTCGCCGACGTCGCGACGCAGCTCGGCCTCGACGTCGACCGCCGCATCTCCTTCCCGCTGCCGCGCGCGGCGGGCAAGGTGTTCCCGTACAACGAGTTCGTGCTCGTGGCGACCACACCGCACTGACCCGCGACCCGGCGAAAAAAAACCGGTTCGAAAGAAGTAGCGCCGGACCCCCTCCACTCGATACGAAGACCGCGGCAGGAATGAGCCTGCCGCACTGGGGCTTCATCAAGTGAACAACTGGGGTACTTCTTGCGAATCACAACAGCAGCGGTCCGCCGCGCCCTGACGGCGGCCACCGCCTCGGTGGCACTGGCGGCCCTCGTCGCGCCCGGCACGGCAGCCGCGGGACCGCGCAGCTCCGCCGACCCGACTCCGCCGACGGCGCAGGGGCGCTCCGCCGACGCGGACCCCGCCGAGGCACCCGAGATGGCCGACGTGGCCGCGCGGGCCGCCGCCGGTGACGGCGCGACCTTCACCCCGATCAACCCGGTCCGGGTGCTCGACACCCGGGAGGCCATCGGCGTCCCCGGCCACGTGCCGGTCGGTCCCGGCGGCACGGTCACGCTCAACCTGAGCAACGCGGTCCCCGCCAACGCGATCTCCGTGGTGCTGAACGTGACCGGCGTGACGGGCAACTCCGGCACCTACATCACGGCCTACCCGGCGGGTTACGACAGGCCGGACTCGTCGAACGTGAACCTGGTCCCGAACTCCGCCCGGTCCAACGCCGTGACGGTGCTGCTGGGTTCGACGGGCGCGGTCAACCTCTTCAACTTCCTCGGCGACACCCACATCGTCGCTGACCTGGCCGGGTACTACCAGTACGGCTCCGGGTCGCTGTACAACGCGAAGACCCCGCTGCGCATCCTCGACACCCGCAACAACGGCGGTCCGATCGGCCAGCGCGGCACCCGCGCGCTGCGCGTGCGCGACTTCGTCCCCGCCACCGCCGACGCCGTGGTGCTCAACCTGACCGGTGTCACCCCGACGATCGGCACCTACGTCACCGCCTACCCGGGCGGCGCCGCGAAGCCGGAGGTGTCCAGCCTCAACCTGGTCCCCGGGCAGGTGGCGCCGAACCTGGTGACGGTGCCGATCGGCAAGGACGGCAACGTCAACCTGTACAACCACAACGGTTCCGTGCACCTGGTCGCCGACCTGGCCGGGTACTACGACACCCAGTCCGGTGCGGAGTTCTACCCGAGCGACCCGTTCCGGCTGGTCGACACCCGGACCGATCCCGACCTGGGGCTCGTCGGCCCCGACGAGTACGTGTACTTCCCGCTCGGCGACGTCTTCGGCGGCTTCACCGCGATGATGTTCAACCTGACCGGCACCGAGCCGTCCGCGGGGACCTACCTGACCGCGTACCCGCTGAACCGGGGCATCCCGTTCGCGTCGAACCTGAACCTCGCACCGGGTGAGACGGCGGCGAACCTGACCATCACGGCGTTCGACAGCGACACCACCATCGCCGTGTCCAACCGCTACGGCTACTCCCACATGCTCTGGGACTTCGCGGGCGCCTTCGGCCCGATCGTCTCCGCGAGCAGTTGATCACCCCGCCCGGGCGACCGGGCTGAGCGCACGGGCCAGGCCCGGGACCACCGAGTCCCGGGCCTGGCTCGTTCCGGTGATCCACTATGGTGCGGCCGGGCGCGGCCCCCGCGCGAGCCGAACCCGTGCCCCACGGGCACCGGCGGCCCACGCGCGAACTAGCCTGAGGCCCGCCCGCCACCAACCAGGAGCGACCCCGGACCACGTGCGGAGCGGGGCTCTGGAGGATGACAACGATGACCGGAACGCACCTGCTCTCGATCGGCGTCCTGGGGGCACTGCTGCTCCTCCCGGGTCTGCTCGTGGGCCTGGCGGCGGGCTTGCGCGGGTGGGTGCTGTTCGGTGCCGCCCCGGTGGCCACCTACGGCGTCATCGGCGTCTTCTCGCCCTACTTCCCCGGACTGCTGCCGCGCTGGTCGGTGTGGGCGCTGCTGCTGGGCACGGTGATCGCGGCGGCCCTGCTCCTGGCCGTGCGCTGGGCGGCCCACCGCTGGTACGGCCGGTTCCAGGAGCCGATCGTGATGCCCTCGGTGTGGCGCTGGCAGCACCACGTGGCCGTGGCCGCGGCGGTGGCCGTGGCCGCGGGCGTCGGCCTGCTGGTCACCTACCGGGCCACCGGCGCGTTCACCGGAATCCACCAGTTCTGGGACGCGATGTTCCACGTCAACGCCACCCGCTTCATCGCCGACTCCGGGCAGTCGGCACCGGGCGCGCTGCGGGTCATCAACGCACCGGACAACCCGGACTTCTACTACCCGAACGCCTACCACGTGCTCCAGGCGACCGTGGTCCAGATCACCGGCCAGCCCATCCCGGACACGCTGAACATCGGCGGCGGCGCCTTCGCGGCCACCCTGTCGCTCGGGATGGCCGCCCTGGTGCGGGTGACCAGCGGGCGGCCCGCCCTGGCCACGACGACGGCGCTGGTCTCCTGCGCGGTGTCCTCCTTCCCCGCCGGGCTCCAGTTCTTCGGTCCGCTGTGGCCGTTCGCCGCGGGCATCACGGTCATCCCGTCGTTCCTGGCGCTGTTCACCGTCGCCGTCCGCAGCCGCGCGCTGAGCGCGCTGGTGCTGACCGCGCTCGGCACGATCGGGTTGGCCGCCCTGCACCCGAGCGCCGCCATCGCCGCCGCCGTCTACGGCGTCGGCTTCCTGCTGTTCCGCTGGGTCGCGGCGCGCAAGGTGCCGCTGCGCGAACTCGGCGCGCTGGCCATCACCGGTGCCGTCGCCGCGGTCTACGTGCTGCCGCAGTTGGTCGCCGCCGCCCGGTCGGCGGGCAACGCCACGGTGTCCTGGCCGACCGTCGCCGCCCCCGGACCGGCCTTCGGCGGCGTGTTCTTCCTGAACTTCGACGTGCCGTACCCGCAGTGGTGGCTGGTGCTGCCGATGCTGGTCGGCCTGTTCTCGGTCAAGAAGCTGGTCGGGCTGCGCTGGATGCTGTTCGGCGGCGCGTTCTTCACCCTGCTGTTCGTGGTCGCGGCCAGCTACAAGGGCTTCCTCGTCCGGCTGCTGACCGACCCGTGGTGGAACGACGTGTGGCGCTTCGCCGGGCTCGTCGCGCTCGCCCAGGTCGTCCTGATCGGCTCCGGGCTGGTCGTCATCCGCGACGCCGCCCTGCGCGGGCTGTCCGGGTTCCGCGCCGGGCTCGCCGACGCGCGCGGTGTCCGGGTCGGCGCGCTGGCCGTCGTCGTGCTGCTGCTGGTCGTGCTCACCCAGGGGTTCTACCGCGACCTCAACCGCAAGGTCATCAACGCCGCCTACGGCAACGGGCCCACGGTCAGCGAGCTGGAGCGCGCGGCCATGGACGAACTGCGGACCGAGGTCCCACCGGGCGAGCTGGTGATGAACGACCCGCTCGACGGCTCGCCGTGGATGTGGGCCCTCAACGGCGTCCGACCGGTGTTCGGCCACGCGCTCGACCCGGCGGCCGACTTCAAGGTCATCGGGCCGGACCGGGTCGCGCTGTTCGACCACTTCGACGAACTCGACACCGACGAGGGCATCCAGGACATCGTCCGGCGCCAGCGCATCACCCACGTCTACATCGGCGAGGGCTTCGCCACCCCGACCAGCGAGCGCGCCCCCGGGATGGACGACCTGGCCTCGGTCCGGTCGCTGGAACTGGTCTTCTCGAACCCGGGCGCGCGGATCTACCGGGTGGTGCTGCCCGACGGGACCACCCCCGGGTGATCGACAGTCACGCCACCCCCGGGTGGGTGAAGGCTCGCGGGTAGCATCACCGTGCCCAGGCTCCCGAGTTGAGCGCCCGACCGACCCCTCGAGAGACGTGACCGAAAAGCCTGAGATCCACACGCATAGCCAGACGTTCGACGTCCTCGACGAGAGCGGCGTCGGGCTCACTGGCGGTGAGAGCCTGCTCGACGAGCGCGAGCGGGCCCTCGTGGTCGGCGCGGCGAACTTCCACGCGCTGACCAGGCCGGGCCAGACCATCCGGTTCACGGTGCTGCGCGGACCGCAGGGCAGCCTGCCGTCGCTGACCGACCGCGAGACCGGGGCGATCGAGTGGGAGGACGACCGCGAGGTCGTCGGCTCGGTCGTCTTCCGCAGCCTCGTGCACACCACGGTCGCCGCCGTCGACGCCGACGGCCTGGTCGACCTGGTCGTCGACGTGGGCGGCTCGGAGCAGACCGCCTCGGCCTACCACCAGCTCCCCGGCCTCGCGGGCGCGCTGCGCCGGGCCGTGCGGTTCACCGTCCCGGTCCAGTTCGACGCGCTGCGCCAGTACCGCACCGACCTGGTCGAGAAGCGGTACCGCGCGCGCGACGTGCCGCGCAAGGCCGGGGTGCGGATCGCCCGCGGCGCCTCCGCCACCGACCAGGGCCGGACCCCGGCGGTGCTGTTCGGCATCCACTGGCTCGAACTCGGCGGCGCCGAGCGCTGGGCGGTGGAGACGGTGCAGCTCGCCAAGGACGCGGGCCTGACCCCGGTCATCATCACCGACCGCCCCTCGGGCCACCCGTGGATCACCCGGCCGGAGTTCGACGGCGCCGTGGTGGTCCCGCTGACCCTCCCGCTGACGCCGGACCACGAGTCCATGCTGCTCAACGGCATCATGGCCAACTACGACGTGCGCGGCGTGCACGTGCACCACTGCACCTGGCTCTACGAGCGGCTGCCCTGGCTCAAGGCCATCCGCCCGGACATCCCGGTGGTGGACTCGCTGCACATCCTGGAGTGGCGCACCGGCGGCTTCGTCGACATCTCGGTCCGGGTGTCCAACGTCGTCGACCGCCACCACGTCATCTCCCCGCAGCTACGCGACTACCTCATCGGCAAGCAGGGCATCCCGGCCGAGAAGGTGGCCCTGGCCACGCTGGCGAACCTGACCGCCGCGGCCGACCAGCCCGCCAAGGCCGTGGCCGCGGACAAGCCGTTCACCGTGGCCTTCGTCGGCCGGTTCACCCAGCAGAAGCGCCCGTACCTGTTCCTCAAGCTCGCCGCCGAGCTGAAGGACTCCGCCCCCGGGCCCGTCCGCTTCGTCATGCACGGCGACGGCGAGCTGTCCGGCGAGGTCCACGGCCTGCGCGGGCGCCTGGGCCTGTCCGAGGCGCTGGAGCTGCGCGGTCCGGACCGCGACGTCTCCGACACCCTGGCCGAGGCCGACGTGCTGGTCATCTCCTCCGACAACGAGGGGTTGACGCTGACCTCGTTCGAGGCGTCCGCGGCGGGCATCCCGGTGGTCTCCACCGACGTCGGCTCGCAGGCCTCGCTCATCGCCGACGGCCTGCTCTGCCCGCGCCACCCCTACCCGTTCATTCGCACGGCCGCCGCCCGGATCGGCACCATGATGGACTCGCCCGAGCAGCGGGAGCGCTGGCTGGTCGAGCAGCGGAGGAAGTCCGCCGCGTTCGCCGCCCTGCCCGACGCCCGGTCCTGGGTCCGCGACCTGTACCGAGGATGGAATTCGTGAACACCGCCGTCGCCGCCGTGATCGTCACCTACAACCGCAAGGCGAAGCTGCCGAAGGTCCTCGACCACGTGCTCGGCCAGTCCGCGCGGCCGCAGTGGGTGGTCGTGGTGGACAACGCCTCCACCGACGGCACCGCCGAGGTCGTGGCCGACTACGCCGCGCGCGACGACCGCGTGGTGGTGGTCTCCCTGGACGAGAACACCGGCGGCGCGGGCGGCTTCGCCACCGGCATGGCCCGCGGCTACGAACTGGGCGCCGACTTCGTCTGGATCATGGACGACGACTGCTACCCGGACGAGCACGCGCTGGAGGAGCTGGTCAACGGCCACGCCAAGGCCGAGTCCACCCTGGGCACCCAGGTCCCGTACGCCTGCTCGCTGGTCAAGTTCATCGACGGCAGCATCTGCGAGATGAACAACCCGGGCACCACCTGGGACTGGGGCAGGCTCATCTCCAAGGGCCAGCAGACGGTCATGGTCACCCACTGCTCGTTCGTCTCGGTGCTGTTCCCGCGCTGGGTCCTCACCAAGCACGGCCTGCCGCTGCGCGAGTACTTCATCTGGTTCGACGACCAGGAGTACACGCTGCGCATCACCAAGGACGCCCCCGGCGTGCAGGTCCTCACCAGCGTCGCCGTGCACGACATGGGCGTCAACCGGGGCGTGAACTTCGGCGACGTCACCGCGGCCAACATCTGGAAGTTCGAGTACGGCGCCCGCAACGAGGCGTCCTACCGGCTGCACCGGGAGAACCCGGTGGCGTTCGGCAAGTTCGTGCTGCGGCTGTTCCAGGGCCTGCGCGGCGGCCGCGTGGCGTGGCCGCTGCGCGTGCGGCTGTTCAAGAAGGTCGTCGAGGGCGTCCGCTTCAACCCCCAGCCGGAGTTCCCCCGCTCCGTGCTGTGAGCCCCGCTGCGCGTCCCTGAGCCGTCCGGAGTCCCTCCGGGCGGCTCAGTGCGTTCCGGGGCCGTACGGGCGTGCTGGGCACGCGGAAAGGGCCCGCTCCCCGAGGGGAACGGGCCCTTTCACGAATGATCTACGAGGTCGTGAGACCTGTCAGATCAGAGGCCGCGGACGCCGGTGGCCTGCGGGCCCTTCTGGCCCTGGCCGATCTCGAACTCCACGCGCTGGTTCTCGTCCAGGCTCTTGAAGCCGTTGCCCTGGATCTCCGAGTAGTGCACGAAGACATCCGCGCCGCCGCCGTCGGGCTGGATGAAGCCGAAGCCCTTCTCGGAGTTGAACCACTTGACTGTGCCCTGTGCCACGTCTATCTCCTCAACAGGTACCGCTGGGACTTGGGCGGGTGCCCAAGTCCTTGGTCGGTTTCAGACGGCGACTTCTCCGGCTTGACCTGGAGGAAAACCGCGCGCCCGCAACGATCTCTTGCGAGCGTGATCTAACACGTACTCAAGAAAAGTTACGACCGCTGACAGTCAACCACACTCCACCGGGGGACCGCACGTGTGAGGTCCCACGAAGGTCGGGGGTTGCGGCGTTCCCGCCACTGGGAGACGCTTTCACAGTGAGCGAGCTCGCCAGTGAGAATGCCAAGTCCATCGAACTCGACCTCGACGACGCGGGAGTCTCCGTCGACCTGCCCCGTCCGGCCCACGCGGGAGACCAGGTCCAGGGCGTGCCCTACCGCCCCGTCGAGTTCCGGGACGACGACCTCCCCAGCGCCATGGAGCGCGCGGCGGACTGGTTGCGGCGCACGCAGCAGTGGCTCGGCGAACCGGTGGACGTCATCGCCATCCACCTGGACTACGACGACGGCGAAGGCAAGCCGTACTACGACGTGAAGCTGCTGTGCAACGAAGAAGACCTCGCGGGCGCCCCCATCGCCATGCGCGAACAGGCCTCCAGGTCCGTGAGCGGATAGTGGCCGAGTTCGTCTACCCCCCGGTCGTCCTGGCCGCGAAAACCCTCTTCCGGGTGATGGACTACCGCATCGACGTCCAGGGCACGGAGCACATCCCGGCCACGGGCGGCGCGGTGATCGCCTGCAACCACGTCAGCTACCTGGACTTCATCTTCTGCGGCTTCGGAGCCCAACCGGCCAAGCGCCTGGTCCGCTTCATGGCCAAGGAGGCCATCTTCCGCAACGCCGTCGCCGGACCGCTGATGCGTGGGATGCACCACATCTCGGTCGACCGCTCCGCGGGCCAGGCCTCGTACCAGGAGGCCCTGGCCAAGCTCAAGGCGGGCGAGGTCGTCGGGGTGTTCCCCGAAGCCACGATCAGCCGCTCGTTCACCGTCAAGGAGCTCAAGTCCGGCTCCGCCCGCCTGGCCGCCGAGGCGGGCGTCCCGCTGATCCCGATGGCGCTGTGGGGCACCCAGCGCCTCTGGACCAAGGGCCGCCCCCGCGACATGGGCCAGCGCCACGTGCCCATCTCCATCCTCACCGGCGCCCCCATCGAGGTCCCCCCGGACGCCGACCTGGACGCGGTCACCGCCGACCTCCGGGTCAAGATGACGGCGCTGGTCGACCGGCTGCAGAAGGACTACCCGGATCAGGAACCGGGCGCCTGGTGGCTGCCCGCCCACCTCGGCGGCACCGCCCCCACCCTGGAGGAAGCAGCCGAACTGGAAGCCCGCAAGCCCGAGTGACACCCTGTGGACACCTCCCCGGAGTTGTCCACAGGAAGATCCACTTCGAGGTCTGACAGCCCCTGAGCTGGTAAAATGGACTTGGGGGCTCCCCCTTGGGACGGGTGGGCCTTGTCGCGCGCGAGGTGGGCGCTGTGGGGCTCGGTGCTCGCTTGCTGCGGGGTGCGGCGGTGCAGGGGCGGTGTTGAGCCGTGGGCTGTCGGTTGTCGGGGGTTTGGTGGTGGTGCCCGGCTGGGTGGATTCGCTTGGGTGGGGCCCCTATGGCGATCATGTGCTCCAGCGTGACCGGGTGGGGCTGAAAAGATGCCCCACCGCCCAGAGAGGCTGTCACATGATCGCCACCCCCACCCAAGCGAATCCACCCACCCGGGCGTTTGCGTAGCCGGGTCGGCGGTTGGCGGGGTGGCTGGTGGCTGCGCCGGGGGCGTTCGAGGTGGCTGGCGGGCGGGCCATCGGGTTTCGGGGTGGTGGCTTCGGTTGGCGGGCGGGTGTGCGGCTCGTTGTGGAGTGTGGCCTGCGGCGCTTGTTGCTTCGAGTGGCGGCTGAGCTGTCTGTGCTCTCCGCTTGCCCCGCGTCATCGCGCCTTGCGGCGCTGTCGCCGCGTCAGGCTCGTGCGGGCTCGTGCGGGCACGGGGTCCCGGCCTGCGCCTGCCTCGCCCCGCCGTGCCGTGCGGCGCCGCCCGCCATGCCGTGCCGCCGTCTGGCTATGCCGCCTGCCCTGTCGTGCGCCGAGCTGGCGGCGCCTGCTGCCGCCCGGCCATCGTGCCGCCGTGCGCCCTGCTGGTTACGCCGCCCGCCCTGTCGTGCGCCGAGCCGGGGGCGCCTGCTGCCGCCCGGCCATCGTGCCGCCGTGCGCCCTGCTGGCTGCGCCGCCCGCCCTGTCGTGCGCCGAGCCGGGGGCGCCTGCCGTCGCCCGGCCGTCGTGCCGCCGCCCCTGCCGTGCGGCGCCGCCCGCCCGCCGTGCGCCCGCGCCCGCCGTGCGGCTGTGCCCGCCGGGTCGGCTGGCCGGGTCGGCCGCGCCCGCTGTGCGGTCGCGCGGCTGGGGCCGACGGGTCAGAACCAGCGTTCCAGGACCTCCGCCACGCCGTCGTCGGCGTTCGAGCCCGCCACCTCGTCCGCTGCCGCCTTGACGTCGTCGTGGGCATTGGACATGGCTACGCCCAGGCCTGCCCAGCGCAGCATGTCGATGTCGTTCGGCATGTCGCCGAAGGCCACCACCCGGTCGGGTTCCACGCCTGCGAGGGCCGCGACCTCGGCCAGGCCGCTGGCCTTCGTCACCCCGGGGGCGGCGATTTCGATCAGGCCTCGATTTGTGGAGTAGGTCACATCCACTGCGTCGCCCAGGAGTTCCACGGCGGCCAGGGCCATTTCCGCGCTGGTCATGCCCTGGTGGCGGACCAGCAGCTTCGTGGCCGGGTGGCCCAGGACCTCGGCCCGGGGCTTGGTGTTGTTCTCCACGTCGCCCCACGGGTTGGAGTAGCCCGCTTCGGTGGCGAACGCCTCGCGGCCGGGGATCTGGCCGGAGACCGCTCGTTCGGTGGCCACCTGGATGCCGGGCAGCACCTTCTCCAGCGCGTGCGTGACGTCGGTCAGCAGGAGCGGGTCCAGGCCGTGGCTGGTGACGATCTCGCCGGTGCCGATGTCGTAGACGATCGCGCCGTTGGCGCAGACCGCATAGCCGTCGAGGCCCGCCGCCTCGGCCACCGGGGGAATCCAGCGCGGGGGGCGGCCGCTGACCAGGACGAACGGCGCCCCGGCCGCTCGGACGCGGGTGATGGCCGACAGGGTGCGCACCGTGAGCTGCTCGTAGGGGTCGAGCAGGGTGCCGTCGATGTCGGAGGCGACGAGTCGGGGGGTGTCCACGGAAACCATCCTGCAACACCGGTGGGGCAGACCGGGGTGGGCTTGGTTACCTGCTCACCAAACCCCCGTACCTACCGGTACGTTCGTTCGGTGCGCGTAGGCATCGTGATCCTTCCCGAGCATCGTTGGTGGGCCGCGGAACCCCGGTGGCGGGGGGCGGACGAGTACGGCTTCGACCACGCCTGGACCTACGACCACCTGGGGTGGCGGACCCTGGTCGACGGACCGTGGTTCGACGCCGTGCCCACGCTGACCGCGGCGGCCATGGTGACCTCGACCATCCGGCTCGGCACGCTGGTCGCCGCCCCGCACTTCCGGCACCCGGTGCCCTTCGCCCGGCAGGTGCTGGCCCTCGACGACATCTCCGACGGGCGGTTCATGCTGGGCCTCGGGTCCGGGGCCAGCGGCGCGGGCGGGTACGACCGGGCGGTCCTGGGGGAGCCGGACACGATCACCCCCCGGCAGGTCAGCGACCGGTTCGCCGAGTTCGTGGAGCTGACCGACAAGCTGCTGACCCAGCCGCGCACCACCTACTCCGGCGAGTGGTTCTCCGCCGCCGAGGCCCGCAGCGCCCCCGGGTGCGTGCAGCGGCCCCGGGTGCCGTTCCTGGTGGCGGCGAACGGCCCGCGGGCCATGGCGACCGCCGCGCGGTTCGGGCAGGGCTGGGTGACCACCGGCAAGCCCGACGCGGACGACGTCGAGCAGTGGTGGAAGGGCGTCACCGAGTGCGCCGAGCGGTTCGACGAGGTGTTGGCCGCGCACGGCCGCGACCGCTCGACCGTCGACCGGTACGTCAGCGTCGACGCGTCCCCGCTGTTCTCGCTGAGCAGCGTCGAGGCGTTCCACGAGCACGTGGGGCGGGCCGCGGCGGCCGGGTTCACCGACGTGGTGACGCACTGGCCGCGGCCGGACGGGCCGTACGCCGGGCGGGAGACCACCCTGGAGCAGGTGGCCGCGGACGTGCTGCCGGTGCTGGGTGGCCGGGCGAGCGCGCTGCCCGACGCGGGTGGGTCGGACTCCCTCGGCGCCTGCGACGAGCGCCGGTCGCAGGGGTGAGCGGGGCGGTGACCGGGGCGGCCGGGGCCGGGACACCGCGCCGTCGGGCACAGCGCGTCACGCGGGTAGCCTGAGCCCCCGTGAGCCCGGTGGCAGACCCCAAAGACAACTTCGACGGATACGACCTGATCGTGGTCGGGGCCGGTTTCTTCGGCCTGACGATCGCCGAGCGGTCGGCCTCGCAGCTCGGCAAGCGCGTGCTGGTGCTCGACCGCCGGTCGCACATCGGCGGCAACGCCTACTCCGAGCCCGAGCCGGAGACCGGCATCGAGGTGCACCGCTACGGCGCGCACCTGTTCCACACCTCCAACAAGCGGGTGTGGGACTACGTGAACCAGTTCACCGAGTTCACCGGCTACCAGCACCGCGTGTTCGCGCGGGTGCGGGACCAGGTCTACTCGTTCCCGATGAACCTGGCCCTGATCAACAGCTTCTTCGGCAGGTCGCACAGCCCGGACGAGGCGCGCGAGCTGATCGCCAAGCAGGCGGCGGAGTTCGACACCGACAAGGCGCGCAACCTCGAGGAGAAGGCGATCTCGCTGATCGGGCGCCCGCTCTACGAGGCGTTCATCCGCGGCTACACCGCCAAGCAGTGGCAGACCGACCCCAAGGAACTGGGCACGTCGGTCATCAACCGCCTGCCGGTCCGCTACACCTTCGACAACCGGTACTTCAACGACACCTACGAGGGCCTGCCGGTCGACGGCTACACCGCGTGGCTGGAGAAGATGGCCGCGCACGAGCTGATCGAGGTCCGGCTCGACACCGACTACTTCGACGTGCGCGGGTCGATCCCGGCTGGCACCCCGACCGTCTACACCGGACCGGTCGACCGCTACTTCGACTACGCCGCGGGGGAACTGGGCTGGCGCACCCTGGACTTCGAGACCGAGGTCCTCCCGGTCGGCGACTTCCAGGGAACCCCCGTCATGAACTACAACGACGAGGACGTCCCCTACACCCGCATCCACGAGTTCCGGCACTTCCACCCGGAGCGCACGAACTACCCGGCGGACAAGACGGTCATCGTCCGGGAGTACTCCCGCTTCGCGGAGTCCGGCGACGAGCCGTACTACCCGATCAACACCCCCGACGACCGCGAGAAGCTGGCGAGGTACCGCGAGCTGGCCAAGGCGGAGGCGGCGTCGAAGAACATCGTCTTCGGCGGGCGGCTGGGCACCTACCAGTACCTCGACATGCACATGGCGATCGGTTCGGCGCTGTCGGTGTTCGACAACAAGATCGCCCCCCACCTGACCGACGGGGCGCCGCTCGACGGCTCCCTCGACGGCTGAGCACACCGAGGCGGCCCGCCCCCGGCCGGGGCGGGCCGTCACCCGGAAGGACACGCATGGACCGCAACGCCGGCTCGGCCGAGACCGCCGCGCTGAGCCAGGTGCAGGGCACCATCGGACACCCGGCCGTGGTCAAGGCCGCCCGGGGGTTGTCGCTGTTCGGCGAGCACAGCGCGGGCTGGTTCGGCCTCGGCCTGCTCGGTGCGGCGCTGGACCGGCGCAGGCGCCGGGACTGGCTGCTCGCCTCCGCCGGGGTCGTCGCCGCGCACGGGGCGTCGATCGCGGTCAAGCGCGTGGTGCGGCGCCCCCGCCCGGACGACCCGTCGGTGCGGGTCCTGGTCGGCACGCCGAGCAAGCTGAGCTTCCCGTCCTCGCACGCCACCTCCACCACGGCCGCCGCGGTGCTGTTCTCCGGGCTGACCGGGCGGAAGCTGGTGCCGCTGCTGGTGCCGCCGATGCTGCTCTCGCGCCTGGTCCTGGGCGTGCACTACCCGACCGACGTGCTCGCGGGCTCCGCCCTCGGCGGTCTCCTCGGCGCGCTGCTCCGACGCAGGCTGGAGCGGAAATGACCAGTTCGGCGAAGGTGACCCCGGAGCAGGAGGACGCCCGGCCCGCCAAGGCGGGCGGCACGCTGCGCGGCCTGGTCCGCACCGCGCGACCGCGGCAGTGGGTCAAGAACGTGCTCGTGCTCGCCGCCCCGTTCGCGGGCGGGCGGGTGTTCGAGGGCCGGGTGCTGCTGGACGCGGGCATCGCGTTCGTGGCGTTCTGCCTGGTCTCCTCGGCGGTGTACCTGGTCAACGACGCCATCGACGTCGAGGCCGACCGGGCGCACCCCACCAAGCGCAACCGCCCCATCGCCGCCGGGATCGTGCCGGTGCGGCTGGCGTACGCGGCGTCGGTGGTGCTGTTCCTGGTGTCGCTGGGCGTCGGGCTGCTGGCGGGCTGGGAACTGCTCGTCGTGCTGGCGGTGTACGCGGCCGTGCAACTGGGCTACTGCCTGGGCCTCAAGCACCAGACGGTGATCGACCTGTGCGTGGTCGCCTCCGGTTTCCTGCTCCGCTCGATCGCGGGCGGGGTCGCGGCCGGGATCACCCTGTCGCAGTGGTTCCTGCTGGTCACGGCGTTCGGTTCGCTGTTCATGGTCTCCGGCAAGCGGTACGCCGAGGTGATCCTGTTCGAGAAGACCGGCGCCAAGATCCGCTCCTCGCTGGCCAAGTACTCCGCCAGCTACCTGCGGTTCGTGTGGGCGACCGCCGCCGCCATCATGATCACGACCTACTCGCTGTGGGCCTTCGAGATCCGCACCGAGAGCCCCACCAACTCCATCTGGGCGGTCATCTCGATCGTCCCGTTCGTCGTCGCGGTCCTGCGCTACGCGGTCGACGTGGACGGCGGGCAGGCGGGCGAACCGGAGGACATCGCGCTGAAGGACCGGGTGCTCCAGGTGCTGGGCGTGGCCTGGGTGGCCTGCCTGGCGCTGTCGGTCTACCTCTGACCGCTCAGGCGGGCACGGTGATCCCGGCGTACCGGCGCGGCAGGTACAACCCCCCTGCCGCGCCGTCGCCGTGCGGGTACGGGACCACCCGGTGGGTGGTGCCCACCTCCGCCGACTGCTCGAACCCCCAGTAAGCCACTCGACCGCCACCGGCCCACTCGTGGAACACGATGGCGTGGCCGGGGTGCCCGTCGTCCCCGACGCGGATGAGCGCGTCGCCCGCCAGCAACTCGTCGCGGTCGATCCGGGTGCTGACCGAGGTCAGCCCCGCCGCGTCGAGTCCCCCGCGCAGGTCGGGTGGGACACCGGGCAGTCCCCAGGCCATCGAGACGTAGCCCGAGCAGTCGGTGCGGTAGATCCCGTACTCGTTCTGGTGGAACCTGGTGGAGCTGTGGGGCACCGACGGCCGCAGCCAGCTCTCGGCGCGCTCGATCACCTCACCACGGCTGATGGGTGTCGTCGGCGCGACGCGGGTCATCTGCGGTCTTCCCCTCCCGGTTCCGTTCAGCGGGGAAAGGTTCGCCGGGCGGGCTACAAGTCGCCTATAGGTGGGCGCGAACCTCCGCCAGCCAGGTCCGCGGGTCCCGCCCCGCCAGCTCGGCGGTCTCCCGCGAGCGGCACCCGGCGAACAGCTCGGTGGCCCGGCGCCAGTGCTCGGTGCCGCGGTCGGGGTCGGCGGCGGCGAGGTCGCGCAGGGTCCTGGCCTGCCACAGCGGCAGCCCCAGCCCCTCCCACCTGCCCAGCGCCTCGACCAGCAGCCCGCGCGCCCGCTCCCGCTCGCCCCAGGCCAGGTGGTACTCGCCGAGGGTGCGGGTGGCCAGCGCCACGCCGAAGCGGTCGCCGCGGCGGGTGCTGACGCGCAGGCACTCGTCCAGCGCGTCGGCGACACCGCCCGCGTCGGGGGTGCGAAGGCGCGCCTTGGCCCAGGACTGGCGGGCGTAGGTGGCCCCCAGCTCGTCGCCGACGGCCTCCAGGGTGTCGGCGGCCTCCGCGCTCAGGTCGGCCGCCCGGGCGTAGTCGCCGAGGGCGCGGTGGCACAGGCTCAGGCCGCGCAGCGCCAGCGCCTCGCCCCGGCGGTCGTCGAGGTCGCGGTAGAGGCTCGCGCAGCGCCGGAAGCGGTCGGCGGCGGCGTCGAGGTCGCCGTGGTCGCGGCTGAGGCCGCCGAGGCCGTAGTGGGCGGCGGCGACCACGCTCGGGTCGCCGACCCGCTCGCCCAGCAGCACCGCGGTCTCCAGGTCGGCCGTGGCGCCCGCGAAGTCGGCCAGGTCCCGGCCCACGGTGCCGATGCCGACGACGGCCACCGCCAGCGTCGCGTCGTCGCCGACCGCCTCGGCGTGGTCGCGGGCCAGCCGGAAGTGCTCCAGCGCCGCCGGGAAGTCGTCCTTCTCGTGGTGCAGCTGCCCCAGCCCGGTCAGCACGATCGCCTCCGCCCGCCGGTCACCGCTGCCGCGGGCCGCCGACAGCGCCACCTCGTGCGTGCGCTGCCACCCGTCGAACTCGTTGCGCGCGGCGAACGGCGACGACAGCAGCGAGGTGATCAGCAGCGCCGTCACCCCGTCGACACCCAGCTCGTGCGCCCGCTCCACCGCCCGCACCACGGCCGCGGTCTCCGACCGGAGCCACTCGGTCGGGTTCTCCTCGACCTCCTCGACCAGCCGGGGGTCCACCGGCACCGCCCCGGCCAACCGCGGCCGCAACCCCAGCGTCACCCGGGGCAGCTTCCGCACCCCCGCCTCCACCAGCGCCAACCAGGTGCCCAGCGTCCGCGACACCGCGGCGGCGACCAGCTCGGCGGGTTCGTCGGCGGCGGCGTGCTCGGCGCCGAAGAGCTGCACCAGGTCGTGGAAGCGGTAGCGGACCCGGCCGATGCCGTCCACGCCCGCCACGTCCAGCAGCCGCAGCTCCACGAGCTGCTCCACCACGTCCTCGGCCTCGGCCAGCGGCAGGTCCAGCAGCGGCGCCGCCGCCCACCAGCCGAAGTCGGGCAGGTCGAGCACGCACAGCAGGTGGAACGCCCGCCGCTGCCGCGCGGTCAGCTCGACGTAGTTCAAGGCGAGGCTGGACCGGATCGCCAGGTCGCCCACCGACAGCTCGTCGAGCCTGCGCCGCTCGTCGGAGAGCCGGTCGGCCAGCGACCGCAGCGGCCAGTGCGGGCGGGCCAGCAGCTTCGCCCCGGCCGCCCGGATGGCCAGCGGCACCCCGCCGCACAGGTCGGCGATCCGCTCGGCCGCCGCCCGCTGCGCCGCCACCCGCTCCGCGCCGACGATCTTGCCCAGCAGCTCGGTGGACAGCGCCGTGTCGAAGAACCCCAGCTCCACCGGGGTGGCACCGACCAGCCCGGTCAACCGCCCCCGGCTGGTCACCAGCACCAGGCACCCCGGCTCGCCGGGCAGCAGCGGCCGCACCTGCCCCTCACCGCGCGCGTTGTCGAGCACCACCAGCACCCGCCGCCCGGCGACCGCGCCCCGGAACAGCTCGGCCCGCGACTCCACCGTCGTCGGCAGGTCGGCCCCGGCCACGCCGAACGCCCCGAGGAACCGCCCCAGCACCTCGAAGGCGTCCAGGTCCCGGTCACCCCCGCGCAGGTCCGCCCACAACTGCCCGTCCGGGAAGTGCTCCCGCAACCGGTGCGCGGCGTGCACCGCCAACGCCGACTTGCCCGCCCCACCGGCCCCGGAGATCACCACGACCGGCGACCCGGACCGCTCCACCCCGTGCCGCAGCAGCACCTCGAGGTGCTCGGCCCGCCCGGTGAAGTCACCGACGTCCGGCGGCAGGTTGCGCGGCGCGACCACCGGCGCGGCGGGCGCGGGCAGCGGGGCCACCTCACCACCGAGGATCGCCGCGTGCAGGTCCCGCAACCGCCCACCCGGCTCGATGCCCAACTCGTCCAGCAGGTGCTTGCGGCCCTCCCGGTAGACGGCCAGCGCGTCGACCTGCCTGCCCCCGTCCACCAGGGCGCGCATCAGCAGCGCCCGCGCCTCCTCGCGCAGCGGGTTCGCCGAGACCAACCGCCGCAACGGCTCCACCAGCTCCCCGGCGCGGCCCAGCGCCAACCCGCAGCGCGCCAGCCCCTCCTCGGCGGCCAACCGCTCCTCGGCCAGGCCCTCCGCGCGCACCCGGGCGAACCGCGCGTCGACCCCGCCGAAGGCGGGCCCCCGCCACAGCGCCAACCCCGCCTCGTACGCGGCGGCCGCCGCCACGTGCTCACCCGCCCGCTCGGCCCGCCGCGCCAGCGCCAGGTGCCGCTCGAACACCCCGAGGTCGCTGTCGTCGTCGGCGATGTCGAGCAGGTAACCGGGCGCCCGGGTGGACAACGCCCCCGCCCGCCCGGCCGCCGCGAACCCCCGCCGCACCGTCGACACGTACGTGTGCACCAGCGCGGTCGCCGACGACGGCGGCGACTCGTCCCAGACCAGGTCGATCAACCGCTCGACGGACACCACCTGCCGCGCCTGCACCACCAGCGCCGCCAGCAACGCCCTCGGCTTCGGCCCCCCGGTCCCCACCGGCCCGTCCGGACCGCGCACCTCGACCGGTCCCAGCACCCGCACTCGCACGCGCTCACCACCCCCTCGCCCCTTCTACGGGACGCGTGGCGCGGTGTCGCGTTGTCGTGTTCCTGCCCCGAAAAACCGCATTCGGGTGAAATGCCTCAGATGGGCAGCCTGCGGAAGATCGGGCGGGGGACGTGCCGCAGCGCCGACATCACCAGTCGCCACGGGGCGGGTGCCCAGACCAGGTCCTTGCGCCCGCGCACCGCGCCCACCACCACGTCGGCCACCTTCTCCGGGGTGGTCGCCAGCGGGGCGGGCTTCATCCCGGCGGTCATCTTCGTGTGCACGAAGCCGGGGCGGACCACGGTCACGTGCACGCCGTGCGGGCGCAGCGCCTCGCCGAGACCCAGGAAGAAGCCGTCGAAACCGGCCTTGGTGGAGCCGTAGACGAAGTTCGACCGGCGCACCCGCTCACCGGCCACCGAGGACAGCGCCACCAGCGAGCCGTGGCCCTGGGCCTTGAGCCGCTCGGCCAGCGCGATGCCCAGCGACACCGGGGCGGTGTAGTTGACCTGCGCCAGCTCCACCCCCGCCGCGTGGTCCTGCCAGAGCTGCTCGGCGTCGCCGAGGAGGCCGAACGCGAGCACGGTCAGGTCCACGTCGCCCTCGGCGAACGCCTCCGCGACGAGCTTCGGGTGGCTGTCGAGGTCGAGGGCGTCGAACGGCAGGGTGCGCACGGTGGCGCCGAGGCCACGCAGCTTCTCCGCCGCGGCGTCGAGCCGGGGGGAGGGGCGGGCCGCCAGGGTGACGGTGAGCCTGCCCCGACCGGCGTAGCGCTCCGCGATGGCCAGGCCGATCTCGGAGGTGCCGCCGAGGAGCAGCAGGGACTGGGGGGTGCCGACTGCGTTGATCAAAGTCCGAGCCTTCGTGATTGGTCCGAGACGAACAGGCCGTCCGGGTCGACCGAGGAGCGCACCTTGCGCCACTCGTCGAGCCGCGGGTACATCTGCTGCAGGGTGTCCGGGTCGGTGCGCGAGTCCTTGGCCAGGTAGAGCCGCCCACCGGCCGCGAGCACCTGCTCGTCGAGGCGGGCGCAGAACGCGTCCAGCCCCGGCACGATCGGGAAGTCCACGGTGATCGTCCAGCCCTCGCGGGGGAACGACAGCGGCGCCGGGTTCGCCGCGCCCATCCGCTTGAAGACGTTGAGGAACGACACGTGCCCCGACTCGGCGATCTGGCGCACCAGGGCGCGCAGCTCGGCGTCGCGGTCGAACGGGATGAGGAACTGGTACTGCAGGAAGCCGTGCGTGCCGTAGGCCCGGTTCCACTCCCCGAACATGTCGAGCGGGTGGTAGAAGGACGTCAGGTTCTGCACCTGCCCGCGGCCCTGCTTCGGCGCCTTGCGGTACCAGACCTCGCCGAGCAGCCGGAAGCTCAGCCTGTTGGCCAGCCCGTTCGGGAACACGTCCGGCAGCGTCAGCAGTTGCGGCGCGTCGAACTTGAGCGGGTCCGCCCGGTACTTCTTCGGCAGCTCGTCCAGGGTGGCCAGCGAACCCCGGGAGAACACGGCCCGGCCCAGCCTGCCGTCGGTGTTGATCGAGTCGAACCAGGCCATCGAGTAGTCGTAGCCGGAGTCGGAGCCGTTGGAGAACAGCGCCAGCGTCTCGTCGAAGTCGGCGGTCCGGTCGGTGTCGACGACGAAGTACGCGGACTCGGTGTGCTTGAGCCGCACGGTGGCCCGCAGGATCACCCCGGTCAACCCCATGCCGCCCACGGTCGCCCAGAACAGCTCCGACCCGGGGCCCTCCGGCGCCAGGGTGCGCACGGAACCGTCGGCGGTCAGCAGCTCCAACGACACGACGTGGTTGCCGAAGGTGCCGTGCGAGTGGTGGTTCTTGCCGTGGATGTCCGACCCGATCGCCCCCCCCACGGTCACCTGCCGGGTGCCGGGCAGGACGGGCACCCACAACCCGAACGGCAGCGCGGCCCGCATGAGCTGGTCCAGGCTCACCCCCGCGTCCAGCACGGCGAGCCCGGTGTCGGCGTCGATGGAGTGGATGCGCCGCAGCGCGGTCATGTCCAGGACGAGCCCACCGGCGTTCTGCGCCGGGTCGCCGTAGGACCGCCCCAGACCGCGCGCCACCACCCCGCGCCCGTCGGCGGTCGCCACGGCCGCGAGGACGTCCTCCGGTGTCCTGGGCCGAGCCACCCGGGAAACGGACGGTGCGGTCCGCCCCCAGCCCGCCAGCGCGCGCGTCTCGAACTGTTCTGGCTCCACCGGCCCCAGGGTAGCCGCGCCGGAGTTCTACACTGGCGCCGCCACCGGACAGACCAGGGGAACCCCGTGACCGACGTGCGAACCGACAGCAAGCCCACCGGCCTGCTCCACCAGTTGACCCGGTTCGTCCTGGTCGGCGGCTTCTGCGCCCTGGTCGACTCGGGCCTCTACTGGCTGCTGCTGCAGGCGGGCACCTGGCTGCACCTGGCCAAGGCCCTCAGCTTCATCGCCGGGACGACCACCGCCTACTTCCTCAACCGCCGCTTCACCTTCGCCGACGCCGCCGACCGCGGCGCGGCCCAGGCGGGCGGCTTCGCCGTGCTGTACACGGTGACGTTCTTCGTCAACGTCGGCACCAACGCGCTCATGCTCGCCCTGCTGCCGACCTTCCGCTGGGAGGTCGCCCTGTCCTGGGTGATCGCCCAGGCGGTGGGGACCGGGATCAACTTCGTGCTCCTGCGCACGGTCGTCTTCCGCCGCTGACGCGACCACCCAGCCGGGCGGGCTCCGCCGGTCAGCCCCCGAAACCGGTCCCCTTCCTCGGCGTCCCGTAGACCCGGGCGTGCGCCGGGAACTCGTCGAAGTGCGCACTGGCCACGTGCGCGAAGTTGATGGCCACCGAGGTCCCGTCCTCCAGTTCGGTGGTCTCCACCCCACCGGAACCCATCAGCACGGACAGCCGGGGGAGCAGGCTCTTGCCCGCCCGCGTGGACACGGCGAAGACGAGGGGTTCCCCGCCGGTCGCCAAGTGCAGGACCAACACCTGCCGCGATTCGCTCATGCTGCCAGGACAGCACTGTTCCCGTTGCCCGGCAACCGAGGTTCACCGCAGGCGAATCCGCTCACAGCGGAAGGCCACCCGCCTACGGCAGCTCCGGCTCGATGAGCTTCGCGGCCTCCAAGACCTTCGGGCACAGGGCTGCCCCGTCCCGGCCGACAGCCTGGACATCGACCCTCGACGTGGGAGTCACCTCGATCGAGATCGCACAGACGCCGCCCGCTGACCTGAGGGATTCGACGGCCTTGCGCTGACCGACCACGAGTGGCTTCTTCTCGCCGTCCGCCACCACCTTGTCGATCCCCAGCTCCGGGAAGACCGCCACCCCGTAGGTGAAGCGCTCGGCAGCGGTGCCCGTGCCGGTGGCCCACTGGCAGTACTTGGAGGACGCGGTTTCATCCGGCTGCGCCGCACCGGTCACCCCCAGCGCGTCCCTGGCTGATGGGGTGAAGAGGTCGCACGGGTCGAGCGAGGCCAGTGACTCCCCGCCGTCCGGGTCCGAACTCGGATCGGGCTCGGTGGGAGAGGTCGTCCCACCGGAGGTCGTGCTGGTGCTCGTCGTGTCGCCCGGGACCGCTCGACCGGTCGTCTCATCCGAGCAGGCAGCCACGCCCCCGACGACAGCTCCGGTCAGTGCGACAAGTACGAGTACGCGCTTCACAGCCTCGGACACCTTCCTCAAGCGAGCTTGCTCGCGTTGGCCTCGTCAGTCGCACGGTAGTTGTTCATGGCCGTCCTGATGGCCTCATCGGCCTTCGTCAGGGACTCCCGGAACGCCCTGAGCTGGGTCAGGAAGCCCTGTTCGTCGGACGCCACGTTGCGAGAATAGGGCTTGATGACTTCAGCCGCGTTGCTGCTGCCGAGCTGGGGTTCCTGGTCCAGGATGCCCAGTGCGCCCATCTTGGAGTCGATCCAGTCGGTCATCTTGGCGATGGCGGCGAGGAGCGCGTCGCCGCCGGACTGGTTGACGGCGAACTGGCCCGCGGCGGCGGACTGGGTGAAAGCGTCCATGGACTTGCCGATGGCGTCCAGGGGAGCGCCCGCGCCTTCGTCGATGTACATCCGAACCCCCGTGGCAGTGGTGTGGACTCACCGCCACGGTACGGCCCATCGGAGCGGCGTGGCCCGGGTTGCGCGAAAATGTACCGGCAGCGGTGGGGGGCGACCAGCGAGGACGGGGCCGCCAGGTCGCCCGCGGTTCCCCGTGGCGGCCTGGCGGCCCCGTCCACCGCTGCTCCCCGCTAGAAGCGGAAGAACTTCTCCTTGCGCCCCTTGGACACCAGCTTCAACCACTGCGCGAACGCCTTCGGGTCCCGCTTCGTCCCCAGGAAGTAGAGCCCGAAGCGGAACACCTCCAGCAGCCCAATCTTCCGCATCCCGGGCTGCGACAGCAGGTACCCGCGGTTGCGGTAGGTGTAGTAGCGCTTGACCTCGTTCTCCGGGTCCTGCGCGTGCAGCCGCCCGCCGAGCATGGGCTTGAACTCGTCCGAGCCGTCCGGGTGCAGGTAGGCGACCGACAGGCAGGTGCCGAAGGGCAGGCCGGAGCGCTGGAGCCGCCGGTGGACCTCCACCTCGTCGCCGCGGAAGAAGAGGCGGTAGTCGGGGACGCCGACGACGTCGAGGGTGGAGGCGCGGAAGAGGGCGCCGTTGAACAGGGAGGCGATGCCGGGGAGGAAGTCGGTGCCCAGGTCGTCGGTGTTGCGCTTCCAGGTCAGGCCGCGGCGCAGCGGGAAGGCGAGCTTCGAGGGGGCCTCGATGTTGGTGACGACGGGGGAGACCTCGGCCAGGCCGCGCTCCTGCGCCACGTCGAGGAGGGTGGCCAGGACCGCCTCGTCGGCGGGGCGGCCGTCGTCGTCGGCGAGCCAGAGCCAGTCGGCGCCCATGGACAGGGCGTGCAGCATGCCGAGGGCGAAGCCGCCCGCGCCGCCGAGGTTGCGGTGCGAGGCGAGGTAGGTGGTCGGCACCGGGCACGACTCGACGATGTCCTGGGCGGGGTCGTCCGGGCCGTTGTCGACCACGACCAGGTGGTCCGGCGGGCGGGTCTGGGCCGCGATCATCTTGAGCGAGTCCGCGAGCAGCGCCCGGCGGTGCCTGGTGACCACCACCGCCACCACCGAACCCTCGGGGAGCCGTGCCACGGGGTTGCTCACAGCTTCTCGCCGAGCCTTTCGATCGTCTCCGCGCTCATGTGCTCGAACGGGTCGCGGCCCTTGTAGGCGGTGAGGACCTCGCGCAGCGAGCCGTGCATCTTGACCCGGCCCTCGTCCATCCAGACCGCGGTGTTGCACAGCTCGAACAGCAGGTCGTCGGAGTGCGAGGCGAACACCAGCATCCCGGAGCGGCGGACCAGGTCGACCAGGCGGTCGCGGGCCTTGGCCATGAACGCCGCGTCGACGGCGCCGATGCCCTCGTCGAGCAGCAGGATCTCCGGGTCGATGGAGGTGACCACGCCCAGCGCCAGGCGCACCCGCATGCCGGTGGAGTAGGTGCGCAGCGGCAGGTGCAGGTAGTCGCCCAGTTCGGTGAACTGGGAGATGTCCTCGACCCGCTTCTCCATCTCCTTGCGGGACATGCCCAGGAAGAGGCCGCGGATCATGATGTTCTCGATCCCGGAGATCTCCGGGTCCATGCCGACCGCGAGGTCGAACACCGGCGCGATCTTGCCGCGGATCGTGGTGGTGCCCTTCGTCGGCTCGTAGATGCCCGACAGCAACCGCAGCAGGGTCGACTTGCCCGCGCCGTTGTGCCCGACGAGGGCGACCCGGTCGCCCTCCTTGAGCGAGAGGGTGATGTCGTGCAGGGCCTCGATGACCGGGACCTTGGACTCGGTGCCGATCTTGCCGCCGACCTTGCCGAGGACCGCCTTCTTCATCGACCGCGTCTTGGCGTCGAAGATCGGGAAGTCGACTGAGGCGTTGCGGACCTCGATACCAACCATGTTTGAGAGCCTCACTCAGACCCAGTAGGAGATACGGGCACGGTAGTTGCGCATGGCGACCAGGGCCAGCGCCCAGCCGATGATGGTCACGCCGCCGACGACGGCCCAGTGGTGCCAGCTCTGCTGCAGGCCCAGGAGCGGGGCGCGCATGATCTGGATGAAGTGGTACGCGGGGTTGAGCTCCGCGATCAGGATCGCCCACGAGTGGCCCTCGCCGAAGCGCTGGGTCAGCAGGTCGGTCGACCACATGATCGGCGTCATGAAGAAGACGAGCTGGGTCAGCGCGCCGATGACCTGGGGGATGTCGCGGTAACGGGTGCTGATGATGCCGAACAGCAGGGCCACCCACCCGCCGTTCAGCGCGATCAGGAAGAACGCCGGGATGGCCAGCACGATGTTCCAGCCGATGCCGGGCTGCGGCACACCGTGCTCGCTGAGCAGGTAGCCGTCGGTGGTGAGCGACCCGAAGAAGATGACCAGCACGGCCAGGTAGACCAGCATGTTGTGCATCAGCATCAGCGTCAGCCGCCACACGGTGCGCAGCGCGTACACCGTCAGCGGCGCGGGGAGGTGCTTGATCAGGCCCTCGTTGGAGATGAACGAGTCGGCCCCCTCGGTCAGGCAGCCGAGGATGAAGTTCCAGACGATGAAACCGACGGTGACGTACGGCAGGAACGTCGGCACCGGCGCCTTGAAGAGCTGCGAGTACAGCAGCCCCAGGCCCGCGGCGGTGACCGCCATGCTCAGCGTGATCCACAGCGGGCCGATCACCGAGCGGCGGTAGCGCTGCTTGATGTCCTGCCAGCCGAGGTGGCCCCACAGCTCGCGGGCGGCGATGCCCTCGCGGATGTCCTGGAAGGCCCGCGACCAGTTGCGCCCGGCGTGGACCACGGGTGTGGTGGGGACTGGTTCAACCGCGCTGATTGCTTGCACGACTATTGAGCGTACCGGCGACCTTTTGCGGCCTCACCAGGGGCGGGGACCGGTCGCCGGGAGCGTGGCGGCATGTCCGCCGTGACTGATTCACCGCGTTCTCTCCCCGGCGGTGGTCAGGAGCGGGTCGTCGCGGGGCGGGTCCAGGGGCGTGCCCGGCAAGGACCTGGCCCGGGTCGGCGGTGTCGCCTGCGCCGGAGGAAGCCCTCGAAAGCGCTTGCGCGTCGGCTGAGGCGGTGATCGATGGCGTCGGGGCAGCGGATCTGCTGGCGCCTGGGCAGCCGGGACCTCCGCCGTGGTGCCCGGGGCTGGTTGTCGCCGCGCCGGTGGAGTCCGCTGTGGCCCGCCTGCTGTGACGGCAGGTCCAGGGCGGGCACCCGGTGGGTGCCCGCCCGGTCGACAGGACTCAGAGGTACTGGCCGGTGCCGCGGATGTGCGGGCCCGCGTCCTTCTCCGGTGCGCCGCCGACGCCCGGGGGCAGTCCGCGCCGCATCTGCTCGAGCTGGGTGCGGGCGGCCATCTGCTGGGCGAACAGGGCCGTCTGGATGCCGTGGAACAGGCCCTCCAGCCAGCCCACGAGCTGGGCCTGGGCGATGCGCAGCTCGGCGTCGGAGGGGGTGTTCTCCTCGGTGAACGGGAGGGACAGCCGGGCCAGCTCGGCGCGCAGCTCGGGGGCGAGGCCCTCCTCCAGTTCGGCGATCGAGCGCATGTGGATCTCCCGCAGGCGCACCCGGCTGGCCTCGTCGAGCGGCGCGGCGCGGACTTCCTCCAGGAGCTGCTTGATCATGGTGCCGATGCGCATGACCTTGGCGGGCTGCTCGACCATGTCGCCGACGTTCTCGCCCGCGGGGCCGTCGCCGCCGGAGTCGGGGATGCGGGCGGTGCCCAGTGGCGAGCCGTCCGGTCCGACCACCATCACGTGGTGGCCCTGCTCGTCGTGGTCGGGGCCTGGCGTTGGTTGGCTCATCTGCTCCACCCTTGAAGGAAGCTGGCCCGCCCGAGGGTAGTCCTCCCCGGCTCTCGTACGGTGTGGCCATGGCCTTCGACGTCGCTCGGATTCGCGGGTTGTTCCCCGCGCTGGGTGACGGCTGGGTGCACCTGGACGCGCCCGCGGGAATGCAGGTGCCCGAGCAGGTGGCGACCGCGGTGTCCACCGCCCTGCGCGCGCCGGTGTCCGGGCCGGGCGGGGTGTTCCCGGCCTCCCAGCGGGCCGAGGCGATCGTGGACGCGGCGCGGCGCGCGGTGGCCGACCTGGTCGGCTGCGACCCGGCCGGGGTGGTGCTCGGGCCGAACACCGCCGTGCTGCTCGACCGCCTGGCCCAGGCGCTCGGCGACGGGTGGCTGCTCGGCGACGAGATCGTGCTGTCCCGGCTCGACCACCAGGCCAACACCGCCCCCTGGCTGCGGGTGGCGCAGCGGGCCGGGGCCACCGTGCGCTGGGCCGAGATCGACATCGAGACCTGCGAGCTGCCCGCCTGGCAGTACGGGAACCTGGTGACCCCGCGCACCAAGGCGCTCGCCGTGACCGCCGCCTCCGGTGCCGTCGGAACCCGGCCCGACCTGCACAAGATCGCCGCCGCCGGGCGCGAGCACGGGGCGTTCGTGGTGGTCGACGCGTCGTCCTCGGCGCCGTTCGTGCCGATCGACGTGCACGACATCGGCGCCGACGTGGTGGCCGTGTCGGCGAGCGCGTGGGGTGGGCCCGCGGTGGCCGCCCTGGCCTTCGCCGACCCGGCGGTGCTCGACCGGCTGCCCGCCACCAACCTCGACCCGCGCGCCCACGGCCCGGAGCGGTTGGAACTGGGCCAGCACGCGTACCCGCTGCTGGCGGGCCTGGTCGCCTCGGTCGACTACCTGGCGATGCTCGACGACGCGGCGGTCGGGTCGCGGCGGGTGCGGCTGCACACCTCGCTCAGCTCCGCCAAGTCCTACCAGGCGGGCCTGCTGTCCCGGCTGATCGGCGAACTGCGCGGCCAGCGCCACGTCATGGTCCTGGGTGACGCCATGCGCCGCATCCCCGCCCTGGCGTTCACCGTCACCGACCGCAAGGCCACCGACGCGGTGCTGCGCCTGGCCGAGCTGGGCATCTGCGCCTTCGCCGACGACGTGCCCAGCGGGGTGTTCGCCACCCTGGGCGTCAGCGAGGTGGGCGGCGCGGTGCGCGTGGGCCTCGCCCACTACACCAACGCCGTCGAGGTCGACCAGCTCGTCGCCGCGATCGCCACCCTCCAGGACTAGGCTGCCCACCCACCTGGGCGCCCCCGGTCTCAGGAACCGACCGCCAGCACCAGCTTGCCGAACACCCCGCCCTCGTCCAGCATCCGGTGCGCGTCCCCCGCGCGTTGGATCGGCAGCACCTCGTGCGTGATCGGCTTGACCGCGCCGGACTCCACCAGCGGCCACAGCCGCGCCACCACGTCCGCGACGATCTCCGACTTCTCCGGCACCGGCCGGTAGCGCAGGCTGGTGGCGGTGACCACGGCGTTCTTCGACAGCAGCGCGCCCAGGTTCAGCTCCCCGGTCGACCCACCCTGCATGCCGATGACCACCAGCCGCCCCCGGCGGTTGAGCGCCGCGACGTTGCGCCCCAGGTACTTCGCGCCCATGTTGTCGAGGATGACGTCGGCCTTGACCTCCTTCTCGAACTCGACCTCCTTGTAGTTCAGCAGGATGTCGGCGCCCAACTCGCGGCACCTGTTGAGCCGTTCGGCGGAACCGGCGGTGACGGCGACGACCGCGCCGAGCGCCTTGCCCACCTGCACCGCGTGCGTGCCGATGCCGCCCGCACCCCCGTGCACCAGCAGGGTTTCCCCCGCGGTCAGCCCCGCGCCCATGACCACGTTCGACCACACCGTGGCGGCCACCTCCGGCAGCCCGGCCGCGGTCACCAGGTCCACACCGGACGGCACCGGGGCCACCTGGCCCGCCGGGACGACGACCTTCTCCGCGTAGCCGCCGCCGGAGAGCAGCGCGCACACCCGGTCACCGACCCGCCAGCCGGTCACGCCCTCGCCGAGCCCGGCCACCGTGCCCGAGCACTCCAGCCCGATGACGTCGCTGCTGCCCGGCGGTGGCGGGTAGAAGCCCTTGCGCTGCAACAGGTCCGCCCGGTTGACCGCGGTGGCGGCGACGTCCAGCAGCACCTCGCCGGGGCCGGGGACCGGGTCCGGGACCTCGGTCCACTCCAGCACCTCGGGGCCGCCGGGTTCGCGCAGTGTGATCGCGTGCATGGACCCGACGTTAGTCGGGACTTCGACACCCGCGCATCACAGTCCACCGCGAACCCTTGACCGGGGGCGCCGCGCGGGCGAGAGTTCCGCTCGTCGGGCCCGGGGACCGGCGTGAACAGCCCCCACGAAGGGAATCCAGCAGATGTCGTTGAACAAGCCCGCCCGCGCAGGGGCGGTGCTGCTCGCCGCGTGCGCCGGGGTCGCGTTCGCCGCGGTGCCCGCGTCCGCGGTCCTGCCCGACGGTCCGGCGCTCGCCAGGAACGTCACCAAGAAGGTCACGGTCGACGGGATCAACCGCCACCTGGTGGCGTTGCAGCGCCTCGCCGACCGCAACGGCGGCAACCGCGCCGTCGGCACGCCGGGGTACGAGCAGAGCGTCGACTACGTCGCGGCGAAGCTCACCGCCGCCGGGTACGACGTGACCACGCCGACGTTCACCTACCCGGTGCAGGTCACCGACGCGGCCACCGCGAAGGTCGGTGCCAAGACCGTCGCCGCGCTCCCGATGGAGCTCTCGCCGCAGACCCCGGTCGGCGGCATCACCGCCCCGCTGGTGGCCGTCCCGCAGGACGCCACCCCGGGCTGCGAGGCCTCGGACTTCGCCGGGCTGCCCGTGGCGGGCTCGATCGCGCTGATCCGCCGCGGCGGCTGCACCTTCGGCGCCAAGCAGGCCAACGCCGCGGCCGCGGGCGCGGTCGCCGTGCTGGTCGCCAACAACGTCGACGGCCCGCTCTCCGGGGTCACCCTGGGCGACCCCGGCCTGGTCCCGACCGGCGGCGTCAGCAAGGCCGACGGTGACGCCCTGTTCGCCACCCCCGGCGCGACCGCCACGGTCGACCTGCGCTTCCACGTCGACGAGCGGCCCGCCCGCAACGTCGTCGCCGAGACCAAGACCGGCCGCAAGAACAACGTGGTCATGGCCGGTGCGCACCTCGACAGCGTTCCCGAGGGCCCCGGCATCAACGACAACGGCTCGGGC
>NZ_AYXG01000103.1 GCF_000564855.1 Actinokineospora spheciospongiae
TCCCCCACCCAAGCACATCCACCCACCCGGGCATTCTGGCGCCGGGCCGGCGGTATGGGGATCATCGGCGGCTGCGCCGGTGGGGTTTCTGGTGACCTGGGGGCGGGCTGGCGTTGCGAGCCGGCATTGCAGGGTGGCTGGCAAGTGGGGTGGCGGTGGCGAGTGCGCCGGTGGTGTTCAGCCTGGTCGGCTGGGGGTCTGCGGGGTTCGGGGCGGGTGGTTGCCGGGTCGGTGGGTTCGTGCTGGTCGGCGGGGCTCGTGGTTCAGGGGCTTGGCGCTGGTCAGGCGCGGAGGTCGCCGTGGGTGCGGTGCCAGGGGGTGACGGGGTCCAGGGATTGGGTGAGTTCTTCGGTGAAGATGGCCAGTTTGTGGGCGATGACCTCCTCGCCCAGCAGGGTGGGGGCGAGTTTGGAGGTGGCGAGGCGGTGTTGGGCCTCCCAGGGGGTTCGGGCGAGGTCGCCCTGGACGCGGCCCTCGGGTGGGGGGTCGAGGCGGTCGGTGATGCCGGAGAGGCCTGCGGCGAGGAGGGCGGCGACGACCTGGTGGGGTTGGGCGTCGGCGCCTGCGAAGCGGGCCTCCAGGCGGAGGTTGGGGCCCTGGCCGGCCAGGCGGACCGCCGTGGTGCGGTTGTCGGTGCCCCAGCCGACCTGGCGGGGGGAGAACGGTGCCGTGCGGAGCCTGACGTAGGAGTTCCAGGTGGGGGCCCAGAACGCCGTCAGGTCCGGGGCGGCTCGGAGGACACCCGCCAGGAAGTGGCCGAAGAGGGTGGACATTTCCGTGGGGCGGGCTCCCGCGCCCAGAGGGGCACCGCCGGGGTCGTTCAGGGAGACGTGCACGTGGCAGGAGCTGCCGGTGTTGGGGGCTTCGGCGGCGAGGTAGCCGGCTCGGACGCCCACTGCGGCTGCGGCGGCTCGGACGGCCAGTTGTTGGAGCATGGCGTCGTCGCAGGCGGCGAGGGGGTCTCGGTGGCGGAGGACGTACTCGTACTGGGCGGGGTGGACTTCGCCCCGGGCGGATTCCAGGCCGAGGTCCAGTTCGTCGAGTGCTGTGTCCACTGCGGACAGGACGGTGCGCAGCGGGGTCAGCGCGTGGACCGCGTAGTCGAGGCCGGTGGGGGTGAGCGGGGTTCCCTCGGGGGTGGTGAAGGTGACCTCGTGCTCGATGCCGACGGACGGGACGACACCGACCTGTTCCAGGGCGGCGAGTTGGTCGCGCAGGGTGGTGCGGGGGGCTTCCGGGACGGGGCGGCCGTCGGGCCACTCGACGTCGCAGACCACCAGCCAGGTGGCGGGGCGGCCGGGGGCGGGGGCGAGGGTGGCGAGGTCGGGGCGGAGGCGGAGGTCGCCGTAGCCGCCGAGGAACTGGTCGACGGCGGGGGCGTTGATGACCTCGCGCTCAGCGTTGGTGCCGAACAGGTAGGCGCACATGCCGTAGCCGCTGGGCAGGACGGAGTCGACGAAGAAGGGGGCGCCCAGTTCGACCGCGTCGAAGCGGGCGTGCGGGTCGGGGACGAGGCAGACGACGCGGCGGATGCTGCCGTCGGCGACCGCGTCGCGGAGTCGGCCCGCGAGGGCGGAGGCCTTGCGGGCGCGGTCGGCGAGTGGGCGGGGGCCGACCGGGCGGCGGTGGTCGAGCAGGGTCATCTGGCGGTCTCCGGGTGGGGCGGGCACGGGGGCCACGCGTCCACTGTGGTCGATGGGGGTCGGGTCACCAGGCGCCCTGGGGGTCCGGGGCGGCGAGGGGGTTGCGGGCGCGGCCGGAGCGGACGTCGAACTCGTCGTCCCGGTCGATCTTGTCGAAGCCCTGGCCCGCGAGGTGTTCGCGGTTGAGGCAGACGCGTTCGACGTCGGGGGCGAACAGGCCGCAGGCGTCGAACCGGGTGGTGGTGGCCGGGTGCGCGTCGCGGTAGGCGGCGACGATTTCGCGGACGTGGGACCACAGGCGGGGGCGGGGGTAGTCCAGGTCGTCGTAGAGGATTTCGGCGAGGAACCTGAGTTGGCCCGCGAAGACGGAGCTGAACAGCGATTGCACCAGGAGGTGGGCGGGCCAGCGGAGCATGTCCGCCGAGGCGGCGGTGCCGAGCAGTTCGTAGGCGGGGAGTTGTTCGTCGAGCAGGTCCACGCCCTGGGCGAAGTCCTTGATGGCCACGCGCAGGGGCACCCCATCCCCGTCCGTGATGAGGATGAGGTTCTGGCCGTGGGGGCAGAAGCCGACGCCGTGTTCCAGGAGCCAGTGCAGCAGTGGGGTCAGCGCGAGGTCGAGGGTGCGGCGCAGCCACTCGTCGGCGGTCAGGCCGGAGGAGGTGATCAGGTGCGCGATGACGGACTCGCCGTCGGGGCCCCGGTACGGCAGTGCGGCGAACGACAGGGCCCGCTCCCCCGGTGCCAGGCGGGTGCGGATCGGTTCCCGCCACAGCGCGCCCAGGGTCTCGTGGAACCGGTACGGCAGTTCCTCGACCGCGCCGAACAGCGGGTGCCGCACCGACACGCTGGCCACCTCGCCGAGCAGGTCGAAGCGGTACTCGTCGCGCAGCAGCGGGTCGGACTCGTGGACGGTGCGCAGCCAGGTGGTGACCTCCGGCGCGGCCAGGGTCGCCGCCGAGGCCAGGCCCCGGTAGACGAGGGTGTTGCGGACCGACACCGCCGTCTTGACGTCGCGGCGGGCGGGGTCGGTGGTGTTGGCCAGGGTCCGCACGGTCTGGTGCGGCCGGTACCGGTCGCGGCTCTCCCCCACCGGGACGACCACGCCGGTGGCCACCTCGGCTGCGTAGAGGGTGCCGATGATCTCGTCCGCCTGCCACGGGTGGACCGGGACCAGCACGTAGTCGTGCGGGGAGTCCAGCTTGGCGCGGAACTCGGCGAGCAGTTCGGCGCCGAGTTCGTCGGTGAGCAGGCTGTCGGCGGTGAGCCCGTCGACGCAGCGGAAGGCGGCGTGGTCGCGGTGCACGGCCAGCCACGGCAGGGCGAACGTGCGGCCCGACTCGGGGGCGTAGCGGTCGCGGTCGGTGGCGGAGAAGCCGACGCGGCCCTTGTTGAGCACGATGCGGGGGTGGCCGGTGAGGTGGCTGTCGGCGGTGTCGTAGTCGAGGGTGAGCAGTTCCGCGGCGGTGACCGCGCGGTCGAGGCGGGCGGCCTCGTTGGCGACGGTGGCGGTCAGCTCGGCCAGCACGTCGGCCAGCCGCAGCCCGGTGAGGCCCAGTTCGGCGCGGGCGTCGACGACGAGCGCGCGCGGGTCGTCGGCGGGGGCGCCGTCGCGGGTGGCGCTGCCCGCGCGGACCGACCAGGACTCGAAGGCGCCCGGTCGGGCGGCGAACCGGTAGACGGCGCCGCCCGCGAGGTCGAGCCGCCAGGGGCGGTGGCCGCGGTCGTCCGGTTCGCCGTCGGGCACCGGGCGCAGCAGGCCCTCGTAGCTGAGTTCGCCGAGCGCCTTGTGGGTCACCAGTGACCCGGCCTCGCGCCACGCCGTCACGTCGCACTCCCCTCGGTTGTCGAGTCCCCAGTGAACCCGAAAGTGGTGTAGGCCGTGCGCTCCGGGAGTCGGTGCACGACCCGCCCGCAGACCGAGTTCAGGATCGTCGCCGCCCGCCACGCGGCCAGTCCCAGGTCCGGTGCGCCCACCCCGTGCGTGTGGCGTTCGGCGTTCTGCGCGTAGAGGCGGCCAGCCACCCCCGGGCGCAGCGCGACCCGGTAGTCACCGTCCACGACGAGCTTGCCCTCGTCGTCGTGGGCGGGCAGGTCGCCGAGGAGCCCGCCCAGGTCGCGCTCCGCGTAACCCGTGGCGCACACGACCTCGGTGGTGCGCAGCGAGCTGGTCGTCCCCTGGTCGACGTGCCGCAGCCGCAGCCGCACCCCGTCCGGTGCCCCGGTCGCCGCCACGACCTCGACGCCGGGGGCGAGGGTGGCGTCGGGCCAGCCGCCGCCGACCGTGCGCCGGTACAGCTCGTCGTGGATCTCGGCGATGGTCTCGGCGCTGATCGCCTTGTGGAGCTGCCACTGCGCGGGCACCAGGGCGGCGCGGACCGGGCCTGCGAGACCGCGGAAGTAACGGGTGTAGTCGGGGGTGAACTGCTCCAGCCCCAGCTTGGAGTACTCCATCGGCGCGAAGGCCCTGGTCCTGGTCAGCCAGCGCACCGCGCCCCGGCGGCGGCGGAGCAGGTCGAGGAACACCTCGGCGCCCGACTGCCCGGAGCCGATGACGGTGACGTCGTCGGCCTCGACCAACCGGTCACGGGCGGCGAGGTACTGCGCGGAGTGGGTCACGCGGTCCAGTCCCCGTAGTAGTTCCGGTAGTACGGGACCGGTTCCCACACCCAGGACGACCGAGCGCGCGAGAACCCGCTCACCGCCCACATCGAGTACGAACGCCTCTTCGGTGTCGGACCACCGGACGGACTCCACCGGGCTGTCGAACCGGCAGGGCAACCGGCGCGCGGCCCACCGGCAGTAGTCGTCGTACTCCGCGCGCGGGATGTGGAACTTCTCGGCGAAGTAGAACGGGAACAGGCGGTCGTGCGCGCGCAGGTAGCTCAGGAACGACAACGGGTGCGCGGGCTCGACCAGGCTGACCAGGTCGGCCAGGAACGGCACCTGGAGCGTCGTCCCGTCGATCATCATCCCCGGGTGCCACCGGAACCCGGGTTCGCGCTCGAAGAAGGCGGTCGACAGCCCGTCGACGCCGTCGGCGAGCGCAGCCAGCGACAGGTTGAACGGGCCGACGCCGATGCCCGCGAGGTCGAGCGGGGTCATCCCGCCCGCCCGGCGACGAGGTCCAGCAGCGGCGCGTAGTCCTCGACCGCGGTGTGCGGGTGCAGCAGCGTCAGCTTGAGCCACAGCTCGCCGTCGACCTGGGCCCGGCCGAGCACGGCGGTGCCCGAGCTCAGCAGGTCGCGGCGGATCTCGGCGACCCGGGCGTCGGGGGCGTCGACCGGCCGGAACAGGACCGTCGACAGCGTCGGCTCCGCCCACAGCCGCAGCCGGGGGTGGGCGCGGACGGCACCGGCGACGGCGGTGGCGGTGTCGCAGCAGTGGTCGACCAGGGCGCCGACCCCGGAGCGGCCCAGCGCGCGCAGCGTGACGGCGATCTTGAACGCGTCCGGGCGGCGGGACGTGCGCAGCGAGCGGCCGAGCAGGTCGGGCAGGCCGGCCTCGGTGTCGTCGTCGGCGCTGAGGTAGTCGGCGCTGGTGCTCAGCGCGCGCAGGACCCCGGAGTCGGCGCAGACGAGCAGGCCCGCCGCGATCGGCTGCCAGCCGAACTTGTGCAGGTCGAGGGCGACGGAGTCGGCCTGGTCGAGCGCGGGCAGGGACCGGCGGTCGCTGAACAGCAGCGCGCCGGCGTAGGCGGCGTCGACGTGCAGCCACGCCCCGGCCGCGCGGGCGGTGGCGGCGATCTCGGGCAGCGGGTCGAGGGCGCCGGTGTTGGTGGTCCCCAGGGTGGCCACGACCACGGCCGGGCCCGCGACCCGCGCCAGTGCGGCGCCGAGCGCGGCCGGGTCCACCCGGTCGTCCACGCAGTCGACCGGCACCGGCTCGGCCAGCCCCAGCAGCCAGGCCGCGCGGGCGACGCTGTGGTGGGCGTTGCGCCCGCAGACGACCGTCACCCGCCCCAGGGTCTCCCTGGCGAGCAGCAGCGCGATCAGGTTCGACTCGGTGCCGCCGGTGGTGACCAGCGCGTCCGGCGCGGGGGCCGCCGGGTGGCAGAGCCGGGCCAGTCCCCTGGTCAGCTCGCCCTCCAGCTCGCTGGCCACCGGCGCCTGGTCCCAGGAGTCCATCGACGGGTTGAGCACGCTGGCCACCAGGTCTGCCGCGGCGGCCACGGCCAGCGGCGGGCAGTGCAGGTGCGCCGCGCACCACGGGTCCGCCGGGTCGGCCGACCCGGCGGCGAACCGCCTGGTCAGCGCGGCCAGCGCGGCGACCGCGCCGATCCCGGTGGCGGGCACCGGGTCGTCGGCGACGGCCAGCGCCGCGGGTCCGCCCGCGGGCACCGGCCCGCCGCGCTGGCGAGCCCCCTCGGCCAGGGCGTCCAGCGCCACCGACACCAGGGCGCGCACCGCGTCCGGCGCGGCCAGGGCCGCGGGCTCGTAGGTCATCTGACCCCTTCGACGTCGACAAGTGAGGCAACCCTTACCGACAATACGAGTGGATCAACCCCGGGGCGATGGTGACGTGCCCCGCACGCCGAAGACCACCCTCGGCGGGCTCAGAAGCCGCCCTCGGCCGCCGCCACCGCGTGCCGCAGCAGCAACGCCGTGGTCACCGGCCCGACGCCGCCCGGAACCGGGGACAGCACGCCCGCGACCCCGTCGACCGACGCCGCCTCGACGTCGCCGACGAGCGACCCGTCCGCCGCGGTGTTCGTGCCCACATCAATCACGACCGCGCCCGGCGCCACGTGCTCGGCGGTCACGAAGTCCGCCCGTCCGATGGCCACGACCAGCACCTCGGCCGTGCGCGCGACGGCGGGGAGGTCGACGGTCCGCGAGTGCGTCACGGTCACCGTGGCGTCGGCGCGCAGCAGCAGTTGCGCGACCGGCTTGCCGACCACGGCGCTGCGCCCGATGACGACCGCGCGCTTGCCGCTGAGCGGCACCCCGTGGTGGGCCAGCAGCTCCAGGCACGCCTCGGCGGTGGCCGGGGCGAACGCCGGGGTGCCGATGACCAGGTTGCCCGCGCTGACCGGGCTCGCCCCGTCGATGTCCTTGGCGGCCGGGATGAGGTGCGCCAGGTCGGTGAGGGACACGCCCTTGGGCAGCGGCGTCTGGAGGATGATGCCGTGCGTGCCGTCGTCGGCGGCCAGCTCGGTCAGCGTGGCCGCGATCGCCTCGACGGTGGGGTTCTCCACGGTGTGGATGACCGCGCGGACCCCGACCTTCTCGGCGGCCTTGACGATCGACCGCACGTACCAGAGCGTGCCGTCGTCGTCGGTGGCCACGACGATGGCCAGCGCCGGGGTGACCCCGGAGGCGGTGAGCTTCGCGGCGCGCTCGGCGACGTCCGCGCGGATGGCGGTGGCGAGTGCCTTGCCGCTCAGGTTCTCAGCCACGCAGACCCTCCCGGACGCGCTCGACGATCCCGCGGGCGCGCTCGATCGCCCCGGTCAGCTCGGTGACGGTGGCGCGCAGGCCGTCGGCGACCTCGGCGTCCTTGATCGAGGCCACGTTGATCTCGATGTTGACGATCGCGGACTCCAGCGCGGCGGCGGCGCTGGAGGCGGCCACGGCCACGTCGGAGACGACGTTCGGGTTGCCCCGCTCGACCAGGCCGTCGGCCAGCTCGACGATCCGGGTGGCGACCCGGCCGACCTCGGCGGGCGGCTGCGCCGCGCCGCGCAGCGCGGCCTGGATCGCGGTGCGGCGGGCGGCCTTGTCCTCGTCGGTGGCGCGGGGCAGGCCGTAGGCGGCGCCGACCGCGGCGAACGCCTCGGCGTCGGCGGCGGCCAGGGCGAGGGCCTGCTCGCGCAGCAGGTCGGACTCGGCCTTGACGGCCAGCATGTCGGCTTCGCGGTCGGCCCACTTGCCCCCGGTGGTGTACGAGCTCACCATGCCGACCAGCGAGGCGCCGGTCGCGGCCAGCAGCGCGGCCGCGCCGCCCCCGCCGGGCGTGGGGGTACGATCCCCGAGTTCGGCGAGCCACGAGCCGATAGTCGAATCCTTCATGGCCCGGATAGTAACCGGGCTCGCCGATCGGGAGACGCGTGCGGGAGCGGCGGGACTTCAGGTCCCTGGACGAGGCCGCGGCCGAGCTGTACCGGTTCGTCCCGGGCAGCGCCGCGCTGCGCGTCGGCTACTCCCTCGACCGGCTGCGGTCCTTCCTCGACGGCATCGGCGCACCGCAGGACCGCCTGCGGGTCGTGCACGTGGCGGGGACCTCCGGCAAGACCTCCACCGCCTACTTCGCCCGCGCCATGCTGCAGGAGGCCGGGCTGCGCACGGGGCTGACCGTGTCGCCGCACATCACCTCGGTCACCGAGCGGGTGCAGGTCGACGGGGAACCGTTGCCGGAACCGGTTTTCCTGGAGCTGCTGGGCCGGTTCCTGCCGAAGGTGACCGGGCCGCTGACCTACTTCGAGGTGCTGGTCGCCTTCGCCTACTGGGCGTTCGCCGAGCTGGGTGTGGACGTCGCGGTGGTCGAGACCGGACTGGGCGGCCTGCTCGACGGGACCAACACCGCCACCCGGGCCGACAAGGTGTGCGCGATCGGCGACATCGGCCTCGACCACACCGAGGTCCTGGGCGAGACCCTGCCAGAGATCGCCGCGCAGAAGGCCGGGATCATCCACCCCGGCAACACCGCGCTGCTGCTGGCGCAGGACCCGGTGGCCATGGCCGTCGTGCGCGAGCACGCCGACCGGGTGGGCGCGGCGCTGACCGTGGTGCACGACGAGGGCCCCGCCGACCTGCCGCTGTTCCAGCGCCGCAACTGGTCCCTGGCCAGGGCGGCGACGTCGGCGGTCCTGGGCCGGGCGGTGACGCCGTCGGCGCTGGTGTCCGCGCAGCCGCCGGGCAGGCTGGAACAGTACGGCGACCTGGTGCTCGACGGCGCGCACAACCCGCAGAAGCTCGACGCGCTGCGGGAGAGCCTGGCCGAGCGCGGGGTGACCTCGGCGGCGGTGCTGGCCAACCTGCTGGTGTCGCCCCCGGCGAAGCTGGACGCCGCCCTGCTGGCGCTGCTCCCGCTGGCGGCCCACCTGGTGGTCCCGGAGTTCACCGTGCTCGGCGACCTGCCGAAGCGCTCCGTGCCCGCCGTGGAACTGGCCGAGCGGGCCACCGCGCTGGGGTTCGCCTCGGTCGAGGTGTGCCCCGGGCTGGCGGAGGCGCTGGCCGCGCTGCGGGGCCGGCCGGAGCCGACGCACCTGGTCACCGGGTCGCTCTACCTGGTCAGCCAGGTGCGGGCGCTGCTGTCGGACCCAGGGCACAGGTGACCGACCGATTCGTGGGCGTGGCCCCGGGCGATGGTGGAGAACAGGTCCGCGCGGCGCGCTGAACGCCCCGGCCGGACATTCGTCCCATGTGGAGGGTAGAGCGCATCCGGTTCGTCCGAACGGGTTCGCTTGCCCACCCGGCCTACCATGGAAGCACAAGCCGTGGAAGGGGCGACTGATGCACACCGATCACAGCATTGGGCACCGGCTCAAGGAACTGCGCGAGTGGCGGGGCCTGACCCAGACCGTGCTGGCGGACCTCGCGGGCCTGTCCCGCTCACACGTGACCAACATCGAGAACGGCAGGCGCGCGGTCGACAAGCGGTCGGTGCTGGAAGCGCTGGCCGCCGCACTGCGCGTGGCGCCCTCGGAACTGGCGGGCCAACCGATCCCCCGATCGGACCAACTGTCCAGCGAGGCACATGCCGGAATCGTCGCGGTATCAGCCGCGCTGAGTGATTACGAACTCGGTCAGCCCTCTGACGTTGCCGTTCGACCATGGGATTCCGTACTGGCCGAAATCCGCAAGATGAACACGGAGATACTCCCCCGATGCGATTACATAGCCCTGGGGTTGATGGTTCCCAAGCTGATTGCGGACCTCCATGCGAGTTACAACGACGATCCGAAAAATCGCCGCCAAGCACTCGAAGGAATGATATACGCCTATCGCGCAGCGCGGAGCCTGACCTACTTCCAAGGGGTCCAGGGACTTCCCCAACTCGCGGCACACCACGCTCGCCGGGCAGCCGAGGAACTCGACGAGCCGCACTGGCTCGGCCTGGCCACGTGGATCAAGATCCTCAACACCGCAAACGGCAGCAGCAGGAAGCGCAACTACGATCTCACGCTCGCCACGCTCAACACCCTTGAGCCGCACATGGACTCACCCGAGGTCGCGCAAATCTACGGAATGCTGCACCTCCATGGCGCACTGACCAGGGCGACCCAAAAAAACCGACCCGAGACGGATGGCCACCTCGACGAGGCAGCCGCTGTCGCACATCGGCTCCCTGACGACGTGAACCCCTTCGCGGGTTTGCAGTTCGGTCGGACGAACGTCGGCATCTGGCGCATCGGCCTGGGGGTTGAAATGGGCGACGGGGCCAAGGTGGCCGAGACAGCCCGTCACGTGCACATCGAAAGCATGCCGTCACTGGAACGACAAGGGATGTTCTACGCCGACCTCGGCCGGGGGCTTGCCTGCGACAAGCGCACACGACCGCAGGCAGTCGCGGCATTGGCCAAGGCCGAGAAGATCGCTCCACAACGAATGCAGGGAAATCCTTTCTTCCGCGAGACTGTCATCGACCTGGTTCGCAAAGCGAAGCACGACAGCGTCGGCCGGGAGCTGCGGGGCATGGCCTACCGCATGGGGGTCACCGCCTGACCTTTCGGGTGAATTCGCCGGTGGATTCATCGCGAAACACCGCGGGCACGCCCACGGCATAGCGTGGTCTGCGACAGGCCGGGGGCGGCTGCCCCCGGCCACCGCCACTTCGAGCAGCACACGGACGCCACCCATGACAATCGGGACAGCCGACAACCCACTCCTGCCCGGAACGCCGACCATTCCGGTTTCCTTCGTCACCGCCCTCCAGACCCTCGTCACCACAGCCCACCAGATCTACTACTCCCTGGAAATGGGCCTGCTCAACCCGGCCGAGGTCGAACGGCTGGAAAGCCTGGAAACCAGCGTCCTGCACACCTGCCACCGCCTGCTCGCCGAGCAGATCACCCGGACCGGAGCAGCGTGAGCGCCACCACGCCACCCAGCCAGATCTGCTTCATCCACGGCAACCTCATCGACGTGCGCATCTACCCGGCCCAGATCCTGGCCGCCCTCAGCCGGGGCGAACTCACCCTCAACCAGCTGGCGGAATTCGGCACGGCCCTCAACGACTCGACGACCGCCCTGCGGTGGTTGCTCGACCACCCCGACGCGCAGGAGACCCGAGACCTCATGGAAGAACTGACCCTGCCGGATTTCCGGTAGGGCCTGCGCGGAGCCCCCCGCCCGTGCGCACGACCACCTCCGCCGATGCGCTACCACGCGGTAGGGTCGGCCGAACTCGGACGAGGAGGTCGCATGGCTCGGTGGGGTATCACGTTGCCGTTGACCGGGGTGCCGCTGGCGGCGCACCGCGAGCTGGTCAAGGAGCTGCCGGACCTCGGGTACACCGACGCCTGGACGGCCGAGACGGCGGGCACCGACGCGTTCACCCCGCTGGCGTTGGCCGCCGAGTGGGCGCCGGAGCTGCGGCTGGGCACCGCCATCGTCCCGGTCTACACCCGTGGTCCCGGGCTGCTGGCGATGAGCGCGGCCACCATCGCCGAGCTGGCCCCCGGCCGGTTCGCGCTGGGCATCGGCACCTCGTCGCCGACGATCGTGCGGGGGTGGAACGCCGCCGAGTTCACCGAGCCGTTCAAGCGGACCCGGGACACGCTGCGGTTCCTGCGCTCGGCCCTGGCCGGGGAGAAGGTCAGCGCCGAGTACGACACCTTCGCCGTGTCGAAGTTCCGGCTGGAGCGCCCGCCCGCCACCGCCCCGGAGATCCTGCTCGCCGCGCTGCGGCCGGGGATGCTGCGGTTGGCCGCGCGCGAGGCCGACGGGGCGATCACCAACTGGCTGGGCGCGGGCGACGTGCCGAAGGTGCGCGCCGAGCTGGGGTCGGACGCCGAGCTGGTGGCGCGGGTGTTCGTCTGCCCGACCGAGGACGCCGAGGCGGCGCGGGGGCTGGGCAGGCTGCTGATCAGCAGCTACCTGACCGTCCCGGCCTACGCCGCCTTCCACGACTGGCTCGGCCGCGGTGAGCTGCTGCGCCCGATGCACGAGGCGTGGGCGGCGGGCGACCGCAAGGCCGCCAACGCGGCCATCCCCGACGAGGTGGTCGACGACCTGGTCGTGCACGGGTCGCCGGAGAGCTGCCGGGAGCAGGTCCAGTCCTACGTGGACAACGGGCTGACCACCCCGGTCATCGCCGTGCTGCCCACCGCGGCCGACCCGGCCGAGATGGTGCGGGCGCTGGCGCCGAAGTAACCGGCTCTCGCGCTGGATTTCAAGTCCTGCAACCATTCCACCATCTGCGGCGGTTGCTTCGCGGCCCGGGAGTGCCCATTGTGGCCGCATGAGTGAACGACTGTCCGCGCGGATGCGGGCGCTCGCCACCGAGCTGACCACGCTGCGGGTCCGCTCCGGGCTGACCACCCGGGGCGCCGCCCGGCGGCTGGGCATCTCCTCGGCGAGCCTCAACCGCACCGAGAACGCCAAGCGCGAGGCCTCCACCGAGGAACTGGGCGGCATGCTGGCCGTCTACGGCGCCACCACCGACGACCGCAGGGCGGTGCTGGAACTGGCGGGCGAACTCCCCGTGCCCGGCTGGCTGGGGATGGCGCCGGACCCGGCCGCGCTGGCCCGGTTCGAGGCGCAGGCGACCACGATCGTCGACTTCGCCCCGACCTCGGTGCCCGGGCTGCTGCAGACCGCCCAGTACGCCCGGGCCGCGCAGGCGCAGAGCATGGCGTTCGGCACCGCGCTGGAGCAGCGGGTGAGCGCCAGGGTGGGGCGGCAGGCGGTGCTGTCGAAGCTGTCCGCGCCGGAGTACGTGGCGTTCCTGGACGAGGCGGTGCTGCGCAGGCCGGTGGGCGGCGGGGTGGCGATGGCCGCGCAGATCCGGTGGCTGATCAGCCGGGCGCGGCAGTCCAACGTGACCGTCCGGGTGGTGCCGTTCCGGCACGGCGGCTACCGCAACCCGGGGCGGTTCGCGGTGCTGCGCTTCCGCAAGTCGTCCCCGCTGGTCTACCTGGAACACGAGGGCTCCTCGGGCTTCTTGGACGCCCCCGAGCACGTCGAGCTGTTCACCGCGATCACCGCCACCATCGCCTCAGCGGCGCTTGATCATATCGATTCGGTGAACTTGATGACCCGGATCGCGGCCGATCACGACCGGAGCTGAAACGGCGGCGGCGGGGAACCCGTTCTGCCACCGGGGTTCCCCGCCGCCGCGGCGCTCAGACGCCGAGGGCGCCCTTGAGCCAGCGCAACTGCATCAGCATGAAGTTCTCCGCCACGTCGTCCTCCTGTGGGGCCATGTGCGTGACCCCGGGCAGCGGCAGCAGGGCGTGCGGGCGGCCCGCCGCCACCAGCGCGGTGGACAGCCGCAGCGAGTGCGCGACCACCACGTTGTCGTCGGCGAGGCCGTGGATCAGCAGCAGCGGCCGGTCCAGGTTGGGCGCGTCGTCGATGAGCGAGTTGCGGTCGTACACTTCGGGCCGCTCGTCGGGGTGGCCGAGGTAGCGCTCGGTGTAGTGGGTGTCGTACAGGCGCCAGTCGGTGACCGGGGCACCGGAGATGGCGGCGTGGAACACCTCGGGGGCGCGCAGCACGGCGAGCGCGGACAGGTAGCCGCCGTAGGACCAGCCGCGGATGCCGACCCGGTCCAGGTCGAGGTCGGGGTGCTCGGCGGCGACGGCGTGCAGCGCGTCGACCTGGTCGGCCAGGGTGACGCCCGCGAAGTCGCCTGCGATCGCCCGCTCCCACTCCGGGCCGCGCCCCGGCGTGCCGTGGCCGTCGGCGACGAGGACGGCGAAGCCCTGGTCGGCCAGCCACTGCGGGTTCACGAAGGCGTTGCGGGTGGAGAGCACCCGCTGCGCGTGCGGGCCGCCGTAGGGGTCCATCAGCACCGGGACCTTGGTGCCCGGGACGTGCCCGGTCGGGTACAGCAGGCCCACCCGCAGCCCGCGCTCGCCGACGGTGAGCAGCCGGACGTCGGGCACGATCGGCGGCTCGGTGGCCAGGCTCGTGACGGTGCCGATCTCCTCGCCGCCGCGCAGCACCCGCACCTTCGGCCCGGCCCACTCCAGCGACCAGGACACCAGCACGATGACGTCGCCCGCCCGGGTCGCGCTGTGCACTCCGTCCTCAGTGGACACCCGGTTCGGGCCGGACGTGTAGACGTGGACCTGGGTGGGGTCCTCGGCGGAGGCGGTGAACAGGACGTCGTCGCCGACGTGCAGCACCGAGCGCACCTGGAGGTCGCCGCTGACGCACTCCTCACCGACGAACAGCCGGTTCGCACCGTCGCGGGCGGCGATGCGGACCAGGTCACCGCCCGGGGTCCACGCGGGCACCCCGGGGGAGATCTCCACCCAGGTGTCGTCGGTCTCGGTGTGCAGCAGCTCGGTGGCGCCGGTGTCCGGGTCGACGGCGCGGACCTCGACCGTCTTCTGGTCGCGGGACTGCACGGCGATCAGCGGCTTGCCCGCGGCCGACCAGTGCACCGCCACCAGGTACGGGGTGGCCCGGTTGTCCCAGTCAACCGGGACGCGGGTGCCGTCGAGGCCGATGACCTCCAGGCGGACGGTCACGTTGTCGGTGCCCGCGGCCGGGTAGGACACCACGTGCGGGGTGGCGGCGGGATCGGCCGGGTCGGCGATGTGCCAGCGCCGCACCGCGCTCTTGTCGGCGTGCGCGACCAGCAGCCGGGTGCCGTCCGGGGACCACCAGAAGCCGCGCGAGCGCCCCATCTCCTCGGCGGCGATGAACTCGGCCAGCCCATAGGTCTCGTCCGGGCCGCCGGGCTCGGCCAGCGCCCGGTCGTCGGCGCCGTCGACGCCGACCACCCGCAGGGCACCCCCGGACACGTACGCGACGTGCGTGCCGCCGGGGTCGGGCCGCGGGTCGATGATCGGGGTGGCGGTGGCCACCTCGCCCGCCGCGCCGGTCAGCGCGTCGGCCACGAACAGCCGCCCGGACAGCGCGAACGCGCACACCCGGGCAGCGGCGTCGGTGGCGTTGCCCATCACGCCGCCGCCCTGCTCGCGGGAGCGCTCGCGCCGGGCCCGCTCCTCGGCCGACAGCTCCTCGGTGCCGCCCAGCAGCAGCTCGCCGGGGTCACCCAGCCGGGTCTCCTGCCCGGTGGACAGGTCCTGCACCCACAGGGCGTGCGTGCGGTCCTCCCCGGAGGACGACCGCAGGAACAGGACGTGGCTGCCGTCGGCGGCGATGCGGAACTCGCGGGGGGAACCGAGCGTGAAGCGCTGGGTGCGCGCCTGGAGCCGGAGGAAGGAGGTGTCACTGGTCACGGCCCCCAACCTAGTCGGGCGGACCGGTCGGGGGGACCCGACGATCCGCTGCCGCCGGGGGCGGGCCCGCTCTCTTGGGCAATCCCTCGCCTGCGCACAGGTTGTTCTCAAGATCCGGCGGGAGAGTCCATGCCATGACGAACCCCGGACCGCAGCAGCCGAACGAGACCCCCGAACCGCGCGCCGCGTGGCAGCCCCCCGCGAACCCCGGCGGTTCTTCCCAGCCGTGGCAGCAGCCCGCCGGTCGAGTCGAACCCGGCCACCCGCAGCAGCGCCCAGCCCCGCAGACGCCCCAGCAGGCAGCCCCCGGTCCGCAGTCCCCGCCCGCCCCCGGCGCCCAGCCGCAGGCCGGACAGCACGCCCCCACCTCGGCGCAGCACCCCGGCGTGCACCAGGCCGGGCAGCAGGCGCAGCACCCCGGCGCCCACATGCCGCAGGCACCGCATTCCGGTGGCCACCAGCCCCTGGTCGGGCAGCACAACCCGGCCGCCGCGCAAGCGGCCCACCCGCAGGCAGCGGCCGAGCAGGGGCGGGGCGAACAGGCCGGGTACGGGCACCGGCCCAACGGCCACCAGCCACCGCCATCGGCGCAGCACCCCGACGGCAGGCCCCTGGTCGGGCAGCACGACCCGGCCGCCGCGCAGGCGGGTCATGCGCGGGGCGGGCCTGCTCAGGCCGCTCACCCGCAGGCGGCGGGTTCCGAGCAGGGCCGGGGTGGGCAGGCCGGGTACGGGCAGCAGATCCCCGCCTTCTACCAGCGGCAGGTGCTGCCGCAGCCGAGGCAGGGCAGGCTCCGGCGGGGCGCGGTGGCGCTGGTGGCGGCGTCGGTGCTCGGCGCGGGTCTGCTCGGCGGGGCGGCGGGGGCGGTCATCGGCTCCGACGGCGCGTCCACCGCGACCTCGACCACCGCCACCTCGAACGCGGCGCCGCTGTCGGCGACCACGGCCACCGACGTGTCCGCCATCGCCGCGAAGGTAATGCCGAGCGTCGTGCAGATCACCGTGCGGCTGGGCAACGCCGAGGGCATCGGCTCCGGTGTGGTGCTCAGCGCCGACGGCCGCATCCTGACCAACAACCACGTGGTCGAGGGCGCCCGCGACATCACGGTCACCTTCTCCGACGGCAAGACCGCCCCGGCCACCGTCGTCGGCTCCGACGCTGGCGCGGACCTCGCGGTCATCCAGGTCCAGGGCGTCAGCGGGCTGACCGCCGCCACCCTGGGCGACTCGTCGGCGGTCAGGGTCGGTGACCAGGTGATCGCCATCGGCTCCCCCGCCGGTTTGCAGGGGACGGTGACCACGGGCATCGTCAGCGCCCTCGACCGCGACGTGAACATCGGCTCGGAGGGCCCCACCAGCCGCGTGTCCGGCGGTTCGACCGTGTCCTACAAGGCGATCCAGACCGACGCCTCGATCAACCAGGGCAACTCCGGCGGACCGCTGTTCGACACCGCGGGCCGGGTCATCGGCATCAACTCCGCCATCTACTCCCCCGTGTCCACCTCGGACGGCGCGGCGGGCAGCGTCGGCATCGGCTTCTCGATCCCGATCGACACCGCCGAGCAGGTGATCTCCAGGATCGGCTGAACCCACCCGTGCCCGAGCCCGCCTCCCCGGACGGACTCGGGCACCGGCTCGCCTAGGTGTTGCGGGGGAAGCCCAGGTTGACGCCGCCGTGGGAGGGGTCGGGCCAGCGGCTGGTGACGACCTTGGCCCGGGTGAAGAAGTGGATGCCGTCGGGGCCGTAGGCGTGGGTGTCGCCGAAGAGGGAGTCCTTCCAGCCGCCGAAGGAGTAGTACCCGACCGGGACCGGGATGGGGACGTTCACGCCGACCATGCCCACCTCGACCTCGTTCTGGAAGCGCCGGGCGGCGCCGCCGTCCTTGGTGAAGATCGCGGTCCCGTTGCCGTAGGGGTTGGCGTTGACCAGGTCCAGCGCCTCCGAGTACGACTGGGCACGGACCACGCAGAGCACGGGGCCGAAGATCTCGTCCCGGTAGAGGGCCGTGTCGGGGCGGACGTGGTCGAAGAGGGTGGGACCGAGCCAGAAGCCGCCCGCGTCCCCGTCGACCTCGTGGTCGCGGCCGTCGACGGCGAGGGTGGCGCCCTCGGGGTTCTCGACGTAGGAGACGACCCGGTCGCGGTGCGCGGCGGTCACCAGCGGCCCCATCTCGCAGCCGGAGCGCCTGCCGTCACCCACCTTGAGCCCACCGATGCGGTCGGTGATCCGGGCCACCAGGTCGTCGCCGACCGGGTCGACGGCGACGACCACCGACACCGCCATGCAGCGCTCGCCCGCGGAGCCGAACCCGGCCGAGACCGCCGCGTCCGCCGCCAGGTCCAGGTCGGCGTCGGGGAGCACGACCATGTGGTTCTTCGCGCCGCCGAGGGCCTGCACGCGCTTGCCGTTGCGGGTGCCGGTCTCGTAGACGTACCGGGCGATGGGGGTGGAGCCGACGAAGGAGATGGAGCGCACGTCGGGGTGCTCCAGCAGGCCGTCGACCGCGGCCTTGTCGCCGTGCAGGACGTTGAGCACACCGGCGGGCAGCCCGGCCTCGGCGAACAGCTCGGCGATGAACACCGCCGCCGACGGGTCCTTCTCCGATGGTTTGAGCACCACCGCGTTCCCGCACGCCACCGCGTTCGGCACGAACCACAGCGGCACCATCGCCGGGAAGTTGAACGGCGAGATCACCCCGACCACGCCGAGCGGCTGCCGGATCGAGTACACGTCCACGTTGCCCGACACGTTCTCGCTGTACCCGCCCTTGAGCAGCGTCGGCACCCCGCACGCGAACTCGACGGCCTCCAACGCCCGCTGCACCTCGCCCGCCGCGTCGTCGAGGACCTTGCCGTGCTCGGCGGTGACGATCTCGACCAGCTCGGCGCGGCGCGCGTTGAGCAGCTCGCGGAATCCGAAGAGGACGCTCGACCGGCGGGCCAGCGACGCGTCCCGCCACCCCGGGAAGGCGGCGCGGGCCGCGGCCACCGCCGCCTCGACCTCCGCAGGCCCGGCGAAGTCGACGTGCCCGGCCACCCGACCGGTCGCCGGGTCGAACACCTCGCCCGTCCGCTCGGCGGTGCCCGACCAGGCCCTGCCGTCGATCCAGTGCGTGATCAGCCTGCTCACTCGCCCTCCCCGACCGCCGCGACGGCGTGGCCGAGCGCGTCGAGCGCCTCGTCCACCTCGTCCTCGGTGAGCGTCATCGGCGGCGCCAGCCGGATGACGTTGTTGTGCAGACCGCCCTTGCCGACCAGCAGACCGTGGGCCCTGGTCTGCTCCAGCACGGTCACCGCCGCGGCCGGGTCGGGTTCGCGGGTGCCCGGCTCGACCAGCTCGACGGCGAGCATCAGGCCCTTGCCGCGCACGTCCCCCACCACCGGGTTGCCCGCGGCGATGTCGTGCAGGCCCGCGCTCAAGCGGGCTCCCATCTTGGCGGCGTTGCCCTGGAGGTCGTTGTCCAGCAGGTAGTCCAAGGCCGCTTTGGCGCCCGCGGTGGCGAGCGGGTTGCCGCCGAAGGTGGAGATGGAGTTGGCGGTGAAGCAGTCCATGACGTCGCCGCGCGCGACCACGCCGCCGATGGCCAGGCCGTTGCCCAGGCCCTTGGCGAAGGTCATCACGTCGGGGGTCACCCCGTGGGCGGAGATGCCCCAGAAGTGGTCACCGGTGCGGCCCCAGCCGGTCTGCACTTCGTCGGAGATCAGCAGGATGCCGGTCTCGTCGAGCACCTCCTTGAACGCCCCGAACAACCCGTCGGGCGGGGAGCTGAACCCGCCGACGCCCTGGATCGGCTCGACGATCATGCAGGCCACGTCGCCGGAGGTGGTGGTCAGCAGGACCTCGCGCAGGTCCTCGACGCAGGCGGCGACGTAGTCGGCGTCGGGCAGGTGGCCGAACGGGCTGCGGTAGCGGTAGCCGCCGTGCACGTGGCTGACCTTCACCGGGGAGAGTGAACTCGTGGACCACCCGCGGTTGCCGGTGATGCCGACCGTGCCGAAAGCGCGACCGTGGTAGGAGTTGCGCAGCGCCAGGACCTGGTTGCTGCGGCGGAACTGGGTGGCCAGCATCAGGGCGGTCTCGTTGGCCTCGGTTCCGGAGTTGGTGAAAAACACCTTCGCGTCCGGGATGCCGGACAGTTCCGCGATCTTCTCCGCCAGCTCCACCTGCTGCCGGATCAGGTACAGCGTCGAGGTGTGCAGCACCCCGGTGTCGAGCTGGCGGCGGATCGCGCCGCTGATCTCGGGCACGTCGTAGCCGATGGCGTTGGTCAGGATGCCCGCGAAGAAGTCGAGGTAGGTGGCGCCGGTCGAGTCGGTCACCCGCCTGCCCCCGGCGCGGGTGATCTCGATCGGGTCCCGGTAGTAGAGGGCCAGCCAGGACGGCAGCACGGCCCGGTGGCGGTCGATCAGCGGAGTCTGCTCGGTGTCGGCCATGGTCGCGAGTGTGACCGCCCGCCGACCCCGGCGCCATGGACACAGTGTGCCGGTCGAACCACCCCGACCGCACAACCTGTTCCCTACACTGTGCCGGTGTACCCCACGGTCTCGGAAGTCCTCGCCCTGCCCGTGTTCCGCCACGGCGCCCCGACCGTGGTGGCCGGGGCGGCGGGCCTGTCGTCGCGGGTGCGCTGGGTGCACGCGGCCGAGGTCGCCGACATCGCGGGCCTGCTGCGCGGCGGCGAACTCGTCCTCACCACCGGCATCGCCCTCCCCGACGACCCAACCGGCCTGACCCGCTACGTCGACGACCTGGCCGACGTCGGCGCCGCGGGCCTGGTGGTCGAACTGGTCCGCCACTGGAGCGACGCCCTGCCCCCCGCCCTCGCCTCGGCCGCCGAGCGGCGCGGGCTGCCCCTGGTCACGCTGGGCCGGGAAACCCGGTTCGTCGCGGTGACCGAGGCCGTCGCCGAGCTCATCGTGGACGCCCAGGTCGCGGAACTGCGGGCGGCCGGGCAGGTGCACGAGACGTTCACCGCCCTGACGGTCGCCGGGGCGGAACCCGCGGAGGTGCTGCGGGAGGTGACCCGGTCGGCGGGACTCCCGGTCGTCCTGGAAACCCTGGGCCACGACGTGCTGGCCTACGACACGGCGGGCGGCGCACCGGGGGAACTCCTGGCGGACTGGGCGCAGCGGTCCAGGAACGTGATGCTGTCGGAACGAACGGGCTACCACGCGCAGGCGGGCTGGCTGGTCACGGTGGTCGGCGCCCGCGGCAACGACTGGGGTCGACTGGTCCTGCTGTGCCCGTCGGAACCCGCGCACCGGCACGTGGTCATCGCCGAACGGGCGGCGTCAGCGCTGGCGGTGCACCGGTTGGCGGCCCGGGACCGGGAGGGGCTGGAACGGCACGCGCACCGGACGCTGCTGGCGGAACTGCTGGCCTCCCCGACACCGCCGGGGGACCTCGTGGCCCGCTCGGAGGCCCTGGGAATCCCGCTGCGGGGCAGGCGACTGATCGGCGTGTGCGTGCGCCCATCGACAACGGTGGGGACAGCGCACGCCATGGCCGTGGCGGAAACCCTGCGCGACCTCGCCGAGGCAACAGCGCTGGCAGCGCGCCGCGCCCGGGTCGCAGCCCTGGTCGGCATCGTGGACGACGTCAGCGTCCGCACCCTGCTGTCGCTGACCACGGCGGCCGATGTGGACGGTGTGCTCAACCGCCTGTCGCGCGAACTGCACCAGCCGGTGGTCCTGGCCGCGGGCACCACGGTCACCGAGGTGGGCCAAGCCCGCCGCAGCCTCACCGAAGCCGCCCACGTCGCCCAAGCCGCCCTGAGCACCCCCTCACCGAAACCCTTCCACCGCCTCCAGGACGTCCGCCTCCGAGGCCTCCTGCACCTCCTGGCCGACGACGACCGCCTGCTCGCCTTCGCCGACCGCGAACTTGGCGCCCTCGCCGCCAGGGACAAGGCGCACGGCAGCCGCCTGATGGACACCCTCCGCCACTACTGCGCCCACGGCGGCAACAAGTCCGCCGCTGCTGCGGCGGCGCACATGTCCAGGACGGCTTACTACCAGCAGTTGGCGCGGATCGAACAGGTCCTGGGTGTATCCCTGGAATCGCCGGAATCGGTGCTGTCCCTGCACGTCGCCCTGCTGGTCACCGAAATCCGCACGAACCGACGCCCGGCGACCGAGTGAGAGGGCCGCTTGGGATTGCCACCTGGCACGGCACTGCCGTATGGAACAGCCCCGCTCGCGCGGGGAAGACCTCGGGTGAATCCGGTCGTCCGCGTCGCGCCCGGGAACAGCCCCGCTCGCGCGGGGAAGACTACCGGGCAACCCGCACCGCGACCGGCCGCCTCGGAACAGCCCCGCTCGCGCGGGGAAGACACCGACCCGGGGGCGCCCCAGTTGTTGTTGCTGGGAACAGCCCCACTCGCGCGGGGAAGACAGCCTGAATCTCCTGGCGCAGTCGCTCCCGTTCGGAACAGCCCCGCTCGCGCGGGGAAGACGACCACCTGCTGGGGCGAGAGGCTATAACGCCGGGAACAGCCCCGCTCGCGCGGGGAAGACCGCTCGCTGTCCGCCGACGAAGCCAACTGGGGCGGAACAGCCCCGCTCGCGCGGGGAAGACCTGTGGGGGTGAGCGTGGAACCCATGGACGAACGGAACAGCCCCGCTCGCGCGGGGAAGACGAGATCGAGGTTGCCCGCCGGTACGTCGCCGCCGGAACAGCCCCGCTCGCGCGGGGAAGACCTTGGCGGTCGCCCGCTTCCGGGTCTCCTCCAGGGAACAGCCCCGCTCGCGCGGGGAAGACCAGGGCAAGCCGAGTCCCATCACCCCGGTGGAGGGAACAGCCCCGCTCGCGCGGGGAAGACTTCACCGCCCAGGATGTGGCTGTGGCCATGGTGGGAACAGCCCCGCTCGCGCGGGGAAGACCCACCCAAGACCGCCCAGCAGGTGGGGGCCCCGGGAACAGCCCCGCTCGCGCGGGGAAGACGACCGGCCGCGCCACAGGATGCCGACCACGTCGGGAACAGCCCCGCTCGCGCGGGGAAGACCCTCACCGCGATCATCGCCAGCCGCACGGCACGGGAACAGCCCCGCTCGCGCGGGGAAGACCTCGGGGAGCACCTGCTGGGGCTGTACGACCGGGGAACAGCCCCGCTCGCGCGGGGAAGACCTTCGGGGGCAGACGGGCCTCAGTCGGCAGGAGGGAACAGCCCCGCTCGCGCGGGGAAGACGGCGCGGTCCATCCGCCTGTGCGGGGGCATGTTGGAACAGCCCCGCTCGCGCGGGGAAGACGTGGGCTTGGTGGACCGGGGCGGTATGTGGGCGGGAACAGCCCCGCTCGCGCGGGGAAGACCCGCTGTCCGACGCCCACACGTGGCCCGCCGGGGGAACAGCCCCGCTCGCGCGGGGAAGACACTTGTTGACCTGGAGGTTTACGAACAGTAACAGCGTTTCTCATTCACTTTTGTCGGCTCAGCGCTGGCCGTAGCGGCGGCGTCTGCCTGCGGTGCTCCAGCCTTTCTTCTCACCGGTGCCTGCTCCCTCACCCACCGCTGACGGGCGCAACATCAGCGTCACGCCCTCGAAATCGACCGGCACCCATTCGCTGGCGTGGACGGTGAAGGCGAGGCCCTGTTCGTTGTCGGCTTGGTGGACCATGATGGCGCGGCCGGTCTTGACCATCTCGACCACCCGTTCCCACATCAGGCCCCGCACGCGCGCACTGATGCGGCCGACGAACACGCCCGGGGAGATTTCCAGGAGCCAGCGGGTGAGGTGGCCGCGCAGGCCGATGGGGCAGGCCGCCACGACGATGACCGTCATCCCTCCTCCTCGTCGTAGGCGACGCCTCCGGCGACGTTGCGACCGTTGTAGTCCCACAGCATCACGACGTCCGGGTCCTCGAATGATTCTGGCCCGTATTCGACCACCTCATCTTCGTCCGCCAGCAGGGTCTTGATGTCGCGGACGCAGGTTTCGAGGAACCTGCCGTCCTTCATCCGGTCGCGAATGGCGCGGCGGGTTTCCGCGCCGATGTCGCCGACCTCGCGGGCGGCGATGTCGAAGGCGGTCGGGATCGTGATCTCTGTCTTGTAGAGGTCTGCGATGTCGAAGACGAATGACCTGACGTGTCCCGTGTGGACGAAACCGAGGCCGGGCGCGCAGCCCAGGGCGACCGTGACGGCGTGCACGACCCCGTAGAGGCTGGTGTTGGCGGCGGACAGGGCCTGGTTGATCGGTGTGCCGCTGTCGAAATCCGAGGTGTCGTAATCCCGGCGTTCCCACTGCACCCCGGTCCGCTTGGCATGGTCGCGGTAGATGCGCCGGACACGCGATCCTTCCCGGCCCCTCAGTTGCTGCATGGTGAGGCCCGAGGTGTCCTCGTCGGGGAAGCGCATGGCGTACATCGCCCGGGCGACCCGCAGGCGCGAGGTGCGGTTGGAGACCAGTTCGGCCTGCCGCTCCAGCAGCCGTGACGACCGGGCCAGGGTGCGCCCGTGGGCGTAGTACCGCACCCCGTGCTCCCCCACCCACACCGCCGTGGAACCGCTTTCCGCGAGCAGCACCATGGCCTGCTGGCTGACGTTCGTCCCCGGGCCGAGGAGCAGTGCCCCCACGGTGGCGGCGGGGATGTGCACGATCCCGCGCGCGTCCCTGGCGGTGATGGCGTTGGCGTCGCGGTGGACCACGCAGTGTTCGAGGTAGACGAAGGTCAGCCGGTCCTGTGCTCGGCTGAGCTGAGAGATCGGGACCGGTCGGGCGCCCGGGATGTCCATCAGCGGACCGCGGCCAAGGTGAGCAGGCCGCAGCCGTAGCCCTTGGCCGGGCCGATCCCGTGCACCAGGGCGGTCCGCAGCGCTTGGGGGTCGGTCACTTCGAGCAGGCCCTCGAAGGTGGCGGTCGACAGGGTCACCGTGCGGGTTTCGCGGGCGAAGCGCCAGGTGTGCCGGGCGCGCACGGCGACGTCCGGTTCCTTCTCCACCCCGGCGGGAACGGTGAAGCCGTGGTTGTCCACCCGGTCGAGCAGCCACTGGGTCTGCTGGGCGACCGTCACGTGCGCGTACCGCTGCGACCGGATCGCGGTGGCCTTGCGGCGCTGGCTCCTGACCGGGTTCGCGGTGAGCCGGAAGGCATAGCGGTCGGCGATGGCGACCCGGTCCAGGAGCGGGGTGTAGTCACGGGTGACCCAGCCCTGGGTGGTGGGCCACCCCGCTTGCTCGACGAGGTGGGTCAGGTCCGGTTCGTGGGGGCTGAGGACGTAGAGCAGGGTGCTGTGCTCGTCCTGGTCCAGCCGCCACAGGACCCGGCCCTCATCGGTCGGGGTGCGGTGCGCGGCGGGGAAGGCGTTGAGGACGGCGGCGTGCAGGCGGTGCGGTGAGGAGAGCAGGTCCCGCGCGCCCCGCCGGGCCTTGTTGATCTCGAACCGGGTGAGGAAGGCGCTCATCGTCGGGGCTCCAACAGGTCCATCGGGTCGTGGGCGGCCTGCGCCGGGGGCGGGGTCCACGCCGGGTTCGGCACGGTCACCCGGCGGTGGGCCACTGACCGCCAGGCGTAGGAGCGGTTGGCCGGGTCGAAGCTGACGGGTTGGTCGCGGACCAAGTCCGCGCCGACGGTGTCGGGGGCGCAGTCGACGACGAGGTCGAGGGTGACCGACTGCGCGCGGTTGTCGGCGACCGTCCGCTTGGACGCCATCCACGGCGTCTCGGTGAGCACCCGTTCGGCGCCTCCGGGGTGGAGACCGTGTTCGAGCTTGCCGACCGGGGGGCAGGACCGCCTGCCCAGGGCCAATGGGAACGCGGGCCGCCGCAGGGCGTCGCGCAGGCCGGTGAGCAGGCTTTCCTCCCCCTCCACCGCCACCAGGAACACCGCGTCGGACAGGTAGAACCGGTAGGACAGCGGCATGGACTCGGAGCCGTCGCGCGTCCGGGCGGTCTGGAAGTCGCGCTCGATCCGGCCCGGCTGTTCCACCCGCACCCCGACCCGCAGGTCGACCAGGTCCGCGATCGAGTCGACCCGGCGGCGGCCGTCCGCGGCAGCGAGCAGGCCGATCACCCCGCTCTTGGTCGGCACGCGACCGGTCTCCCGGCGGGCGAACCGGCTGCCGGTGCCCCAGGACTGCAACGGGCCCGCGAGCCGCAGCAGTAGGGCGGTCACGGCTGCCCCACGCGCTGCTCGACCAGGTCGGCCACGGCGCGCACGGTGGTGTCGAAGGTCGACCGGGTGCCCAGCTCGTCGAGTGGTTCCATCCGCTCCCCCACGCCGAAGGACCAGCAGCCGACCGGGGTCTCGTCGAAGGCGCGGTGCAGTTCGGTGGCCTGGTCCGCCAGGCGGGCGATGGACGCGGCGACCCGACCGCCCTTCTCCCCATCGACCACGGCTTCCTCGAACGCGCCCGCCAGGTTGATCGGCTGGGTCTCGCGCACCACGACCAGCACGGCGTCGGGGAGGGTGCGGTTGGCGAAGGTGTTCTGCTTGCCGGTGGGCATGCTCGCCACGAACGCGCGCACGAACGCGGCCACCGCGCGCTTGGTGGCCTCGGGGTCGCCGAGGTTGCGGTGCAGCGCGTCGACGTCGACGTTGGCGTAGCGGTAGAGGGTGGAGGAGTTGAACTCCACCGTGCCGATCATCCCGGCGCCCGCGTCCTCGTCCTCGTCCTTCCTCTTGTGGTCGTCGACGGCGGTGAAGTAGTCGTACTCGTTCGCCACGGCGTGCACGCTGATGGCGTGCGCGACCTGGGCGGCTGCTTCGACGTTGAGGGCAGTGTCGTCGGCGACCATGCGACCGAACAGCGACACGTCGACCGAGTGGGTCCGGTCGGCGCGCGCCCTGGCCGCCGACTTCTCGATGGTGGCCTTCCCGCCGTCGGCGGCGTGGGCGGCCTCGACCGCCAGCGCCGCCAGGTTCTCGACCTGCCGGTTGCTGAGGAACAACAGGTAGCCGGACTCGTCGGGCTCGTCCTTCTTCTTCGCCGCCACGATCTTGATGCCCGCGGCGGTCAGCACGTCCTTGGCCAGCGCGGGCGCCGAGTCGGCGAGGGCCGCGTCCTGGCGGGTGATCTCGTCGGTGAGCAGTTCGACCACGCGCTTGGTGCGGACACCGAGGTCGGAGCGGTCGAGCAGGCCGTCGAAGGCGTCGCGGGTCGCGCGCTTCCACGCCTGGCTGGAGACCCTGGAGCGGCGGACACCGCCGTAGACGGCGCTCTTGGGGCTGCCGGTGTCGTCGCGGTTGAGGTTGCTCGGCGGGACGGTCTGGAGGACGTGGATGTCGACGATGGTGCGCGGCACGGTGCCGTTCCTCTCGGTGGTCAGGCTTGGTCGGTTGCGGTGACGAAGTGGAATTCCCGGCCCCAGGCCAGGACGACCCTGGTCCGCCGGTCGCCACCACGCTGCCAGTCGGACAGGTCCTGGGCGAGCTGCCCGTAGTCGAGGGGAATCCGCCTGGCGCGCAACAACTGCGCCACCCCTCGCAGGTGGTGGAACAGTTCCTGCGGGGAGTCCGCGGTGCTGAGCATGGCGAAGCGGCGCAGGACCGGGTTGTCCGGCGGGCTGTCGGGGCTGAAGAGTTGGCGCATCGCGGCGCCCAGGCGCACGCCGCGTTTGTGCATCCACTTGGCCTGGGACTGCTGGTGCAGCGCGAACAGCGTCAGGCAGTGGTGGGCGGCGATTTCGTCATGGGTCGGCTCGTCCGAGCGCGCACCGCGGGCGAAGACCGGGTGCAGCGTGTGGACGAGGATTTCCGGGACGCTGCCGGGTTCCTTGCCCACTGCCCGCCGCAACTGGGCCAGTGCCGCCACACTGGAGGACACCTTGCGCAGGTAGCCGCTCTGCAACGCGGTTGCCCGGGCGCCGACGATCCCGCTCAGGGTCGAGTTGTCCCGGGCGGGGAGTTCCTCGGTGCGCTCGGGAGTCCCCGGTGTGCCGGTCGTCTCGGTGGTCATGTTCTCTCCCAGGGTGTTCAGGCGGTCGGCTCGGGGACGCGCCGACCGGCCATCGGGAAGGCGTCGCGCAGGGCTTTGCCGAACCAGCGGTCGGCGTGGAAGGCGGTGAGGAGGCGTCCGCCGCGGGACCGGCCCGCCATCGCCACCGCGGGCGCCTGGGCCAGCAGGTCGACGCCGAGGGCGCGAACGGCGCGCTTGCCCGTTTCGTGCCATTCCTGCTGGCAGGTGGTGGGATCGGTGTCCGAATCCAATCCCGCCACCCAGGACCGGAACAGGGGGTCCAGCGCGTCGTAGGCGGATTCCAGTGCGCGACTGCGCGGTCCGGCGTGCTCACCACCGGAGGCTTCGGCCAGGTTGGCGGCGAGCGATCCCAGTGCCTTGGCCGCCGCCTCGGCCGCGGCCACGCACGCGAGGACCACCCCGGTGAGGGCGACGGCGTCCTCGGTGAGCAGCATCGCGGCGACCGACATGCGGTCCTCGACGATCTCGTCCACCACCGAGTTGTTGCTGCCGTAGACCACGCCCAGGGTGTGCAGGTGGACCTGGTGGTCGGCGGGCAACGCCTTCTGCACCCTGAGGTGCCCCACCCAGCGGATCACCTTCGGTGAGAGCCGGGGGGCGGGCTCGGCGCCGCCCGGGGAGACGGTCGCGGCGGGGAGCATGGCCTGGAGTCCACGCCAGATGGCCCGTGAGGGGTCGTGCTCCAGCGGCATGTAGACGGTCGCCAGTTTGAGCTTGGTCGCTTGGGCCTTGCTGAGCCGCCACGCGGTGTGCGACTCGAAGCGGTTCAGGTTCTGCGGGGTGAGCCGGTCGCCGTTGCAGATCAACACACCGGTGACCTCGTTCCCGGTGACGGCGAGGCGGATGCGCCTGCTCGGCCAGGTGAACAGCTCCAACGGACCCGCGGGAGCCCGACCGCCCGGCACCTCCTCGGCGGCACCGAGCACCGGCCGCTCCCACACCGGGAGGTCCTCCCGATCGGATTCGGCCCGCTCGAAGTCGGCGGTGATGAGGTTGAGCAGGAGCGTCTCGCGGAGGTTGCGGCCCTCGACCAGCACCCCGCCGAGGTGACCCGACCAAGCCTGGCCGATCGGGTACCCCTTGCCGCCCTTGACGCGCTCGTCGCCGACCGCGCCGGACTTGATGCCGGAGGGGTCGAACGCCTGGCAGTGCACGACCCACCTGGCCGCCTCGGCGAACGAGAGGCTGAGCCTGCCGCCGATGCGGGTGGTGAAGAAGGGGCGACCGTTGGGCACGTCGACGATCAGCTTGCTCAGTTCGGAGAACTCGCCCTTGGTGGTGTGCAGGTCCGCCACCTGGAGGAACGGGGTGGTCGGGTGCAGCAGGTCGAAGCGCTCCCGGTGCTCGTCGAGGTAGCTCCGCACGGCGTCGACCGAGAGCCCGCCGGACCACATCCGCTCCCACCCGTCGAGGTCTGCGGGTCCGCGCACCGCGCGGTGCAGGATCGCCAGGAGCAGGCGCGTCACGGCGAAGACCTGGGTGGGCACGTCCCCGAGCAGGCACACGATTTCCCCCGCGCGCCGCACGGTGTCCACCAGGGACAGCTCGACCACGTCGCCGCTGTCCAGCCTGGCCAGCACCCACGGCTGCCCGATGAGGTCGAAGGAGCATTCAGAGTCGCTCATGCAGCAGCCCCCGGCGCGGGTCGTAGGTGAGGCGGAAGCCGTGCAGGTCAGCCCGGCGGTCGTGGTCGAGCACGAGGACGAGTTGTCCGGAGAGCAGGGGGGCGAGGTCGAAAGCGGTGACGCGGGTCCGCTCCAGTTCGGCGATGACGGCGTCGATGACCCCACCGTGGCTCAACGCGACCGGCAGGCGCACCGAGCACGCCGACACCACCTTCGCCTGCGCCCGGGGCACCTGTTCGAACAGCGGCAGTTGCTCGCCGCCACCCTTGACCCAGTCGGGCACCAGCAGCCCACCGTCCGCGTCGCGTTGCACGACCAGGACCTCCAGCGATTCCGCGCCGTCGCGCACCTGGGCCGCGCCCCGCACCTCGTCCTTGGCCTCGCCCGCCCCAGCGACCAACCAGCCCTCCAGCGAACCGGGGTCGACCGCACGTCCGACGAGGAAGGCGTTCGCGGCCTCGGTCCGCTGCCGCTGCGCGACCAGGGCTGCCGACGCGGCGGCGGCCATCGCGGGCTGCCAGGCCCCGGGACCGAGCACGTCCTCGCCGTAGCCGCGCTGCACGAGCGCAGCGATGTCGTCGGGCAGGACGATCCTGTCGCGCTCGACCAGCAACGCGGCCGACCGCAGCAGTGTGTGATCGCCGTAGACGCGACGCGACCCCGACACCGGCACCACCGGACCGGCGGCCCAGTCCTCGACACCGACCAGCGCGCACCGCGGCGTCCGCAACCGCTCGGGGCGGACGCGGTCGTGCCGGTGCAACCTGCCCAGGCGCTGGAGCACCAGGTCGACGGGCGCCAGGTCGGTGACCATCAGGTCGAAGTCGACGTCGAGGGACTGCTCGACCACCTGCGAGGCCACCACGACGTGCAGGTCGGGCCGATCGGTGCCGCCGGGGCCGAACCGGCGCACCAGGGACCGGTCGATCTCGGCGCGGTCACAGGCCAGGAAGCGGGAATGGGCGATGGTCACAGCGTCGGCACCGAACTCGTCGGCGAGCCGTTCGGCGGTTTCCTGGACGCGGGTGACGGTGTTGCGCACGACCACCGCGCACCCGCCGCCGACGAGGTTCTCCCTGAGGTGGGCGACGAGCGTGTCGAGGTCGTCGGCCAGCCGGTCGAGGTGGACCTCGGTGGCCTCGGCGGTGTCGTCAACCGGCGTCGAGCCCGCGGTCGTGGTGATCACCGGGTAGCCCGGATGACCGTCGGCGATCGTCGGAACAGCGCCCTGCCCCTCGGCGTAGGCACGCACCAGCTCCGCGCGTCGACCATCGGGCAGGGTGGCCGACAGCAGGACGACCGGGACACCGTAGGCGCCGAGCCAGTGCAGCACCCGGTGCAGGTAACGGGACATGTAGACGTCGTAGGCGTGCACCTCGTCGACCACCACGACCTTGCCCGCGAGCGCGAGGTGGCGCAGCATCAGGTGCCTGCTCTTGAGCCCGGCGAAGAGGACCTGGTCGATGGTGCCGACCACGAAGGACGCAAGCCCGGCCTTCTTCCGCCCGCTGAGCCACTGGTGCGCGATCGCGCCGCAGTCGTCGGCCCGCTCGCCGATCCCGACGTACCGGCCACGGCGGACCAGCCCGGAGTACTCGTCGTTGAGGTGCGCCTTGCCGTGGGCGAGGGTGACCGACACCGCCGAGTCAGCGGGCAATCGGTCGATCCAGTGCCGAACCCGGCTGAACATCGCGTCCGTGGTCGCCTGCGTCGGCAGCGCGAGGAAGCACCCGTCGGCCCCGGTCCGGTGGGCGAGCACCTCGGCGGCCAACAGCGCCGCCTCGGTCTTGCCCGACCCCATCGGCGCCTCGATCACCACGATCCCCGGCTCGACCCCCTCGGACACGGCGACGGCCGCGCGCTGCACCGGCCTGGCCGAGGACTTGTCGAACCGCGCCCGGAAGACCCCATCGAGGTCCCCACCCAAGGCTGCTGCCCGCCACCCACGTGGCAGAGCCAAATCTGCCCAGCCGTCGGCCACCCGCCGAGCGGTGACCTCGTCGTCGGGAAGGGAGGGAGGCCGGTGTGCGGACCACAACGGAAACAGCTCCGAGTTGGACGCTATCCAGTCGGCGACGATGACGACCCCGGTCAAGATGACCTGTGTCGGCACCCCCAGGTCCGACGTCGAGAACTCGTCGAGCCCGGGAAACCGTTCAGCCGCTCGGGAGAGCAACGTGGCCCGCACCGCCTCCCACACCCCGGCGCCCGCCAGCTCCGCGCGGTCCCGAGCGGTGTCGAGTCGGCCGCTGTCCGGGGTCATGCCGTGGTGACTGCCCACCACCGATGCGAGCTGCCCCGCGATCCGCCGGTCGAACCCGCGACCCCGAAGCCAGTCCTGCACGGCCAAGTGACCGACGAGGGTGTGGTTCACCGCGCCCCGCAGGGGATCGTGCTGGAGCCGCAGGTCGACCGCGAGACCGGAACGTCGCATGTGGTCGAGAAGGACGTCCGCCCGCGCAGCGGTCGCCTGCACGGCAAACGCCGGGCTGGCCTTCCCCACGTCGTGCACGGCCGCGAGCCACTGTGCGAGGTGGACAACGCCCTCCCGACCACCGGGCAGGTCCCGCGCCATTCGCGCAACCACCAAGGGGGACAACCACTCCCGAACGAGCAGAGCAGCAACACCGGCGGTGTCATCGAGGTGCTGCCACAACGGCAACCACCCGAAGGTCACCTCGTCGGGATCGAATTCGGTCTTCGCCCAGACCGTCGCCCAAGCGTCCACAGGCGTTGTCACGATCCCTCCCACTGTCCAGCGTACTGCCGTCTCAAATCTCCACAGCTTCCGGTTCTGTTTCTGATCCAGCCCAGATTCACCCGAACGGACCTGGCGGGCCGGGCGAACAGCCCAGCATGGACAACCTGCGAACAACCGACAGTCCATGTCGAACGCAGAAGTACCCTTGCCCAGTCTGGCCAGGCGCAGAGTCTGAACGCGGTAGCCTCTTCATCTGGCCAGAGGAGGAGAAACGCCGTGTGTCAATTTGACATCGTGGAGCGCGTCGTCCAAGATCATCTTGTGCACGTAACCGGCTGGCCAGCCAGGTCCTGACTTCGTCTCGCTGACGGCGAGCTGATCCTGCGGTCGCCTCATCGTGCGGCCATAGGCCACACATCATCCCTGCTCGCGCGGGGTTGCCAGCAGATACCGAGTAACGGTTCAGCCGTGACCACGGTGACCCCCCGGCTGCAACGGGGGGTCACCGACTTGGTGTCATCCATTTCTCTCAGCATGGAGAACAAGTGCCAACCGTACACGACAGACCTTCACCAAACACGCCCAGCCCTGGAGACGGGCCGACCATTCGAGAGGCTGTCATCTGGACCATCGCCGTGATAGTTGCAGTGATCGCTGGAAGCATCGCGGGACTGGGGATATGGCTACACCCTCTCACAGACGGCAAATTGCGAGAAATCGCAGCTTTCACCTCTTGCGCCTTGGTGACGTTGGCGACCTACTGGCAGGTTGACCGGAAACTCACGTTCACCATCCGACCGTAGTCATATCTTTACGCAAGCCGGGCCAGCCCCAAAAAGAGGCACAAGGCTGACCATTTTTGCCGCTTCTCCGACAAGCGGGACTGGCCCGGCGCCACGGTCGACTAAATAACCAACCCGGCCTCCGAAATTCAATTGGGCACGATGGAGGAGATCCTAGACACAACTTCAAAGTCCCGGAATCGGCTCTACCCCTGCACGTCGTCCTCCTCACCACCGATCAGCAAGCAGTCTCAGGTAGGCGGCCGGGCCGCCGTTCGCGTGGTCTTGGGCGCCCGTGCGGGTCAAGGTCAGCTCGCCCTCCGGGGTGAGCTTGAGGGTCGTGGTGGCGCGACGGTCGTCCGAGGTGTCCTCAGCACTCAGGATGGGCACAGTGGCGGGGAACATCCGGGCGGCGGCTTCCGGAGTCGGCGCCGGGGCGTGGCCGGTGCGGTTGGCGCTGCTGACGTAAACCGGCCCCAGACCCTCGAACAGCTCCGCCATGGTGTGCGCGCCGAACAGGAGCGCGTAGCCGTCGCGGGTGGAGGGGGCCAGCGCCGGGCGCGGCCGGACGGGCACCAGGAGGGTGACCAGTTCACGGGTCAGGAGGTGGTGGGCGGTCTCGACCAGACGAGCGGGCAGGGCGAGGTCGGGCACGAGGTCGGCCCAGCGTTGCGGGGATGCCGTCCAGGTGGCGACCGGTTGGTCGGCGGGGCGGGTCTTGGCCAGGTTGACCGCGGCCGGGTCCGTGGCCGCGACGACGCAGGTGAGGGGGACCGGGTTGGGGAGGACGACCGCTGCACCAGATTCCAGGGCGGCGCGAACAGCAGGGCGGTCGGTGATCATCGGGTGGCCGCCGGGGTGTTCCGGGAGTTGAGGAAGCCGGCGAGGTCCGCATCGGGGATGTGGGCGTGGTTGCGGCGGTAGGCCTCGGACTTGACCCAGTCCAGCGCCGCCGCGGTCTCCTCCCCCGTCAGGTCGTGGCCGAGGCGGTGGGCGACCGCGCGGAGGACCCGGGCGCTGGCGAGGTGGGTGAGCAGGACGGTGGGTTCGATGCCCAGGACCTCGTGCGGGTCGTACGGCTCGAAGGTGCGGGGGTGGGCGAAGGGGGTGCCGGTGGAGATGGTTCCCACGCCGGTGCCGACGATCGGGGTGGTGACGGTGAGGGGGATGCCCGTCTCCTCGGCGACCATTCGGGCGATCGGGGGGACGCCGGTCAGGTCCGGGGGCGTGTGCCAGAGGGCGGTGCCCGGGCCGAGCAGGTCCTCCGCGCGCTGGGACAGGAGGAACAGCAGTTGCTCCGTTGCGACCATGCCGCTGCGTTCGGCGATGCCGAGCCAGGAGCAGGCTGCCACGCGGGTGCCCGCGGTGATGGCGGCGAGGGTGTTGGGCAGGCCCAGGCCGAGGTCGTTGTGCAGGTGGGAGGCCAGGACGACCTCGTCGGTGACTCGGGAGTGGAGGTCGGTGAACAGCGACGTCGCCTCGTGGGTGAGCAGTCGGCCCACCGTGTCGGCCAGGACCACCGTGCCCGCGCCCGCGGCGGTGAGGGAGGTGGCGTGGTCGGCCATCAGGCCCACGTCGGCGCGGGTGGCGTCGGCGAAGCAGATGTCGACGTGGGTGCCCTCGGCCCTGGCCGCGTCGACGAAGTCGGCCGCGGCCGTGAGGGCCTGTGCCGCGGGGCGGTGCACCATGACGTCGGCCATGACCTCCGACGCGGGGACGACGACCATCACCCGGGCGCCCGGGGCGCCCGCGACGGACGCGCAGGCCTGGCGGACGTCGGCGGTGGTCCCCCGGCAGACGGCGGCGGGGGTGACCGCGTCGCCCGCTTCGAGGGCGACCCGCCGGGTGGCGTCGAACTCCTCGCGGCACACGGCGGGGAAACCCGCGGCGAACACCACGTGCCGGGGGCCGTCCGCGCCGAACAGCGCGCCCTGCGCCCGGGCCAGCCGCACCCGGAAGTCGGCCGACATCAGGGTCTTGCCCTGCGCCCCGTCCCGCGCGGACTCCTCCCACAGCACCATCCGACCGGCCTGCGCCGACTCCCGGACCAGGTCCACGAACGCCTCCTCGTACCCGCTTCTCGTCCTGCCCATGAACACACACGACCACCGATCCGTCACCAGTGTTGTCGATCACCCGGCACCCGCGCTGAGGAGTCCTCACCCGGCTGTGGAACACTGCCACCGGACGGGTGAGTGACAGTCCAGTTGCCACGGTGTAACCCTTGTGCCCGCTGCACATCCGGTCATCGGCGCGCAATCGGCAGTGTGTTCGCCGAGTGGTCGAAGGCTGAACACAGTGACACTGCCGGGTGACCTCGACCTGCCCGAAGGATGCCGGGGTGGAACTCTGATCCCGAGCATCGGAGCGGATGATGGCCACTGCGGAAACCGGCGGCACCCAGCGCACCCTCCCGGACGGCCGGGTCGAACTCACCGACCGGTCCGGCATCGAGGGCAGCCGGTTCCACAACGCCGAGTTGGCGCCGGTCCCGGTGGCGCAGCGGACCTGGACGACCTACAACTACTTCGCGCTGTGGATGGGGATGGCGCACAACATCCCCAGCTACACCCTCGCCGCCTCGTTGATCGCGTTGGGGATGAGCTGGGTGCAGGCGTTGATGACGATCGTGGTCGGCAACCTGATCGTGTTGGTGCCGATGTTGCTCAACAGCCACGCGGGCACCAAGTACGGCATCCCGTTCCCGGTGTTCGCCCGGGCGTTCTTCGGGGTGCGCGGGGCGAACCTGGCGGCGCTGCTGCGGGGGTTCATCGCCTGCGGGTGGTTCGGCATCCAGACCTGGGTGGGCGGGCAGGCGGTGTACGTGATCGTGGGCAAGCTCGCCGGGGCCGGGTGGGTGGACGCGGCGCGGGTGGCCGACCAGCCGTGGACGCTGTGGGTGAGCTTCCTGCTGTTCTGGGTGGTGCAGATGGCGATCATCTGGCGGGGGATGGAGGCGATCCGGCGGTTCGAGAACTGGACCGCCCCGCTGGTGTCGGTGGGGTTCCTGATCCTGCTGGGGTACGTGCTGGTCAAGGCCGGTGGGCTGGGGCCGATCCTGGCGGCGCCGTCGAGGCTGGGGTGGGGGTCGGGGTTCTGGGCGGTGTTCGCGCCCTCGCTGATGGCGATGATCGCGTTCTGGGCGACGCTGTCGCTGAACATGCCGGACTTCACCCGGTTCGGCGGCGGGCAGAAGACCCAGGTGCGCGGGCAGGTCCTGGGGCTGCCGACGACCATGACGTTCATCGCGGTGGTGGCGATCCTGACGACCTCCGGTGGGCAGTTGCTCTACGGGGAGGACCCGGACCTGTGGGACCCGGCGCTGCTGGCGGCGAAGTTCGACAACCCGGTGCTGGTGGTGATCGCCCTGGTGGCGCTGGTGCTGGCGACCGTCTCGTGCAACCTCGCGGCGAACGTGGTCAGCCCGTCCTACGACTTCTCCAACGCGTTCCCGAAGCGGATCACCTTCGCCGCGGGTGGGCTGATCACCGGGGTGATCGGGGTCGTGATCATGCCGTGGCGGCTGATCTCCGACCCGGGCATCTACATCTTCGCCTGGCTGGGCTTCTACGGCGGGGTGCTCGCGGCGATCGCGGGGGTGCTGGTCGCGGGGTACTGGTTCGTCCTCAAGACCCGGCTCGACGTGGCCGACCTCTACGCCGAGGGGGGCCGCTACTGGTTCACCGGCGGGTGGAACCCCAAGGCCGTGCTGGCGACGGTGGTCGGTGCCGTGCTGGCCGTGGGCGGCGCGTACGGCGGGCCGTTCCCCGACGACGGGCTGATCCCGTTCCTCAAGCCGCTCTACGACTACAACTGGGCGGTCGGGTTCGTCTCCGCCCTCCTCGTCCACACCGTCGTGTCACTGCCCAACCGGGACAACTCCCGCCCACAGGAAGGGGAAGTCCGTGTCTGACGTCGTCAGGGCCGGTCTCATCCAGCAGAAGTGGACCGGCGACAAGGATTCGATGATCAGGGCCGCGGTGGACCACATCGCGACCGCGGCGTCGCAGGGCGCCCAGGTGGTGTGCCTGCAAGAGCTGTTCTACGGCCCGTACTTCTGCCAGGTGCAGGACGCGGACTACTACTCCTACACCGAGGGCATCCCCGACGGCCCGACGACCGAGCTGCTGTGCGAGGTCGCGGCCCGGCACGGGATCGTCATCGTCGCACCGATGTACGAGCAGGAGCAGGTGGGCGTCTACTACAACACCGCCGCGGTGATCGACGCCGACGGCACCTACCTGGGCAAGTACCGCAAGAACCACATCCCGCAGGTGAAGGGGTTCTGGGAGAAGTTCTACTTCCGCCCCGGCAACATGGACTACCCGATCTTCGACACCGCGGTGGGCCGCATCGGCGTCTACATCTGCTACGACCGGCACTTCCCGGAGGGTTGGCGGGCGCTGGGCCTGGCCGGGGCGAAGATCGTGTTCAACCCGTCGGCGACGAGCCGGGGGCTGTCGCAGTACCTGTGGCGGTTGGAGCAGCCCGCGGCGGCGGTGGCGAACGAGTACTTCGTCGGCGCGATCAACCGGGTGGGTGTGGAACCGCTGGGCGACAACGACTTCTACGGGCAGACCTACTTCGCCGACCCGCGCGGGCAGCTCGTCGGGGAGGCGGCGTCGGACACGGAGGAGGAGGTCGTGGTGCGCGACCTGGACATGGGGTTGCTCGCCGAGGTGCGGGACCTGTGGCAGTTCTACCGGGACCGCCGCCCCGACAGCTACGACTCGCTCACCAAGCCCTGAAAGGCCCACGGATGCGCACCATCATCACGGGAGGGACCGTCGTCAACGCCACCGGCCGCGCGCACGCGGACGTGGTCGTGGACGGCGAGGTCATCACCGCGGTCACCGCCCCGGGGTTGATCACCGAGGCGGACCGGACGATCGACGCCACCGGCAAGTACGTGATCCCCGGCGGCATCGACGCGCACACGCACATGGAGATGCCCTTCGGCGGGACGTTCTCGCACGACACCTTCGCCACCGGCACCGAGGCGGCGGCGTGGGGCGGGACCACCACGATCATCGACTTCGCGGTGCAGGCGCGCGGCACGTCGCTGCTGGCCACCCTGGACAAGTGGCACGCGAAGGCGGACGGCGACTGCGCCGTCGACTACGGCTTCCACATGATCATCTCCGAGGTGGACGACGGTTCGCTCAAGGAGATGCGGCCGTGCATCGACGCGGGCGTGAACAGCTTCAAGATGTTCATGGCCTACCCCGGCGTCTTCTACTCCACCGACGGCGACATCCTGCGCGCCATGCGGCGGGCCACCGAGACCGGCTCGATGATCATGATGCACGCGGAGAACGGCATCGCCATCGACCAGCTCGTGGCGCAGGCGCTGGCCGAGGGCCGGACCGCCCCGGTGGAGCACGGGCTGACCCGGCCGCCGGAGCTGGAGGGCGAGGCGACGTCGCGGGCGATCGCGCTGGCGGGGGTCACCGGGGCGCCGCTCTACATCGTGCACCTGTCGGCCCGGCACGCGCTGGAGGCGGTGGCGGCGGCCAGGAACACCGGGCAGAACGTGTTCGCCGAGACCTGCCCGCAGTACCTGTACCTGTCGATCGAGGACATGGCGAAACCCGGTTTCGAGGGCGCCAAGTACGTGGCCTCGCCGCCGCTGCGGACCAGGGACCACCAGGCGGACCTGTGGCGGGGGCTGCGGACCAACGACCTGTCGGTGGTCTCCACCGACCACTGCCCGTTCTGCTTCGAGGACCAGAAGGTGCTCGGCAGGGACGACTTCTCCAAGATCCCGAACGGGATGCCCGGCGTGGAGCACCGGATGGACCTGCTGCACCAGGGCGTGGTGGCCGGGGAGATCACCCTGGAGCGCTGGGTGGAGATCAGCTCCACCACCCCGGCTCGGATGTTCGGCCTGGCCGGCCGCAAGGGGACCATTTCCCCCGGCGCCGACGCCGACGTGGTGGTCTACGACCCGGCGGCGACGCAGACCATCTCCGCGCTGACCCACCACATGAACGTGGACTACTCCGCCTACGAGGGCATGGAGATCACCGGCAGGGTGGACGTGGTGCTCTCCCGGGGTTCGGTGGTCATCGCCGACGGCGCTTTCCACGGCAAGCCCGGACACGGACGATTTCTGAAGCGCGACCTCTCCCAGTACCTGCTTTAGGAGGATCGGCATGGACTTCGGTGTGGTGTTGCAGACCGACCCGCCCGCGAGCGACGTGGTGCGGCTGATGGTGGAGGCCGAGCAGCGCGGGTTCAGCCACGGCTGGACGTTCGACTCGTGCGTGCTGTGGCAGGAACCGTTCGTCGTCTACTCGCAGATCCTGGCCCAGACCCGGTCGCTGGTGGTCGGGCCGATGGTGACCAACCCGAGCACCCGCGACTGGTCGGTGACGGCGTCGCTGTTCGCCACCCTCAACGACATGTTCGGCAACCGCACCGTCTGCGGCATCGGCCGGGGCGACTCGGCCCGCCGGGTGATCGGGCAGCGGCCCGCGTCGCTGGCGGTGCTGCGCGAGTCGATGCACGTCATCCGGGAACTGGCCGAGGGCCGCGAGGTCGAGCACCACGGCGGACCGGTCCGCATCCCGTGGGTGCGCGACGGGCGGCTGGAGGTGTGGATGGCCGCGTACGGGCCGAAGGCGTTGAAGCTGGTCGGCGAGCACGCCGACGGGTTCATCCTGCAAACCGCCGACCCGGCGATCGCCGAGTGGACCATCGGCGCGGTGCGCGAGGCGGCGGGCGCGGCGGGACGCGACCCGGGCGGGATCACCGTGTGCGTCGCCGCCCCGGCCTACGTCGGCGACGACCTCGCCCACCAGCGCGACCAGCTCCGCTGGTTCGGCGGCATGGTCGGCAACCACGTGGCCGACCTGGTCGCCCGCTACGGCGAGTCCGGGCCGGTCCCGAAGGAGCTGACCGAGTACATCCGGGGCCGCGAGTCCTACGACTACGCCCACCACGGCAGGGCGGGCAACCCGTCGACGGACTTCGTGCCCGACGACATCGTGGACCGCTTCTGCCTGGTGGGTCCCGCCTCGGCGCACGTGCGGCGGCTCCAGCAGCTCAAGGAGCTGGGGGTGGACCAGTTCGCGGTCTACCTGATGCACGACGAGCGGGAGAAGACGCTGGCGGCCTACGGGGACGAGGTGATCCCGGCACTGCGCTGACCGGGCCGCCCCGCACCGGTGGCGGCCGGTGCGGGGCGGTTCCCGCCTACAGCTCGCGCAGGTCGTAGCCGTCCTTGACCTTCGTGGCCAGGCTGGCGATCGTGGCGCCCGCGCCCTTGCCGTTGCCGGTGTTGTCCTGCGGCTTGGCCCAGTGGTGCGTGCCGTCCTCCGCCGCGAAGAGCAGGTGGGAGCGCTCGGGGAAGGGCTTGTGCCACCGGCCCTTCACCAGCTTGCCCGCCTGCATGTAGCCGTCCGGCTTGATCTCGCGGTCGCTCCAGTCGGCGAACCCGGTCGGGTCGACGTCCATCGGCCAGAAGGCGTTCGGGGCCGCGGAGTCGATGAAGCCCCAGTAGCCCGCGACGCGCACCCGCAGCGGGCGCCCCTTGAAGTCCGCCCCCTCAGTGCCGGGCGCGCCCGGTGCGAAGTCGGTGTCGAGGTCGACCTCCGCGACCGGCCTGCCCTTGGCGTCGCTGCCGGGCAGCACGGCCATCAGCGCCTCGCTGACCACGTCCATCGGCCCCGGCACGAACTCCCCGTTGTCCGCGTACAGCGCGCCGGTCCGCCCACCGATCTTGACGTTGCGGTACTCGCGGTTCTGGTCGTCGGTCTTGACCCCGCTGAGGATCGACTGCACGGGGTTGCCCGCGTTGTCGGCCGTGGGCCTGCTCGCCGCCGCGGTGGCGGCGGGCGTGGGCGGTTGGACCACCGCGACCTTGGGCATCCCGGCGATCATCGCCTCGGCGAGGGAGTCGACGCCCGCCTGCATGGCCGAGCCGTTCACCGGCTGCGCCGGGTCGATCGGCAACCGTTCCACGATCATCTCGGCGATGCGGGTGCCGAGCTGGTCGAGCACCGCGCCCTTGAGCGCGTCCAGCGGGTTGAGGATGGTGAAGATGTTGCCCCGGAACTCCTCGAACAGGCTCGTGCCGAACGACACGATGACCGACTCGGTGTCCTGCGTCTTGCCCAGCAGTTCCTGGAGCAGGGCCAGGCGCTGGCCGAGGTAGCCCTGCATCGCGCTGGTGATGCCCTTGCGGGCGACGTCCCAGACCAGGCCCAGCGGTGAGAAGAAGCTGGTGCCCACGCCGATCAGCCCGTCGGCGCACACCAGGGTGATCTCCAGGTTCGCCATGTGCTTCTCGGTCAGCATCCGGTGCATCTTGGTGGGGTCGGCGTTGTGCTCGGCGAACTGCGCGCCCTTCTGGTGGTTCGCCTGGTAGTCCTTCACCGCCGCGGCGGCCTGCGCGGACAGCGCGGCCTTGCCCGCGAAGGCCATCAGCACCTTGATGCCGGTCGCGGCGTTGCTCAACCCCACCGCCACCGGTGTGGTGAACGGCGAGGGCACCACCCCGAACAGGCCACCGCTGAACTGCATCGCGTTGGCGCACTGGTCGATGATCCACAGCCCGGCCTGCAGGGCCTTGCGCTGCTTGCCGGGGTCCAGGACCACGAGCGCCTTGATGGACTCGAACTCGACGGCCCCGGCGAAGTCCGCCCCCGCCTTGGTCATGACCTGCTTCGTCTGCTCGATCAGCGGGACCAGTTCCTCGCGGACGAACACGTCGAACTTCGCGAAGTCCGCGTCGGTGCGCGCCAGGGGGATCGACTGGGCGTGCCTGCGCAGCGCGTTCTCCGCCGCCAGGCCGCGCACCACGCAGTCCTGCAACGCGGCCCGCGCGGCGAGGGCGGCCTTGCCGTGCCCGGTGGCGTGCATGAACTCGAAGTCGGCCAGCCTGTCACAGGCGGCCATGACGTCCCCGCACTGGGCGAGCATCCCGTTCGAGAAGGCCATGTGGTTGTCGAAGAGCAGCCGGTACTCGTCCACCCGCTGCCGCAGCGCCGGGTCGACGCCGCCCTGGAGCAGGGCGGCGACCGGGGCGTGCGTGGTCAGGGTCTGCACGACCGGGCCGAAGGTGAGCGCGGCGACGGCCGCGGGGGCGGGGGCGGTGACGTCGGCGTTCTGGCGACCGATCCGGGCAAGCGCCGGGCGGGCGTGCTGCTGGATGGCGGTCTTGGCCGCGGCCAGCACCGCGGCCGGGTCCGCGGCGGGGGTGGGGTCGGTCATCGCTTCGCGCTCCTCTGGTGACCGTGGGCGGGTCCTGGGTGGGTGGTGCGGGGGTTCAGCTCGCTTCGCCCGCCATCGCTTTCACGATGACCTCGGCCAGGGCGGTGGACAGGATCTCGCCGAGCTGCTCCGGCGGCAGCGCGGCGGCGCCGGGCACCTCCGCCAGCACCTGTTCGACGGCGGGGTTGAGGGCGCTCTCCTGCAACTCGGCGATCAGCAGCGCCAGGTCGGCCTCGGTGATCGCCGCGCCGTCCTCGCCCCGCGCGGTCTTGACGGCGCGGTACTTGGCGAGCAGCGGCTCTAGGAACGCCGTCAGGTCGACCGCTTCCTGGCTGGTCACGGCTGGTGGTCCTCTCGTTCGGCGTGGGTGCGGGTGTTCACAGCCGGTCGGCCGGGATGCTCGCCAGCAGTTGCGCCATCTGCTCCCGCGACAGCGCGGCCGCTTCCGGCATCTCGGCGACGAGCTGGGCGAAGGCCTCGTTCAGGTCGTCCACGGCCGCGTCCGGGATCGCGTCGGACTCCTGGGCGATCTCGCCGAACCGGTCCTGCGCCTCGGCGATCTCCTCGGGGCTGAACAGGTTCTCCAGCGCTTCGAGCACGTCGTCCTCATCGGACTGGGCCGCTGGCACCGGGGTGGCGATCACGATGCCGTAGTCGGCGAAGTACTCGACCCGCTCGGGTGTGGTGGCCGGGGCGTGCTCCAGGAACGCCTCGGCGAAGGACCGCACACCGCGTTCGTCGGCGTAGAAGAGGAAGTACGGGGTGAAGGTCTCCCACGCCTCCTCGGTGCCGTCCCAGGACGGTCCGAACTCGGCCAGGAACGCCGCCCACACCTCGGGGTCGGGTTCGGCCTCCGGTTCCGCGGCGGTCGCGATCGCGATGCCGTAGCCCGCGAAGAAGCCCACCCGGTCCCCGGAGTCCGCGGCGTACTCGACGAAGGACCTGGCGGGCGCGGCGACGCCGCGCTCCGCGGCGTAGAAAAGGAAGTAGTCCACGAACCCGGACCAGTTCTCCTCCTGCCCGTCCCAGGAGGGCCCGTACTCCTGCAGGAACGCGGCCCACTCCCCCTCGTCGTACGCCGTGTCGTCCACCTCGGGCTCCGCTTCGGTGGCGGCGGCCATGCCCCGCAATTCCGCCGCCAGCGTCGCGACCCCGGCGTCCTGGGCCGCGCGGAACAGCTCCACCCCGCCGTTGCCCTCCGCGTACCGCGCCAATTCCTCGCCCGCGGCGGGGAACCCCTCCACCGCGGCGCGGTCGAGGAGGGCGGCGCGCAGGGCGTCGAAGTCGGAGCTGCCCGCGGAGTCCAGGTCCTGGTAGACCTCGACCACCACGGTGAACAGCAGCTCGGGGTCGCGCACGTCGTGGTCAAGCAGGACACGCAGCGCGCCGTCGAGGGCCTGGTCCATCTGCGCCTCTTCCCTTCACCTGGTCGCGGCACCGGCCGGGAGCGGCAGGTCTCGGTGTTGCCCCGCCAACGGTAGGGGCGCGACCGCGGTCGCCGTTGCCCTCGGAGGCAGCCGCGCGGGCACTCCGGGCGCACCGACCGAACGGGACCGGCCTGCCCGCGACGGGCGTCGCGGGCAGGCCGGGGTGCGGGTGGGCGGGAACGGGGTCAGGCGATGACCTGCGCCAGGGTGTCGATGCCGTGGTCGATCTCGGCTTCGGTGACGACCAGGGGCGGGGCCATGCGCAGCGTGGTGCCGTGGGTCTCCTTGCACAGCACCCCGCGCGCCATCAGGGCCTCCGACGCGGCGCGGCCGGTCCGGTCGGTGAGTTCGACGCCCGCCCACAGGCCGCGGCCGTGGACCCGGGTCACGCCGTGGCCGACGAGGTCGCCGAGCCTGCCGTGCAGGTGGGCGCCGAGGGTGGTGGAGCGCTCCTGGAACTCGCCGGTGGCCAGCAGGCGCACCACGGCCCGGCCGACGGCGCAGGCCAGCGGGTTGCCGCCGAAGGTGGAGCCGTGTTCGCCGGGGCGCAGCACGCCGAGCACGTCGCGGCGGCCGACGACCGCGGAGACGGGGAGGATGCCGCCGCCGAGGGCCTTGCCCAGGGTGTAGAGGTCGGCGCGGACGCCCTCGTGGTCGAGGGCGAACAGGGTGCCGGTGCGGGCCAGGCCGGATTGGATCTCGTCGGCGATGAGCAGCACGTCGTTGGCGTCGCAGAGGCGGCGGACGGCGGGGAGGTAGTCCGGCGGCGGGACGACCACGCCCGCCTCGCCCTGGATGGGTTCGACCAGGACGGCGGCGGTGCGGTCGGTGATGGCCGCCTGCAACGCTGCGGTGTCGCCGTAGGGGACCACGCGGAAACCGGGGGTGAACGGGCCGAAGCCGTCGCGGGCGGTGGGGTCGGTGGAGAAGGAGACGATGGTGGTGGTGCGGCCGTGGAAGTTGCCGCCCACCACGATGACCTCGGCGGTGTCGGCCGGGACGCCCTTGACCTCGTACGCCCACTTCCGGGCGACCTTGATCGCGGACTCGACCGCCTCGGCGCCGGTGTTCATCGTCAGCACGAGGTCGGTGCCGGTCAGCTCCGCCAGCTCCCGGCAGAACAGCCCGAACTGGTCGTGGTGGAACGCGCGGCTGGTCAGGGTCAGCTTCCCGAGCTGGTCGACGGCGGCGGCGACCAGCGCCGGGTGGCGGTGCCCGAAGTTGAGCGCCGAGTAGCCTGCCAGGAAATCCAGGTACCGCCGACCGCGCACATCGGTCACCCAGGCCCCCTGCGCCTCGGCGACCACCACCGGCAGCGGGTGGTAGTTGTGCGTGCTCCACTGCTCGGCCAGCGCGATGTGGTCGGGCAGGGTGGTGGCGGGGGGCACGGTCGCGGTCATGCGACCAGGCTAGGCGCACGTGGACGTCGGTTTCAGCCGTCGGGTGTTGCTTGTGGCGTGCATTCGTTGCGCGCTGACCGACTCTGGCGCGGGTTCGTTGCATCCGCCCGGCTACGCTCTCGGGCATGGCGAAGAAGACGGTCCCGTCCGTTCGGGACGCGCTGCGGGTGCGCCCCGGTTCGGGCCTGCACCTGGGTCCGCGCGACACCCCGGTGGGCCCGGCGACCAAGGCCGAGGCGGCCGACCTCCTCGCCGCGACGGGCGAGCGGCTCGCCGTGCTGCAGGAGGCGCTGTACGCGGAGTCCCGCCGCTCGGTGCTGCTGGTGCTGCAGGGCATGGACACCTCGGGCAAGGGCGGCACGGTCTCCCACGTCTGCGGGCTGGTCAACCCGCAGGGCCTGCGGGTCACCTCGTTCAAGGCGCCGACCCGGCAGGAGCTGCGGCACGACTTCCTGTGGCGGGTCCGCAAGCAGGTGCCCCCACCGGGGTACATCGGCGTGTTCGACCGCTCGCACTACGAGGACGTGCTGATCGCGCGGGTGCAGGAGCTGGTGCCGCGCGAGGTGTGGGACGCGCGGTACTTCGCGATCAACGAGTTCGAGGCCGAGCTGGCCGAGGCGGGGACGACCGTGGTGAAGGTGTTCCTGCACATCTCCCCGGAGGAGCAGCGGGAGCGGCTGATCGCCCGGCTGGAGACCCCGGCCAAGCAGTGGAAGTACGACCCGGCCGACCTGGTGGCCCGGTCGCGGTGGACGGAGTACGAGGAGGCCTACCGGGCGGCGCTGGAGCGGTGCGGGACCGCGGCGGCCCCCTGGTACATCGTCCCCGCCGACCGCAAGTGGTACCGGAACTGGGCCGTGGCGAGCGTGCTGCTGGAGACGCTGGAGGAGCTGGCGCCGACGCCGCCCGAGCCGACCTACGACGTGGCGGCGGAGCTGGCCAGGATCACCTACGCCGACCCCTGGGGCTGATCCCGGGTACCGAGGCGCCGCTCGACTCAGGACGGCGACGGACCCCCGCGTCGTACTCGACGTGGGGTCCGTCGCCGCGCGCGTTCGGTGCCGTCGAGCATCGCGGAGGGCTCCGGGTGGACTCATCCGACGGTGCCCGTCCGTGCCGCGAGATCGGTCAGTGTCCGTCGGGTGTGTTCCGCGGTGGCCGCGGCCGTCGTGGCGGCGCGCAGCAGTGTCGTGTGCGCGGCGGTGGAGTCGGGGCTTTCCAGGATGACGTGGGTGCCGTGGTGGTCGATGTGGACCACGGGTGGGAAGTGGTCGATGTGCAGGACCCGGAAACCCGGGTGTGGCGGGAAGGTGGCGGGCAGCAGGCGGATGGTGTTCGGGGCGGTGTGGCACAGGTGCAGCAACTGCTCGCCCATGACGTCCGCGGGTATCGCGGGGTGGGTGAGGGCACGGGGGTGCAGGAGGAACCGGTCGGTCGGCGGGGCCGCCGGCTCGGGGGACTGGTGATCACCGATCGGGTGACCGAGGGCGTGGTGGTACGCGGCGGTCCGCAGCGGGCGGGGGATGAGCAGGGGGTCGAGCCAGGTGGCGGTGTCCGCGACCTCCTCGATCGCGCCGAGCGCGCTCGTCCCGGCGCCGGGGCGGATGATCCACTCGGTCAGGTCGGCGTCGGCGGTCAGCCGGTAGAGGTGGGGTCGGCGGGCCGGGTCGATGTCGAGCAGGCCGCACAGCCCGCCGATCTCCAGGGCGGTGGGAACGCGGCGGCCCGTCATGACCCGGTTGAGCATCGCGGGCGACATGGTCATCTGCCCGGCGAGTTCCCGGGTGGTGAGACTGCGGGCCAGCCGAGCGGTGTCGAGTTCGCGGGCCACCAGCAGTCCCCGCAGGGTCTTCGCGCGGACGCCGTTGCCGTCCGCGCGCGGGGTGTCAAAGGCGGTGCCGTGTTCTGGCATGGGTGCGGGTTCCTCGTGGTCGTTCGTCGGGTTGGGGTGCGGTGGTGGGGGTCAGGAGTGCGGCTTGTCGTCGCTGTGCGGCGGTGAGGAGTTCTTCGAGCCGGGCGGGGAGCCAGGGTTCGGCTGGTTCGTCTGGGAAGGTGTTCAACAGGTGGGTCGTCTCCCGCCAGCCGTCGGCCATCCGGACCCAGACGAGGTCCGATGCCGCGACCCAGCGGCCGAGGAAGACCTGCCCGGTCCCGGTCTCGTCCATCACCACGAATTCCCGGTGCCCGTCGCCGAGGCGGTAGCCCCCGATGACCGTGTCACCGGCCCGGCGGGCGAGCAGGTTCCACCCATCGGCCAGCAGTTCGCGGCGCAACTCCACCGGGGAGACGGCATCCGCGCCGGACACCACACGCGAGTACCGCGCGTTCATCGTTGCCATGGTGAAGGCCCTTCCAGTCAATGGCGTGGGTGGTCACGGGTACAGGCCTGCGGTGCGTTCGTGGTCGGCGGCGAAGCGGGTCAGCAGATCGACGCTGTCGTCCGGGGAGGCCGCGATCGAGAGCAGCCCGTGCAGCGTGTCCTCGACCACCCGCGTGTCGGCGGGGTCGTCGAGCAGTCCGGAGGCGGCGTCGGAGTGCAGGTGCACGACGGTGGGGGCGTCGGTGATCCGGTACACCGCGCAGTCGCCCGGGGACCGGTACCCGCCTTCCCGGAACGGGACCACCCGCACCGCCACCGGCCTGCCCCGCACCAAGGCCACCAGGTGCCGCAACTGCTGTGCCATCGCCGTCGGACCGCCGACGGGGCGACGCAGGACGGCTTCGTCGAGGATGAGGGTGCGGTCGGGTTGGGTGGGGTCCAGCAGGATCTCGCGCCTGCGCCCCGCGCGGGTCAGGGCCGCGTGTTCCTCGTGGCGGCGGTGCCAGCACAACGCCCGGGTGTAGTGCGGGGTCTGGGCGACCAGCGGAAGTGCGGTCGCGGAGAACTCGACCACCGACCGGGCACTCGCTTCGAGTACCGCCACCGCCTCGTCGTGCGGCCCGAAAGCCCCCGGAACCTGCCACCACCCGGTGGCGGGTTGCCCCTGGGCGAGGGCCAGCACCTGGGCACGCTCATCCGGCGGCGGCTGGTAGACGGCCAACGCGGCGCCCACCTCCACTGGACCGAAGGGGCGTTTGGCGTTCTCCGACCGGTTCACCGCCGCCGAGGACATCCCCAACCGGGGCGCGGCCTGCCGGGTCGTGAGTCCACGATCGCGACGGCACCGGGCCAGGGCCATGCCCAACACCCGATGACGGATGTGCACGTCCGTCATCGCACCCCGCCCCGCTCGCGCCCGGCCGCGGAGCGGCCTGCCCAAGAGGTGTTCGGCGTTCGGGGCGATGCTGTTCCGGCGAGCCACGCCCGGGCGATCGTGGTCAGCCCCCGGTCGTCGGCCCACTGCAACCCCAGGGGTTTCGGGATCGTGGCCACCACCGGCTGAGGGCCCTCGATCACCACACCGGGAAACCGGCGGTCCACGAGGATGAGGACACGCTTTTCCTCGATGCAGACCCCCCGGAACACTGCGATCACGGTGTCCCCGGCCGCGAGGCGGAACGTGTGCCCGCCCTCGAAGACCCGCGAGCACGCCGCCCGACCGATCCGGGCGGACGGGGTCAGGAACCGCGTCGTCACCGGCCACCCCCGCACCAGGCCGGTCCGCCCGGGAACAACAACCGCACCAACGCGCAGGCACACCACGAACACAGGAACAAGTTCGGCGGGCGATGTGGCCCCACCAGGTCCACCGGAACCCGGCACGTGCTCCACACCCAGTCATCGACACCATCCGGAGGGGGACACCGCACGACGTGCACCTCGTCCGGGAAGTGGGAGTTCGACCCCCACCAGACCACGGATCGCCCACCCGGATCACCGACCCCGCCGGGCATCACCGGTGTCCGCGACGCACTGCTCACCACGTCATCGCCTCCTTGCCGCCACCAGGTACACGGACAAGGCTTCGTTGACCTGGGCCAGGCCACCCAAGAGCACCTGGTCATCTCTCCAGGGGTTGTCCGACTCAGCGGCATTGGAGGGCATGTCGTTCGGGTCAGCCATGGGAACGCATCCGTTCTGTGGCAAGGAACAAATTGGAAGTAGTGGCGGTCAGAACGCGGCTGTTGCTCTACGACTGCTCGCCTAACCGCTCCGGTAATGCGGGATGAGCCTTGGCGGCTTGGCGCAGCTTGCGGATGGCGCTGTCGGCTCCGTTGATCTCGCGCGGCTCACCCAGGGACGTCACCGCCCAAGTCGCTCGCGCCACGGCCGCCAGCTCCGTGAGCGTCAGCGACACCGTCACGGATGCCTCAGGTTCACTCCGGGGCTTCCTGCGCGGCATGCCCCCACACCGGCGCTCCAGGCCCGCGACTGGCGACCGGACAGCGCTCGCTCGACGTCCGGGGGCAAGCCGCCGTCCATGCCCCACGGCTCGACGTCCCGCAGCACCAGCTCCCGCACCAACGAGGCCACCACCTCCACCCGGTGCGACAGGTGACCGCCGTCGAGCACCACCACGGCGGCGACTTGGCGCTCGTCGAGGCATTGAGCAGGCCCGTGAAGCCTGGCCGCTCATCGGCCTCCAGGACCCCCGAACAGACGTCGGTGAACACCGTCCACAGCTCCCAGCCCTCCCGGGCACACCAGCTCGCCAAGGTCTCCTTGCAGCCTTCCAGGTAGCCCGGCCGGTCACTGCCACTGCGGACGTAGCCGAAGACCACCTCCGCCGGGGCGCAGCCTCCCTGAAGGCAGGCGGACCGGTTGCCCTCTGCCGAACACGCGGGGTACGGCTCGTGCGCTGCTGACTGGCAACCTGACGTGAGGTCATCCGTCTCGGCTCCCTGGCTCGGGGGTGAGGGTGGCACCCGCCGCCCCGGGGCGGGGTTCAAGGCAGCGGGTGCCTGACCACGAGTTTTGTGTGCTTCACTGGGTGCAGTCGATCGGTCGCGGCCAGTTGTGAAGAACTGTCAAGGAGCGGCAGTGCCCGGGAATGCTGAGCTAGGAGCAGTGCTCCGCGAACTGCGGACAGCACGGGGGTTGACATTGGGTGCTGTCGCTAGCCAGGTCCGCTGTGCACCGTCGTTGCTCTCGTACGTCGAGAGTGGCCAACGTCAGCTCCACGAGTGGCTTGCGGCCAAGCTGGACGAGGTCTACGGCACAGGTGGTGTAGTGGTCTCGCTCCTGCACGGCACCGTCACCATGTCTGATTCGCCCCCATTTAGGGTACCTTCTGAGAGCGATGTGTTCGTTGTGTCGCTGCTTGGAGGTGAAGCGATGCCGCTCTCACGGCGAGAACTGCTGGCCTCTCTGAGCGTTGGTGTCGCAGGTACGGTGCTGAACCGCCGCTTCGAGAGAGTGGTTGAAGCGCTTGATATGACCACCGATCCGCTTGACCACTTCGCCGCAACCTATAACGGCTTCCAAGTTGCTACCCGGTCGCTTCATCCTCACCGGTTGATTGACGGCCTGACCGGCAGCGTGGCCGTCTTGGACGGACTTCGCCGCCGCGCAGGCAGCAAGGAACAGTCCCAGTACCACCAGATGCAGGCGCGCTTCGCTGAAAGTCTCAGTTGGCTCAGCGAGGAGGCAGGCGACCTACCGAGCGCGATGTACTGGATCGACCGAGCCTCCCAGTGGGGTCAAGCCGCTGACTGGCACGCCATGTCCGCGTACGGGTTCGTGCGACGCTCCATGATGGTCGTCAGCTTCTCAGGAAACGGCCGCCGGGCTATCGACAACGCCACAACGGTCATCTCCCAGTCCCAGTCGTCGCCACGGATGCGGGGCTTGGCTGCCAAACAGATAGCCTTCGGCCATGCGCTGCTCGGCGACCAGGAGGCAAGCACGCGCGCCCTCGACCAAGCCGTGACGCTGCTGTCCAAGCCGGTCCAGGGCGGTGATGCGCTGCTGGGACAACGCAGCGTCTTGACCGAAGACCTCTTCACGATCTTCCAGACCACCTGCGACATCTACCTAGGCCGCGGTGAGCAGGCCATTGCCAGCCTGGCACCGCGCCTGGACAGCTTGTCGTCTTCTTCGGCTCGTACTGCCACGATCACCAGAGCCAAGGTGGCTCGGGCCTACGCCAACATCGGGCAACCCGAAGAAGCCGCGCACCACGCCTTGGCTGCTCTCGATGACATTGAAGCAGTCGGCTCACAGTCGGCCCGAGCCGAACTGGGGCGAGCAGCCCGTACCTTCGCCCGCTGGCGAGGTCGTGAGGACATGCAGGCTGTGCTCCGCCGTTTGCAAGTCAGGACCGTTTGAGGCGAGTTACGTCCAGTGGCTCCTCGTGGACATCGCTGCCGTTCGCTGTCACCCGGTAAGCCCCGGCGTGCTTGCGGTCGCTGATCGCGCGCACCAACTCGTGGCCTTGGAAGTGCAGTCCGGCTCCAGTGTCCATGGCATAACCCTCTGACGGCAGTTCTCCTGCTCGCATCGCGCCCTCAAATACTTGGCGGCGGTCGCCGTAGTGCACAGCGTTGCTGTACGGCAGCAGGCCCAGGCCGTCCCGGTGTGCCTGTACCTCACCGAACGAGTCGGTGACACCGCCAGCAAACCAGCACAGCGAACCCGCGGACTCTCCACCGAGGATGACACCGTGCTCGTAGCAGTCACGAAGCACCTGATCAAGGCCATGCTCCCGCCAGACCTCCAGAGCCTTGGCCACGTTGCCACGATCGACCCAGACAAGGGTTTTCTCACCGAGAAAACGTGCCAAGTCGCGCGGCCGGTCGTCGGCCGACAGCGCGAGATGACTTGTCTCTACATCGGTGTCGGCGAAGGCCGCGTAAAAGCTCTCGATGCTGGCCGTGTCGTCATCGCTGGCGGTCGGGATGAAGCAGACCTTGGGCTTGGTCAGGTTGCCTGCCAACTCGAAGGCGTATCGGAAGACCGGAGACGGTTGCCAGGGGTCACGGGCACGGTTGAAGCCCATACAGGTGGCGAGGATGTGCGATGCAGCGGTCACAACACATATCTTACAACGTAATCCGATAGTGTTATCATGACAGTATGGGTTCAGATGACACTGGCCCAGTGGGATTAATTGGTCGAGTTAGACATGTAGACGAAGAGCGTAAATTCGCCGATATTGAGTTGCAAAATGGGAATATCATCAGTTGCGAGATTGACGAAGAAGACGAGACGACCACTTCGCCAGGGCAACCCCTGTCAACGACCCGGAGTGGATGGGCTACTACGACGACGCCCAGCACGCAGGAGACACCGGACACGCCCTGTTCGACCTTGCCATCAGCGACCATTCCCCCACCGAAGCCCGTGCCCGCCTCACCGCCGCGGTCGACGGCCACACCGCCGAGTTCACTCGCTCCAAGGCCATCTCCAGCATCAAGCTCGCCTCACTGACCATGGCCACCGGCGAGCCCGCCGAAGCCACTGCGATCGGTATCGCGGCCCTCGACACCGCGGGCACCATTCGGTCCTGCCGCGCCGCCGACGACCTGCGTCAGCTCTCCGGCTTCGCAGCACGCCATCACGCCACCTCAGGGACAAGCGAGTTGCGTCACCGCATCGCCGCTCTCACCACCGTCTCGTGAACACCCACAACATCGACCACCGCGCACTGATCGACGCCTGCGCCCAAGCAGGTCTCAACCCCGACGGAGCCCAGCCGCTACGGCTCGGCGAGAACGCCCTCTACCGGCTGCCCCACGGTGTGGTCGTCCGTCTCTCCCGCCCCGGTCGAGCTGTCACCGCACGCAAGGAAGTCGCGGTCGCCCGCTGGCTGGCCCGTCACGACGTGCCCGCCGTCCGCGCCCTCGACATCCCCAACCCCGTCGAGACGCACGGACGCGCCGCCACGTTCTGGACCGAGCTGCCCGAGCACCGCCACGGCACCCCCATCGAGATCGCCGCCGCCGTCCGCCGCCTGCACGAACTGCCGATCCCCGACGACGTGTTCCTCGAACCCCTCGACCCGTTCGTGCGCCTGACCGACCGCGTCGATGGCGCCACCGCCCTCAGCGAAGACGACCGCAAATGGTTGCGCCATCACATCACGACACTGCGCGACCGCCACGCCGACCTGCCCGCCGGGCTACCGGTCTGCGTCATACACGGCGACGCCTGGGACGGCAACGTCGTCACCACCACCGACGGGCACACCGTGCTGCTCGACCTCGAACGCACCGCGATCGGCCCACCCGAATGGGACCTTGTCAGCACCGCCGTCAAACACCTCAGCTTCGGCTGGATCACCGACAGGGACTACCAGGACTTCTGCCACGGCTACGGCCACGATGTCACCACTTGGACCGGATACGAGCTGCTCCGCGACATCCGCGAACTCCGCATGACCTGTTACCTCGCCCAACACGCCACCGAACATCCCTCCACCCGACGCGAAGCCCAACTGCGCGTCAACTGCCTCCGCGGCCGCACCACACCACGGCCCTGGGCCTGGACACCGGCGACATGACCACAGCACACCCGTGCACCGGGTGTGCTCACACCGTCTCCCATTTCCGCACCTGCAACGACACCGAAGTTCCCACCAGCCGCGAACTCGACCACGGCATCACCGTACGAACACCAACCACAGCAGGGAAGGCCGCCGACACATGCCGTTCCAGGTCGCCGTCTGCGGGCCACGCCACTGCACACCCCAGGACGAACAGCACGCCCGCGAGGTCGGGCGCCTGCTCGCCCAGGCGGGCGCGACGGTGATCTGCGGCGGCGGGGTCGGGGTCATGGCCGCCGTCGCCGCCGGAGCCCACGCCGAAGGCGGCCTCGTCATCGGCGTCCGCCCCGGCGACACCGCCGCCGACGCCGACCCCCACCTGTCCGCCGTCATCGTCACCAACCTCGGCGAAGCCCGCAACGCCGTCATCGTCTGGTCCGCCGACGCCGTCATCGCCATCGGCGGCTCCTGGGGCACCCTCTCCGAGATCGCCCTCGCCAAACGGCGCGGCACCATCCCCGTCATCACCCTGGGCGGCTGGACCATCACCGACCACCACGGCAACCCCCTCGCCGACGACGCGATCCCCGCGAGCACGCCCCAGGACGCCGTCACCCACGCGCTGAACCACCGATCCTGAGAGGCGGGCCGACCGGCGCATTCGCCGTCGGGACGCCCTGGGTCGGATCGGCTCGGCCGGGTCACCGCGGGCATAGTGGGACCCGTGGAACGTGACCGCCTGCTGCCCCGACCGCTGCGCGGTCCCGCCGCCGCGGTGGCCGCGGTGTGCTTCGCCGCCGTGCTCGCCCTGGGCCTGCCGGTGGCGGGCCAGGCCGACGCCGGGGCCGCGGACGCGGCGGTGACCGGGGCGGTGGACCGGGTGTTCGCCGGGGTGCCCGGTGTGCTGGAGCCGCTGTCGTACTCGACGGCCCCCGCGGCGATGGTCGGGCTCATGGTGGTGCTGGTGGTGATCGCGCTGCGGCTGCGCAGGCCGCGGGTGGCGCTGCTGGCGGTGGCCGGGCCGGTGTTCACCGCCGCCGTGAACACCTGGGTGCTCAAGCCGCTGTTCGACCGCACGCACGACGACTACCTCGCCTACCCGAGCGGGCACACCGGCACGCTGGTGTCGATCCTGGCGGTGATCACGCTGGTGGGCGCGGGCAGTGCCCCGGCGGGTGCCCGGCTGCGGACCGCGCTGCTGTCGGGGGTGGCGGGGCTGGTCCTGACCGCGGTCGCGGCGGCCGCGATCGTCGGGCTCGCCTACCACTACCCGAGTGACACCGTCGGCGCGCTGTTCTGGGCGGTCGGGGCCGTGATCGTGGTCGCGGCGGGGATCGACCGCCTGCCGGTGTCCGCGCGGTCGGCGGTCCGGCGCCCGGACGGCTCCACCGGTAGCGTGGCGGGTCGTCACCCGAAGTGGCGGGGGGACCACCGCGTGGCGCCCTGAAACCGGGGGCGTACGGTGCGTAACCTGGCAGAGCGGCCTTTCGCGACGGAGAGGATGGCGGTGACCGACACACCCATCTACGACCAGATCAACCAGGAACTCGGTTTCTCGGAGAGCAGGCACGACGCGACCGAGACCGCTCCACGCCCCCGCAGGCAGTCGGGGGCGCGTGCGGCGGGGTCGAAGACCGGCGTGTCCGTGTGGGCGCTGATCGACGAGCACAAGTCCACCCCGACCGGCCGCCACACCTAGCCCCACCAGCCGGTTCCCGGTCCCGGCCGGTACCGCGGTTTAGTCCTGGGCGCCCGGCAACGACGCCGCGTCCCGGGACAGGGCCACCAGCCTGCTGACCGCCCGCAGGTACTTCTTGCGGTAGCCGCCGCGCAGCATCTCCTCGGTGAACAGCGCCGACACCGGCGCGCCGGAGACCACGACCGGTACCGCGCGGTCGTAGAGCCGGTCGGCGAACGCGACCAGCCGCAGCGCCACGTCCTGCCCGGTCAGCGGCGCCACCCCGCGCAGGTGCACAGCGGTCACCCCGTCGACGAGCCTGCCGTAGCGCGAGGGGTGCACCCGGGCCAGGTGCGCGCACAGCGCGGTGAAGTCGTCCAGTGTGGACCCTTCGACCCGCTCGGCACTGGCGGCCAGGTCGGCGTCGGTCATCGGGTCGGGGGCGTCGGGCAGGCCGCGGTGGCGGTAGTCCGGGCCGTCGACCCGCACGACGTCGAAGCGGGCGGACAGGGCCTGGATCTCGCGCAGGAAGTCCTCGGCGGCGAACCGCCCCTCCCCCAGCTTGTCCGGCAGCGTGTTCGACGTGGCCGCCACGTGCACGCCCGCGTCGGTCAGCTCGGCGAGCAGGCGGGTGACCAGCATGGTGTCGCCGGGGTCGTCGAGTTCGAACTCGTCGAGGGCCAGCAGCCGGTGCCCGGAGAGCCGGGTGACCGCCTCGCGGAAGCCGAGCGCGCCGACCAGGTTGGTGACCTCGACGAACGTGCCGAACGCCTTGGGTCCGGGCACCGCGTGCCACAGCGAGGCCAGCAGGTGGGTCTTGCCGACGCCGAAGCCGCCGTCGAGGTAGAGGCCCGGCTTGCCCGGGTCGGCCTTGCCGCCGAACACCCGCTTGAGGAACGACCGCTCCCCGCCGCCCGCGCCGACCCGCGCGGCGAAGGCCGAGCCCGCCTCGACCGCGGCGGCCTGGCTGGGCTCGTCCGGGTTGGGCACGTAGGTGTCGAACCGGACCCCGCCGAAGCGCGGCGGCGGTGCCAGCGCGGCGACCAGCTCGTCGGCGCCGATCTCGGGCTGGCGGTCGGTGAGTTTCCCGGCGGACATGCCGGGAGCGTATCCGCGTGCTTGGCTGGGCGGGTGCACAGGCTGTGGCCCCCCTCCCCCGGCGGTTCGCCCACCGTGGTGGACGACACCGCGCTCGAACGGCTCTACGACTACCCCGACGACCTCGACCGGCCGTGGGTGCAGGTCAACTTCGTCACCAGCGCGGACGGCGCGGTGGCCGTCGACGGCCATTCGGCGGGCCTGTCCGGTCCGGCGGACAAGAAGGTGTTCGCGCTCGGCCGCGACCTCGCCGACGTCGTGCTGGTCGGCTGGGGCACCGCCCGCGACGAGGGCTACCGGGGCCTCAAGCGCACCGAGACGCGGACCGACCGGCGGCTGCGGCGCGGGCTGGCGGAGCTGCCGCCGATCGCGGTGGTGACCCCGCGCTGCTCGGTCCCCCCGGACTCGCCGCTGCTCACCGACACCGCCGTTCCCCCGATCGTGATCACCACCGGGGCCTCGGCGGCGGCCGACCGGGCCGCGCTCACCGCGGCCGGGGCGGACGTCGTCGTGGCGGGTGGGCGCGAACTCGACCCGGTTGCCGCGCTGGCCGCGCTGGACGAGCGCGGGCTGCGCCGGGTGTGCTGCGAGGGCGGGCCGCGGCTGTTCGGGGACCTGGTCGCCGCCGACCTGGTCGACCAGCTTTGCCTGACGGTGGCGCCGCTGCTCGCGGGCGGCGGGATCGGCCGGATCACCGGCGGCGGTCCGGTGCCGGTGCCGCGGCGGCTGGCCCTGGCCTCGGTGCTGTCCGACGACGGCTTCCTGATGCTGCGCTACCGGCGGGGGGACTGACGCCGTGGCACTGGACCCGGAGGCGTTCGACGACCTGGTGCGCGCGCACACCGACCGGATGTACCGGGTGGCGCTGCGGCTGTGCGGCGACCCGGCCGAGGCCGAGGACGTGGTGCAGGACGCCTGGATCGCCGCCTGGCGCGGCCGGGCGTCCTTCCGGGGCGACGCGGCCGTGTCGACCTGGCTGTACCGGGTGGTCACCAACACCGCCATGGCCCACCTGCGCCGCCGCAGGCCCACGGTGGCGCTCGACGAGGTGCCCGCGGGCAGGCTGACCGACGCCCAGCCGTCGCCGGAGGCGTGGGCGCTGCTCGGCGAGCGGGCGAGCGCGGTGCACCGGGCGATCGCCACCCTGGAGCCCTCCCAGCGCGTGCCCCTGGTGCTGCGCGAGCTGGAGGGCCTGAGCTACAAGGAGGTGGCGGGCGTGCTCCAGGTCAGCGTGTCGGTGCTGCACAAGCGGCTGTACCGGGCCCGGGTCGCCCTGCTCGCCAAGCTGGAGGAACTGCGATGACCGATCCCCGAACCGATCCGGGCGCACTGCCCTGCGGGCGCGACCGGGCCGACCTGGTGGCGCTCGCCGCCGACGGCCACGCCGCCGACCCGGCCCTGGCCGAGCACGCCGCGGCCTGCCCGCACTGCGCGCCGGTGCTGGCCGCGGCGGAGGACGACTGGGCGCGGGTGCGCGCGGCGGCCGCCGTGCCGCTGCCCACCCCGCCGGGGCTGGCCGAGCGGGCGCTGGCCGCGGTGCGGGCGGTGCGCGGTGCGGGCGGCGTCGTGGAGGTGGACCAGGAGGGCGGGGCGCTGCGGGTGTCCGAGCGGGTCGTCGCCCTGGCGGCTCGGGCGGCGGCCGCGGAGTACCTGGCGGACACGGGCGGCGGGCACCTGCGGTCCGTCACCACCGGACCCGGGACCGTCGAGTTGGGACTGGCCGTCCGGTTCGGCACGGCCATCGATCCGCTCGCCGAGCGGCTGCGCGCCCACGTCCTGGCGAGCCTGGCCCCGCACCTGGGTGAGCGGGTGCCGGTGGTCGACGTCCGGGTGGTCGATGTGACCCATCCCCCATCCGGGTGACTTGGCGAGAGTTGTCGGCGGGTGCGGGCATCTGACTGAGTGCACGGCCCCGAACGCAGCAGCGTCAGGGGCGGTGAGCCCTCAGCCCATTCGGAAGGAACTGCCGACGATGGCAACCACGAACCCGATCAAGCCCGACCAGGCCGCCGACACCTCCCCCGCCACCCGCACCGGCGTGGCCCCGGCCCGCCTGGCCGACGACCAGTCGCACGGCAAGACCACCATCGCCTCCAACGTGGTGCAGAAGATCGCGGGCATGGCGGCCCGCGAGGTGTCCGGTGTGTACGCGATGGGCGGCGGGGTCTCCCGGGCCTTCGGCGCGATCCGCGAGCGCATCCCCGGCGCGGGCACCGTGTCCACCTCCGGGGTGTCGGTGGAGGTCGGCGAGAAGCAGGCCGCGATCGACCTCGACATCGTCGTGGAGTACGGCGCGGGCATCGTCGAGCTGGCGCGGGCGGTGCGCCGCAACGTGATCACCGCCGTGGAGCGGATGACCGGCCTGGAGGTCATCGAGGTCAACATCTCGGTCAACGACATCCACCTGCCGGACGAGAACGGCGACGACGAGGCGCCCACCACGTCCCGAGTGGAGTGACGACCGTGGACCCGGCGGCCTCCCCCGGCGCGCTGGCCGACGCCATCGGCGCGGCCGTGCTGGCCGACCCCGCGGTGCTGCGGCTCGACGGCGGCGCGTTCGGCGCCGTCGCCACTGCGCTGCCCGGGCGGCGGGTCGTCGGTGTCCGGGTCGGCGCCCCCGGGGACCCGATCGAGGTTTCCGTGGTGCTGGCCCTGGGCACCACCGTCCCGGCCGCCGCCGCGCGGGTGCGCGGCGCGGTCCGGGCGCTGGCCGGGCCGGTCCCGGTCGACGTCCACGTCAGCGACGTGGACGTGCCGTGACCGACCCGCGCGAGCGGGCTGCCCGGCGCGAGTTCGTCCGCCGCGCCCACCCGGACGTCGGCGGCGACCACGACGAGTTCGTCACCGGACTGGCCCGCCTGCGGGCCGCCGCGGCCGATCAGTCCGATCCGGACGGTCGCAGGTGGGACGGTCCGGTCGTCGGGGACACCCGACCGGGTGGCGTGCGCGGTCTGACCGACCGGGTGCGCCGCTGGCACAGCAGGCGCTTCCGCAAACCCCGGGTCCGCTGACCCGCCAGGAACGAGTAGGGACACATGAACGCGACCCAGACCGGCATCTTCGCCGGCCTCATCCTGGGCCTGGCCGCCTCGCAGGGCTTCCTGGCCTTCGTCATCACCCTGGCCATCGGCTTCGTCGGCCTGGTCGTCGGCCGGATTGTCGACGGCGAACTGGACCTGTCCGACATGTTCGGCGGCCGGGGCAGGGACAGGTGATCGAGGTGGACGACCGGGGCACGCTGAGCATCGACCCGGTCGTGGTGCGCAAGATCGCCGAGCACGCGGCCGACGCCGCCCCCGGCACCACGGCGGTCAAGCGCAAGCTCATCGGCTCGCACGGCGCCACCGCCACCGTCGACGGCACCGGGGACACCGTGTCGCTGCGGGTGGACCTGGCGCTGCACTACCCCGCGGCGGTGCGCCAGGTCGTGGCGGACGTGCGCGCCGCGGTCACCGGGGAGGTCGAGCGGATCACCTCCTACCGGGTGCTCGGAGTGGACGTCACCGTCTCCGCGCTGCTGCCCGAGATCCGCGCGCGAGTGGAGTGAGGCAGTGCGCGTCTTCGTCCGAATCCTGAGCCTCCTGCTCGGCCTGGCCCTGGCCGCCGCGGGAGCACTGCTGGCCCTGGAGGTCGGCTGGACCTGGGCCCGTCCGGTGGACGGCCCGCTGCTGGTCCCCTGGCCCGCCTGGCGCGACCGGCTGGCCGGGCTGACCTGGCAGGACACCGAGGTCAGGGTCACCGCCTGGGTGGTCGCCGGGGCCGGTCTGGTGCTGCTGCTGGTGGCGCTGACCGCCCGGCGCAAGGACGTCGAACTGCTCGACCCGACCCCCGGCGTCACCGTCCGCACCTCACCGCGCTCGCTCGCCCGGATCGTCGGGACGCGGGTGCGCGCCGAGGAGAACGTCAGCGGCGCCTCCGTCACCGCCACCGCGCGCAAGGTGCGGGTGCGGGCGAGCAGCGGCCTGGAGTCCGAGGAGCAGTTGCGGCCCCGGTTGCAGGAGGTCGTGCGCACCACCCTTGAGGACCTGCCGCTGACCCGCAGGCCCCGGGTCAGCGTCGTCGTCGACTCGCCCCGGGACCGCTCGTGACCGCCCACCGCCCCGACCCACACCGGGAACGCCCATGAAATCGCCGTCCGTCGCCGCCCTGGCCCGCTCCTACCGCGCCGAGCGGGTCGTCACCGCGCTGATCGGCCTGCTGGCGCTGCTCGCGGGCGCCACCGCCCTGGTGGTGGGCCAGGGGTGGCTGGGGTCGTTCCGCGCGGTGCGGCCGGTGCTCGACCCGATCGCGCTGGACACCCTGGGGAACTGGCAGACCCACGCCAGGGTGGGCGCGATCGTGCTCGGGGTGCTGCTGCTGGTGCTGGGCCTCCTGCTGGCCGCCCGGACGCTGCGGCCCGAGCGGCACCCGGACCTGGCGCTGGACCGCTCGGTCGGTTCCGGCCTGGTGGTGACCGCGTCGGCCATCGCCGAGGCGATCGCCGTGGACGCCGAGCAGGTCGACGGGGTCAGCCGGGCCAGGGCCACCGTGGTCGGCGACCCCGAGGAGCCCGCGCTGCGGCTGAGCGTGTGGCTGCACGAGGGCACCCGGCTCAAGGACGTGTGGCGCGAACTGGACGGGTCGGTGCTGACCCGGGCCCGCGAATCGCTCGGCGTGGACACCCTGCCGACCGCGGTCCGCGTGGAACTGGGCACCGCGGAGCGGCAACGGGTGCGCTGAGCGGGGCTCGCAGGGCAGGATGTGCCCCGTGGCGCTCCCGCTGACCCCGCCGGTCCAACCCATGCTCGCCAAGCCGTCGAAATCCATCCCGGACGGCGCGGACCTGGTGTTCGAGCCCAAGTGGGACGGCTTCCGCTGCCTGGTCTTCCGCGACGGCCCCGAGGTGACCCTCCAGTCGCGTTCGGGCAAGCCGCTCAACCGCTACTTCCCCGAGGCGGTGGCGGCCCTGTCGACGGCCCTGCTCGACCGGGTCGTCCTCGACGGCGAACTGGTCGTCGACCGCGACGGCCGCCTCGACTTCGACGCCCTCTCCGAGCGCATCCACCCCGCGAAGAGCCGGGTGGACCTCCTCGCCGAGCAGACCCCCTCCCGCTTCATCGCCTTCGACGTCCTCGCCCTCGGCGACGCCGTCCTCCTGGAAACCCCCGCCGTCGAGCGCCGCCGCACCCTGGAAGACCTGCTCACCCCCACCGGCTCGGTCCACCTCACCCCGGCCACCACCGACGCGGACCTGGCCCGCCAGTGGTTCACCATCTTCGAGGGCGCGGGCCTCGACGGGGTGATGGGCAAGCCGAACGGCCCGTACACGCCCAACAAACGCACCATGCTCAAGTTCAAGCACGCCCGCACCGCCGACTGCGTGGTCTCGGGCCTGCGCTGGCACAAGGACACCGAACCCGGCGAGGCGGTCGGGTCGCTGATGCTGGGCCTCTACGACAACACCGGCGCCCTCAACCACGTCGGCGTGGTCGGCTCCTTCACCGCCGCCCGCCGCCGGGAACTGGCGGTCGAGATGGCCGAACTGATCCCCGGCGGAGCCGAGGCCCACCCCTGGTCCCAACCGGACAACGGGGCGTCGCGGATGCCCGGGGCCATCAGCCGGTGGCGGACCACCGAACAGCCCTGGGTCCCCCTGCGGCTGGAGCGGGTGGTGGAGGTCGCCTACGAGCACACCGAGGGCGGCTACCCCAGCCGCTTCCGCCACACCGCCCAGTTCCGCCACTGGCGCCCCGATCGCGAACCGTCCTCCTGCACGTACGAGCAACTGGAAGAACCGGCCACCTACGACCTGGAGTCAGTCCTGCGCGGCGAGGTCAGGGCCAGAGAACAGGGCTCCTGAAAAAAACCGCCAGCCCGGGCACCAGCCGGCCGCCCGCGAACGAGACGAGTCGCAGCCTCGACTTCTGGCAACAGGCTCAGAAGTCCGCACCGCGCGAGAGCTTCTCGTTCGCGCGCAGCTCGGCGAGTGCGTTCTCGTGCATCGCGACGACGACGTCGTAGCCGGAGTTGCCGAGCACGATCCGTCGCGGCGGAACGGGTGCGTTCATCGCGCTGATCACGGCCCGCACCCCGCGTTCGGGGTCGCCCTCCTGCTTGCCGTTGTGGTCCACGAACGCCGCCTTGACGCCCTCGACCATCGGCACGTGGGCGTCGACGGTCTCGTTGACGGGCTCGTCCTGGAAGCCCGCGAAGGCCTTGGTGCGAAACGCTCCCGGCTCCACGACGAGCACGCGCACACCGAACGGCTCGACCTCTTGGCGCAGTGCCTCCGACAGCCCTTCGAGGGCGAACTTCGCCGCCGAGTAGTAGCCGAACCCCTGCGTGCCGACGAGGCCCGCCACCGACGACATGTTCACGATCCAGCCGTCGCCGCGGGTCCGCATGCCTGGCAGGACCGCGCGCAGCACCTCGACCACGGCGAACAGGTTGAGGTCGAACGTGCGGCGGACCGTGTCATCGGGGGCGCCCTCGACCGAGCCGAACCAGCCGCGGCCCGCGTTGTTGACGAGCACGTCGATCCCGCCGAACCGCTCCTCCGCCGCCTCGACCGCCGCGCGCACCTGTTCGGCATCGGTGACGTCGAGCTGGAGGACCAGCACGCGGTCGCCGTACGGCTCGGCCCATTCCCGCAGTTCAGCGGGCCGTCGCGCGGTCACCACCACCTGATCGCCCTGTTCCAGCGCGGCCTCGGCGTAAACCAGGCCGAACCCTCCCGGCGTCCCACCCGTGATGAACCAGGTCCTCATGGACTTCTCCTTTCGCTATATCAGTCAATGTAGCGGTACATGCGCTAATGTAGCAACCATGCAGAACGCACGGGATCGCCTCCTGCTCGCCGCGGCGGAGTTGCTGGAGGGCGGCGGCGCGGTGTCCACGCGGGCGGTGTGCGAACGCGCAGGCGTGCAAGCGCCGACGCTGTACCACCACTTCGGCAGCAAGCAGGGCCTGATCGACGCCGTGGTGAACCACGGCTTCACCCAGTACACGGCGGTCGAGAGCTCCGGCGACCCGCTGGAGGACCTGCGGACGGGCTGGGACCGGCACGTGCGGTTCGGGCTGGAGCACCCGACGTTCTACGGCCTGCTCTACGGTCGCGCCGAGCCGGGAAAGCCCTGTGCCGTCACGGCTCCCGCGCACGCCGCGTTGCGGGAGCGGTTCACCGAGGCCGCCGCGCGCGGCCTGCTGAAGGTGCCCGCGGACGACGCCGCGGAGCAACTGCTCGCCGCGAACGTCGGCATCACGCTGACCCTGATCACCCAGCCGGAACCGGACTTCGGACTGTCCGGACGCCTCCGCGAGACCGTGCTGGCAGGCGTGCTGCACACACCGTCAGCAGGCACCCCGGCCACCCGCGCGAGCACCGCGCTCACCCTGCGCGCCCTGGCCGCCGACGACCCAGGCGACCTCACGCCGGGCGAACGCGCGCTGCTCGGCGAACTGCTGGACCGCTTGGCCCGTTAGAGCACGCGACATCCCCCCGTCGGGCCGCGCGTCCTCGTCGCCATCTCAGGTTCCTCAAGCATCCGGAGAACGCGCATACCGCGTCGCCCCGGCAGAAGCAGCGACAACACAGCAGATCGCCACCCACTGGTACGGCGCCAGCGCCTCCCGCAACACCACCAGCCCGGCGATCGCCGCGACCGCCGGTTCCAGGCTCATCAGCACGCCGAACACCCGCGGCGGGATCTTGCGCAGCGCCTCCAGCTCCAGCGAGTACGGGATCACCGACGACATCAGCGCCACACCGAGCCCGACCAGCAGGACCGTCGGGGACAGCAGCCCGGCGCCCGCGTCCAGGGCCCCGATCGGGAGCACGACCAGCCCGGCGACGCCCATGGCCAGGGCCAGGCCGGTGCCGTCGGCGCTGGCGCGGCCCAGGGCGGCGCCCAGCAGGATGTACCCGGCCCAGCACAGGCCCGCGCCGAGGGCGAGCAGCAGGCCCACGACGGACACGTCGCCTTCGCCGCCGCGGGCGAGGAGGACGACACCCGCGCCCGCCAGCAGCGCCCACAGGGCGTCGAGCCAGCGGCGGGAGCCCGCCAGGGCCAGGGTCAGCGGTCCCAGGAACTCGACGGTGACGGCGATGCCCAGCGGAATCCGGTCCAGGGCGAGGTAGAACAGGGTGTTCATCGCCGCCAAGACCACGCCGTAGCCGACGACGACGGTGAGGGTGCGGCGGTCGACGCGCAGCGAGGGGCGCCAGATCAGCAGCAGGACCGCCGCGGCGAAGACCAGGCGGAGGGCGACCACGCCGGTGGCGCCCGCGGTGGCGAACAGGTGCTTGGCCAGGGCGGCGCCGATCTGGACGCTGACGATGCCCAGCAGGACCTGCGCGGTGGGCGGGATGGCGCCGGTCAGCCGCGGGGTGGCGGTGGCCGGCCACGCCAGCGGGCCGCGCGGGGTCCGCTCCACCTGTGCGAACACCACAGCCGCACGCTCCTCTCCACCGCCCGCCCCGGGCGCAGTCATCCTATGTCTGGGTGTTCACGGGGGTCTCACCTGCGTGGTGACAGGCTCGACGGCGAACATGGGACCGCTGCGTGGGAAGAGGGACGGGCAACGCGTGAGGGTCGGACGCTGGACCTGGCTGGTGCCACTCGCCCTGCTGTCCGCCTGCACGGCCGGACCGTCGACCCGCCCCGGCATCGTCGTCAACGACGGGGTGCAGCAGCAGGCCCCGCCCGTGGCGCAGCCGAGCGGCCCGGCGCCGCTGCCCGAGCTCGGCACCCCCGCCAACGCGAAGATCCGGTGGTCCCCCTGCGCCGCGGAGATCACCGCGACGCTGCCGCGGACCACCCTGCCGACCGAGTGCGCCCGGGTCAGCGCGGTCCTGGACTCGCCGTCCCTGCCGGGGCAGGGGCTGGCCCGGCTCCAGGTGCTCAAGATCGGGTCCGGTCCGGTGCCGGTGGCGGTGTTCAACGACGTCGACGGGGTGCCGGGGACGGTGTACGCGGCCCGGCTCGCCGCCGCCCTGCCGCCCGCGCTGCTGACCGAGGTTTCCCTGGTCGGGGTGGACCGGCGCGGCACCGGGGGCAGCGACCCGGCGCGCTGCGTGCCGGAGGAGACCCGCACCGGCATCGTGGGCCTGGACCCGAGGGAACTCGACGTCGAGGCGGCGGTGGACCAGGCCAGGACGGCGGGGCAGCAGTGCTCGATCACGCTGGAGGTCCGGTTGCAGGCCCTGGACACCTGGCGCAGCGCGGGCGACGCGGAGACGCTGCGGGTCGGCCTGGGCATGACCCGGCTGCACGCCATCGGCCACGGCGAGGGTTCGCGGGTGCTGTCGGTGTTCGCCGAGCGCTACCCGGACCGGGTCGGCAGGCTGGTGCTGGACGGCCTGCCCGACCCGAACCCGGACGCCAAGATCGTGCTCGAGGGCGTGGCCGAGGGGGCGGACGCGACCTTCGGGGCGTTCGCCGAGGACTGCGCGGCCCGCGGCTGCGAGCTGGGCAACGCCAGGGCCGCGCTGACCGAGATCCTGGACCGGGCCGAGACCGACCCGCTGAGCACCCCGGACGACATCGGGATCACCCCCGGCGTCGTGCTGCGCGTGCTGCTCGCGGGCCTGTCCGACCGCCAGTCCTGGCCCACCCTGTCCCGCGCCCTGGCCGACCTGCGGTCCGGGAACACCTCGGGGGTGGCCGCCGCCATCACCCCGGTGCTGCGGGAGACCGAGAACCGGGCCGCCACCTTCGACGCCACGCTGGTGACGCGGTGCAACGACACCAAGTCGCGGTTGGCCACCGAGCAGTTGACCGCGGCGGCGAAGGACTGGAACACCCGCTTCCCGGTGTTCGGCGCGCTGACCGCGCAGTGGCTGGCGGTGTGCAGCCCGTGGCCGATCCCGTCGCGGGAGCTGCCGCAGCCCTCGGCGCGCACCGCGCCGCCGATCGTGGTGCTGGGCACCGCCACCGACCCGGTGACCCCGCTTTCCGGCACCGACCACGCCGCGCAGCAACTGGCGACGGCGTCCCTGGTGACCTGGCAGGGCGCGGGCCACGGGGCGCTGGGTTCCTCGGCGTGCGCCACCGAGGCCGCCGCGGCGTTCATCACCGAGGGCGCGGTGCCGCGCGACGGCACCGTCTGCCCGCCCTGACCGCCCTCCCCCGCGGACCCGGTCCCGGGTCGCACCGTCGCCCTGTGGACAGCCGAACCCGATCCGTCACCCCGGCGCACCGCGCGGTGGCACCCGCTGGTCCGATCGGTGGATGACCGCTCCCGGCCGTGTTGCACCCCTGGAATCGTCCGCCGCCGCGCCTACACTGCTCAGCGACGGCCGTGACGGAAGGGAGGTTCACCATGTCGGACGCGTACCTGGTCCGGTATGTCGGCGGTCCTCTCGACGGGCGCGTGGACACGCTGCCCGGGCTGCCGGACGAGCCGAGGGAGACGGTCACGCACGTGCACCTGCACGGTGGCCCCAAGATCGTGCACCACTACGACCTGCACTACGCGCTGGAGTACGGCTGCGAGTACCGGCTGCGCGAGGCGGAAGAACGCGACCTGGCCCAGGACTAGGAACCCAGGACCAGGTCGGCCAGCACGGGCCGGTGGTCGGAAGCGGCACTGTCCACGACGGTCGCCGATGCCACCCGCACGCCCGGGGACACCGCGACGTGGTCGAGCTTCTTGGCCGGGGCCCCGGCGGGATAGGTCGGGCCGGTGGGGGCCGAGCGCAGCGCGGTCCACAGGGGTGCCAGTTCGGGTGCGCCGGGTTCGGCGTTGAGGTCGCCCAGCAGCACCTTCGGGTCGTTCGCCCGCGCCAGCACCCGCAGGGTGTCCGCCACCTGGGCGGCCCGGACCGAGGGGTCGGGGCGGTGGTCCAGGTGCGTCGAGTAGACGTGCACCGGGCCGCCCCCGGTCAGCACGACCGCCTCGGCGAAGCCGGGCATCGGCATCGGGGGCAGGGTGGGGTCCTGTGTGGACAGGCGGGTGATCTCGTGGTTCTCCGTGCGCAGTACGGGCAGCGCGCTCAGGACGGCCACCCCGTAGCGGCGGCGCGGGGTGCCCGGCTCGTCGTAGATCGGGGCGAAGAACACCCGCAGGCCGGTGCGGCGGGCCAGTTCGCGGGCCTGGTCGGCGAACCCGCTGCGCTCGGACCAGTGCACGTCGACCTCCTGCAACCCCACCACGTCCGGGCGGGCGGCGCGGATGGTGGCCGCCACCCGGTCGAGGTCGAGGCGGCCGTCGGCGCCGATGCCGGTGTGGGTGTTGAAGCTCAGCACCCGCAGCGCGACCGGTCGGTGCGCGGAGCCCGCCGGGGTGGTGCCCGCGGCGGCCGGGGTGGCGGCCAGCAGGGTGAGCAGGGTGATCAGGAGCGCGCGCACGGGGGCCTCCGGGTGATCGGTGGTCCCCCACCATGCGACGCCTCAGCCCGCCGGGGCAACGACCGGCCCGGAAATGATGAGCAAACACAGCGCGCACCGCGGCCCGGCCTCGCCGCCCGCCAGGTCCGGCGGGGCGGCGTGGGTGCAGGACGCGCGGTAGTGCTGGTGCGCGAGCCGGGTGTTGGGCGCCACCGGGAAGGCGTGCAGGACACCGTCGTAACAGCTTCGCCACCACAGGTACCTGATCCTCATCTCCGGGAACCTAGGTTCGCGGGCGGAACCCGGCGAATCGGACCACGCGAACGGGTGTCGCCCGCCGGCCGGAACTGTCGGGGGGTCCGGGCAGACTGTCCGTGATCATCGAGCGGGGAGTGAGGGCGGACATGGCGAAGCCAGTGTCGACAGGAGCGCAGTCGACAGGAGCGCAGTCGACGGGAGCACCGTCGGCGAGAGCGCTGTCGGCGGAGGACATCGAGGGCCTGCGGGCAGCCCTGGCGGGGGGCAAGCCCACGCCGGTGTGGTTCACCGAGGCCGCGGTGGGCGTCGACCCGGGGGCCTCGGCGAAGGTCGTCGCGTTCGACGAACCCGCCGAGGGCGACTACATCCAGGTCCGGCCCACCGGGTCGCGGGACGTGCTGTCCTTCTCCCCCGCCGAGCTGACCACGGTGAAGCCCGCCCCGAAGCCCAAGCCCGCGCCCCGGCCCGCGGCCGCACCGCAGTTCGCACCGCCGTCCGGGGAGGTGGTGGTGGGCATCGAGGGCGGCGCGGAACCGCCGAAGCGGCAGCCGTCGCCGTCGCGGTCCCGCAAGCAGCAGCCGGTGGAGATCACCGTGACGCTGCACTCCACGCCCGAGGGCGAGTGGACGGTCGACGTGCTGGTCGGCAAGAAGCGCACGGTCCGCTGGGTCCCGGTGCCCGCGGGCGAGGTGGGGCGGCTGGCCAAGCACCTGCCGAGCGAGGTCGGCGAGGCCATCGGGGTGGCGCTGGAGGCGGCCAAGGAGCGCCAGGAGCTCCGGGTGACCCAGCTCAAGGCCGAACTGGAGGCCGCCCAGCGCGCCCTGCGCGACCTCGGCTGACCCGGGGCGGCCCACCCGGGCGACCTACTCGGTGTCCGGGCGGGCCTTGGAGGGCTGCACCCGCTTGGGCTCGCCGGGCATCTTCGGGTAGTCCGGCGGGTAGGGCAGGTCGCCCGCGCCCTGCCGGTCCGACAGCTCCAGCAGCGGTTCGAGCGAGAACGCGTTCCCGGTGATCGCCGCGTGCGGGTCGCCGACCTCGGCGAAGCGGGCGGGCACGGTGCGCACGGTGAAGTCCTCCGGGCTGACCCGGGGCACCTCGTCCCAGGTCAGCGGCGTGGAGACGAGGGCGCGCGGGGTGGGGCGGATGGAGTAGGCGGAGGCGATGGTGCGGTCGCGGGCCATCTGGTTGTAGTCGATGAACACGCGGCTGCCGCGCTCCTCCTTCCACCAGCTCATCGTCACCCGATCGGGCATCCGCCGCTCCAGCTCGCGGCCGAGGGCGATCAGCGCCCGACGCGCCTCGACGAAGGTCCAGCGCGGCTCGATCGGCACGTAGAGGTGCAGACCGCGCCCCCCGGAGGTCTTCGGGAACGCCTCCATCCCCAGCTCCGCCAGCAGCGCGCGGGCCTCCCCGGCCACCACCACGGCGTCGGCGAAGTCGGTGCCCGGCTGCGGGTCGAGGTCGATCCGCAACTGGTCCGGGGAATCGGGGGCGGCGCGGGTGACCGGCCACGGGTGGAAGGTGAGCGTGCCCAGGTTCGCCGCCCAGGCGACCACGGCCACCTCCGTCGGGCACACCTCGTCGGCCGGGCGACCGCTGGGGAAGGTGATCCGCGCGGTCTCGACCCAGTCGGGGGCGCCCTTGGGAGCGCGCTTCTGGTAGAACGCGTCGCCCCGCTGGTCCTGGCGGGTGGAGAGCTGCGCGCCCTCGACCACCCCGCCCGGCCAGCGCTCCAGGGTGGTCGGCCGGTCCCGCAGCGCGCCCAGGACGCCCTCGCCCACCGCGAGGAAGTACTCCACCACCTGGAGCTTGGTCACGCCCAGCTCGGGGAAGTACGGCTTGTCCGGACTGGACACCCGCACCTTCCTGGTGCCGTGCGGGCCATCGACCTCTAGCTCGACCGCGGGAGTCGCCATGCGGGGCAATCTACGGGTGCCCACCGACAGACGCGCGGGAAACCCGCAACGCGCGGATCGGCCAGCACGACCTCAGCCTGCGGAAACAAACTGGCGCGGCCTCGCTAAAGTGCACGTGCACGTTATGTATGCGACTTTCGAGCGAGGAAACCACCCGGTGAAGATGGACAACAGCCCCGCCAGGGGCACCCGTGACCTGCTGCCCGCGACCGTGGCCGTGCGCGACCACGTGCTGGCCACCATCACGGAGGTCTACCACCGGTTCGGCTACCAGCGGATCGAGACGCCCGCCCTGGAGGGCATCGAGCGGCTCTCCGGCGGTCAGGGCGGGGAGAACGAGAAGCTGATCTACCGGGTGCTGCGCCGCGGCCTGGACGAGACCGTCGCCGCGGGCACCGAGGTCAAGGACCTGGTCGACCTGGGGCTGCGCTACGACCTCACGGTCCCGCTGACCCGCTTCTACGGCAACAACCACGCCGCGCTGCCGACGCCGTTCCGCTCGTTCCAGTTCGGCCCGGTCTGGCGCGCCGAGCGCCCGCAGAAGGGCCGCTACCGCCAGTTCAACCAGTGCGACATCGACATGATCGGCGAGGAGAGCGTGCTCGCCGAGGTGGAGCTGATCGAGGCGACGACCGAGGCGCTGGCCGCCGCGGGCCTGGGCGGCACCACCGTGCGGGTCTCCGACCGGCGGTTCCTCTCCGCCCTGGCCAGGGCCGCCGACCTGCCGGAAGAGGCGTGGACCGGCCTGTTCATCACCCTGGACAAGCTGGACAAGATCGGCTGGGACGGCGTGCGCGCCGAGCTGCCCGAGCGCGGCCTGGACACCGCCCGCATCGACCGGTTGCAGGAGACCATCGTCGGCCTGCGCGGGGTGGACCCGGCGAAGCTGGGCGACACCCTGGCCGACACCGTCCCCGGCCTGCCCGACGAGGTGGTCGCCGACCTGGCGCAGACCGCCGACGCCCTGGCCGCGCTGGCCGGGACCAGGCCGGTGAGCTGGGAGTTCGACCCGACGCTGGTGCGCGGCATGGGCTACTACACCGGCCAGATCTTCGAGATCACCCACCCGGCGTCGTCCGGTTCGGTGGCCGGTGGCGGGCGCTACGACCGGCTGGTCGGCCGCTCGCTGGGCAAGGACGTCCCGGCCTGCGGGTTCTCCATCGGCTTCGAGCGCATCGTGGACCTGATCGACGCGGGTCCGCGCACCGCGGCGGTCGCCGTGCTCTACGAGGCGGACGTGCCGCTCACCAGGGTGACGAGCCTCGCCAGGCAACTGCGCGCCGAAGGGACCGCGGTGTCCCCGGTCCGCAGGCGCGGGAAGTTCGGCGCCCAGCTCGGACGGCTCCAGGAGTGGGGTTTCACCTCCTTCGCGCACCTGCGCGCCGACACCGGGGACACGCCTGAGCTGCGTGCTCTGGGCGACGGGTAGCCGACATTTCGCCGCTGCCGAGCTACCCTCGGAGCATGGTCTCGACAGGCACCCAGGGCGCGTCGTCCGAGGACGACCGCCGCCCCGGGGCGGACACCGGGCGCCAGGACCGCTTCCACGACGACCTCGTGGGGCTGGACCCGGCCGACCCCGAGGCGCGCGCGTTCGCCGAGCACCTCGACCGGGTGGAGAAGGTGCGCCCCGGCTACACCGTCGAGGGCTACCTGGGCGGGGTGCGCGACTTCGCCGAGGGCGCGAACCGGCTCGGCGGGCACCACCGGCTCACGGCGGGAATCCTGGTGGCCCTGATCCTGTTGGGAGTGGTGGTCGCCGCCTGGGATGCGCTGGTGTTCATCCTGGGTGTGCTGTTCGGCTGAGCGGCCGAGGACTTGCGACCGGGAACTTGGAGGAGACACATCGTGGTCGGCATGAAGCCCGTCGTCGGGGCCACCCCCCGGGTGGTCAAGTCGGAGCAGGAGTGGCGCGCGCAGCTCGACCCGCGCGAGTTCGCGGTGCTGCGGCAGGCGGGCACCGAGCCCGCGTTCACCGGTGAGTACACCGACACCAAGTCCACCGGCGTCTACGAGTGCCGGGCGTGCGGGGCGGAGCTGTTCCGCAGCGACGCGAAGTTCGAGTCGCACTGCGGGTGGCCGTCGTTCTTCTCCCCGCTGGCCGGGGAGAGCGTGGTGCTGCGCGAGGACCGGGCGCACGGCATGGTCCGCACCGAGGTGCTGTGCGCGAGCTGCCACAGCCACCTCGGCCACGTCTTCGAGGGCGAGGGCTACCCCACCCCGACGGACCAGCGGTACTGCATCAACAGTATCTCCCTGCGCCTGGTCGAGGACGGGAACCCGACCGGCTGAGCGCAGCCGTCCACCGATCCCGCGTCCGGTCCCCGGGCGCGGGATCGGTGCTTTCGGGGAAAGCCTAAATCCATCTCACGTGCCCCTTAAATCTTGCTCAAGTCACCTTGTGCCCGCGCTCACACCGGGTTGAGCATGGGGCACCGCCGGATCGCACGAACCGGTGGAACGGCAAGGGAAAGGGCACCACTCGGGCGTTGACCGATGCGGGTGGGCGACCGGGTTCGACCACTTCCCTGGGCAGGGGGGATCGACATGGGAGAAACGTGGGGGATAACCGGACCTGACTTCCTGCGCGGCTACGCCGTCGCCTTCGCCGTCGCGGTGCTGTGCTGGGTGGCGGTGCGGCTCATCGCCCGCTCCGGCCCGCGCAGCACCTCGGCCGACGCCTCACCGCACAGCCTGCTGACGCTCGACGAGCTGGCCTACCTGGCGGGCGGCCCGAGGCGGGTGGCGGAGACGGCGCTGGCGCGGTTGCTCGACGGGGGCCTGGTGCGGCCCAGCCGCTCCGGGCAGGTCCAGGTGGTGGCGGGGGCCACCAGCGCGAACCGGGTGGACCGGGCGCTGCTGTCGGATGCCGGGGGCTTCCGGCATCGGACGGTGCGGGTCCTGATCGACAAGGTGGGTCGGAGCGGCGCGGTGGACGACGTCCGCGCGGCGCTGACCGGCAAGGGGTTGCTGGTCGATCAGGGCCCGCGGTACCGGGTGGGGTCGGTGCTGGCGCTCGGTCTGCTGTTCGCGGTGGGGGTCGCGCGGTTGGTCGCAGGAGCGGCGGGCGGGCGCCCCTTCGGGTGGCTGCTGCTGTTCCTGGCGGTCACGCTGCTCACCTGGGTCGTGCTGGCCAGGCGACCGCTGCCGACGACGACCCACGCCGGGCAGCGGGTGCTGGCGGAGGCCGGGGCCGTGCGGGTCGGGGAGGACTCGGGTGCGGCGCTGCTCGGCGGTGTCGCGGGCCTGGTGGCGTTCGGCGGCTTGGCGGCGTTCCCCGACGCCGAGGTCAGCTCCGTCCTGGAGCTGAAGCTGGTGGCGGCGCAGTCCTACGGCGGCGTCGCGGGTGCGGCCGGGTCGAACTCGACGTGGAGCTATTCCGACGCCGGGTCGACGACGGGCTTCGGCAGCGGTGGAGGGAGCGGCTGCGCGAGCTCGGGTGGCAGTGGCGGTTGCGGTGGCGGTGGCTGCGGCGGGGGAGGCTGCGGCGGCTGACCCGCGGGCGTCACGGGGAGGGGCACAATGGGCGGCATGGGAGAGCTGGGGATCGGCATCGGCTGGCGGTCGGAGATCGACCTGACCGTGGAGCGGCTGCCGGGTGTCGACTTCGTGGAGGTCGTGGCGGAGAACCTGCACCGCGACCACCTGCCGGAGTCGGTGCGCATCCTGCGCGGGCGCGGGGTTCCCGTGCTCCCCCATGCCGTCTCGCTGTCCCTGGGCGGGGCCGACCCGGTCGACCCCGCCCGGGTCGGCCACCTCGCCGAGGTGGCCGCGATGCTGGACGCCCCGATGGTCAGCGACCACGTGTGCTTCGTGCGCGCGGGCGGGTTGGACTCCGGTCACCTGATGCCGGTGCCGCGCACCCGCGAGGCGCTGGAGGTGTTGGTGGACAACGTGAAGACCGCGCAGGCCGGGCTCGGGGTGCCGCTGGCGCTGGAGAACATCGCCGCGCTGCTGCGCTGGCCGGACGCCGAGCTGACCGAGGCGCAGTTCCTCACCGAGCTGACCGAGCGCACCGACTGCCTGCTGCTGCTGGACGTGGCGAACATGTGGGCCAACGCCCGCAACCTGGGCGAGGACCCGGTGGCGCTGCTCGACGGGCTTCCGTTGGAGCGCCTGGCTTACGTGCACGTCGCGGGCGGGGTGGTGCGCGACGGGGTCTACCACGACACGCACGCCCACCCGGTGCCGCCGGAGGTGCTGGAGCTGCTGGGCGAGCTGTGCCGCCGGGCCTCGCCGCCCGGGGTGCTCCTGGAGCGCGACGACCGCTACCCCGCCGACGCCGAACTCGCCGCCGAACTGGCCGCGATCCGCGCCGTGGTGGCCGGGTGAGCGCGCGCGAGCGGCTGGCCGCGCGGCAGGCGGAGCTGTTGGCGGCGCTGCTGGCCGACGGCCCGGCGCCCGCCGGGTTCGACGCCGAGGCGCTGCGGGTGGAGGCGGATGCCCTGCTGGCCAAGCGCCGCCGCGTGGTCGCCCTGATCGACCCGGAGGTCGCCGAGTCCTGCGGTGAGGACTTCGCGCCGCTGTTCGCCGAGTACGCCAGGGGGAACCCGCGCCGCGACGGCTCCCGGGCGCGGGAGGACGCCGCCGCGTTCGCCGCGTGGGTCGAAGCGCGCCGCCCGAAGCGCCGGTGGTGGCAGGGTAGGAGACGGGGCTGAACCCGTTGGTATTCGGCCGAATGGCTTCCCGGCACCGATTCGGGGACCCCTCCCTGGAAATCCCGGTAGGGTGACCTTGCGGCTTGGGCTCGAACACCGCAGCGCACCCGCACTGGGGAGGACTGGATGCGGCACCTCTGCTGGGTCGCCCTCTGCTTGCTCGCGCTGACCGGCTGCGGTTCCGGCCCCGGGGGCGGTGAACGCGCCTGCACGCTCATCGGCGGCCGGACCGGGATCGGCGTCGTGGTGGACCCCGGGGCACCGGTCCTCGACACCCCCGCGCTGCTGACCCTCTGCGCCGACGGGCGGTGCCGGGACGTGCCCGTGCCGCTGGAACCGGCGACCGGCACCGGGGCGAGCGGGTGCTCCGGCGGGGTCTGCTCGGCGCAGGTGGCGCCCACGGGCGGTCAGGTGGGTTTCGCCGAGGTGGACGGGCTGAGCGAGCAGCCGCTGGAAGTCACGCTGACCGCCGGTGACCGCGAATTCCGGACCACGGTCACCCCGGCGGCGGTGTACCCGAACGGTCCCGACTGCGGCGCCGCGGGCGTGCAGGGCCGGGTCGGGCTGACGGCCGCGGGCAACCTCACCAACCGCTGACCCGTTCAACCGTACGGCGGATTGTGAACTATTCCCCCAGTGCATAGTTTCTTTCCCACAGGGGGCTCGATATCGGGGGGAATCTTTTTCATCACCGGTCATCCGGTCCTTTGGTCCTGTCCGCTCACGACCGGAGGTACCCGTGCGAAGTCGCACACCAGTACTCGCCGCGACCACCGCGGCACTCGTCCTCGCAGGCCTGCCCGCCACCGCCGCTCCCGCGGCGGCGGCCACCGGCCCGGCCGACCCGGCCCGCACCGTGACCCTGCTCAGCGGTGACCAGGTCTTCCTCGCAGGCCCGGACGCCCGGCCCGAGGTCCGGCCCGCCGCCGGGCGCGAGCACGTCGCGTTCCGGGTGCGCACCACGGGCGGCCACCTGCACGTCGTCCCGGCCGACGCGCAGGCGCTGCTGTCCTCGGGCAGGCTCGACCCGCGGCTGTTCGACGTCACCGGCCTGCTCGAGCAGGGCTACGACAACCGCCGCGGCGACCTGCCGCTGATCACCACCGGTCCGGCCCCGCGCGCGGCGGTCGCCGGGGTGCGCACCGTGCGCGACCTGCCCGCCTCGGGCGGCCGCGCGCTCAGCGCCGACAAGTCCGCGCTGGCGGGTTCCTGGCGCGCGCTCGCCTCGACGGGCCGGGTCTGGCTCGACGGCAAGGTCACCGCCACCCTCGACCGCAGCGCCGCGCAGATCGGCGCGCCGCAGGCCTGGCAGGCGGGGGTGACCGGCGAGGGGGTGACGGTCGCCGTGCTCGACACCGGCGTCGACCAGACCCACCCGGACCTGGCCAGCCGCGAGGTCGGCGAGCACAACTTCAGCGACGCCGCCGACGCCGTGGACCGGTTCGGCCACGGCACGCACGTCGCCTCGACCGTCGCGGGCACCGGCGCGAAGTACCGGGGCATCGCGCACGGCGCGCGCCTCCTCGACGGCAAGGTGCTCAACGACTTCGGCTCCGGCCAGGAGTCGTGGATCGTGGCGGGCATGGAGTGGGCCGTCGCGCAGGGCGCCGACGTGGTCAACCTGAGCCTCGGCGGCTACGACACCCCCGAGGTGGACCCGCTGGAGGAGGCCGTCAACCGGCTCTCGGCCAGTTCCGGAACCCTGTTCGTCATCGCCGCGGGCAACAGCGGCGCGGCCAAGACGATCGGCTCACCGGGCAGCGCCGACGCCGCGCTGACCGTCGGTTCGGTCGACCGCGAGGACGCGCTGTCGGAGTTCTCCAGCCGCGGCCCGCGCGTCGACGGCGCCGTGAAGCCGGACATCACCGCGCCGGGCGAGGACATCGTGGCGGCGAAGGCGGCCGAGGCGATCATCGGCGACCCCGCCGAGGACGGCTACATCGCGCTGTCGGGCACCTCGATGGCCACCCCGCACGTGGCCGGGTCCGCGGCGCTGCTCGCCCAGCGGCACCCGGACTGGACCGGGCAGCAGCTCAAGGCGGCGCTGACCGGCTCGGCCAGGCCGACCCCGGGCCTGAGCTCGTTCGCCCAGGGCTCCGGCCGGGTCGACGTGCCCGCCGCGCTGGCGGCGCGGGTCACCACGGAACCGACGTCGGTCAGCTTCCCGACCGCGGTGTGGCCGCACGCCGACGACGCCCCCGCCACCGGGGAGCTGACCTACCGCAACGGCGGCACCGAGCCGGTCACCCTGGACCTGACCGCTGACGTCGTCGGCCCGGACGGCAAGGCGGCCCCGGCGGGCATGTTCACCGTCACCCCGGCCCGGCTCACCGTCCCCGCGGGCGGCACCGCGACGGCCACCGTCGGCGTGGACACCCGCGTCGGCGCGGTCGACGGCCTCTTCGGCGGCTCCGTCGTGGCCACCGGCGGCGGGACGACCACCCGCACCGCGGTCGGCGTCGACCGGGAGGTCGAGAGCTACGACGTCGCGGTGACCCTGATCGGCCCCGACGGCAAGCCGACCGGTGACGCGAGCGCCAGCCTGTTCGGCTACGACGACCCCGGCTTCCACGACGGCGCCAGCCCCACCGGCACCTTCACCCTGCGGGTGCCCAAGGGCCGGTACGCGTTCGACGCCTTCTTCTCGTCGGAGGCGGACCGGACCCTGCGGACCGTGGTGCAGCCCCTGCTGGAGGTCACGAAGGACACCGCGGTCGTCGCCGACAGCCGCACCACCAGGCCGATCGACGTCACCGTCCCCGACGCCGGGGCGGAGCAGCGGCTCGGCGCGATCGGGTTCACGGCGAGGACCGAGCGCAGCAGCTTCGGCAGCTTCACCCTGGTCGACTCGTTCAGCTCGATCCGCACCGCGCGCCTGGGCCCGAAGCCGCAGGGCATCGCGGTGAACTCCGCTGTCGAGGGCACGTACACCAGTGACAAGGGCTTCTACAACCTGTTCTACGGCGTCCCGGGCGACTACCCCACCGGGTTGACCAGGCACCCCCGGGCGGCCGAGCTGGCCACGCTCAAGACGACCTTCGGCAAGACCGCGCCGGACGCCACCCTGTCGTGGAGCGCCTACGCCTCGACCCCCGGTGACCTGTCGTCGGGGTTCGTCCTGATCTCCCCGGCGTCGCTCAGCGGGACGACCCAGTTCGTCAACACCGACGACGGCGTGCGGTGGGCCGTGAACGCCTACTTCGAGGGATCGCTGCCGGTCGAGTACTGGAGCCCGCCGCTCACCCTCCGGGCGGGCCGCACCACCGAGCGGCGGATGCACGTGGGGATCTTCGGGCCCGACGTGAAGTCCGGCGCGAACTCGGGGTTCCTGCGGGGCGGCGACTACCTGTTCGCGCGTCCCGGCCTGGTCTCCGACGGCGCGGGCAACTCCGGGTTCAGCGACTTCACCGGCACCACGACGCTGTCCAAGGACGGCAAGGTCATCGGTGAGAGCGCGGAGGGCGGGTACGGGGTCTTCGAGGTGGGCGACGCCTCCGGCACGTTCGAGGTGGCCACGACCGGCGACCGCGACCCGGCCTACGGCTTCGCCACGCACGTCGACGCCAAGTGGACCTTCCGGTCGAGCCCCGAGCAGGAAGCCATCCAGCTCTCCGCGGTCCGCTTCCACGGCGCGCTCGACGCCGACAACGCGGCACCGTCCGGGCGCTACTACCTGCCGGTGGCCCTGGAGCGGGAGACCGGTCAGCCCGACCTCGCGAAGAAGCTGACCGTGGACGTCTCCTACGACGAGGGCAAGACCTGGTCGCGGGCGCAGGTGATCGCCAAGTCGCTGGTGGTGCTCGACCACCCGAAGGGCGCCGGTTCGGTGTCCCTGCGGGCCTCGGCCGAGGACCACCGCGGCAACTCGGTCGAGCAGACCGTGATCCGGGCGTACAAGGTCAAGTAACCGCAGCACGGGGGGCGGCCCACCCGGACCGGGTGGGCCGCTCCCGCGCTGTCACCACCACTGGGCCGGGTCGGCACCCGGCGTGCGGGGAGCGCTGTCCCACCGCGGCGGCGACCCGGGCAACCCACCGGGGACCCGCACGTGCCGGAGCCGCCCGAACGCGCTGTCCACCTCGGACAGGTACGCGTCCACCGGGCCGCCGTGCTCGGTCGAGTCGATCCGGCCCAGGCCGTCGAGCCAGTGCGCGGTGCGGGCCAGCGAGACCCGCACGTGCCAGGTGCCGCCCTCGACGGCCCGCCTGCGCAGCGCGGTGATCACGCCGAACGCGGCCAACCAGCCGGTGCCGTGGTCGAGGGCCTGCGCGGGCAGCGGGACCGGCTCGTCCGCCCCGGCCGCGATGCCGGTGGCCAGTTGCACCAGGCTGTCGAACCCGCGCCGGGTCCGCCACGGTCCACTGTGGCCGTAGGCGCTCAGGCTGACCAGGATCGCCCCCGGCGGCAGGTCGCGCTCACCGAAACCCTTGGCGGCCAACGAATCCGGTCGGAAGGACTGGACCAGGACGTCGCCGTCGGCCAGCAGCGCGCGCAGCACCGCCCGGTTCTCCTCGGCGCGCAGGTCGAGGTGGGTGGTGCGCTTGCCGAACCCGGTGTCCACGGCCAGCGGGTGCGCGGTGGGCAGGTGCGCGGCACCCACGTGCAGCACGTCGGCACCGTGCGCGGCCAGCGTGCGCCCGCACACCGGGCCCGCGATGACGTGGGTCAGGTCGAGCACCCGCACGCCCGCGAGCGGCCGGTCGGCCCTGGGCAGCGGGCGCGCGGACCCGTCGCCGACCCGGTCCACCGCCACCAGCGGTTCGGCCGCCACCGCGACCCCCTGCGGGTGCCCGCGCCACCGCGCGGCGGGCCGCAGCGCGGCGGCGGCGCCCCCGGCGGCCAGCACCAGGTCGGCGACCTGCTCGGCCGGGCGCCGCAGCACCCCGGCCGCGACGTCGTCGCCGAGCACCGACCGCGCGGCCGCCTCGTGGTGCGGGTGGTTGCAGTGCAACCGCACCCAACCGTCGGCGGCCCCGTAGTCGCCCGACAGCGGCGCCCACACCGGGCCGGGCGAGGCGCCGTCGACCAGCAGGTGCCGCTCACTGCGGAACGACTCCACCGCGTGCAGCAGGTCGACCGACACCGGACCGGGGTCGGTGCCGCGCTCGCGCAACAGCTCGGCCGCCGCCCCGGTCACCCGCCGCACGCACCAGGCGGCGGCATGGGCGACCCGGAACGGGCCCGCGACGACGCGCTCGCCCGCGCCGGTCACGGCAGGTTGGTGACCAGCTCCGCCGGGGGCACGCGGGTGCCGGTGTAGAACGGGACCTCCTCGCGCACGTGCCGCCGCGCCTCGGTGCCGCGCAGGTGGCGCATCAGGTCCACGATGCGGTGCAGCTCGTCGGCCTCGAACGCCAGAATCCACTCGTAGTCGCCCAGCGCGAACGAGGCCACGGTGTTCGCCCGCACGTCGGGGTAGTCCCTGGCCTCCTTGCCGTGGTCGGCGAGCATCCGGCGGCGGTCCTCGTCCGGGAGCAGGTACCACTCGTAGGACCGGACGAACGGGTACACGCAGATGAACTTGCGCGCCTCCTCACCGGCCAGGAACGCCGGGATGTGGCTGCGGTTGAACTCCGCGGGCCGGTGCAGCGCCACCTGGCTCCACACGGGCGTCGACGCCCGGCCCAGCGCGGTGCGGCGGAAACCGGTGTAGGCGGCCTGCACGTCTTCGACGGCCTCCGCGTGCCACCAGATCATGTAGTCCGCGTCCGCCCGCAGCCCGGCAACGTCGTACACCCCGCGCACCACCACCCCCTTCCCCTCCAGGGCGTCGAGGTACTCGGTGGTCTCCGCGGCGGCGTCCGCCCGGTCCTCGGGCAGCGTGCCCGCGTCGACCCGGAACACCGACCACATGGTGTACCGGATGGTGTCGTTCAGCTCGGCGTAGTTGAGGCGCGACATGCGCCCATCGTCGCACTCCCCCGACCCGGCCCGCCGCCCCAGGTGGCCAGGATCGCCACCGCGGCGCTCAGCGCTCGTCGAAGAACCGCGCGGCCTGCTCGCGGATGCGCTTGAGCCGCTTGGAGACCGGGCTGTGACTGCGGTAGCCCAGGATGCCCGCCACCTCGGTCAGGTTGGTGTAGCCGCTGCGCAGGAGCACCACGACCTGCCGGTCCCGCTCGTCGAGCAGGGCCATGAAGTCGCCGAAGACCACCCGGTCCTCGACCTCGGTCTCCGGCCCCTGCACCGGGATGGTGTCGGTCAGCTCCACGAACCGCACCTTGACCTTCGACCGCTTCCGGTAGAGCTTGCGCTCGAAGTCCTCCCTGGCGAAGGTCCACCGCTCGCTGAAGTCGTCCTCCACCCGGTTCGCCCGCACCGCCTCCAGGATTCCGCGCAGCCTCCCGTCGTGGTCGGCGGCCTCCACCGTGCGCACCACGGTCTCCGCCGCGTCCTCCTCACCGCGCCACAGGTCGGCGCCCACCCGCGGGTTCGCCAGCACCACGTCGTCGGTCAGGGTGCCGTCGGCCAGCGGCAGGGGCACGGCCGGGACACCGTTGTCGACCACCGGCAACCCGCGCAGGATCTCCTGCATCACCCGCGTGATCGGGGGCAGCCAGAAGTCCAGGTTGTGCGCCAGCAGCCGGATCGGGTCGACGGGGGTGAACCCGCTGATCGGCGAACCCGGCATGAGGTGGCGCCACACGGTCGCCGCCCACGCGCGCGACAACCGCGCCTCGAAGTCGGCGGGCAGGTACCGGTCGACGCTGCTCGACTCCGCCAGGAACGGCCACTGCCCGCTGCCCAGCAGCGGCAACCCGTGCCGCTCCACGGCGCGGCGGGGCAACAGGTGGAACAGCGGCGCGTACTCGTGGTACCGGGTCCTGGTGCGCGGGATGAACATGACGTTCGCGTCCCCGCTCCCGGCCACCCGCCGCAACTCGACCGGCAGCTCGTCCGTGCCGACGAGCAGCCCGCGGTACTGGGCGGCCTCCCACAGCAGGTTCCACTGCGAGATCGCCCCGGCCAACTCCAGGCTGTCCGCGGCCACCACCGGGACCGTGACGTACTCCGGGGGCTTGGGGTCCCTGGCCCGGATGACCGCGCGGAACAGCGACCCGGCGGAGAGGTTCCACAGCCGGGGGTACTCGTCGGGGGTCGCCCGCTCGGGGTCTTCGAGCAGGTCCTCGCGCCGCAGGGCCTCGATCTCGTCATCGGACAGCAGGGGGTCGTCGGTCATGCTCACGTCCTCGGCGGGGGTGCTCATAACACCTTCACGACAACCGACCCCGATTCCGTTCCCGTTCCCGTCCCAATCGAACACTGCCCCTGTGGACAACTGTTCGACAGCCCCGGGGGATCGGGGCAAGCTCACAGCGGGCCACGAACCCGTGACAGGACGAGCACCGATCTGAGACCCGCAGGAGGAGAAACGAAACAGAATCACAACTGCACAGCGAGTCGTGCGCGCGGATGCCCCGGCCTGTGGGCGGTAACCACCGAGCCGCCGCAGCCCGCCAGGCATCGCCGCGCCACCCGGCGGAGCCCCGGACGGCCCGGGGGCGCGGCACTGGGCGAGACGCACCCGGCGGCGGGGTGTGGCGCATCACCCGACGGGAGCCCCCGGCCGATCACACACGGCGCCACCTGGTGCGGCACCACCGGGCGAGGTGCGTCCATGCCCGGCGGGCAGGGCGCCACCGCACCAGGCGCACCCGGTCGGCGAGGTCCACCACAACCCGGCCAGCCAGGTTGCGGCACCACCAGGCGAGGTGCGTCCATGCCCGGCGGGCAGGGCGCCACCGCACCAGGTGCACCTGGTCGGCGAAATCCACCACAACCCGGCCAGCCAGGTTGCGGCACCACCAGGCAAGGCGGGTCCATGCCCGGCGGGCAGGGCGCCACCGCACCAGGCACACCCGGTCGGCGAAATCCACCACAACCCGGCTAGTCAGGTTGCGGCACCACCAGGCGAGGTGCCTCCATGCCCGACGGGCAGGGCGCCACCACACCGGGCACACCCGGTCGGCGAAATCCACCACAACCCGGCCAGCCAAGTTGCGGCACCACCAGGCGAGGCGGGTCCGGGCGAGGCGGGTTCCGGCAGTGGTGCGCTGGGCGCATCGCGGTCCGGGTGGCCCTGCCCTGGGGTCCGCCGCTTCGCCGGTGTGCCCGGCGATCGGGTTCTGCCACGTGCCTGCCCGGTGGACCGGGACGGGGCCGGGAACGTCGGCGGGGTGGTGCACCGTGCGCCGCATCGGTGCGCACGGGCCTTGCGCTTCGGAACGGTACCGCGCTCACGCCGCCGTGTGCGCCAGCCAGTGGTCGGCCAGGGCGCGGTCGCCGGTGATGGTGATCCGACCGGCAGGCAGCCGCCGGGTGAGCACCAGCAACAGGTCCCCGACGGGGCCTGCCAGTGTCGCGTCCGCGGTGTCCGCGGCACGTGCCCACCGCACGCCTTCGGGGGTGCGGGTGACCAGCCAGCCCGAGCCGGTGTCGGGGTGGACCAGCAGGGTCTGGCCGGTGCCGCGCAGTACTGAGAAGGCCGGTTTCAGCGTTGGCGCGACCGGGTCGGACAGCACCTCCAGCCACTCGCTGATCGCGTCGGCCGCGAGGTCCGGCGCCACCTCGAACGCGGTGCCCGTGGCGAGCGCCGCGTCCGCGTGGTGCACGGTCGTGTCGTGGAGCATCCGCCGCAGCCAGAACGTCGCCGGTCGCGGGCCGAAGAAGGTCCACACCGGACTCTCGGCGGCGGTCAGCACCGCGTCGGTGAGGTGCGCGGCGCCTTCGTGCAGCCAGTCGGACCACCCGCCGGGCGAGCCGGGGTCCGCGTCGAACGGGTCCGGCACCGGGGTCGGCCCGGACCGGATGACGTCCGCCGCCCAGCGGTGCGCCTGGCCGATGTGTCCGACCAGCACCCGCAGCGGCCACTCCGGGCACGTGGGCACCCGGGCCTCCGGGTCGGCGCCGGTCACCGCCTCCGCGAACCCGGCGGTGTGCTCGTGCAGTCCCTGGGCAAGTCGCGCGGTTTCCATGGTCGTACCGTAGGAACTCCACTCGACTGGAGATTCCACCGATGGTGACCGGCGACACACTCGGGATCGGCGACCTGGCGCGGCGGACCGGCGTGCCCGTCCGCACGATCCGCTTCTACTGCGACGAGGGGCTGCTGGCGCCCGCGCGCAGCGTCGGTGGGCACCGCCGGTTCGACCCGACCGCGGTCGGCCGCCTGAACCTGGTGCGGCGGCTGCGCGGGCTCGGGCTGGGCCTGAAGTCGATCACGGACGTCCTCACCGGGCAGCGTTCCCTCGCCGACACCGTGGCCGCCGAGCGCGCCGCGCTCGACCGCGAGGTGGCGGCGCTGGCCTGGCGGCGCTCGGTGCTCCGCGCGGTCGAGGAGGCGCCGCCCACCGACCGCGCCGCCCGGCTCGAACTGCTGTGCGCGGTGGCCGACGGGTTCGCCGCGCACGACGTCCTCGTCCGCCTCTGGCGCCCGATGACCACCGGCCCGATCCCACCGGACACGGCCCGCATGTTCCTCGACATCAGCGCGCCGCGACCGCCGGAGCTGCCGACCCCGGCTCAGGTCGTCGCGTACGCCGAGCTGGTGCTGCTCGCCACCGACCGCGCGCTGGCCACCCGGCTGCGGGCCAGCACGCTGGTCGACCACGACCGCATCGCCGACCTCGGCGCCCTGCACGCCGCCGTCGGCGCGGCCTGCGAGCTGGCGTTCCCGCAGGTGGCGGTCGGAGCTCGGCCGCAACCGGGTCCCGCACTCGACCTGTTCGTCGCGGCCCACGCCGCCGCGCTGGGCACCGGCGACACCCCGGGGTTCCGGCGCGCGCTGAACCGCCGCACCGCCGCCGACCGGCACCCGCGGTTGCGCCGCTACTGGCACCTCGCAGGCGAGATCACCGGCGAACCCGCGCCGGTCGGTGTCACGCACACCTGGCTGCTCGACGCCCTGGACCGCTCGGTCAGCCGAGGCTCCCCGGCCGCGTCGGCGCCCTGAACGACACGAACAGGTCGAACCCGCACTCCCGCTCGGGTACCGCACCCCGCCCACCGGCACCGCGACGACCGACGCGTGGTCATCCGACCGCGAGTCACCGCGGGGAAGGCGTTCAGCGAGGACGGGCACCGCTCGTCGCCGACAGTGCGGGCGAGGCAGGCCCGGCAGACCAGGCCGCCGCGTCAGCGGGCGGGGTGGACCCGGGTGGCGAGGTGTGCCGCGATCCGGTGCGCGGCGGCGTCGCCCGTGGCGACGCACGCGGGGATGCCCACTCCGTGCAGGGTTGCGCCTGCCACGGCGAGGTCGGGGTGGTGGGAAACCGCGCGTTCGATCTCCTCGACCAGCCCGGTGTGCCCGACCGCGTACTGCGGCAGCCCGCCACCCCAGCGGGTCACCGCGGCGTCGACCGGTGGGGCGGTGACCCCGGTCAGCTCCACGAGGTCGGCGCGCACCAGCCGGACCAGTTCGTCGTCGTCGGCGTGCAGGGCACCGGGGTCCCCGTGCCTGCCCACGGACCCGCGCACCACCACGACGTCGCGGTCGGCCAGGTGCGGCCACTTGGTCGCGGAGAAGGTGAAGGCCTTCACCGCGAACCGGGTGCCGTCGAGCCGCCGTTCGCCCGCGCCGAGCAGGACCCCGGAGGTGCCGGGCAGTTCGGCGCCCCCGGGCAGCGCCACGGCGACCACGGCCATCGAGGCGACCTCGACCCGCCCGTAGGCGGCGGAGGCGGCGGGCACCGGTTCGGCCAGCAGGCGCCGCGCGGCGGGTGCGGGCACGGCCAGCACGACCGCGTCCACGTCGAGCACCGGGTCCTCGGGGGCGTGTGCCGGGGTCGCCGCGCCCAGGTGCAGCCGCCACCCGTGCTCGCGGCGTTCGAGCGCGCGCACCGGGACGCCCAGCCGCAGGTCGGCCGCGGCGGAGTCGACGAGCCGGTCGACGAGGGTACCCAGGCCGGTGGCGACGGTGCCGAAGACCGGTCCCCCGGTCGGCACCGGGGTGGCGGTGGCAGCGGCGGCGGTCAGCGACGGGGCGCCGTCGTCGAGGGCCTTGGCCAGGCCGGGCATGGTGGCGCGCAGGCCGAGGCCGTCCACGCTGCCCGCGTAGACACCGCCGAGCAGCGGGTCGACCAGCCGGTCCGGCAGTTCGTCGCCGAAGCGGTCGCGCAGCAGGGCGCCGAGGGCGGCGTCGCCGTCCCAGTCGACCGGTGGCAGCCCGGGTTCGGCGGCGACGCGGCGCGCGCCCTCGTCGGTGAGCAGGTCGGCGACGGCGTCGGCGGCCGTGGGCACCCCCATCACCGTGCGGCCGGGGATCAGCCTGGTGACCCCGCCCGCGCGGACGGTGGACCGCGCCTTGGCCGGGTGCACGACCTGGTCGGCGAGGCCCAGCTCGGTGAGCAGGTCGGTGACCTCCGGCCTGCGCGCCAGGTAGGCCTCCGCGCCCACGTCGTACCGCACCCCGCCCACCTCGGCGGTGCGCAGCTTGCCGCCCACCCGGTCGCCCTGCTCGACGACGACGACCTCGGCGGCCGGGCCGAGCAGGGCGCGCAGCCGGTGCGCGGCGGTGAGCCCGGAGATCCCGGCCCCCACCACGGCGACCCGCGGCGCGCGCCCCGCTCCGCCGGTCGCGCCACCGGGCCCACCGCGACGGCCGGTCACCGGGTCACTTCCCGGGGGTGAGGGTGTGCAGGTAGGTGACGAGGCGGGTCAGGACGTCCGGGTCGGTGTCCGGCAGGACCCCGTGCCCGAGGTTGAAGACGTGGCCCGCGGCCGCCCGGCCCTCGTCCACGATGCGGGTCGCCTCGCGCCGGACGACGTCGTCGCCCGCGAAGAGGGTGGCCGGGTCGAGGTTGCCCTGCACGACCACACCGCCCCGGCCGGTCTCGGCCTCGACGCGGCGGGCGGCCTCGTCCAGCGGGGTGCGCCAGTCGACGCCGACGACGTCGGCGCCCGCCTCCCGCATGGCACCGAGCAGGGCACCGGTGCCGACGCCGAAGTGGGTGCGCGGCACGCCCGCGTCCGCGAGCCCGCCGAGGACCTTGGCCGAGTGCGGCAGCACGTACTCGCGGTAGTCGCGCGGGGACAGCGCCCCGGCCCACGAGTCGAAAAGCTGCACGGCGTCCACCCCGGCGGCCACCTGCGCGCGCAGGAACGTCAGCGCGATGTCGGCGAGCCGGTCGAGCAGCGCGTGCCAGGTCCCGGGGTCGGCGTACATGAGCGCCTTGGTCCGCTCGTGGTTGCGGCTCGGACCGCCCTCGACCAGGTAGGAGGCCAGGGTGAACGGCGCCCCGGCGAACCCGATCAGCGGCGTCTCCCCCAGCGCGGCGACCAGCAGCCGCACCGCCTCGGCCACCGGCTCGACCTGCCCGGCGTCCAGCTCGGGCAGCCCGGCGACGTCGGCGGCCGAGCGGATCGGCTCGGCCACCACCGGCCCGGTGCCCGCCACGATGTCCAGGTCCACCCCGGCCGCGACCAGGGGCACCACGATGTCGCTGAACAGGATCGCCGCGTCCACGTCGTGCCTGCGCACGGGTTGCAGCGTGATCTCCCGGACCATCTCCGGGTCGAAGCAGGCGGCCAGCATCCCGGTCCCGGCCCGCAGCTCCCGGTACTCCGGCAGCGACCGCCCCGCCTGGCGCATGAACCACACCGGCACCCGCCGGGGCACACCCCCACGAGCGGCCACCAGGAACGGAGCGTCCACGAGTTCCCGGCGGCAGGCAGCGGGCGCCGAGGCCGGGTGAATGAGTTCAGTCATCGCCTCCCCATCGTCCCACGCCCGCCCGCCCCGCTCTGCGCGGAGGTCCCCCACCACCAGCGGCACTGCCCGGCCCACCGGGTCTGCCTGCTGTTGAAAAGCCGAACTTGCGCGCCCCCCGCCGGCATTCGACCGCGCACGACGAGAAGACCGTTGCTCCTGTGACAAAGGGGACAGATGGTGCACAGTTGTACTGACGGTGGTGGAAACGGGCCGGGGGCGCTCGGCGCGGCGTACGACCTCACCGACTCGGGTGGTCCTACAGTTACCAGTCGTGACCGGAACGTCGACTGCGCCTGAGTTGTTCGTCCAGGCTGTCGAGGCGCTGAAGTCATTGCGGCCTCGGGCCGAACTGACGCTGGCCGAGGTGCGGCCCCCGCAGCGGCTGGCACCGTACGCGTTCGCCCTGACCGCCGAGGCCACCGGCCCCGCCGACGTGCACGCCACCGGCAGGCTCATCCTCCTGCACGACCCCGACGGCCAGGAGACCTGGGACGGGGTGCTGCGGTTGGTCGCCTACGTCCGCGCCGAACTGGACGCCGAACTCGCCGACGACCCCCTGCTGCCCAACGTCGGCTGGTCCTGGCTCACCGACGCCCTGGCAGCCGCCGAGGCCGACTTCACCGCCCTGGGCGGAACGGTCACCGACACCTCCTCAGCCCGCTTCGGCGACATAGCGGGCCCCGCCCGCACCGACGACCTGGAACTGCGCGCCTCCTGGACCCCCCGGAGCCCCGACCTGGCCCCCCACGGCGAGGCCTTCTGCGACCTGATGGCCAGCGTGGTCGGCCTCCCCCCGGTCGGCGTCACCCTCTTCAGCCAACGCCACGGCGACTGACCACCAGGCTCAAGCCCGCTCACAGACCGGCGAAGTAAGCCCTGGCCGCGGCAACACCCCCGCCAGAGGCAAGAGCGGCCATGAGCGCCACCCGCGCCTGAGCAGGCCGCAACCCGCAGGCACTGATCGCACCGACCCGCCCGGCCAGGTCCACCGCGTCCATCCCCAACACCCCGGGCGGCCCACTCACAGCCGACGAAGCCACCTCCCAACCCGCGAACCCCGTCGAGTGCGCCCGGGAGGCCACCACCACCGGGATGTCCCACGACAGCAGCTCCCGGATCGGCATCAGCAGCTCCACCGGCACGTTCCCCCGCCCGGTCCCCTCGACCACCACCCCGAGCGCCCCCGCGTCGGTGACCGCGGTCAGCAGCGAGGTGGGCATCCCCGGGTACGTCTTGACCAGTGCCACGTTCGTCTCCGGCAGGTCGGTGATCACCGGCGGCCGGGGTGGTGCCCCGCCGGTGAGCACGACCCGGCCGCCCGCGATGTGGCCCAGGCGCGGGTGCGGTGCCGAGGTGATCGATGGCGAGCGGGTGGTGTCGGCGAGGTGGGCCCGGCGGGCGGCGTGCAGTTCCCCGTCCAGGCACAGGACCGCGCCGAGGCCGGGGGTGACCGGGTCGGCCGCCGCGGTGAGGGCGGCGGCGAGGTTGATCGGGCCGTCGGTGGCCGGGTCGTCGAGGCAGCGGGTGGCGCCGGTGAGGACGACCGCGCCCAGGTCGGCGGCGGGGCCCAGCAGGACGTCGGTGAGGAAGGCCGTTTCCTCGATCGTGTCGAGGCCGTGGGTGATGACCACGCCGTCGTAGCCGTCGTCGAGGAGGGCGCTGCGGGTGCGGCGGGCGAGCAGGAGTTGGGTGCCGGGGCTGGTGTCCCAGGAGGGTTCGGCGCGCACGTCCTCCACCTCGGTGCCCTCGGGTGCGGCGACGCGGGTCAGGAGTTCGGCGCCGTCGGCGATGCGGGGCGGTGAGCTGTGGCGGAGCTGGGCGAGGGTGTCGCCGGTGGCCAGCAGGAGGAGGCGGGGCATCAGGTGTTCCCCGCCCCGGCGTCGAGCGGGCGGGCGTTGATCTCGGGCAGGGGGCACCTCCGGGCGACGGGCTGGCACCCCACATATACCCCTGCGGGGTGCCAGCCCGTGGCCTCAGCGGCGCTTGCCCGCCCGCGCCGTGCCGGAGCAGACCTCGCCGACGTCGACCGTCTGGCCCCGGTCGACGTAGACGTCGGCCAGGCCGACGATCCGGCCGCGCTTGTCCGCGCAGGTCAACTGGTAGGGCTCCTTGGGCCCGTAGGTGGCGGGGACCGGTGAGGCGAACTCCACCCGCAGGCCGGTGTAGTCGTCCGGCGCGGTCGGGTCCGCCTGGTCGTAGTTGACCAGCACCGCCGTGTAGTCCCCGGCGGGCGGGTCGTAGAGCACGGCGTTCTCCGCGGTGGTGCCGCCGCTGGCCGAGGAGGAGACCAGGTTGCCCGCCGCGTCGTAGACGTAGAGGTCCCAGTCGGTGTTCTCGGTGGCCCAGCTCGTGGAGACGGTCAGCTTCCCGTTGTCGACCGCGGGCAGGCCGTCCACGTGGAACGGGATGACCTCGGCGGTGGGGTCGTTCGGGAAGTCCTGGTTGCGCGGCGGGACGCCGGGCGGGTTGGCCAGGGCGATGGGGGCCTGGGCGGGGCCCTTCGGGTCGCGGCCGTAGCGGCCCGCGACGTAGGGGCGGGTGGACGGGTTGACCGCCCAGCTGAACCGGCCGCCGGTGGAGTCCAGCGAGGAGGTCAGCGTGTCGGCGACGTACAGCGGCGGTCCGACCGTGCCGTCGGGGTTGAGCACCGGCGAGGTGGGGGTCTGGAACGCCTTGCGCAGGGTCAGCCGGTGGCCCTTGGGCGCGGAGCCGACGAGCGTGGAGTGCGCGGCGGGGTCGGCGGCGTTGCCCAGCATGTCCAGGAACGCCTGCCGGTTGCCGCCCTTGCCCGCGCCCGCCGCGGGGGCCAGGCCCGCGTACTCGGCGACGACACCGGTCTCGAACGGCGGGTGGAACTCGGTGCTGCCGATCTCGAAGGTGAAGCCGAAGCCGCCGGTGGCGAAGTACGACCAGTCCTCTGTGGAGCCGGTGGTGTCGTAGAGGGCCCAGGACGGCTGGCTGGTGTAGCCGTTGCGGGAGGCCATCCGGTCGCCGAGCGCCTTGTACACCGGTTCGTCCAGCGGCGGGCGGACGGCGGCGACGCCGGGGACGCGCAGGACCAGGTTCGAGTAGGTGTGCAGGGTGATCAGGTTGGTGACCTGCCGGGTGGAGACGAGCCAGCGGACGTTGCGCGTCTCCGGCTCGGAGAACGGCCCGCTGCCGCGGAAGGTGTCGCTGCTCCAGTTCGCCGACGCGCCCGCGCCACCCCAGAAGCCCGCGTAGTTGCGGTTGGGGTCGGTGCCGCGGGTGCGACCGGCGGGGTTGGCCGCGCACACACCGGTGCGGAATTGCGCGGGCGAATCGTTGACATTGCAATTCTTGCGCTTCATCTCGTAGTCGAAGCGGCTGAAGTCGCCCTTGGGCTCGGCCTCGCGGGAGATGGAGAAACCGTCGACGTTGACGACGGGGACGACGATGTTGCGGGTCTTGCCGACGAGGGCCTTGGTCGCCCCGCCCGCCTTGTAGCCGTTGACCAGTTCGACGGCCCACTCCATCGCGTGCTCGCCCGCGGGCCACTCGCGGGCGTGGTGCACGCCCATGACCACGTTGACCGCCTTGCCGTCGTTCGGCGCGTCGAGGCCGGTGGCGATCTCCAGGCCGACGACGTCGCGGCCCTCCCAGCTCGGTTCGGGCAGCGTGAAGGCGCGCACGAGCCGGGGGTTGGCCCGCGCCAGCTCCTTCGCCTCGAACTGGTAGTCGTAGAGGTGGCGGTAGCTCGTGCGGCCGGACGGGAGCGCCGACCGGGGCGCCTTGGCGGCGTAGGCCCGGTCCTGCCGGGCGTTGGCCACGGACTTGGCCGAGAGGTCCGCCTGGACGACGCTGCTGCGCAGGCCGCTGTCGGCGAGGGTCTTGCGGTCGGCGTCGTCGGCCAGCACGACCTCGACCCCGGTGGCGTCGGCCTTCTCGGTGACGTCGAGGTCGAGGCCGAGCAGGGTGTCCTTGTCCGCCTTGGTCGGCGTCTGCACCCGCACGACCTGGGCGGCGCTCGGGCCGCCCTGCGGGGTCAGCGCCAGGAAGTCGACGCCGAGCTTCACCGTGCGGGTCGAGCCGCCGTAGCGGCAGGCCTGCACCAGCAGCTTCTGCCCCGCAGCGACGAACCCCTCGGCGAGTTCGACGTCGCGCAGCCCGGCCGACGCGGCCAGCACCGCGCCGCTGACCTGGTCGAACACCGCCAGGTCCCAGTCGCCCGCGCCCGCGGCGGCCGCGGTGAGCCGGGCTTGGAGCAGCCCGTCGACGCCTGCGGTCACCTCCCGCCGGTCGACCCCCCGGGTGCCCGGCGGCAGGGGCTTGGCGAAGCAGGAGCGGGCGACCGCCTGGTCGGCCCGCAGGATGTTGTCCGCCGCGGTGGCGGTGGTGGCCGCGACCGTGCTGAGACCGGCGACCAGCGCCAGCCCCAACCCGACCGCGAGGCCCGTCCGCCCGCGCCTGACCGATGCCCTCACTGCGCACTCCCCTCCGGAGCCCCGGGTCCGGTGAGGGCTCCGGAGGCGACGCTGTCACGGGCGGGGGGAGCGCGGGTCCTTACCCGTTGCCAGTTGTCGGCCCGCTGGGCCGAACGGCCCACGCGGAACAGGGGGCTCTCTGTGCATTGGTGATGACTCCGGGTTATTAACTTTTGCCAGTTAAGAGTGTGCGCGGGCCACCTCTTCGGCCGAGCGGAGCACACGTAGGACGTTACGCCCTGCAACTTTTTCGCAGTCCGCTTCGCTCCACCCGCGGTCCAGCAGGAGGCCGAACAGGGCGGGGTAGGTGCCCACGTCGGCCAGTCCCCGGGGCAGCCGGGCGCAGCCGTCGTAGTCCCCGCCGATGCCCACGTGGTCGATGCCGACGACTTCGCGGGCGTGCTCCAGGTGCGCCACGACGTCCGCCGAGGTGGCTTCCGGCTGCCTGTCCCGACCGCTCCAGGAGGCCAGGAACCGCTCGCGCGCCGCCAGGTCGGCGTGCTTCTCCCCGGCCGCGGCCATCGCCTCGGCCAGTTCGGTGTCCCAGTCGGCGATGGCGGTGGAGACGAACCTCGGCACGAAGGTGACCATGACCACACCCCCGTTGCCGGGGAGGCGTTCCAGCACGTCATCGGGCACGTTGCGGGGGTGGTCGGTGACCGCCCGGCAGGACGAGTGGCTGAACACGACCGGCGCCGCGGAGACGTCCAGGGCGGCGTTCATGGTGGTGTCGGCGACGTGCGAGAGGTCGACGAGCATCCCCAGCCGGTTCATCTCGGCGACGACCTCCTCCCCGAAGTCGGAGAGGCCGCCCGCCCGCGGGTCGTCGGTGGCCGAATCGGCCCAGGCGATGCTGTCGTTGTGTGTCAACGTCATGTATCGCACACCGAGGCGGTGCAGTGCGCGCAGGGCGCCGATGGACTCGGCGATGCAGTGCCCGCCCTCGGCACCGAGGAGCGAGGCGGTCCGACCTGAGGCGAACACGGATTCCGCCTGGTCAGCGGTGGTGGCCAGGGCCAAGTGGTCGGGGTGGCGGTCGATCAGCGCGTGCACGATCTCTATCTGTTCCAGCACGGCGGTGACCGCGGCGTGACCTTCGAACTGGGCGGGCACGTAGACCGACCAGAACTGGCCACCCACCTGGCCTCGGCGCAGCTTGATCAGGTCCGTGTGCAGGTCAGGCTGTTCGACGGTGAGGTCGGTGCCGGTGACGGCCGCCCGCGGATCGGGGCCCGTCCGCTCGCGCAGCGCCCACGGGAGGTCGTTGTGCCCGTCGATCAGCGGGGAGCGGGCGAGGAGCGCGCGAACGCGGGCGTCGGCGGAGTTGTGCACTACCGGTGACCCCATTTCATCGAGTGCTGAGTCGAATCCGTTACGTCACCGATCAGAGACTCACCCGATCGTGTGACCGAACCGGCCCTCAGTCACAACCCATTCGGATACTTACCCGATTGATCGTCCCGCTAACCCGCTTGGGCGGCTAGGCTGCCTTCGTCGACACCACTTTCGGTCCAACGGCGGCGCGGCTGTTTGGTCGAAAGTCCCAGTGCCGGTCGGGGGGCAACGACCGACTCCAGGGAGGTAGTGACGTGGCTGCCGTCGGCTTAGGTCAGGCCGTTCGAACCACGCCTGCCGGCTCTTTGCCGGCGAACATGGTCCCGCACCCGCGGGAGGAGCTGTTCTCAGTGCTGGTGGTCGACGACCACCCACTGTTGAGGGAGGCGATAGCTGCTCGGCTCACGCAGATGGGCGCGGGCACAGTGCACGAGGCCGCCACGGTGGCCGAGGCAAGGGCGCGCGCACAGGCCACCGGCCCGTGCGACCTCGCGATCCTGGACCTCGGACTGCCGGACGGCAGCGGGATCGAACTGGTCACGGAGCTCCGCAGCCACGGTTGGCCGCGGATCGTCGTACTGGCTTCGTCCGACGACCCGTACGCGGTGCGGTCGGCCTTCCAGGCAGGCGCTCAGGCCTACCTGCTGAAGTCCGCTTCACCGGTCGTGGTGACCGACGGGGTCCGCCGGGTGCTCGAGGGCGGCGTCTACGCCGACCCGAGCGTCGCGCCGGTCCTCGCCACGGGAACCAGGGTCCCTGGCACCGACAACACCCCGCGTGAGCTGTCGGCACGCGAGGTCGAGGTGCTCCAGTTGGTCGCGGACGGTCAGTCCAACAAGGAGATCGGCGAGGCGCTGAACCTCTCGGCGCTCACGGTGAAGTCTCACCTGTCGCGGATCGGCCGCAAGTTGGGCACCGGCGACCGGGCACAGATGGTCGCGCTCGCGATGCGGGCAGGCGTCATCCGCTAGACAACAGCAGTCGTGTGGCTGGGCTGGGCATGGCCCAGCCACACGACTGCTGCTGATCTGGCAGCCCGCGTACCGCTCCGTCGCCGAACCGACGCCGAATCACAACCGGACACGGCTGTTGATCTGCCCGCGGTGACCGGTCGCCGTGCCGTAGGGTGATCGGCCGTGACTACCCCCGCCTCAGGACCGTCCGGGTCCGAACCGCCTGCTCCGGTGCTGCTCACCGAGCCTGCGGAGGGCACCCCCGACGTGGTTGCCGACCTCGACACCCTCGAGCGTGCCGCCCGTCGCATCGCCGCCGGGACCGGCCCCATCGCCGTGGACACCGAGCGCGCCTCCGGCTACCGCTACTCGCAACGCGCCTACCTCGTGCAGGTCCGCCGCGAGGGCGCGGGCACCTTCCTGATCGACCCCGTCGCCGTGGACGACCGGGTCGAACCGCTGGTCGAGGCGCTGGGCACCGGCGAGTGGGTGCTGCACGCGGCCTCCCAGGACCTGCCCTGCCTGGCCGACCTGGGCCTGCACCCGGCCAAGCTGTTCGACACCGAGCTGGCGGGCAGGCTCGCGGGCTTCGAGCGGGTCGCCCTGGGCACCCTGGTCGAGCTGCTGCTGGGCTACCACCTGGAGAAGGGCCACGGCGCGGCCGACTGGTCGCGCAGACCGCTGCCGGTCGACTGGCTCAACTACGCCGCCCTGGACGTCGAGCTGCTGGTGCAGCTACGCGACGCGCTGGAGGCCGAGCTGCGCGAGCAGGGCAAGCTGGAGTGGGCGCTGGAGGAGTTCGAGGCGCTGCGCACCGCCCCGCCCGCCCCGCCGCGCAAGGAGCCGTGGCGGCGCACGTCGGGCATCCACAGCGTGCGCACCCAGCGCGGGCTGGCGGGCATCCGGGCGCTGTGGGAGGCCCGCGACACCCTCGCCCGCGAACGCGACATCGCCCCGGGCCGGGTGCTGCCGGACAGCGCGATCATCCAGGCCGCGTCGGTGAACCCCGCCGACGAGTCGGCGCTGTTGCAGCTACCGGTCTTCAAGGGCCGGGCGCAGCGGCGGCAGGTGGGCACCTGGATGCGCGCGCTGCGCACCGCCGCCGAGCTGCCCAAGTCCGAGCTGCCCGACCCGGCGCCCGCGACCGACGGCCCGCCACCCGCCAACCGGTGGGCGGACAAGGACCCGGAGGCCGCCGCCCGGCTGTCCGCGGCCCGCACGGCCCTGGGCAAGATCGCCGAGGAGAACCGGCTGCCGGTGGAGAACCTGCTGCAACCCGACCTGCTGCGCCGCACCTGCTGGACCCCGCCCGCCGACCTCGACGTCGAGGCGGTCACCGAGACCCTGCACGCGGGCGGCGCCCGCACCTGGCAGACGAACCTGGTGGCCGAGGCGGTGGCGACGGCACTGCGGGCCACGGCAAGCTGAGGGCGTGGAGCCCGCAGCCGAGCTGAGCCCCGAGTTCTTCGCCGACCCGCACCGGTTCTACCGCCGGTGGTCCGGGGGTGGCCCGATCCACCGGGTCCGCTTCCCGGACGGCCGGGTCGGCTGGGTGGTGACCGGGTACGCCGAGGCCCGCGCGGCCCTGGCCGACCCGCGGCTGCGCAAGTCCGGGGCGAACGCCCGGTGGATGGCGTCGGTGCCGGGCGGGCCGCCGATGCCGCCCGGGTCCCCGCGCAACACGCACATGCTCGACGCGGACCCGCCGGACCACACCCGGCTGCGCAGGCTGGTCACCAAGGCGTTCACCCCGGGCGCGGTCGAGGCGCTGCGGCCCCGGATCAGCGAGATCACCGAGGGCCTGCTCGACCGGATGTCCGGCGAGGTGGACCTGCTGCCCGCGTTCGCGCTGCCGCTGCCCATCACCGTGATCGGCGAACTGCTCGGGGTGGCCGAGGCCGACCGCGTGGAGTTCCGCAGGCTCACCGACGCCATGGCCCAGGGCCCGTCCCCGGAGACCATCACCCCGCTGATGACCTTCCTGTCCGCGATGGTCGCCGCCAAGCAGGCGGCCCCGGCCGAGGACATCCTCTCCGCCCTGATCCGCACCCGCGACGACGAGGACGGCCTCGACGACCACGAACTGACCAGGATGGCGTTCCTGCTGCTGTTCGCGGGCCACGAGACCACGGTGAACCTGATCGGTAACGGCGTGCACGCGCTGCTGCGCGCCCCCGACCGGCTCGCCGCCCTGCGCGCCGACCCGGCGCTGGTGCCCGCCGCGGTCGAGGAGTTCCTGCGCCACGACGGCCCGGTCGGCTTCGCCACCCTGCGCTACGCGGGCGAGGCGCTGGAGATCGCCGGGGTCGGGGTGGCCGAGGGCGAGTTCGTCCACGTCGCCCTCACCGCCGCCAACCGCGACCCGGCCCGCTTCCCCGACCCGGACACCCTGGACCTGACCCGCCCCACGGCGGGGCACCTGGCGTTCGGCCACGGCATCCACCACTGCCTCGGGGCGCCGCTGGCCAGGGTGGAGGGTCAGATCGCGTTCACCGCGCTGCTGACCCGCTTCCCGCGCCTGCGCCTGGCGGACCCGGACTTCACCGCCGAGTGGGTCGAGGGTTTCCGCATCCGCGGCCTGCGGAGCCTGCCGGTCGTCGTGGACTGAGGTCCGGTGTGGACCCTCAGGACACGGTGGTGATGCGGAACGCCGGGTGCTTGGGGCCCGCGGCGAGCAGTTCGTCCTCGGTGGACCTGTGGGTGAGGCCGTCGAAGAAGGCGCCGGTCTCGAAGGCCCAGCGCTTGAGGTAGGCGCGCAGCAGCGGCGGCTTCGCGGCGTCGTCGAGTTCGACGGCGGTGAACCTCTGGACGGTCTTGCCGACGCGCAGTTCGCCCTCGCCCGCGGCGCGGAGGTTGCGGACCCACTGGGTGTGGCCCCGGGGGGCGATGAGGTAGCAGGCGCCCTCGAACTGGAGCAGGTTGACCGGGGTGGAGCGCATCTCGCCGCTCGTGCGGCCGCGGACCGACAGGACCCGGGAGCCCCAGACGTTGACGCCGCGCTTGACCAGGAAGGCGACGACGTCGTCGAAGTGCAGGGCCCGGGCGATCCGGCCGGGGCGCAGGTAGCGGGCCTGGGCGTTCTCGTTCGCCGTGGTCATGGTCGTCTCCTCGGTCCAGAGCGAGAGCACTGCTCTCGGTGTGCTCCCAGTGAACCGCCCGGCCGACCCGAAGTCAAGAGCAGTGCTCTCATCTGCGAGCACCGCTCTCACATGTCACACTCGACCGCATGACTGCCGGACAGACCGCGCGGGAACGGGCCAGGGCCGAGCTGACGGGCGCGATCAAGGACGAGGCCCGGCGCCAGCTCGCGGTCGACGGCGCGCACCAGCTCTCCCTGCGCGCGGTGGCCAGGGCGCTCGGCATGGCCTCCTCGGCCATCTACCGCTACTTCCCCAGCCGCGACGAGCTGCTGACGGCGCTGATCATCGACGCCTACGACGCGCTGGGCGAGGCCGTGGAGGCGGTGGAGCCCGTGGCGGAACCGGCGCTGTGGTGGCACGCGGTGTGCACCGCCGTGCGCGGCTGGGCGCTGGCCAATCGGCACGAGTACGCGCTGATCTTCGGCTCCCCCGTGCCCGGCTACCGCGCCCCGCACGACACCGTGGCGCCCGCCGCGCGCATCCCGCTGGCCCTGGTGCGCGTCGCCGAGGCGGCGGACCTGCCGGACGGCGACCTGCCCGCGGAGCTGCGCGCGCAGGTGGAGCACGTGCTCGGACTGGCGGGCTCGACGCTGACCCCGGGGGCGATGGCGCGGGTGATGATCACCTGGACCCAGTTGTTCGGGATGATCGGCTTCGAGCTGTTCGGCCAACTGGTGGGCAGCGCCGACCCGGCCGACGCGTTCTTCGACCACACCGTGCGCGAGATGGCGGCGTTCCTGGGGCTCCGGTCGCCGAATGTGGCCCACGCCATAGGGCCACAGCCGTAGTTACCAGTGGGTAACAAGGGCTAGAGTGGTGTTACCAACCGGTAGCCAATCCCGACTAAGGAGCACCCTCGTGGCCGCACCCGCTGCTGACGCAGCCGCGCGCGCCGTTCGGAACGTGGTCTTCGTCGACGGTGTCCGCACACCGTTCGGCAAGGCAGGCCCGAAGGGCATCTACGCGGAGACCCGTGCCGACGACCTCGTCGTCAAGGTCATCCGTGAACTGCTGCGCAGGCATCCCGAGCTGCCCCCGGAGCGGGTGGACGAGGTCGCCGTCGCCGCGACCACGCAGATCGGCGACCAGGGCCTGACCATCGGCCGCACCGCCGCGCTGCTGTCCGGCCTGCCCAAGACCGTCCCCGGCTACGCCATCGACCGGATGTGCGCGGGCGCGATGACCTCGGTGACCACCCTCGCGGGCGGCATCGCCTTCGGCGCCTACGACATCGCCATCGCGGGCGGCGTCGAGCACATGGGCCGCCACCCGATGGGTGAGGGCGTCGACCCGAACCCGCGGATCGTGGCCGACAAGCTCGTCGACCCGACCGCCCTGGTCATGGGCCAGACCGCGGAGAACGTGCACGACCGCTTCCCGCGGCTGACCAAGGAGCGCTGCGACGCCTACGCCGCGCGCAGCCAGGAGAAGTACGCCGACGCGGTGAAGGCGGGCAAGATCGGCCCCGAGCTGGTCCCCGTCTCCACCCGCTCGGCCGAGCTGGGCTGGGGCCTGGCCACCGAGGACGAGCCGCCGCGGCCGGGCACCACGGTCGAGCAGCTCGCCGCCCTCAAGACCCCGTTCCGCCCGCACGGCCGGGTCACCGCGGGCAACGCGGCGGGCCTCAACGACGGCGCCACCGGCTGCATCCTGGCCGAGGAGGAGACCGCCAAGGAGCTGGGCCTGCCGATCGGCATGCGCCTGGTGGGCTACTCCTTCGTCGGCGTCGAGCCCGAGGTCATGGGCATCGGCCCGGTCCCGGCGACGGAGAAGGCGCTCAAGCGGGCGGGCTTGTCCATCTCCGACATCGGCCTGTTCGAGCTGAACGAGGCGTTCGCCGTGCAGGTGCTGGCGTTCCTCGACCACTTCGGCATCGATGACGACGACCCCAGGGTGAACCTGTGGGGCGGCGCCATCGCCTGCGGCCACCCGCTGGCCTCCTCCGGCGTGCGGTTGATGACGCAGCTCTCCCGCCAGTTCGCCGAGCACCCCGAGGTCCGCTACGGCCTGACCTCGATGTGCATCGGCATCGGCATGGGCGGCACCGTGATCTGGGAGAACCCGCACTACACCGGGGGCGACAACTGATGCTGACGCAGGAGCAGGCCGAGAAGGCCTTCCCCGACGAGGTCGTGACCAAGGCCGTCACCCGCGTGGTCAAGGTGCCGGGCCTGGACAAGCCCGTCGCGCTGATCACCATCGACAACGGCTTCGACCACACCCGACCCTCGACCTTCGGGCCGCAGAGCCTGGTGAGCCTCAACGCCGCGTTCGACGCGGCGGTGGCGGCCGACCCGGCGGCGATCGCGGTCACCGGCAAGCCGTTCATCTTCGCCGTCGGCGCCGACCTGTCCGGCGTGGAGCAGATCGCGGACCGCTCGCTGGCCCTCGACATCGCCCAGACCGGCCACGACGTGTTCCGCCGGTTCACCGAGTCGAAGATCCCGACCTTCGCGTTCGTCAACGGCGCGGTCATGGGCGGCGGCCTGGAGCTGGCGCTGTCCTGCCACTACCGCACCCTGTCGGAGAACACCGCGGCCATCGCGCTGCCCGAGGTCTTCCTCGGCCTGTTCCCGGGCTGGGGCGGCACGCAGCTGCTGCCGAACCTGATCGGCCCGGACGCGGCCGTGACGGTGATCTTCGAGAACGCGCTGTCGCAGAACCGGATGCTCAAGCCGAAGCAGGCCGCGGAGCTGGGCATCACCGACGCGCTGCTGGGCTCGGCGGACTACCTGGAGCAGTCGCTGCTCTGGGCCGCCGACGTGGTCAACGGCAAGATCACCCCGGCCCGCCGCGAGATCGACCGCGGCGCGGGGTGGGACGCGGCCGTCGAGCGCGCCAAGGCCATCGTGCACGGCAAGACCAAGGGCGCGTCCCCGGGCGCGCAGAAGGCCCTGGAACTGCTGGAGATCGCCCGCGACAACGACCTGGACGCGGGTTACGCGGCCGAGACGCAGGCGCTGGCCGACGTGCTCATGACCGACCCGCTGCGGGCCGGGCTGTACTCGTTCAACCTGGTCCAGAAGCGCGCGCGCAAGCCCGCGGGCGCCCCGGACAAGTCGCTGGCGCGCAAGGTGGGCAAGGTCGGCATCGTCGGCGCGGGCCTGATGGCCTCGCAGATGGCGCTGCTGTTCGCCCGCCAGCTCAAGGTGCCGGTCGTGCTGACCGACATCGACCAGGCCAGGGTCGACAAGGGTGTGTCCTACGTGCACACCGAAATCGACAAGCTCCAGGGCAAGGGCCGCCTGAGCCCGGACGCCGCCAACCGCCTCAAGGCGCTGGTGACCGGCTCGCTGGACAAGGCCGCCTTCGCCGACGCCGACTTCGTCATCGAGGCGGTGTTCGAGGAGCTGGGCGTCAAGCAGAAGGTGTTCGCCGAGGTCGAGGAGCACGTCTCGGCCGAGTGCGTGCTGGCCACCAACACCTCGTCGCTGTCGATCACGGACATGGCCGCGGGCCTCAAGCACCCCGAGCGCGTGGTCGGCTTCCACTTCTTCAACCCGGTCGCGGTCATGCCGCTGCTGGAGATCGTCCGCGCCGAGAAGACCGACGACGCCACCCTGGCGACGGCGTTCGCGACCGGCAAGTCGCTGAAGAAGTCGTCGGTCCTGGTCAAGGACGCCCCGGCGTTCGTGGTCAACCGGCTGCTCACCCGCTTCATGGGCGAGGTCGTCAAGGCGATCGACGAGGGCACCCCGTTCGAGGTGGCCGACAAGGCGACCGAGCCGCTGGGCCTGCCGATGAGCCCGCTGGTGCTGCTGCAGCTCGTGGGCGCCCCGGTGGCCCTGCACGTCGCGGAGACCATGCACGGCGCGTTCCCGGACCGCTTCGGCGCCAGCCCGAACATGAAGAAGTTCGTGGACGCGGGCAAGTCCTCGGTCTACGTCTGGGACGCCGCGGGCAACCAGTCGGTCGACCCCGAGGTGCAGGCGCTCTGGGAGTTCGGCTCGGTCGAGCTGACCTCGGAGGAGGTGCGCCGCCGCGTGCTGGAGGGCGTGGCCGAGGAGATCCGGATCATGCTCGACGAGGGCGTGGTCGCCGAGGCGCAGGACATCGACCTGTGCATGATCCTCGGCGGCGGCTGGCCGTTCTGGCTGGGCGGCATCACCCCGTACCTGGACCGCGAGGGCATCTCGGAGAAGGTCAACGGCAAGCCGTTCCTGGCCCCGGGCGTCGCCTCGGTGCCGGTGGCGTGACGCGGTAGGACAGCACTGGGCCCCCGGCTTCCGGCCGGGGGCCCAGTCTTTCAACCAGGTCATCCCACGTCTTCCAGGATGCGGGCGGTGACGAGCCCGGGCTCCTCCAGGGACAGGGAGTGGGTCGTGCCGGGCACGATCTCCACGCGGATGCGGGGGTTGACCGCCTCGAAGCGGGCGAGCACCTCCCGGGAGCGGTGGACGACGCTGCGCTCGCCGAGGACGATCCGGGTGGGCACGGCGATCGAGCGCAGCTCGTCGTCGGTGAACACGTGCTGCGGCGGCAGGTGCATCCGGTACTTGAGACCGCGGGACAGCAGCGGGCGCAGGGTCCGCCGCACCGCCGGGTCGCCGGGGGTGGTCAGGCGCAGGACCGCCTGCGGGGCGAGCGACCGGAGCAGTTCGGCGAGGCCCCAGAGCATGAACCGCTTGCCGAGCACGGAGAACCCCGCGGGCTCGAACGCGGTGACACCGGCGAGCCCGGCCGACGAGCGGGCGGCCAGGTTCAGCGCGAACCAGCCGCCTCGGGAAACCCCCGCCAGGTGCACCTCCTCGTGGCCGAGGCCCGCGAGGACGTCGGTGAGCCAGTCCGCGCAGGCCTCGGGGGTCTGGACCGGGCGCGTCTGCGTCGAGCGCCCCGGTTCGCCGATGGTGTCAACGGCGTACACCGGGTGCCGCGCGGCCAGGTCGGCGATGTGCGGGTACCACGACAGCGACGTGCCGAAGATGCCGGACAGCAGCACGACCGGCGTGCCGGGGCCCGCGCCGCTCCGCCGGACGCGGGTGGTGCCGAAGCGGGTGTCGACATCCAGTTCCCCGGCGGGAACGGGCCACTCCCGCAGCACGGTGTCGTAGGCGGCGAAGTAGCGCTCCCGCGCCTTCTCATCGGTGAACTCCCCCAGCACAGCCCCTCCTCATTTTTTATGGTGCAACTGCACTATAACAGTGCGTGCACGGCCGGACCAGGGTATGGCAGAGTGACCGCGTGCCCAAGCGCGTCGACCACCGGCAGAGAAGGCACGAGATCGTGGCGGCGCTGTACCGGATCGCCGCGGCCCAGGGCCTGCCCGCGGTCACGTTGCGTGCGGTCGCCGCCGAGGCGGGCATCTCGATGAACCTGGTGCAGTACTACTTCCCCACCAAGGAGGAGATGCTGCGGTTCGCCTGGCAGCGGATGGTCGAGCTGAGCGGTGAGCGCGCCGGGGAGGGCGTCCTGCGGGCGCTGCGGACCGGGGACGAGCGCGCTGTCGTGCGGGCCTACCTGTTCGGCGTCCTGCCGACCGACGAGCGCAGCCGCGTGCTGTGCGCGGTCCAGATCGCCTACTTCGCCGTCGACGTCACCCGCGGCGGCCAGGCGGGCGACGAGGAAGCACTCGGCCCCCACCTGGTCCGGGGACTGGCCGAGCAGATCGGACGAGCCCAGGCGAAGGGGACGGTCCCGGCGCACCTCGACCCGCGACTGGAGGCCGACACCCTCGCGGTCATGGCCGCCGGTCTCGTCAGCGGGATGCTGATCGGCGCCTACGACCTGGACCGGGCCACGAGCATCGTCGACTACCGGCTCGACCGGATCTTCACCGGCACCTGAGCCCGCTCCCGCGCACGTCGAGCGGTCCGGCACGCGGTGGCGCACCATGGGGGCATGGGCGGGAGAGTGCACATCGGGACGTCGGGGTGGGTATACCCGCCGTGGCGCGGTGTGTTCTACCCCGAGGGGCTGGTGCAGCGCAAAGAACTGGCCTACCTCGCCGGTCAGCTCGGCTCCGTGGAGATCAACGGTTCGTTCTACTCGCTGCAACGCCCGGAGAGCTACGCCCGCTGGCGCGACGAGACGCCGGAGGACTTCGTGTTCTCGGTGAAGGGCCCCCGGTTCATCACGCACATGAAGCGGCTCAAGGACGCGCACACCCCGCTGGCGAACTTCTTCGCCTCGGGGGTGCTGGCGCTGCGCGGGAAGCTGGGGCCGATCCTGTGGCAGACCCCGGCGAACCTGCCGTTCGAACCCGACGTGCTGACGGCGTTCCTCGGGCAGCTCCCGCGCAGCACGGCGGAGGCGGCGGCACTGGCCGAGGCGCACGACTCCCGGTTGGACGGTCGCGCGTGGACGGAGACCGACGCCGACCGCCCGGTGCGGCACGCGCTGGAGGTCCGCCACCCCGGCTTCACCACGGCCGCGTTCGTCGACCTGCTGCGCGCGCACGGCGTCGCCCTGGTCGCCGCCGACACGGCGGGCACCTGGCCGCGCCTGGAGGACGTGACCGCCGACTTCGCCTACGTCCGCCTGCACGGCGACACCGAGCTGTACGCCAGCGGCTACGGCGACGACGCCCTCGACGAGTGGGCCGCGAAGGTCCGCACCTGGCGCGACGGCGGCGACGTGGAGTCGGAGTTCACCGTCGCCGGTCCGGCCGGGGCCACCGGGCCGCGCGACGTCCACGTCTACTTCGACAACGACGCGAAGGTCAAGGCCCCCGGCGACGCGCGCGCCCTGGCCGACCGGTTCCGCTGATGCAGTCCCAGCAACCCGGCCGCGCCGAGCGGATGCGGCTGATCCTGACCAGGGACGGCCCCACCTGCGCCTGGTGCGGCCTGGACGTGTCCGGCCGCGTCCCCGCCACCACCGACCACCTGGTGCCGAGGGTCAAGGGCGGCCCGTCGTGGCTGGAGAACGAGGTCGCCGCCTGCCGCCGCTGCAACCGCCTGCGCGGGCACACCAGCCCGGCCGACTGGCTCGCCGAGTGCCTGCGCCGCGGCTGGCCCGCCGACGCCGAGCGCGTCAGCCGCGTCCTGCTGGCCCTGGAATCGGCCATCGCCGAGCGCGGTGGGCAGCGGCGGGCCCGCGCCTACCTCGACGCCCAGTTGCGCCGGGTGGCCAAGCGCTGAGGCTCAGACCGACGGGAAGGTTACCTCGACGCGGAGACCGCCGCCGGGGACGGGCTCGGCGGTGACGGTGCCGCCGTGCGCCCTGGCGACCGCGCGGACGATGGACAGGCCCAGGCCGGTGCCGGTGCCGATGCGGTCGACGGCGCCGCGGCGGAAGGGCTCGAACAGCTCCGGGACGCGGTCCGGGTCGATCGGCGGGCCGGAAGAGGCCACCGACAACGTCGTCCACTGCGGACCGCTGGTGGTCCTGGCATCGATCCAGCCGCCGTCGGTGTTGTGGCGGACGGCGTTCTCCAACAGGTTCCCGGCGACGCGTTCCAGCAGGGCGGCGTCGCCGAGGACGGTGGCGTGGCCGTGGTGGAAGGTGGCGGTGATGCCGCGGCGCTCGGCTTCGGCGCGGGTGGAGCGCCAGGCGCCGGTGACGACGGTGGCGAGGTCGACCGGGCCGGTGGCGCCCACCCCGAGGCCGTCGGTGCGGGCGAGCACGAGCAGGGCCTCGACGAGCTGGCCCGCGCGCAGGGTGGCCGCGCGGACCACGTCGGCCATGCGGCGCAGCTCCGCGGTGTCGGCGTCCGGGTCGGCCAGGGTGACGTCCAGCTCGGTGCGGATGACCGCGAGCGGGGTGCGCAGCTCGTGGCTGGCGTTGGCCACGAACTGCCGCTGCGCGGAGAACGCCGCCTGCAACCGGTCGAGCATCGCGTCGAAGGTGTCGGCCAGTTCGGCGACCTCGTCGCGGGCGCCGCGGTGGCCGATGCGCTCCTCCAGCGACTCCACCGACAGCCGCTGGGCGGTGACGGTGACCTCGCGCAGCGGGCGCAGCACGTGCCCGGTGATCACCCAGGCCAGCATGGCGGTGGCCAGCACCACGCAGACGAAGGCGACCGACCCGGCCAGCAGCACCCGCTCGCGGGCGTCGTCGGCGAGGGCTTCGGCGAGCCGTTCGGCGTCGACCCGGACGCCGTTGACCACCACCGTGCTCCCCTTCGGCAGCGACGGCACGGACGCGACGACCCCACCGGCGAGCAGCCAGCCCAGCCACAGCAGCAGCGCGCTGACCGCGGCGACCAGGCCGGTGGCGAGCAGGGTGATCCGGGCGCGCAGCCCCCGACCGCGCCGGGGTGCGGCCGTCACCCCCCGCTCTCGGCCGCCGACGCGGGCACCCGGTAGCCCGACCCCACCACGGTGTCGATCACGCCGGGGTCGCCGAGCTTCTTGCGCAGGGTCATCACCGTGACCCGGACGGTGGTGGTGAACGGGTCGGCGTTCTCGTCCCACACCCGCTCCAGCAGTTCCTCGCTGCTCACCACCGAGCCGCGGGCGGCCAGCAGCACCTCCAGCACGCCGAACTCCTTGCGGGTCAGCTCCACCGGCTTGCCCGCGCGCGCCACCGTGCGCCGCGCCGGGTCCAGCTCCACGTCGCCCGCGACCAGCACCGGCGGGGTGACCGGGGTCGCCCGGCGGGCCAGCGCGCGCACCCTGGCCACCAGCTCGGGGAACGCGAACGGCTTGGCCAGGTAGTCGTCGGCGCCCAGCGACAGGCCCTCGACCCGGTCGGCGACCGCGTCGCTGGCGGTGAGCATCAGCACCCTGGTCAGCGCCCCGGAGGCGACGATCTCCCGGCACAGCTCGTCGCCGTGCATGCCGGGCAGGTCCCGGTCCAGCACGACCACGTCGTAGCGGGTGACGGTCGCCTTCTCGTGGCCCTCGTTCCCGTCCAGCGCGACGTCGACGGCCATGCCCTCGCGCCGCAGGCCCCTGGCCACTGCCTCGGCGAGGGGTTCCTCGTCCTCCACGATCAGAATCCGCACACCACAACCGTGCCACACCCGCCCCCGGGGCGTCCCGATTGGGCATGATCGACCCCATGGTGCTGCGGGCGTTGCGCGAACAGGTGGCCTCCTCCTCCCGTCGGCTCGCCGCCGAGGGGCTGGTGCTGGGCACGGCGGGCAACGTCAGCGCCCGCCAGGGCGACCTGATCGCGATCACCCCCACCGGTGCCCGCCTGGCCGAGCTGCGGGCCGAGCAGGTCACCGTGGTCGACGCGGACGGCCACCCGGTCGACGGGACCCTCGCGCCGACCTCGGAACTGGACCTGCACCTGGGGATCTACCGCCGCTACCGGGCAGGCGCGGTGGTCCACACGCACGCGCCGATGGCCACCGCGATGTCCCTGGTGCTCGACGAGCTGCCGTGCGTGCACTACCAGTTGGTGGAGCTGGGCGCGACCGTGCCGGTGGCGCCGTACCGCACCTTCGGCACCCCCGAGCTGGCCGAGGCGGTGCTGGACGCGCTGGAGAACGGCACGGCGGCGCTGATGGCCAACCACGGTGGCATCGCGCACGGCCCGGACCTGGAGTCCGCGCTGCACCGGACGCTGCTGCTGGAGTGGGGCTGCGAGCTGCACTGGCGGGCGTCGTCGCTGGGCACCCCGAGGACCCTCGACCGGGCCCAGCGCGCCGAGTACGAGGCCCAGGTGAGCGCCAAGGCCTACGGGAGCACCCGCCCCCTCCGCTGAGCCCCTGAACCCGGCGGAGGTGCCCTCCCAGGACACCTCCGCCGGGTCGAGGTCAGAGGTAGGGGCGCGGTGCGGGCACCGGGCCGGTCAGGCCGTCGAGGGAGGCGTGGAGGGCCTGGCGGGCCCGGTCCCCGGTCGCCGTGTCGTGCGCCGCCTGGACGCTCGCGCGCAGGCCCGCCGGGGTGCGCCCCGCCGCGGTGGCCAGGTTCAGCACCGTGGTCAGCGCGCCGGCGGGCTCGGTGGGGTGCGCCGCAGCCGCCAAGAGAGCTTCGACCAGCGCGGGATCGATTCCATGTTCGATCGTCTCGTTCATGGGTACAACATGCCCTATGCCGGGTCCCGCGAAACAGGGCCACCAGGGTGCGGCCCCCGAGGGACCGCACCCGAGGAACGGGTCAGGCCGTGTCGGAGACCTTCGCCTCGACCTGGTCGCGCCCCAGCAGGTTCGACGCCCAGCCGGTGACCCGGCGGGCGACGTCCTGGGCGGTGAGGCCCAGGCGGACCAGCACCTCGTCGCGGGTGCCGTGGGCGTGGAACTCGTTGGGGATGCCCAGGTCGCGCAGCGGGACGTCCACGTCGTGGTCGCGCAGCAGGGCGGCCAGCGCCCAGCCGAACCCGCCGTGGCGGCCGCTGTCCTCCACCGTGACCACCAGGCGGTGGTCCGCGGCCAGCGCGGCCAGCTCGGTCGGCACCGGGGCAACCCAGCGCGGGTCGGCCACGGTCACGCCGATGCCCTGCGCGGCCAGCCGCTCCGCCGCCGCCAACCCCAGCTCGGCGAACGAGCCCACGGTGACCAGCAGGACGTCCGCCGACTCGCCCGCGGCGGGCCTGCGCAGCACGTCCACCGTGCCGATCCGCTCGACCGAGGCGATGTCCGCGCCCACGGTCGCCTTCGGGAAGCGCAGCACCGACGGCCCGTCGTCGATCGCCACCGCCTCGCGCAGCTCCTCGCGCAGGGTGGCCGCGTCGCGCGGGGCGGCGATGTGGATGCCCGGGATGACACCGAGGATCGACAGGTCCCACATGCCGTGGTGGCTGGCGCCGTCCGGGCCGGTGATGCCCGCCCGGTCCAGCACCACCGTCACCGGCTGCTTGTGCAGGGCCACGTCCATCAGCATCTGGTCGAAGGCGCGGTTGAGGAACGTGGAGTAGATCGCCACCACCGGGTGCAGCCCGGCCATCGCCATGCCCGCGGCGGAGGTGATCGCGTGCTGCTCGGCGATGCCCACGTCGAACACGCGGTCGGGGAAGCGCTCGGCGAACGGCGCCAGCCCGGTCGAGCGCAGCATGGCCGCGGTGATCGCCACCACGTCCTCGCGCTCGGCGCCGATCGCGGCCAACTCCTCGGCGAACACCGAGGTCCACACCGTGCCCTTGGAGGTGCGCGGCTTGCCGGTCACCGGGTCGATCGGGTCGGTCTGGTGCATCTGGTCGAGCACGTCGTTCTCGGCCAGCGGGTAGCCGTTGCCCTTGCGGGTCACCGCGTGCACGATCACCGGGCCGCCGAAGTCCTTGGCCCGGCGCAGCGCGCCCTCCAGCGACTCGAAGTCGTGCCCGTCGACCGGGCCCAGGTACTTGAGGCCGAGGTCTTCGAACATCGCCTGCGGGCTCAGCACGTCCTTGATGCCGCGCTTGGCGGCGTGCAGCGCGGTGTAGAGCGGCTTCCCGACGACCGGGGTGCCCTGAAGGACCCGCTTGCCGCCCTCCAGCGCGCGCTCGTAGCCGGGGCGCAGCCGCAGCGTGGCCAGGTGGTCGGCGAGACCGCCGATGGTCGGGGAGTAGGAGCGGCCGTTGTCGTTGACGACGATGACGACCGACCGGTCGGTGCCAGCGGCGATGTTGTTCAACGCCTCCCAGCACATGCCCCCGGTCAGCGCCCCGTCCCCGACGACGGCGACGACGCTGCGCCGCTCACCGCGCAGTTGGTAGGCCTTGGCCAGGCCGTCGGCGTAGGACAGCGCGGTCGAGGCGTGGCTGTTCTCGACGAGGTCGTGGTCGCTCTCGGCCCGGCACGGGTACCCGGACACCCCGTCCTGCTTGCGCAGGTCGTCGAACGCCTCGCGGCGGCCGGTGAGGACCTTGTGCACGTAGCCCTGGTGGCCGACGTCGAAGACGATCGGGTCGGCGGGCGAGTCGAACACCCGGTGCAGGGCGATGGTGAGTTCGACGACACCGAGGTTGGGACCGAGGTGGCCACCGGTCCTGGTCACCTTGTCGACCAGGAAGGAGCGGATCTCCACGCTCAGCCGGTCCAGCTCCTCGTGGGTCATGCGTCGCAGATCAGCCGGTCCGCTAACGGACTCGAGCAGGGTCACCCTGTCGTCACCTCGTCCTGTCGTCGATTCGCAGGCCCGCCATCCCGCCGGCTCGATCCAGCATACGAGTGTCCGGCGGCGGGGCTCGGCGAGGCGTGGCCCACATACCCCGATCCACACAGCTTCGTCACCCGTTCTGCCTATCCTCTTCAAGTGCCCATCGCGTTCGACACCACCGGCCTCCGGCAGGTCGACCAGTCGACCTGGCAGGTCGGCGGGTCAGACGACCTCGTCGTGCTCAGCTACTTCGACCTGGTGCCGGACCTGCCCGCCCCGCTGGAGGACCTCCCCGCGCTCCGCCGCGCGATGGCCCTGACCTGCGCGGCAGAGGGCGGAACACTCGTCGAGGCGTGGGCCCTGTTGATCGACACCTCCCCGGCGCTGTTCCAGATCGTGCGCATCCCGCACCCGTCCCGCGCGGGTGAGACGGTCTACATCGGCAGCTTCATCCTGCCCAAGGCGCAGTGCAGCGCGGTCCTCAAGCTCCAGTCGGTCACCGGTGCCGAGGGAGACGCCCGGGAACTGGCGGTCGCCCGCCTCATCGGCGACCACCCGCTCACCGTCCGGCACCCGTACACCCCCGACCTCCCCCAGGTCACCACCAGTTTCGCCGACGACGCGCAGTGGGACCCGCGGTTCCCCGACCACCCGCTGACCCGCATCCGGTCCTGGGCCCGCCACACGGTCGCGACGGCCAGGGTGCACCCCGGCTTCGCCCACCTACCCCCCTTCCACCCGGTGACGAACCACCCCCAGGCCACCCCGCAGGGGATCACCACATCGAGTGATCCAATTACGCAAGGTGGCGACCCTCGTCCCATCCCCGAGGGCGCCACCAAGGAACTCGCCACCGGCACCCCTGACCAGCCGGAATCCCCCGCGTCCCCCCGACCCGGCCACACCCCGCCTGCCGCAGGTCAGCTCCCCACGGGAACCGACCCCCACACCGACCGACCCACCACCGAACCGCCCGCGACCGGGCAGTCAACGGCCAGACAGCCAGCGGCCGGACAACCGACCCCAGCCACCGACCCAGCACCCCCCACAACCACAAAACCCAAGCCGACTCAGGCACCCCCACCCGCCGAGCACGACTCGACACGGGGAGCAACCACACCCGCGCCGCCCACCGAGGCGAACGCGGCACCGGCACCGGCCACGCCGCGAACACCAGCCGCCACGCCCACCCCGGCAACGCACACCACCCCGACCACTGAGCCTGCCCCGGCGACAGACGCCGCACCGGCCGCCGAGCCGGACCCAGTGCCCCACGTCACCCCAGTTCCCGAACCGGCCCCGGCGATGCCCGCCGCCCCGGCCAGCGAGCCAGCCTCAGCGGCAGCCTTCGCCCCAACTGCTGAGCCTGCCCAGGCGCCGCCCGCCACTCCGGCCATTGAGCCGAACCCGGCGACCGATGCCGTTCCGACCGCCGAGCCTGTCCCGGCATCGCGCACCACTCCAGCCGTTGAGCCGAACCCGGCGATGCAGGCGGCTCCAGCCATGGCATCCGATCCGGCGAAGCCCGTGGGCGAGGGCGCCCTGACGCCTGGCGCCCCGCAAGGGTCCGCCCAGCCGACCGAGGCCATCGCGTCTCCCGTGTCCGCTCAGGAGCCCGCAGAGGCGCCCACACCGGCCACCGCAGCCCCGGAAGACGCCGTCGCGCAGACGGGCAACCGGACGCAGCCCACCACGATCCACTCAGCCGCATCCACACCGGACCGCCCCGCACAGCCGAGCGAGGTCCAGCCACACACCGAGCAGCCCACGCAAACCCAACCGCAGGCTGACACACCGGGTGCCCACCAGCCCACGGCGTCCCCGCAACCCACGAGCGCAGCAGCCGAACAAGTCCCGCACCCACCGACCGCAGAGCCGCAGCCAACGGCGGTCATCCCCAGGCTTCCGCACCCGGGAAGCACCCCTGCCGCGCCTCCCCGCCCGACCACCCCCAGCGCAGCCCCACAGCCGCACCCAACCTCCAAGACACCCGGCGCCGCCCCGCAGGCCCCGGCAACGCCGAACACCCAGCACCCCCCGGCACCCCAAACAGTTCCCGCACCTCCGGGCGAGGTGGCCTCGAGCCACCACACCAACCCGACGAACCCAGCCCAAGCGGTGACAACCCCAGCGGCAACACCAATTCCGCCAAACCCACCGGCGCAAACCCCTTCTGCCGCACAAGCGACCCCACCGGCCGCGCCCCACCCGGCTGCCGTGGCAACACCCCAGGCGCCAACAACCCCCGCACCGCCGCCATCCCCATCCACGGCACTGCCCCCGGCCCCGGCTTCGCCACTGCCACTGCCCCCGGCTCCGGCTCCGGCTCCGGCTCCGGCTCCGCAGGCAACCGGAGTGGCTCCGGCCAACGCAACCCCGCCCGCACCAACCGGCGCACCCAGCACCCCGACGGCCCCCACAAACGCGACCTCACCTGCCGACCTGACCACCGCACTCCCCGCCACCCCGTCGGCTCCGGCCACCCCCGCGACTCCGGCCGCTCCGGAAAACACAGTGGCTCCCGCAGCAGGCAGGTCCGAACCGGAAGCCACAACCGATCCGGTCACCACCGCGCACCCCACGGCCGTCGCGAGCCCACCGGCAGCGAACCAGACGCCCCCGATCCCGTCCGCGCAAGCAACCCCGGCCGAACAGGCAGGAGCAGCCCAGCAGGCAGACCCAACCGCTTCGGCAGGATCGGCCGAGCAGCAGACCCTGCCCACCGAGCCGCCCGCCGACGCGGGACCGACCGCCGCGCAACCGCAGGCAGACATGTCGGTGAGCGCACCGACCCCGGAGGCCGCGGCCGCACTCGCCGCCGCCGCGGGTGGAGCCGAGCAGTCCGTTCCCCCCGGGTCGGCGGAGGAAGCAGCCGCCGGAGCGGCCGAGGACTACACCGGGCCGGACTTCACGCCGCGCCCGTTCCGGATCAACCCGCGGGAGTGGGAGAGCCGGATACCGTCGTGGCAGCCGTTCCGGACCCCGGACCTGGTGGCCCCCAGCATGGGCGCGGCCGAGCGCGAAGCCGCGGCCCGGGAAAAGGCCGCGCAGGAAGCCACGGCACAGCAGGCAGCCTCCGAGACAGCCGCAGACGAAGCCGCCGGGCAAGGGTCGCTCTCCGAGCAGACCCTGCGGATGCGGCCTGTGGCGCCGCAAGACGTTGCCACGCAGGCGATCCCCCAGCAGCCCACCGTAGACCCCACCTCAACGGCACAGACCGCCACCAACCAGGCGCAAGCACCAGGCACGCCAACCGCACAGGGCTCCCCACACCCAGCACAGACGACCGCAACCCCGACACCGCAGGCACTCCCGGACGAGGCGCGAGCACCGGGCACGCCGGCACAGACCACACCCCCGCAAGCCTCCCCGAACCAAGCGCCGGGTGTCCCAGAACAGACCACCACACCACAGGCGCCCCCGGCCCAAGCACAAGCACCGGGTACGCAGGCGCAGAGCACCACCACGCAAGCCTCCCCGAACCCAACACCAGCCTCAGGCGCTTCAGCCGCAGCGCAGACCACCCCAGCCCAAGCGCTCCCGAACCAAACGCAGGCGCCGGGTGTCGCAGCGCAGGCCGCCGCCTCGCAAGCGGCCCGGTCGCAAGCGCCGGACGCCGCCACCTCGCACCAGGTGCAAGCGCCCGGCACCCCGGCACCCTCGAACCAAGCGCAGGTGGCAGGCACCCCGGTGCCGCAGGCTTCACCGAGCCAGGCACAAGCGCCGGGCTCTCCGGCCCAGGCTGCGCCGAACCAGGTGTCGAACGCCCCGGCGGTCTTCCCGACCCAGACGCCCGCCTACCCGGGCGCTCCGGAGCAGCAGCACCCCTACGGCGTCAGCAGGCCCGGTCAGCCGAACCCGTTCCTGGCGGCCAACCTGCCCAACCCGTTCCACGACCCCGACGCCCCGAGCAAGGCCTTCCCCGCCACCCCGGTCGAGGAGCCCGAGCCGGACCAGGGCGAGGAGGGCGAGGGCAAGACGCGGTTCGGAATCCGCCAGCCCGCGCACCGCAAGCGGGAACGGGGGTTCCGGCAGTGGTTGGCCGTGGCGATCGGCAAGAAGCGCGGCAGGTCCGACACCGACGACGCCCCCGGGCAGTCGCAGGCGAACTCGACCAGCAACGCGATCCGGGCCACCCAGGTGGGCACGTTCTTCACCTCGGCGAAGCAGGCCCGCCCGCAGGTGGGCGAGCAACCGGTGACGCGGCCCAGTTGGGCGCTGCAACCGGGTGGGCAACCGGTGCCGGTGGTGCAGCTCGGGGATTCGCACCAGTTGGCCGAGGAGGCACTGCTCGCGGAGCCGGTGTCGAACGGGGAACCGCCCTCGGACCTGGCACCCCCGGTCGGGGTGCCGCCGCTGTCGGGCAGGAAGTCCCTGCCACCGGGGAAGTCGCCTGCGGAGGGGAAGTCGCCGTCGAGCGGGAACCCGCCGCCGGGCAGGAAGACGTCAGCGAGCGGGAAGGCGCCGTCGGGCGGAAAGGCACCATCGGCTGGGAAATCAGCGGCGGGCGGAACACCGTCGGGTGGGAAGTCGGCAACGGGTGGGAAGTCAGCGGCGAGCGAGAAGCCGGTGGCGGAGGGGGTGCCGGTGGCGGAGGGGAAACCGCCGCTGGTGTTGAAGGCCGGGAAGCAGGCGCCGTTGCCGGTGCGGCAGCGGGCGACGATCCCGTTGGCGTTGCCGCCCGCGCAGAAGAAGCAGTCGAAGCCCGCTCCGCCGGTCGAACCGGAGCCGGTTGAACCAGAGGAAGCCGGGCCCGCGCGGCCGTGGCACCCGTGGCGACCGGGTGGGGTGCGCATCGCGTTCCCCACGTCGACCGGTGACGTGCTGGGTGGGGACGGTGAGCAGGCGGGCTCGGAGCCGGAGGACCAGCAGCCCGAGAAGCAGCAACCGGAGAAGCAGTCGCCGCCCGCCGCACGGCCCGCGCGGGCGAGCGACCGGCGCAACCGGCCGTGGCACCCCCGGCAGGGGGAGCTGGTCCGCGACACCACGGACCGGCCCGCCCGCACCAAGGGCAAGGGCAAAGGCACCACCCCGCCATCCGACGCCGAGCAGAGCACCAAGCCGGGCGGCCGTGCCAAGACCGCGCGCTCGACCCCGGCCGACCAGCCCCAGCCCGAGGCGGACCAGTCGCCGACGCAGGTCCTGCGCCCCGTGCGGCTGTCCCGGTCCGACAAGGACAAGGCCGCCGACGCGCCCGAGGGCACCCGGAACCCCGATCGGGCGCGGAAGGCGGGCACGGAGGAGCCGCCCGCCCCGGTCCAGGAGACCGAGACCTCCAAGCGGGAAAAGCCGACGCCGCCGGTCCGGGGCACCCACCGGCGGACCAAGGCACCCAAGCGGAACGCGGACGGACCGACCGCAGGACCCGAGCGGCACAACGGGCACAACACCGACGGCCCCACCCCGCGCCACCTGTCCGCCAACGGTTCAGCACCGATCACCGGCCCCGAGCACGCGCCCGCCGCGAACGGACACGCACCGGACGCCGAGTTCCCGGCGGTGCGGGGGGAAGCACTCACGACGTTCCGGAACGGCTTCCGAGCCGAGCCCCGCCGCACCCCCGTGGAGGACACCCCGGCACCCGAGCAGACACCGGAGCCCACAAACCGAGAACCGGACGAGGCATCGCCCGCCGCCCCGGAGCAGGAACCCACACCGGACTCCACGACCGGGAGCCCCGCACCCACACCAGGCCCAGCGAACGACCAGGCCCCGGCGAACGACGAGCCGGAGCACGCGGGGAACCCGGCAACCAGCGAGTCCGACCCCACGGACGACCTGGTGACCGACGAGCCCACCCCGGCCCCGCAGTCCGATCGGAGCGATGCCGACCTGGCACCGGAGTCCGGCGGTGGCGAACCCAGCGCGGCTCCGGAGGCTGCCCGGAGCGAACTCGGCCTGGAACCGGAGTCCGCAGGCAACGAACCCGACCCGGCACCGGAAGCCGGTGACGATGGATCTGGCCCGGCACCGCAACCCAGCCGCAGCAACCCCGGCCCGGCACCGAAATCCGGTGGGAACGAACCCGACCCGGCACCGCAACCCAGCCGCGCCAACCCCAGCCCGACACCGGAATCCGGTGGGAACGAACCCGACCCGGCACCGCAACCCGGCCGTGGCAACCCCGACCCGGCACCGGAAGCCGGTGACGATGGTTCTGGCGCAGCTCCGCAACCCGGCCACAGCAGCCCCACACCGGAATCGGGTGACAACGAGCCCGGCGCGGCGGCACAGCCCGACCGCAGCGAACCCAGCCCGGCACCGGAGTCAGGCGGGAGCGAACCCGAACCTGCGCCGGAGTTCCCGATGGACCCCTCCGAGCAGGCGGCGGCCAGCGGTGGGGAGCCCGGGGCGGACCGGGTCGAGCACGTCGTCAGTGGGCCCGCGGTCCGGGTGGGCAGTTCACTGGAGATCGTGGCGCTGGGGTTGCCGGTGGCCGGGTACCTGCCGCTGTGGCACCACGACGGCCGGGTGAGCCACTGGCGGTTGGACAACCCCGGGCGGGTGCTGTCGCGGTTGGGGCGGGGCACCGTGTCCCGAACCGAGATCGACAAGCGGCGGTTCCGGGAGGTGGCGGCGGTCGACCTGGCGAGTCGGACGATGCTGCTGATGGACCGGTACCGCAACTCCGACGGCGGGATCATCGGGGAGAGCGTCGAACTGCGGGAGGCCACCGAGGAGCAGGCGTTCGCGGCGGCCACCCCGACGGCGCGGGCGGAGTTGTACTCGTGGCTCGGGGAGACCGTGCGCGCCGCCGCCGAGCGGGGCGAGTACCTCGCGGTGGAGACCGGCGGTTGGGACGTGCCGCTGCGCCCGTGCGTGCTGATCATGGTGCGGCCGGGCCCGGAGGGCGAGTCGTTCTCCGTGGTCGAGGCATCCCCGGTGCCCGAGGGCGCGCCGATCTGGGTGGACCGGCAGCCGGTGGCCACCAAGGGGCAGGTGCTCGCCTCCCCGGTCACCGACGTGGCGCTGCGCGCGGCCGGGCCGCTGACCGGGTTCGCCATCGACGCGTGGGGCAGGCACCCGTTCGAATTGGGCCTGTCCTTCGGTCCGAACCCGACACTGGCGGCGGAACCGACCGGGTAGGGTCGGCCGGGCACGTGGGGGGACGATCCGGGGGGACGGGGATGAACGCGCCGGACGAGGTCGACCTGCCCCGGCTGACCAAGCGGGTCGGTCGGGCACTGGTCCGCGCGGCCGGGGACGGCTGGACGCTGATCCGGGCCGAGTACCGGGCGGCGGGCAGGCACGTCGAGGTGGACGTGCTGATCGCCGGGCCGGACGGCAGGCCGCTGGCGATCCGCCCACCGCTCGAGGTGGTCGAGGGCCTAGGCCGCATCCGCGAGGCCATGTACGAGCCGGGCCGGGGCACCTGGCTGCGCGCGGTCTACGAGATCGAACCACCCGGCGCCTTCACCTGCGACTTCGAACCCGACGTCGAACCGGTCTGGCGCCGAGTACCACCGCAGATCGGCTTCCAGGACGAACTCCGCGCCCACCCCCGCACCGACGCCCACCTCCCCGACTGGCTGCGCGCCCGCGCGGGCCTCCCGCCCGCCCCTCCCCCGCCACCGCCCACCCCACCCACTCAGCAGCCCCTGGCTTCAACGGCTCCCGGCAGGCCCGCCGCACCCGGCGCCGCGGACCCGAACGCCGCTGTCCCCGACAGCCCGACCGCCGCCCCCCACCCTCCGGGTGCCGCCCAGGAGCACCCCGGTGCCCCGGAGGGCTCCGCACCGAGCAGCACCGGCACTCCCCCGGTACCGCACCCGGCCACCACGGGACCGCAGGTCCCCAGCGGCCACACCGGCCAGAACCCGGCACCACACCACCCCGGCACCCCGGCACCGAGCACCGGGACCGGAGGACACCAGCCGCCCGCCCCGGGCGACACCGGCCCGAAGCACGCGGGCGACCGGAGCACCACAGCCCAGGACCCCGCACCCCGGCGCTCCGGCAGGCACGCGCACCCGGACGGCTCGTCCCCGGAAGACGACTCCAGCCGGACCGCAGGCCCCCGCCACGCGGGCGGCCAGGCCACCGGACCGCAACACCACACCAGCCCACACCACCCTGGTCTCCCACCACACCGGACGCCCGACCCCACCGAGACCGGCCCACGACCGGGAAGCGGCCCCGCGCCCCAGTACCCGGGTGTCCACCGCCCCGGCCCGAACACACCGCCCCGACAGCAGCCCGGCGCACCGGCTCCCGACCGGCCTGGCAGCCCCACCCACCAGCCAGGCACCACACCGGGCAACGCCCACCGGCAACCAGGCGCGAGCAGCCACCCCCGGTCGGAAAACCCCCCGCAGCACCAGCCCGGCACCGCAGACCACAACCCGCAGGCAGGCTCTGCCCGACACCACTCCAGCACCACAGGGCAGAACCACCCCCACACCCCACCGGGTGGCCCAGCCCAAACCCACCCCGGCCCCGTGGGCGACACCCCGGCGGGCGGCCCAGGCCCGCACCACCCCGGCAACCCCAACCACACCCCGGCGGGCGGCCCGGCACAGCACCAACCCGGTGCCACCGGTCAGGGCCTGCGCCCGCCCGGTCCGCGTCACGCCGCACCGCCGCAGCGGCCTGCCCCCGGCCGGGGCGGGAACCCCCCGCCCCGGCCGCAGGGCCCGCAGCGCTGACCGCCAGGCCCGCCGCGCCTCAGTTCTCCAGCAGTGCCACGCACTCCACGTGGTGCGTCATCGGGAACGTGTCGAACGCGCGCAGGTCCGCCAGCCGGTAGCCGCGATCGGCGAACAGGGCGATGTCGCGGGCCAGGGCCGCCGGGTCGCAGGCCACGTAGACCACCCGGGCCGGTGCGCGGTCGGCGATCGCCGTCACGACGTCCTTCCCGGCGCCCTTGCGCGGTGGGTCCAGGACGACCACGTGCGGGTCCGGCAGTTCGGGGTCGGTGATGACGTGCTCGACCTTGCCCGCGAAGACCCGCACCGACGGCAGGTCGGCGAGGTTGTCCGCCGCGTCCTCCGCCGCCTGGCGGCCGGATTCGACCGCGATGACCGTCCCTTCCGGACCGACCTGCCCGGCGAGGACGGAGGCGAACAGACCGACCCCGGCGTAGAGGTCCCACGCGACCTGTCCCGGTCGGGCGTCGGACCACAGCTCCACGGCCTCGGCGAGGACGTCGGCGGCGTCCGGGTGGACCTGCCAGAAGCCCTGGGCGTCGAGTTCCCACTCGCGGCGGGCGGCCTGTTCCACCGCGACCGCCGAGCCGAGCACGCGCTGCGACCGCAGCACCGGTTTCCCGCTGCGCCGCCTGCCCTTGTCCGGGACCAGTTCGCTGGCGTGGGTGCGCCCGGTGGCGTCGACCGACACGTCGAGCTCGGCGCCGGGTGTCCACTCGCGACCGACGAGGACGTCGACGGTGCCGGGGGCGGCGATGACGCAGTCGGTGACCGGGACGATCCGGGAGCTGCGGTGGGCGTGGAAGCCCAGGTACCCGGTGCGGTCGACGGCGAGGCGGACGCGGGTGCGCCAGTGGGCGAGCCCGCCCGCCAGTTCTTCCACCTCGACCTCGCGGTCCACCCCGGCGAGCCGGTGCAACTGCTCGGCGACCACGACCGCCTTGAGCCTGCGCTGTTCGACCGCCGAGGCGTGCTGCCAGTCGCAGCCGCCGCAGCCCCCGGGGACGGCGACCGGGCACGGGGGCTCGACCCGTTCCGGGGATGCCTCCAGGACCTCCACCGCGTCGCCCCGGCAGAAGGAGCCGCCCCGGTCCTCGGTGATGGCGACGACCACGCGTTCACCGGGGAGGGCGTGGCGGACGAAGACCACCCGCCCCTCGGCGCGGGCCACGCAGTGCCCGCCGTGGGCGACGGCGCCCACCTCGACCTCGAATCGGCGTCCGGTCCAGTCGGTCATTTGCCGGGCTCCTTGTCCGTTGCGGTGAACCCGCGCCGCACCGCACCCGGCACCAGCACGTCGTGGTCGGCGACCTTCTCCGAGGATTCCAACTGCCACGGCACGCTGGTCACCATCACCCCCGGCTGGAACAGCAGCCTGCTCTTGAGCCGCAGCGCGCTCTGGTTGTGCAGCACCTGCTCCCACCAGCGGCCGACCACGTACTCGGGGATGAACACGGTGACCACGTCGCGCGGGTTGTCGGTGCGGATGCGCTTCACGTAGTCCAGCACCGGCTTGGTGATCTCCCGGTAGGGGGACTCGACGACCTTCAGCGGCACCGGGAAGTTCTCCTTCTCCCAGTCCGAGACCAGTCGTTTGGTGTCCACGTCGTCGACGTTGACGGTGATCGCCTCCAGGACGTCCGGGCGGGTCGCGCGGGCGTAGGCCAGCGCGCGGCGGGTGGGCAGGTGCAGCTTGGAGACCAGGACGATGGAGTGGATGCGCGAGGGCAGCACGAAGACGCGCTCGCCCTCGGCGGTGGCCAGCTCGTCGGCGACCCGGTCGTAGTGGCGGCGGATGCCGGTCATCAGCACGTAGATCGCGATCATGGCGACGATGGCGATCCAGGCGCCGAGCAGGAACTTGGTGATCAGCACGACCACCAGCACCGAGCCGGTCATCACCAGCCCGAAGGTGTTGATGAGCTGCGAGCGGCGCATCCGGCGGCGCGCGGCCGGGTCGGTCTCGGTGGCCAGGTGGCGGTTCCAGTGCCGGATCATGCCGGTCTGGCTCATGGTGAAGGACACGAACACGCCGACGATGTAGAGCTGGATGAGCTTGGTGACCTCGGCGTCGAACGCGATGACGAGCACGATCGCGAAACCCGCCAGGCCGACGATGCCGTTGGAGAACGCCAGCCGGTCGCCCCGGGTGTGCAGTTGCCGGGGCAGGTAGCGGTCCTGGGCGAGGATCGAGCCGAGCACCGGGAAGCCGTTGAACGCGGTGTTCGCGGCCAGCACGAGGATCAGCGCGGTGACCACGGTGATGAAGAAGAAGCCGACCGGGAAGCCGGAGAAGACCGCCTCGGCGATCTGGGCGACCATCGTCTTCTGCTCGTACCCGGGTGGGGCGCCGACGAGCTGGTGGGCGGGGTCCTCGGCGACGCGCACGTCGGTGAGCTGGGCCAGCACGATCAGGCCCATCAGCATGACCACCGCGATCGCCCCCATCAGCAGCAGCGTGGTGGCCGCGTTCTTGGACTTGGGCTTGCGGAAGGCGGGCACGCCGTTGCTGATCGCCTCGACACCGGTCAGCGCCGCGCAGCCGGAGGAGAAGGCGCGCAGGACCAGGAACACCAGCGCCAGCCCGGCCAGTTCGCCGTGCTCGGACTCGACCTGGAAGCCGGAGCTCTCAGCGGGCATGTCCTCGCCGAGGACCAGTCCGCGGAACAGGCCGAACAGGATCATCGCGATGATGCCCGCCATGAAGGCGTAGGTGGGCACGGCGAAGGCGCCGCCGGACTCCCGGATGCCGCGCAGGTTGATCGCGGTGAGCACCACGATGGCGATGACGGCGAACTCCACCTTGTGGTCGGCCACGAACGGGATCGCCGAACCGATGTTGGCCATCGCCGAGGCGATCGACACCGCCACGGTCAGCACGTAGTCGACCAGCAGCGCGCTGGCCACGGTCAGCCCGGCCCGCTTGCCCAGGTTCACCGTGGCGACCTCGTAGTCGCCGCCGCCGGAGGGGTAGGCGCGGACGTTCTGCCGGTAGCTGGCCACCACCGTCAGCATGACGACGACCACCACGACCCCCACCCAGGGCGCCATGGTGTAGGCGGACAGGCCCGCCACGGACAGGACCAGGAAGATCTCTTCCGGGGCGTAGGCCACCGACGACATGGCGTCGGAGGCGAAGACCGGCAGGGCGATGCGCTTGGGCAGCAGCGTGTGGGCCAACCGGTCGCTGCGAAACGGCCTGCCGACCACCAGACGTTTCGCCGCCGTGGAGAACTTGGACACGGGGTCACAGCGTAGGCGGTCCCGTCACCGTTTCGGACCAGCCACCGGTAGGTTCGTCGCAGTCACCCGCGACGGTGTCCGTTTCCAGATTTTCCGACAGGAGGATGGTCGTGCACGTGGTGATCATGGGCTGCGGCCGGGTGGGGGCCTCGATGGCCGCCGCCCTGGAGCGGCTGGACCACACCGTGGCCGTCATCGACAAGGACGCGCAGGCCTTCCGCAGGCTGGGGTCCGACTTCCACGGCCAGCAGGTGGTGGGGCCCGGGTTCGACCGGCAGGTGCTGATCGAGGCCGGGGTCGAGCGGGCGGGCGCCTTCGCGGCGGTCTCCAGCGGCGACAACTCCAACATCATCTCCGCCCGGGTGGCCCGCGAGACCTTCGGCGTCGAGCACGTCGTGGCCCGCATCTACGACCCCAAGCGCGCCGAGGTGTACGAGCGGCTGGGCATCCCCACGGTCGCGACCGTGCCGTGGACCACCGACCGGCTGCTGCGCACCCTGCTGCCCGACGGCGTCGGCTCGGCCTGGCGGGACCCCACGGGCAAGGTCGCCCTGCTCCAGGTGCCCCTCGACGAGGGCTGGGTCGGGCACACCGTGCGCGAGTTCCAGCAGACCACCGGCGCCAGGGTGGCGTTCATCATGCGCTTCGGCACCGCCGTGCTGCCGCAGACCAAGACCGTCATCCAGGCCGACGACCAGGTGTACGTCGCCACGCTGTCCGGCACGATCAGCGACGTGACCGCCGCGGCGGCGCAGGCACCGGAGGAGGGGCACTGATGCGGGTCGCCATCGCCGGGGCCGGGGCCGTGGGCCGGTCCATCGCCGCCGAGCTGATCGCGGGCGAGCACCAGGTCATGCTGATCGAGCGCGAGGCCAAGCAGTTCGAGCCGCACACCGTCGAGCAGGCCGAGTGGGTCCTCGCCGACGCCTGCGAGCTGGCCTCGCTGGAGGACGCGGGCCTGCAGCTGTGCGACTGCGTCATCGCCGCCACCGGCGACGACAAGGTCAACCTGGTGGTGTCGCTGCTGGCCAAGACGGTGTTCGCCGTGCGCCGGGTGGTGGCCAGGGTCAACCACCCGGCCAACGAGTGGCTGTTCAACTCGGCCTGGGGCGTGGACGTGGCGGTGTCGACCCCGCGCGTGCTGGCCGCGATGGTCGAGGAGGCGGTGAGCGTCGGCGGGCTGGTGCAACTGCTGACCCTGCGCCAGGGCCAGGCGAACCTGGTGGAGATGACCCTGCCCGCGGACACGCGGTGGGCCGGGCGCCCGGTCCGCGACGTGAAGCTCCCCCGCGACGCCGCCCTGGTCACCATCCTACGCGGCGGCCGGGTGATCGTGCCGCAGCCGGACGACCCGCTGGAGCCCGGGGACGAGCTGCTGTTCGTCGCCTCGGCCGACGTCGAGGGGGAGATCCGCCGGGCGTTCAGCCACTGAGGCGGCCGGGGTGCCTGCCGGTGGCGCGTGGCCCCGGAGCGGGGCCCGTACGAGACAGCACCCGGACCACGTGCGGGTGCGGCGGCGACCACGCAGGACGGCTCATCCAGATGAGCTGGGCGTTCCCGACGCGAACTGCATCGTCAGGTCGATGCCTGCGGGGTCCTCATCGGCCATGGCGGCGATGAGGTCCGCAGCCATCTCCCGCGCCTCGGCGGCGGTGCGCCCCTGTGTGCGTCCCACGGCGGGTACGTCGACGACCCAGAAGCAGCCTTCTCGGACCGCCATCGCGGTGTAGCTCATCTCAGCCGACCTTCCCGACGAATCCGCCTGCCCGTCTGCCGGACCCGCTGACCGCGCGATCGGGATCGGCGGCGAAACGAATCCGGCCCCCTGGATGCTCCCACCCAGGGGGCCGGACATCGGGGTCGGGTGATCCGGCGGCCGCGAGCGGAGGTCACCCCGACATCGATCGGGGTCAGGCGGGGGCGCGGAGCTTGGCGATGCGGGCCGGGGTGGGCCAGCGGACGTCCCAGGCCCAGCCGAGCTTCTCGAAGAACCAGATCAGCCGCGCCGAGATGTCCAGTTGGCCGCGCAGCACGCCGTGCCGGGCCGAGGTGGGGTCGGCGTGGTGGGAGTTGTGCCAGGACTCGCCGAAGCTGATCAGGGCCATCGGCCAGAAGTTGGCGGCGCGGTCGCGGGACCTGAACGGGCGCTCGCCGATCATGTGGCAGATGGAGTTGACCGACCAGGTGGTGTGGTGCAGCAGGGCGACGCGGATGATGCCCGCCCAGAAGAAGGCCGTGAGCGCGCCCTGCCAGGACCAGGTGACCAGGCCGCCGATCGCGGCGGGCAGCAGCAGGCTGACGACGGTGAGCACCGGGAACAGCCGGTCGACGCGGCGCAGGTCGGCGTCGGCGAGCAGGTCGGGGGCGAAGCGCTCGGCGTTGGTGCGGTCGCGGTCGAACAGCCAGCCCATGTGCGAGTGCCAGAAGCCCTTGGCGACGGCGATCGGGCCGGTGCCGAACAGCCACGGGGAGTGCGGGTCGCCCTCCTTGTCGGAGAAGGCGTGGTGGCGGCGGTGGTCGGCGACCCACTCGGTGACCGAGCCCTGCAGGGACATGCCGCCCGCGACGGCCAGCACGACCTTGAGCCAGCGGGTGGCCTTGAACGCGCCGTGGGTGAAGAAGCGGTGGTAGCCGACCGTCACGCCCAGGCCGGTGAAGACGAAGAACACCGCCCCGATGACCACGTCGGACCAGCCCAGGCCCCAGCCCCAGGCGAACGGGACGGCGGCGGCGACGGCCAGCAGCGGGGTGGTGACGAACAGGACGACGCCGACCTGCTCAGCACCGCCGCGGCGGCGGCCGAGGATGGGCTTCGCGCCGCGCTGCGGCGCTTCGAGGGTTGCTGTCACTGGCGGGGCTCCTCGCTCGACGAGCGTCTTCCCCCAAGACGACGTACCTACGGTTACGTAACCGTAGGCTACGGGAGGTTCCTGAGGTGCGCATGAGAAAAGGCCCCTGCCGCACGGGCAGGGGCCTTCGCCCACGGGTCAGTGCGGGTCACGCCGGGTCGGCGTACTTCTCCCGCAACCGCGCCTCGACGGCGGCGTCGCTGTCGTCGCCGTCGACCTCGAGTTCCTTGTGCCGCACCTGCGCGCGGCGCACGGCCCACACCGTGACGCCCAGGGCCACCGCGAACAGCGGGTAGCCCATGGCCAGGCGGGCGAAGGCCAGCCAGCCGGTGGCGTCCTCGTCGTAGAGCCACTTCTGCACGACGTAGCGCGCCGCGAACACGGCCACGAAGGTCAGCGTGGCGATGTCGTAGGCGGTGCGGGACTTCTTGTCCTGGCGCCAGCCCTGCCCGTGCCCGTTCAGGGTCGACCAGATCACCCCGACCAGCGGCCAGCGGACCAGCACCGAGGCCAGGAACACCCCGCCGTAGGCCAGGCTGGTCCAGATGCCGAACAGGAAGAAGCCCTTGGCCGAGCCGGTGCGGTAGGCGATGAACGCCGCGATGGCCACGCCGAAGAAGCCGGAGATGGCCGGTTGCAGCGGCTCCTTGCGCACGATCCGGGCCACGGTGATCGCCACCGCCACCCCGATCGCGCTCCAGATGCCGACGGTCAGGCCGAAGAAGGCGTTGGCGAGGACGAACACCACGACCGGCACCGAGGAGTAGAGCAGGCCGCTGACGCCGCCCATCTGCTCCAGCAGCGTCGGTGGGCGCTCCTCCTCCGCCGCGGTGTCCGCCGCGGTGTTCTCCTCCGCGGGGTCGTCGCTCTTGGGGTTGTCGTCCGCGGTGTTGACCTCGGGGGCCGGTTGCGTCATGTCACCGGTTTCGTGTTCGTCAGGGAGCCGTCTGCAGCTCGTAGTACGGGTTGTAGAGCACCTTGCGGCCGTCGCGCACCGCGAGCCTGCCCTTGGCCTTGACGGTGCGGCCGGGCTCGATGCCCGCGATCCGGCGCCGTCCCAGCCAGACTAATGTCACACCCTCGGTCCCGTCGAACAGCTCCGCCTCCAGCGTGGCGGCCGCGTCCCTCGGGCACATCTCCACGCTGCGGAGCCTGCCGTAGACGGTCACCTCTTCACCGGAGCTGCAGTCGCACGCGCGCCGGGCACCCTGGGCCTCGGCGTTGACGGACAGGTCGGCCGCGTCGAGCTGCTCCACGTCCGTGGTCAGCTTCTTGACGAGACGGTGCCAGTACCCGTCCCCCCTGGTGGTGGTGCCCATGTGCTCGCTCCCGGTGGTGGGGATCGGCCCCGACACCGATCCATGCACAATCAGCGTAACCGTGCTAAGGCCCTCTGAGGACAAGGATCGGAACTTGAGTGTCACCCAGCCGCCCGACGCCGGTCACACGGCTGTGCTGCTGCCCGGCACGGGGTCCGACGACCACTTCGTCCGGGAGGTGTTCACCGAGGCCCTGGCGGCCGTCGGGGTGCGGTTGCTGGCCCCCGCCCCGGTGCCGGGTCCGGACCTGGTCGAGGCCCACCTGGCGGCCCTGGACGAGGCCGCGCGCCGGGGCCCGGTGATCGTCGGCGGGATCTCCCTGGGCGCCCACGTGGCGGCCGAGTGGGCGGTGGACAACCTGGACCGGTGCGCGGGGCTGCTGCTGGCCCTGCCGGGCTGGACGGGCGCGGCGGAGGGCGCTCCGGGGGCCATCACCGCCGCCCACGGCGCGGCGGACGTCCGGGCCCGCGGGACGGAGGCCGCGCTGCGGTCGGCGGTGGCGGGGGTCGACGCGTGGTTGGCCGACGAGCTGACCCGCGCCTGGACCGGTCACGGCGACGGCCTGGCCGACTCCCTGGCCGCCGCGGCCTGCCGCGCCGCCCCGACCGAGGCGCAACTGGCGACCCTCGACGTCCCCGCCGGGGTGGCGACCTGCCTGGACGATCCGGTGCACCCCACCGACGTGGCGCGGGTGTGGGCGCGGGCGCTGCCCAACGCCGCGCTGTGCACGACCCGCCTGGAGGTCGTGGGGGTGGACCGCGCGGCGCTCGGCCGGGCCGCGGTCCTAGGCCTGCTGCGGGCCCGGGCGGCCTGAACCCACCCGGGACCGCGCGGCCTCAGCCCTGCTCGCCCTGCTGGGCGGCGGCGATGTGCTCGACGATCGCCTGCGGCAGATCGATCTGCAGCGGGGTGCGCACCGGCATCGGCTGCGTGCCGCGCACGACCACGGTGTTGCGGACCAGCTCGCGCAGCGCGCTCGCGCTGTGCTCGGTCAGCTCCTGGGGACCGGCGACGACACCGCGCAGCATCCACCGGGGGCCGTCGACGCCGACGAAGCGCAGTTGCACCTCACCCGCCGTCGCGGCCAGCTCCTGGCCCCAGTCGCCGACCAGGCTGCGGACCTTGGCGCCGTCGGCGCGCAGTTGCTCCGCCAGCTCGCCGCAGACCTCCTTCCACAGGCCGCCGGACTTGGGGGCGGCGTAGGCGTTGAGGGTCAGTTGGCCGAGCTGGGTGAGGATGTGCACCGCGCGCACCGGCCCCGCCGGGTCCATCTCGACCTGCAGTTGGGCGCCCTCGGGCACCGGGATGCGGACCGAGCCCAGGTCGAGCCGGGCGAACTCGTCCTCCGGGGCGTCGGCCTCGTCGTAGGGCCCGGCCGCGCCGGGTCCGTCCCCGTCGAGGTCGTCCTGGTCGAAGTCGTCCCCGTCCAAGTCGTCCCCGGGGGTCTCCGCCGATCCCCGGCGCCCCCCGGCGTCGCCCTTGCGGCGTCCGAACAGTCCCACTAGTCCTCCGACCCCTTCCCTGACCCGGTGAGCACCGCGTGCCCGCCGGTCGACCCGTCCGGCAGCGCGGTGGCGACACCGGCGCCCACCGGCGCGCGCTCCCCCGGGGCGATCCGGATGGGGAGGACCTCCACGCTGGGCACGAGCGGCGAGACTACCCTGAGGTCGTGACGGACTCCTCGGGCGCCACGCGCGTCGACCCCTCCTACGCCGAGCGGCTCCACGTCACCTGGTACTGGTGGCCGCTGCCACTGCTGGCGGCGGGCATCCTCGCCGCAGAGATCCACATGGGCCACCCCGGCGTGCGGAGCTGGCTGCCGTACGCGGTGGTCGTGCCGCTGGCGGTGCTGATGCTCTGGCGGGCCGGGCGCACCCCGGTGGCGGTGCGCGACGGGAAGCTGCTGGTGGCCGACGCGAACCTGCCGCTGGAGCACGTGGGCGAGGTGCAGGTGGTCGAGGCCAAGGACAAGCGGCGGGTGCTCGGGCCGCACCTGGACCCGGCGGCGTTCGTGGTGCACCGCGGCTGGGTGGGCCCGGTCGTGCGGGTGCGGGTCACCGACCCGGCGGACCCCACGCCGTACTGGCTGTTCAGCACCCGGCACCCGGAGCGGGTGGCGGCGGCGCTGCGCTCCACCTCGCGGACATAGACCGGAGCCGGACACCCGAAGTGGGTGTCCGGCTCCGGTGACGTGCTGTTCCTGACGTCCGCAGTCGGGTTCTCGGCAGGCGCCGAGCCTGGCTCAGGCGCAGTCGCGGCAGACGAAGGTGCCGCCGTTGTCCTCCGCCAACCTGCTGCGGTGGTGGACCAGGAAGCACTTGGAGCAGGTGAACTCGTCAGCCTGCTTGGGGACGACGCGGACGGTCAGGTCCTCGCCGGAGAGCGCGGAGAGGTCGGCACCGGGGAGTTCGAAGCTCTCCGCGGTGTCGGTCTCGTCCACGTCCACGACGCCGGACTGGTTCTCGTTGCGCCGGGCCTTGAGCTCCTCGAGGGAGTCCTCAGCGAGATCGTCGGCCTCGCTGCGCCGTGGTGCGTCGTAGTCGGTCGCCATCTAATTCACCCCTGCGGTCGTTCAGGATGTGGGTCGTGCCGCTGGTCAACGATCCACGGCCCCAGTTTGTGCCCGCCCATTGCGTGACGGAGGTCTCGCCGGTGGCGGCGGAATCCCAGCCGACGGAATCGATTCGGCGTGGGGTTCTCGGTCACCGGAGCGGCCAGAGGGTAGCCCATGCCCGCCGGGACCGCGCACACCCTCACCCCTGGGGCGTGTCCGATCCGTGTCACCGACCCGTCACCGGGTGCCACGATCGGGCGCTGTGCCCGCGATGGCCTTGTCGACGGGGTGCGCCCATGGTGCGATTCACCCGGGAGGTGACCGTGCGCCACGCCGCCGTCGCACGGGGCGATCACGGCAGGTGACGCACACCCCTTCGCCCGGGTGCGGTGAATCCGGGCGGAGCCAATAGGCTGAACTGCAACGACGATCGAGTCGGGGAGACCCGGTTCCGATGCCCGGGGGTGGGGCCATGGGGTCCGTTGGGAGGGTCCGCACGTGGCCGCCGTTGAGCTGAGCGCGGCCGGGGGCCAGGCCCCGTACCGCAAGCGCAGGCCACTGCCCGCGTTGATCTTCCTGGCCGTCCTCTGCCTGGTGGCGATGGTCGTGTGGTTCCAGGTCCTCGGCTCCGACAGCGAGGCCGACGCCGCCAACGCCTGCGCCCCGCCACCCGCCCCGGTGCCCGCCGCCGACGGGCAGCCCGCCCCGGCGCTCGGCCAGCCCCTCCCCGACGACGCGCTCGACCGCACCACCCCGGCCGCCCCCGGGGGCAGCCTGCTGCGCGTGGTCAACGCCAGCGGCCAGCGGCGCCAGGCCGGAGCGGTCACCGAGGCCCTGCGCGAACTGGGCTTCACCCAGGTCACCGACCCGGCCAACGACACGATCTACACCAACGGGTCGCTCACCTGCCGCGCCCAGATCCGCTTCGGCCAGCAGGGGATGCCCGCCGCCCGCACCCTCAGCCTGATCGAACCCTGCGCCGAACTCGTCCGCGACGAACGCCAGGACGCCACCGTCGACCTGGCCATCGGCCAGCGCTACACGCACCTGGAACCCACCACGGCCTCCCGCCGCATCCTGGAGCAACTGAGCGACTGGGCGCAGAACGGCCCGCAGCAGGGCGGCCTGCAGAACGCCGAGGGCACCGGCCCCGCCCTGGACCCGACCCTGCTGGCCGCGATCGAGAAAACCCGCTGCTAGACCCGCTCAACGCCGCTCGCCCCACCCGGAACACCACCACCCGACTTCCGGCCACCCCCAAAACCGCCGACCCAGCCACGCCAATGCCCGGGTGGGTGGCCGACCACCCCCGAAACCGCCGGCCCGACAAGCGAATGCCCGGCTGGGTGGATGCGCTCGCCCAGCCGACCACCCGAAAACCGGCGGCCCGGCCACGGAAACGCCCGGGCGAGCGAATGCGCTCGCCCAGCCACCACCCCCGAACCCGCTGGCCCGGCGAGCAACTACCCGGTGGGTGGATGTCCTGAACGCAGGCCGGCCACCCCGAGAACCGCCGGCCCGGCGACCGAATGCCCGGGTGGGCGGATGTGCTCGCCCAGCCACCACCCCCGAAACCGCCGGCCCTGCGAGCCAACTGCCCCAGCGGGTGGAGGTGCTTGCCCGGCCGACCACCCCACAAACCGGCGGCCCGACCAAGCAACTGCCCGGGTGGGTG